>NZ_SOPW01000040.1 GCF_004402015.1 Filobacillus milosensis
CTTCAACTAAACTGCCCCGTTAGCACAAAATCTTCTAGTTCAATGTTAACATAATATTCCAAAAAATTATTAGACAAAATAAAAAGCGATCAAATTGTAGATCGCCTTCTTTAACTATTGCCCCCGTTTGTTGAATAAGAAAAAAGAGTTGACAACCCTATATGTGGATTATCAACTCTTTTTCACTACATATATTATAGCATACATTTTTGGAAATTTTTAGACTATATTTTTTTCTATATCTCTTTTAAACTTAAGATACTTAAGTAAAGGAGTGATTTATATTAATTATTTTTATCACATCGTACCTCAAAAGATGCAAGGTAATGATCTAATACCCTTAAACAAAATTAAAAATGAATATCCAAACCTATATGAAAAGTATACTAAGAAGTATCAAGGAGAAAGAGAAAATTTATTAAAAAGGAAAATTCCTAAACTGGATTGTTTATGGAATGATGTAGTACATTTTCTCCCATTACACCCCTATCATGTATTTAATGAGTTAGATAATTTAGGTATTGAAGTAAAAAAGGATCTTCATTTTTTTAAAATTCCTGCTTATAAGCTTAATAAGAAATCGTCAGCATTATATCATTATAGACCTGAAAACTGGAATGGACCTGGACAACACATTTATGATGAAGAAATATCTATTATTGAACATATTGAAGACTTTAAAGAATTAACCTCAATTCCTAAAGAAACGGTTAATTATTATAAAGAAGAAAATCAAAAAGGAAATAAATTTGGTTTATTTCACTTTATACCTCACCTTTTAATTAAAGAGGGATTATCAATTGATAATGCTGTTAAAGTTTCTTGGAGTAACAAGCCATCATAAACACCAGCGTATTAGATTGATTTAGATTAATATGTTAATTAATGGACCACACATATTAGACATATCTAATTGTGTGGTCCTTTTTCATTCGCTTCTTCAACTAAAGCTCCCATTAGTTAAATTTCAATTAAAATGTTAAACTGAATATGTTAAAAAAATAATTTGGAAGCCTATAGTGACGTTTAAAATGTTCACTATTAATAAAATTAACGAAAACTTAAAGCTCCCAGCTTTCATAAGTAACATAACTATTAAGACAACTATAATAGCAATATTTATATAAAATAGAGGAATTGGTAATAAAAAAGCATCAATACCTATAACAAAGAAAGGGTTTGGTCTAAATATAATCAAATATCCCATTACTAAAAGCAAGAAGGTAAAAAGTGAAATAATACCTTGTAGTAGTAAAACTGGTTTCCACATAAATCTATTCCCTCCCTTTTTTATATCTTTTCAGTCTTTAAATCATCGTTAAAAATTTCTCATAAGAATAAACGGTTAATTTAATTGATCGTTTTCTTAAACTATTGCCCCCAAATAGTTGAAGAATCATTATTATCAAGAAGGGCTTTATACATTATATTGATGATTTATGAATCATAGGGCTATTCTTATATATATTCCGTTTTTCAAAATAACCATCAGAATTATACCTATACTCTATTAATTTTAATGAGGTCCCATTTATTTCAAAAACAATTGCTTTTTCTTTATTTTCTTTGCCAACTATATACATTTGCGCTGAAAATTGAACAGAGTCATCAAATAAAGAGTAAGTATTTCCTTCATGATCTTCAACAAATAATTGCCAAATGTGAGAATCATCCCACCCATACTGTTTTGGATTCTCTGAAGTTACAAATGGTGCAGGGGATACTCTTAAAACAATACGCTCTTTATTTCCATCTCCGTTTAAATCTTCATTAATATCACTCACAAGTAATACGTCTTTATAAGAAGTAACTTCACCTTCTCCTACTTTAGATATGTTGTGTGTTTCTGCATCATCTTTTGTACACCCTATTAGCACGAGTCCGATTATTAAAAAAAGTAAAATTTTCTTCATTAAAAACCACTCTCTCCTTTATTCAACAGTCCTGCCCAGTAACTCAAAGTCTTCTAAATAAATGTTAACACAATATTCCAATAATTTATCAGTAAATTAAAAAAGACGATCAATTTGCTGACTGCCTTGTTCAACTCCCTCGGTTAGAATCAATTTTCTTTCAAATACTCACTTATTCGCAGGATTTCAAGCCACTTGTCTGAACATATTGTTGAATGAAGTGGTTTACGACCGTTTCGACGAG
>NZ_SOPW01000041.1 GCF_004402015.1 Filobacillus milosensis
GTGGTGACACGTGAAGCTGACGGATACTAATCGATCGAGGACTTAACTTCGAAGATGAAAAGACGTCCCGTTTTTCAGACTTTCGAGCGTTCGTATTTAGTTTTGAAGGTACTAACCTTTATTTTTGGTTTAAATTTTATCGAAAAAAAATAAAAAAAGTCCTTGCATTTTTAGTACAAGGTGAATATAATATTACTTGTCCTTGAAATTTGAAGGATTTACATAACCGAGCAAAAACGGTTCAGTGACGATAGCAGAGAGGTCACACCTGTTCCCATGCCGAACACAGAAGTTAAGCTCTCTAGCGCCGATGGTAATTGGGGTGTTTCCCCTGTGAGAGTAGGACGTCGCTGGACAATTAATGGAGGATTAGCTCAGCTGGGAGAGCACTTGCCTTACAAGCAAGGGGTCGGTGGTTCGAGCCCGCCATCCTCCACCATTTAATTAAATATTCGCCGGCCTAGCTCAATCTGGCAGAGCAACTGACTTGTAATCAGTAGGTTGGGGGTTCGAGTCCCTCGGCCGGCACCACTTTATTGAATAGATTAATAATAAAGAAGCGTAAGCTTCAAAGAATAAACTTTTAAGTTTGTTTGAGCCATTAGCTCAGTCGGTAGAGCATCTGACTTTTAATCAGAGGGTCGGAGGTTCGAATCCTCCATGGCTCACCACCTTTGCGGGTGTGGCGGAATTGGCAGACGCGCTAGACTTAGGATCTAGTGTCTTACGACGTGGGGGTTCGACTCCCTCCACCCGCACCATTAATTAAATACTTGCGGAAGTAGTTCAGTGGTAGAACACCACCTTGCCAAGGTGGGGGTCGCGGGTTCGAATCCCGTCTTCCGCTCCATTAATAAGTCCTGCCGGGGTGGCGGAATTGGCAGACGCACAGGACTTAAAATCCTGCGGTAGGTTTCTACCGTGCCGGTTCGAGTCCGGCCCTCGGCACCATCTAAGCGCCCGTAGCTCAATTGGATAGAGCGTTTGACTACGGATCAAAAGGTTAGGGGTTCGACTCCTCTCGGGCGCGCCATATTACGGGAAGTAGCTCAGCTTGGTAGAGCACTTGGTTTGGGACCAAGGGGTCGCAGGTTCGAATCCTGTCTTCCCGACCATTTAATGTGGGGCCTTAGCTCAGCTGGGAGAGCGCCTGCTTTGCACGCAGGAGGTCAGCGGTTCGATCCCGCTAGGCTCCACCATTATTTTTGATTTAACCATTGACATTCAATAGTTAAATTGTTATATTAATAAAGTCGCTGTTTTGAGGCGGCGCCAACAATTTCTTCAGTTAATAAAGATATAAAAATGTTATTGACACACAAAAGAGAAGTTGTTATGATGATTGAGTCGCTTTTTTGAGGCGACCGACATTCGAACCTTGAAAACTAAACAAAATAGCCTGTCGTCAATTCGGTAACTTTCAACGGTTGGT
>NZ_SOPW01000042.1 GCF_004402015.1 Filobacillus milosensis
TGAACTTCTGTCAATAAAATGGACATTTTTCACCCTTAGTTTGGCGAACCTATTTTTCTTCCGCACGACGTTGAAAACGTCGCTTGGAGGCCCTGCCATGAAACAATCGTTTTGGAAAAAACCATTGCTTCATGGCAGGGGAACAATTAGTCGGCGAAGGCGAATTTGTCGTTCGTCTTTTGATACGCCACTTCATATACATTTGGACTCATGTATTCGATGCCAGAGTGCTTTCTTCGCCGATTATAAAAACGCATATAAAAATGTATCGCTAACATAGCCTGTTCTTTGGTTTCAAATACATAGCGGTGTAAATATTCTTTTTTTAAAGTGCCAAAAAATGATTCCATACATGCATTGTCATAAGGGTTTCCACGCCGACTCATACTGATATCGATCTCTCGATCCCTAAGCACATTAATGTAAGATTGAGCACAGTACTGAGACCCTCGATCAGAGTGATGAACTAATTCTTTACCTGGTTGCCGTAAGGCAATGGCCTCTTTGAGGGTATTTAGCGTTAAATCAACGGTCATTGAATCATCCATACGGTAACTAATAATTTTTCTAGAAAACATATCCATAATCGTATTCAAGTAAATAAAACCTTCTAACGTCCGAATGTAAGTGATATCAGTGACCCACAGCTGGTTTGGCGCCTCTACATCAAACTCTTGATTCACCTTATTCTCATAGGTTCTTAAGGAATGATTTGAATTCGTTGTTGATTTAAATAAAACGGGTGTGCTTGCCTGTAAGCCTAAGTCACGCATATGATTAGCTACTTTTTTCTCCGATACTTTATACCCTTCATCTAATAAAGTACGGTGAACGCGAGGGCTCCCATAGGTTTCCATACTTTCATAGAAAATCCGCTGTATGGCTTGATCAAGCTCCCGATCATACTTTTCACGCTCCGTTTCTCCTTGTTCAAGGCGATTTTTAAAATCATGAAAACCCGACGTGGACACACCTAACACATCGCACATCTTCACTATGGCGTGTTCTGATTGATGATTATAGATGAACTTAAACTTTACTCCTGTTCGTCCGTGAAGATGTGCATGGCCTTTTTTAGAATTTCATTCTCTTCTTCTAGTTCTCGATTTCTACGCTTTTCTTCTTCAAGTTTCTGTTGATATTCTGTAGCTGTTAATAAGGAATTTTGACGGTTCTTCTCAGTATTACGAAGTTGTTTCTTGTAAGCTGCAACCCACTTGTGTAAGGTATCGTAAGGGATGTTGAGTTCATAACTGACATCCGTTTGCTTTTTGCCATCTTCAACCACCATCTTACATACATAATTCCTTAGCTCTTTGGGATAATTATTTTGCTTTTTACCCATTGTAAACACGTCCTTTAAAAATGTTATTTCCATTGTAAACATTTCGCCAGTTGGTGTGTCCACTTTTTATACTAACCCTCAAT
>NZ_SOPW01000043.1 GCF_004402015.1 Filobacillus milosensis
TGAACTGACCCAGGGAAATGAGACAAGAAAAAACACCTATGCTGCCACGGTCCTGTATTCAACAGGGCTGTGGCAATTTAATTTTGAAAAAGGTCGTATATAATTGTAATAATACATGTAATTTATTACTTTTTCTATTACAATAGTAGTTGTTAGGGTCGCTCTTAATTGAGCGGCGAATTCTTCCGACTTTAGCGAGGAATGGAAGGATTCTATGACGGCATTATCAAAGCAATTGCCTTTGCGGGACATGCTTGTGGTAATGCCGTTTTCTTTTGCTAGTGCCTGAAAGGCATAGGATGTATATTGTGCTCCCTGATCACTGTGTAAGATGACTTCATGAGTCTCCCTTCCGTTACAAGCCTCACGTAGCGTCTCTAAAACAAAATCCACCTGTTGAGAGTCACTAATCTTGTAAGCAATAACTTCGTTATTATACAAATCCATAATAGTTGATAAATACAACATCTTTGGTCCGTAAGGTAAGTACGTTATATCTGTTACCCATTTTTGATTCGGTTTCTCAGCTTTAAAATCTTGTTTTAATAAGTTAGGAACTATAATTTTACTTTCTCCTGCAATATATTTTTGTCGCTTTACTTTTACGCGACACTGGATTTCGTATTTTTGCATCACTTTTTGAACTGTCTTACGGTTCTTCTTAATCTGATAATCTTTCCATAAAATTTCTCTAACTTTTCGGTGCCCCACTCGATGTGAAAGTTGTTTACAGGTATTAATGATAAGTTGATGAAAATCTGGGATTTTTTGATTTGCCCTTCTTTTCCATCGATAATATGTCGAACGAGGTATTTCAAAACACTCGCATATTTCTTTTGTCGTAAATCGATCTTTAAAAGCTTCAACAACTTCTACAAAAATTTCTGGTACCACTTCCTTTCGATTTCTTGGTACTTTCCCATTAGCTCGTCTCGCATTTCATAATAAGTGACCTTTCTTTTTAATTGCGCTAGTTCACTATCATCCTCAGGACCTTTACCGAAGGTATATTGTTTTCCAATTGGTTGAGCCAGTCTGTGGTTCTCATCATTACGATGCCATCTCATCCAGGTTTTGATTTGGCTTCTATTCTTTATTCCAAACCTTTCCATAATCTCACG
Organism: Filobacillus milosensis; assembly: GCF_004402015.1. GTDB lineage: Bacteria > Bacillota > Bacilli > Bacillales > Alkalibacillaceae > Filobacillus > Filobacillus milosensis. The sequence goes on from NZ_SOPW01000043.1 coordinate 1,122, forward strand.
ATTAGTCCACTCACCAGATAGCTTCAAACGAATCACTTCTTGTTTCACTTCTTCAGGATAAAATCGATTTTTACCCATAAAGAAAAACACCTCCTAAATTGTCGAATACTTTTACATACGACATAGGGGGTGTTTTTTCCTGTCTCATATTATTGGGTCACTCTA
>NZ_SOPW01000044.1 GCF_004402015.1 Filobacillus milosensis
GAGGCATTTGAAAAGCTTCGCGTCCTCATGGCTAACCGTGACTTCATCGTTAAAAGGCACGTGAGTGCCGTTAACCAAATTAACCGTTGGGTCGATGTTGTGTTTCCTGAACTTAGACAAGTATTTAAAGACATTAAAGGCAAAGGAGCAATTGCAACGCTACGCTTATTCCCTACTCCATCGGACCTCCGTTCGATGGAACCGCATGATATCGTTAAGGGATGGAAAACTATTATGAAACGTCAGCCTGGGGCAAAAAAGGCTCAATCACTCATTGAATTAGGGAAGCGATCTGTTGGCAACCAACAAGCATCTGATGCTTATAAACTACACCTTGAACAATTACTTGAAGAGTTTGACCTCGCAACAGTCCAACTCGAAAGAGTTGATCAAGAAGTGACTGATGTACTGAAAGACATTACTTACGCCAATAAACTACTAGACATTGAAGGGATTAGTGAGATTTCACTAGCTGGCATTTTAGGAGAATCAGGTGATTTAAGCGGATTCTCCCATGGCAATTCACTTTTACGGCATGCAGGATTACATCTATCAGAGGCTAGTTCAGGGAAATGGAAAGGGCAAATTGTTGTCTCAAAACGAGGAAGGTCTCGGTTACGGCGTTTCTTGTATATCACGACAATGAGTATGATCATGAACAACCCTGAATTCAAGGAACTACACACCTATAATGTCAACGTGAAAAAGATGAAGAAAATGAAATCCATTATGAAACTCATTGGTAAGCTCGCAAGAATATTAGTGGGGATCGCTCGACGTAACGAAGCCTATTGCCCTAAAAAAGTAAGCACCTTAACACTAAAAGCAGCTTAATAACATTATATTTGTTTCGTGATTTACCTAATCCGTTAGGATTAAAACATTAATTATCGAGTATTGGCTTATTCGTAGGATCTCAAAAAAGCACGGAGAACTGGATGTGTTCAACAAAAGGGCATTACGACCCGTCGCGATAGCAAAACTAGGCTCCACCCCTTGGATAGGCATGACGAAGGAATGAAAGGGCTTAGACCCGTTGAGACTTGGGAGGGACAGCCTCCGAGGGCAGCGTGGAGAATGCGTGCCATACATGGAAAAAAATGGAGTGAAATAGCATCTCCTCTATTTAAGTATGCTTGAAACTCGTCGAAACGGTCGTAAACCACTTCATTCAACAATATGTTCAGACAAGTGGCTTGAAATCCTGCGAATAAGTGAGTATTTGAAAGAAAATTGATTCTAACCGAG
>NZ_SOPW01000045.1 GCF_004402015.1 Filobacillus milosensis
AAGACGTTACTCTATCATTTGACTCTTCGATATAATCCTTCAGTTCCTATCGGAACCGCCTAGCCTTTACCTGAGTAATGTAGCCACTCTCAGTTTAAGCTAGAAACATTTCGCACAACTAACGCCCCCTTTAGTTTAACAAATTATTTTTTCAATATTTCTTTACCTTGTCCATCGTAGGCAGTAAATTCAACTGGTGCATTGATTGGCTTTTCATAAAACACATTCCAAATCTTAAAGCCTTCTCCAGTATTTATTATCTTTGCAGTTTTTTCACGAGTACCATCTGGCTTTTGAGTAATTATTTTTTCTATGTCAGGATTAGTAGTAATCCCCGTTATCTTAAATACTTGTGTATCTTCATCATTTGTTCCATGCCATAAAAAATCATCAGTATCTGATTTAATAGTTATCTCTCCATAACCCATTCCCCACTCCCATTCATTATCTTTTTGTCGTAAAAATGCTTCACTTAACATGTTTTCATTCATTTTCTTATAAAGAACAAGCACACCATCACTGATAATTTCAACGTGATAAATTTTATCAATAGTGATATTTTGGCTATTTATTTCTTGCTTCAATTCTTCCATAATACTTAATTTTTGATTTTGAACGGTATTAGACGAACAACTACTTAAAATAAGTAGAATACCAAGCACACCTAAAAATCTTAAAAAATGTTTCATCGTAGTCCCCTTTCCCATTAGTTCTCTCATACTCAATATTCCTGCTCTTTATAGTTATAGGGCTGCCGTATTCGACAGCCTCATTGTTCAATATTTGCCCCATTTAGCATTCCTGTAGAGCGTTAAATTTCAAGTTTGATAAAAAAAGAGTCCCTCGCTAAGATGATTATAGACAAGTAAACCAATTCTTAGGAGGAACTCTTATATGAAGTATAAAATGCAAA
>NZ_SOPW01000046.1 GCF_004402015.1 Filobacillus milosensis
TAAAGATTATAACATGAATCAAGTGGTTTTGCCTTTAGATTTAGAAATAAAACTAGACAAAAATGATATCGCCTATACTGTAAATGATTTGGTTGAACAGATGCCTGAAGAAGCTTTTTCAAGCTTTTCGCGCAGTACAGGCTGCCCCGCTTATCACCCTAAGATGATGATGAAAATCATTCTATGTGCTTATACCCAATCTGTGTTTTCCGGAAGGAAGATTGAAGCGCTACTTAAAGATAGTGTTCGTATGATGTGGTTGGCACAAGGACATGAACCAAGTTATAGAACCATTAATCGTTTCCGTGTGCACCCACAGGTCAAAGATTTATTACGTGACTGCTTTGTTCAATTTCGCTGTCAACTTGTCGAAAACAACATGATTGAGGAAGAAGCCATTTTTATTGATGGAACTAAAATTGAAGCGAATGCCAATAAATTTACGTTTGTATGGCGTAAGTCTACTGAAAACTATAGTGCCCAATTAATCGAAAAGTCTAACCAAATGTATAACGAATTACTTGAACAAGAAATTATACCTGGGATTGAACGTGAAAGTTCGGATGAACTTTCCACTGAAGAACTCAACAATATCGTTAATCAGTTAGATGAAAAAGTAAACGAGTACGATCAACAAATCGAAGATAACGACAAGGGTAGTGAGCGTAAACAGCTACGTTCAGAGCGTAAGGTGCCGAAACATTACCTTAAACAATTCAAAGATTTTGTGAAACGCAA
>NZ_SOPW01000047.1 GCF_004402015.1 Filobacillus milosensis
CTGTTAGTTTGCTTTATAATGGCAACATATAGAAAGTCTTCTCCTGCTTTCTCGTAAGTAACAATTATATGATTATCTTTCAAATCAAAATCGATAATGTTATCCACTTTTGCTTGATTGTCTTCCATAACCTTAATGATTTCATCTTCAAACGTTAAGTCTTGTTTTTCTTTGACGTTTTCATCTCCAACTCTTGAGCAAGCGAATAGAACTAATAAGATAAAAAATAAACCAAAATATTTTTTCAAATCCCACTCCCCCTTTTTAATTGGGATTCTTCTTCAACTTAACTATCCCTAACGTTTTTTTGTTCTTATACAATTCTTCCCATTCTTCCTTTAGTATTCGATACTCTACTCTATCGTGGATGTTATTATGTAAAACAACATGATTTTTTAATTCGGCTTCCTTAATCATGCCAAGCTTTTTCATTATACCTTCTGAAGCCTTATTTTCTACTACACAGCCTGTTACTACCTTTCTCGTGTTCCAATTATTGAAGGCGTAGCTCATTATACTTTTTGATGCCTCGGTAACAATTCCTTTCCCCCAATATACTTCTCTTATAAAATATCCTAATTCCATTATATCCCCAAAGATACTTTTACTCTTTCTTATAAACCCTATTTCACCAATATAATCTCCTGTATTTTTATCGATAATGGCAAAAAAGAATTTGCTTCTTTTATT
>NZ_SOPW01000048.1 GCF_004402015.1 Filobacillus milosensis
TTAATTTTGAAACTAATTTCAAATTGTTTTTTGCAGCATACTTCAGATTGTCTTTATCAGAATAAGCGGCGTCACCAATAATGTTCTCAACCTCTATTCCACTTGCTTGACTCTTTTGAATCAGTGTTTTTAACTGTTTTCCATCACTTTTCTCACCAGTTGTTACTGTTGCAGCCGTAATAACTCATCGCTATGTGAGTCTTGTATCCAAAAAATGCAGAATCGGCTGATTTATGACCCACACGAGCATCGGGGTCATTCGATTCTTGTAGGAACTCAATATCATCTTCAAGTGTTTCCTTTAAAAGATTCAATGGCTCTTTTATTTTAGGATAATTTTTCAATGTTGGTTCTTGATCAATTACTTTAATAAGTTCTTGAGTATAATTAATTTCAGCTTCAATTGTGTCGGATTGGGGTTTTTTCGGGAATTTTTCTTTCATAGATTCATCAATTGAATAGATCTCTTTTCGAACTTTTTTGGATCGGTTACGTAGTATTTCCTGTGGGGTCAATTGATTGTATCTTGCCTTTGTATGTGTAGCATCAACAATAATTGATTTAGATTGGATAATATCGTGCTTAACAGCTAACTCGACTGTTTTCCCAACCAAAAGGTCAAGAAGATTCTCGTCTTTTA
>NZ_SOPW01000049.1 GCF_004402015.1 Filobacillus milosensis
TGTTCGCATCTAGAACCTCAACTAACTTTAACTTCATATGTTCTGGGACAAGGCTCCAATCAGCTGCTTTTTCAATATGTTCATTCATGCAAGGAAATGAATGAGTAACACAAACAATTGCATTACCAGTAAAGCCTATATCCTTGAAATAAATGTAGCCATCAAATGAATGAATAACTGATTTGGTAAATCCTTTATACCTACCTATATCGTGTAAGAGTGCGGCATTGTACCCTAAATCAACATCAAAATCATATCCGTTTTTATTTAATTCAATTAAAATATTTTCAGTCGCTTTTGCGACATTAATCGAATGTTTAAACCACGGTCCTGGGTTTTGGATATATGCCCACTCAATAAGCTCATATGCATAATTTCTGTCCAATATATATCTCATGGGATGTCATTCCGTTTCAAATTAAAAAATTAGTAAATCTTTATCTTTTAAAGCAAGTTTAACATAATTTTCTAATAATTTTATAAAGCAAAATAAAACGATGACCAACTTTAAGATCGCCATCTTCAACTATTGCCCCAAATAGTTAAATAAGAAGTTATTCTTTAATTAATTCTATATCGCCTGCTGTTGAATCAGGATTTTTATCAGTATAAGCAATCCAATAC
>NZ_SOPW01000004.1 GCF_004402015.1 Filobacillus milosensis
GCGGTGAATTTAAGAAAATACACCGCCATGAACACCCAAAGAAGTCTCAATCATCATATCGATTCATCAAAAAATGGCATCCATCATTTAATTTTTATGATGGATGCCATTTTTAAGTTATATTTGACTAGTTATGTCCCAGCCTCTTTTTAAACTATTCTTCTTCATCAGAAAAATGTTTATGGTATACAGATTCAATTTGTGTATTAATGACTTCGCCTTCTTGGTCCGTATCAATCACGAATGAGCCATTACTATATCGGTCACTTTCCCTAAATTCCAATGGTAGCAATTGTTTTAAATTACCTTTTTCGGTTTCTATTAAAATTGTGGCATCATCATTTACTAAATGGAAACCAACAATACGATGAGGGTTACGTTTTAATTCTCGTAACATGATTAAACCTCTTTTAGCTCTTGAACTTTGTTGGAATTCAGAAATGTTCATTCGCTTACAGGCACCCCGTTGTGTAATTACAAATAATGATGGGGATTGTAAGTCATCGAAGACTTCACCATTAACAATGTGTTCACCTTCTTTTAAGGTCATTGATTTAACACCAGCGGTTTTCACTCCAACAGTTTTTAATTCATCTTCATGAAACCATAATCCATATCCAGTATTCGAAGCTAAGAAAATATCCTTATATCCGTTGGTTAAATGGACGTTAACAACCTGATCATCACCCTTAAGCTTGATTGCTGTTATAGGTTTAGAGTAGCGTTGTACTTTGTGAGCTTTCAATTCTGATTTTTTAATCATGCCATTTTTAGTCATAGCAAGTATATATTGATCTTCATTGAACTCACGTATTGGCATCGCTTTTATAATTGATTCCTCTCGGTCTATAGGAATAATATTTGCGATGTGCTGCCCCATATCTTTCCACTTAATATCTGGAAGTTCATGAACAGGTATATATAAATAATTACCTTTATTTGTAAATAATAATAATGTATCTGTGGTGTTAATTTCCATTATATGAAGCAAACGGTCATTGTCTTTCATCTGTAAATCTTCAATATTAGAAGCTCCATAAGATCTTATACTTGTTCGTTTTACATAACCTTCTCTGGTAACAGAAACAACAACATCTTCTGAAGGTACCATTACTTCTAGGTTAATCTTTATATCTTCGATTTCTGATTCAATTTGAGTTCTGCGATCTGTTTTATAATTCTTCTTAACTGTTTTTAAGTCCTTTTTTATAACGTTCAACAATTTATTCTCATCTTCTAAAATAGCAGTTAATTCGGCAATTCTTTTTTGTAGTTCTTCAGCTTCTTCTTGTAATTCTGTTATATCCGTATTTGTCAGACGATATAACTGCAACATCACAATTGCTTCAGCTTGTTTTTCACTAAAGTTATACTTCTTCATTAACTTATCTTTTGCGTCTTTTTTATCATTTGCAGAACGAATTGTTGCTATGACATCATCTAAAATTGAAATCGCATATATAAGGCCTTCAACAATGTGAGCTCGTGCCTTAGCTTTTCTTAAGTCAAATTGGGTTTGACGCTCCACGACTTCTCGTTGGTGCGATATATATGAATCTAACAGCTGCGGCAAGTTCATTATTTTAGGTGTTTTATTTGCAATCGCAACCATATTAAAGTTAAACGAAATTTGTAAGTCCGTATTTTTGTATAAATAATTTAAAACACCCGTACTGTCTGCATCCTTCTTTAATTCAATGACAATACGTAACCCTGTACGATCCGTTTCATCGCGAACTTCTGATATACCTTCGACTTTTCGTTCAATTCGAAGCTCATCCATTTTTTTTACCAGATTCGCTTTGTTCACTTCAAATGGTAATTCAGTAATTACAATTTGTTCTTTACCACCACGAACAGGTTCAATCTCTGCCAGGCCACGAACCACAATTTTACCCTTACCTGTTTCGTATGCTTTTTTAATACCATCTTTACCTTGAATGATTCCACCTGTAGGAAAGTCAGGTCCTGGTAAGGTCTTCATTAAATCTTCGACTGTTGTGTCTGGTTTCTCAATTCTCTTGATCACCGTGTCTATAACTTCTGATAAGTTATGAGGTGGAATCTCAGTTGCGTAACCAGAGGAGATCCCTGTAGAACCGTTTACTAATAAGTTAGGGAACTTTGCTGGTAACACAACCGGTTCATAATCTGTATCATCGAAATTCGGTATAAAGTCTACCGTTTCTTTCTCAATATCCCTCAAAAGCTCAGACGCAATCCCAGATAAGCGAGCCTCTGTGTAACGCATAGCTGCAGGTGGGTCACCGTCTATACTCCCGTTATTTCCATGCATCTCTACTAACTCTTGACGTACTTTCCATGTTTGACTCATACGAACTAATGCTTCATAAACTGATGAATCCCCGTGTGGATGGTAATTACCAATCACAGTACCAACAGTCTTCGCAGATTTACGGAAAGGTTTGTCATGTGTGTTTCGCTCTTGGTGCATGGCATATAAAATACGGCGTTGTACCGGTTTCATTCCGTCACGAGCATCTGGCAGTGCACGATCTTGAATAATATATTTACTGTAACGACCAAAACGATCGCCTATAACTTCTTCTAATGGTAAATCTAAATATTTCGCTTGTTCTGCCAACGTCTTTCCCCCTAGCTATGCAATCTTTCATTATCTAATATTGTATCTTCATCTTCCATACCGAAAGCAACATTTGTCTCAATCCACTTACGTCTAGGTTCAACTTTATCACCCATTAAAGTCGTAACACGGCGTTCAGCTCGAGCCACATCTTCAATCGTAACTCGAATGAGTGTGCGTGTTTCTGGATCCATGGTAGTCTCCCATAGCTGATCAGCATTCATTTCACCAAGGCCCTTATAACGTTGAATGGTGTACCCATTTTTATACTCTTTTAATAGTTTTTGCATTTCGCCTTCATCCCAAGCATAGTCTTCTTTTGCTTTCTTCCCTTTTCCTTTGGAAATTTTAAATAATGGCGGCAATGCAATGTATATTTTTCCTTGTTCGATTAATGGACGCATGTATCGATAAAAGAATGTAAGTAAAAGCACTTGTATGTGTGCACCATCCGTATCGGCATCCGTCATAATAATGACTTTATCGTATTGAGCATCATCAATATTAAAATCGGCACCTACACCTGCATTAATGGTATGAACAATTGTAGCAATTTCTTCATTTTTGAATATATCGTCAATTTTAGCTTTTTCTGTATTTATAACTTTACCTCTTAAAGGTAAAATAGCCTGAAAGCGTCTGTCACGCCCTTGCTTTGCGGAACCACCAGCTGAATCACCCTCAACCAGGAATAATTCATTTTTGTTGGGGTTCTTCGATTGAGCAGGTGTTAATTTACCACTTAGCAAAGAGTCTTTTCGCTTTCTTTTCTTTCCATTTCTAGCATCTTCTCTAGCTTTACGTGCTGCTTCCCTTGCATCCCTTGCTTTAACAGCCTTTTTGATCAGCATTTTGGATACTTCAGGGTTTTCCTCTAGAAAGTAAGCTAACTGTTCAGAAACAATACTCTCTACTGCACTTCTGGCTTCTGGAGTACCTAATTTACTCTTTGTTTGTCCTTCAAATTGCAGTAATTGTTCAGGAATTCGTGTTGATATAATGGCAGTAAAACCTTCACGAATATCGTTACCATCAAGGTTTTTCTCCTTTTCCTTTAATAATTGCATTTTTCGAGCGTAATCATTGAATGCTCTTGTAATGGCAGTCTTGGCACCAGATTCGTGTGTACCTCCATCTTTTGTACGAACATTATTTACAAAAGAAAGGATATTCTCTGAATAGCCATCGTTATATTGAAAAGCAAAATCCATTTCAATACCTTTTTGTTCGCCTTCAAATGATACCACAGGGTGTAATCCGTCTTTTTCTTCATTCAAATAAGCAACAAAAGATTCTAACCCATCAGGGTATTTATAAGCTTCTTCTTCATCATTTCTTTCGTCTTTTAAAATGATCTCTATACCCTTTAGTAAGAATGCTGCTTCTCTTAAGCGTTCAGATAATATTTCAAACTGATAATGTATAGTTGAAAAAATTGCAGGGTCTGGTTTAAAACGTATAGTAGTTCCAGATTTATTGGTATTCCCTTTATTCTCAAGGCCTGTAACGGGTTTTCCACCATTTTCAAATCGAATATAGTGTTTAGTACCATCACGACAGATTGTAACTTCTAACCACTCAGATAAAGCATTTACTACAGATGCACCTACACCATGCAAACCTCCACTCGTTTTATATCCACCTTGTCCAAATTTCCCTCCGGCATGGAGCACTGTAAATATAACTTCAGGTGTTGGTTTTCCTGTTTTATGTAATCCGGTAGGCATTCCACGCCCTTCATCTTTTACGGTAATGGATTCGTCTTTGTGAATCGTTACACGAATTTTTTCACCAAAACCTGCTAACGCTTCATCAACTGCGTTATCAACAATCTCATAAACTAAATGATGCAAACCACGATGGTCTGTGCTACCTATATACATCCCAGGTCGCTTTCTTACAGCATCTAATCCTTCAAGTACTTGAATTGAATCATCATTATAAGCTTCATTGAACTGTGGCACTCGTACGACCCCTTCCTAATCGTTTTGTCTTTTATATCATTCGGTAAAAGTTAAGAAAATCCCTGTTTTTAAACAGAGATTTTCAAGGACTCCTAGTTTCGATTCCCTACTGTTACCGAATGCACGACCTTAATACATAAATCCATTATGACGATAAAATCATGTTCTTTCAATAGCTGATAAGCTTTTTCATCAGAAACACCCAATTGAGCCCAGAAAATTTTACAATCTGTTTTTAAGGCATCATGAGCCACATCCATCAAAAATTCCGATCTTCTAAATACATTTATAATGTCGATTGACTCTTCAATTTCTTCAAGCGTATTATAAGCTTTCTCCCCTAAAACTTCATCCACATTAGGGTTTACAGGTATAATTTTATACCCCTGTTGTTGCATCACTTTTGCGACTTGATAGCTTGTGCGGTCGGGCTTATCAGATAAACCAACTACTGCGATAGTTTTAGAGTTCACTAAAATTTCACTTAGTTGATCGTTGGATGGGTTCTTCATAAAAATTACTCCCTTCTCCACTATTCTTTTGTCAATAGCATAGCTTTTTTTATGTGATATCTCAAATCATAGCTATATCATTATGTTTAATTATAAAATTAGACTTCTTTCTTGTCCGAAGTTTTGATATTATATAATAAGCAAAACTTGGTGGAGGATACAATTATGGATTATATTTTATTTGCAATCATCGCTTATTTATTAGGTTCCATTCCATCAGCTTTAATTATTGGTAAATTATTTTATCAGATTGATATAAGAGAACACGGTAGTGGTAACTTAGGTGGAACTAATACATTTCGTGTATTAGGTATTAAAGCGGGATTAATCGTATCAATATTGGATATCTTAAAAGGAACCGCCGCAATAGTTGTAGTTTTACTATTAGCACCATCGTTAGAACCGCTGATTGTTGGGGCATTTGCGGTGTTAGGTCACACTTACCCTATTTTCGCAAAATTTAGAGGTGGTAAGGCGGTAGCGACCTCTGGTGGTGTGTTATTAGGGGTTAATCCATTACTATTTTTAGTATTGGTTTTATCTTTCTTCACGTTTTTAAAATTATTTAAATATGTATCTTTAGCTTCGATGATCGCAGGGATAGTAGCAGTTATTACATCTATAATTATGCAGGACATAGGTTTAATTATTGTTACTTTATTATTAGCGATATTTGTTATTTATAGACATCGAACAAATATTACACGAATTAAGAATAAAACCGAACCCAAAATAACATGGATGTAATTGAGAGTCCCCTATTTTTCGGACTCTCTTATTTTTTTATATTTAAATATCATACTACATAATAGGAGTTTATTTAAAAATGAGAAAGGTGTTATAAAATGAAAAAGATGATTATAGTTGCTTCAATAGTATTTTTGATAGCTTTGTCAATAGCATTTTACATTTTATCAGACGACCAAAGTGAAGCAGCTAGTGTTACTTTTACTCATCAGCCGACTATTTCAGAAAATCACTTATCTAATAAAAAATATTTTGAGTCGAGTATAAAATTAAATGCTATAGGTGATTTACTCATTCATAGTTCAGTATATAGAGATGCCAGAACTAGTGAGGGTTACGACTTTAATCCTATCTTTGAAGATATTAAATATTATCTTAAACACGCTGACATTACTTTTGCTAATCAAGAAACTATTCTAGGAGGAACTGAAATCGGACTCTCATCCTATCCTAGATTTAACACTCCACAAGAGTTGGGGGCAACACTTAGGGATTCCGGTGTGGACATTGTATCAATGGCCAATAACCATACTTTAGATCGCGGTGAACAAGCGATAATGAATGCTACTAATTATTTGAATAACCTAGGTATTAAATATGTCGGAGCATATCAAAATGAAGCAGATCGTAATAAAGCACGAATTATAGAAAAGAAAGGGATCGCAGTAGGATTCTTAGCATATACGTATGGAACGAATGGATTACCAGTCCCAACAGGCAAAGATTATCTAGTTAATTTAATCGATGAAAATAAAATACTAAATGATATTGAACAGCTTAAATCTAAAACTGATTTCATAGTAGTAAGTATGCATTTTGGGAATGAATATCAACCATTACCTAATGATGAACAAGTTGTACTTGCTGAACTATTAACAAATAATGGCGCAGATGTAATTATTGGCCATCACCCTCATGTTTTACAACCTGTTGATTGGATTGCTTCAGACGATGGACATAAAAAATTTGTAGCTTACTCACTAGGAAACTTTCTATCAGGTCAAATTGGTACTGAAAGGTTAATCGGGTCAATTATGCAGATTGAACTAACTAAATCAATTAGTCCAAACAATAAATTCAGCTACACTGTATCAAATGCTAAAATGATGCCAACTTATAATCACTATCAAAACTTTAGAAACTTCAAAATAGTACCGTTAGTTGAAGCAGAACAATATCGGTTATCAAATGCCGATCAATGGTTTCAAAAGACCAAAGAACTTATTCAAACCTATACAGATAATGTAGAGGTTGTCCCTTATTTAGAATAAGTTTAATCAATTGATATCGATAATTGAATTCATTATACTTGATTTGTATCGCTATGATACTTGCTCTATTTGAAAGGAGTCGTAGATATGGACAACATTCAGTCTAAGAAAAAATTGCCGAACAAAAAAGAACGTCATAGATTATTCGGTTCTGTAGATCCAGGACCTCGAACAAAACCTCATAAAAAAAGTGAAATGGCTGACTTACAAAATACAAAGAAAGACTTTTTGTTTGAATTAGATGCTGTTGGAATTTCAAATGTTAAACATCCAATTGTTGTTCCAAGTACACTAAAGCCTAAGGAACAAACTACAATTGGTAAATTCTATTTCGCATCCACCATCTCACAAGATTCAAAAGGCACTAATATGAGTCGTTTTACTGAACAACTTCAAACTTACTATGAAGATGGATTTAAAGTTAATATAGAAACAATGAAAGAATTTGCTAAAGAATTACAAGGAAGATTAAAACAAAAAGATGCAGATTTATCTGTTGAATTCCCTTGGTTTTTTGAGCGATTAGCTCCATATACTGATAAACCAGGAATGAATCACGCAGATGCTTGGATCAAAGTTAATTATCATTACGAAAATGGTTTTGATATCAAAGTCGGACTTACAGCAAAAATCACTACATTATGCCCTTGCTCGAAGGAAATTAGCGAGTATAGTGCACATAATCAAAGAGGTAATGTTACTATTGAAGTAACTTTAGATTCTATGTTTGATGATGAAACACATGATTGGAAAGAAATTTTGCTTGAAGCGGCTGAATCCAATGCAAGCGCTCGAATTCATCCAGTTTTAAAACGTCCAGACGAAAAAATGGTAACAGAACAAGCTTATGAGAATCCTCGCTTCGTTGAGGATATGGTCCGTTTAGTTTCAAGTGATTTATATGAAATGGATATGGTTAAACAGTTTCATGTTAAATGTGTTAATGAAGAATCGATACACCTTCACGATGCAATCGCTTCTATTACTTATGACAAGCGAAATGAGTAGTGATATGGATGAAATATATCTTCATTTATTTGATTAAATTTTATCGCAAATTTATATCGCCTTTAACAGGACCATCATGCCGATTTCATCCAACTTGTTCAGCTTATGGTCTCGAAGCCTTTCAGAGGTTTGGTTTTTTAAAAGGTTTGTATTTAACCATTAAAAGAATATTAAAGTGTCATCCTTTTCATTCTGGAGGCTTTGATCCTGTTCCTCCCAAAAAGGATAAATAGATTAAGGCAACCGTTACTGGTTGCCTTTTATTTAAACCTATTTAGTTGATCTAATTTACCTTCAGCTTTTAATATATCTCGTTGAAAAGACCCGATTAAATCGAAGTGAGGGTAATGTTCATCACGATGAATCCAGTTAGGCTTTAATCCATAACTTTTCCCCCACTTAATTAACTTTTCCATATTACTACAACCTACTTTGGTGACTGTCTTCATATCTGGAAAACGGTCATCTAACCAATAGTGCGTAATGAATGCTATTTCGCCTCTTCTTACTTTTTGTTTCCATGCAAGAAGTTCATCTTTTTTTAAACCAAATGCCATTCCTATTCCTCCACAGCTTTTAAATAGGCTTCATGCCATTCTGGAAAATGTTTTTTTATAGAAATTGGTCTGAAATTAGCCTTCTTTACACATACGTGAATTGATTCTCCAGTAACGGCAAGTGTTCCTTCTTGTGTATATACTTCATAACCATATGTAACTCGAAATCCATCATAATGTTCAATCCAAGTCTTGATTTTTGCGGTCTGGCCATACCTTACTGCTTGTTTATATTTTGCTTGAATATCCAATACAGGTGAGACGACTCCCTCATCTTCTATTGAGGCATAATTAAAACCTAATTGTTCAATTAATTGAGTTCGTCCTATTTCGAACCAAACTAAATAATTAGCATGGTAAACCACACCCATTTGATCTGTTTCTTGATATCTAACCTTAATATCTGCTTCATTAATAACCATGAACAATTTCTCCCCTTATTACTACTTTAACTATTGTTAGTTTAACATAATGACTTTAAAGATTTCCTCTTATGAAATTCTACATAAAAAAAGTTGGCAATTGCCAACTTTTTAATTGCTTCTATTGATCTCTTGCTTCATCGCTAGCTTCTTCACGCATACCTTGAATAGACTGTCTTCTTCTTTCGTTTTTAGCTTTAATTTCTTCTTGTTGTTGTGGACTGTCAGCATTCGCCATTGACTCTTCTGCTTCTTCCATATTTTTAATGGTGTTCTGAATAGTTGATTGTATCTTCTCGACGTTGTCAGAACGATCATCCGGCTTTGATTTATTATGGTTCGGCATATTATTCAACTCCTTCACAGTTTGCATTTATTTTGTGAAGAAAGTTATATCATTATGCATGCTTCTCATTATTTTTTATGACGCCTAAGCGTTCATCCAGTTTATCATAGATTTTTTCCATTTCATCTGGGTTTTTTAATATTTTTTCTTTTTCACTCTCAATTAGAGATTGAAATGTAACATAATCTTTTTTACGCAACACAATCGTCTCCTTTTTAACGAACCTTTATTTATTAAAAAGTCTGACCATTATGTTGGTAAAATATACATATTAATCTATCTGCTTCATGTAGCTTTCCATTTCTTCATATGACATCGGGCCTACCTTGCGTTGCAATTGTATAACCCCTTCAGTATTAATGAAATAAGTTGTAGGTAGAGATAATGCTTCAAAACGCATGTTTACTTCATTCGTTCGATCTAATAATATTGGAAAAGTTAATTCATAATCTTTAACAAACTTTTTCACTTTTTCAACATTAGTTTCTGTACCTGTTGCATTTACGGCTAATACGACCACATCATCACCATATTTATCATAAAAATCTTGCATATGAGGCATTTCAGCTCTACAAGGTGGACACCACGTTGCCCAAAAATTTATAAATACTTTTTTTCCTCTAAAATCGCTTAATTTTACTTGTTCACCCTCTAGAGTTTCTAACTGGAAATCCGGGGCAACGTCTCCGACACTTATTCCTCCCGACTCCACTTCCATCCCTTCTGGTGTAATAAAGATTGCGTCATCTGTTTCGTTTTCATCACTATTTTCAGCCAGTGTATTATAAACAATAATTGATATCAAAGTTAGTATTAAGCCCAGGGCAAGCAGCCTTTTAATTTTCATTCATTATTCTCCTTTCTATTGTAAAATGCTTCTATAAAAATTGTCGTTGTCGCCATAACTAATGCAGCCAGTAGCCATATTAAATATAATTGAATTTCATCTTTTATTACTGTAAATACTACCCATGCAATTAAAAACCATCGTAGTGTTCTGAACTGTGAATAAAAGTGATGATAACTTTTCTCCAAATATAGGACAACTACTATAGCAATATATGTCGCACCTTCTAAAATCATTAAGAGATCTTGTACATAGATAAATTTAAAAAATTGATTTATTCCCACATACAAAATGAATGCAGATAAAAATAGTAAAGTTTGGATTTTCCAATTAATAAAATGCTTTTTGTATTTCATAAAAATGAATCCAATTACTGTTATTAGTCCTAAAACAACCCCAATCATTCCTCCATTAAAATAGATCACTGATAAAGGAGAACTTATTAAATCTTGGGGGTGTAACAGGAAATAACTAAGCTTCCAAACTACTATAAACGTTAACCAATACTCTATAACTAGTTCAAATGCAGTATTACCTTTCAATAAACTTAACTTTTTAACAAGAACATAACCATTTAAAGAAGTAATTAAAATAGCTATTATACTTAAAAGATGTGGTATATACAAATTAAGTGGTCCAATTCTTATAACATCCAACAATTTAATCACCTAACTTCCTCTTCAATTATCTTATCAAATTATCATGCATTCACCTATTTGTAGATACTAAAAATTAGTGAAAACTTTGTTAACCTTTTGGAATAATCCTCCATATTACAGCCAAACTATGAATTAGAATTTTAATAGGAGGTAACAAATATGGAGAAAAAACCTCATGAAGAACCAACAAAGAAACAAAAACAACTTGATGACTTTAAAATTGATCATGATGGCAAAGATTTAACAACTGACCAAGGTACTAAAGTATCTAACACCTCTGAATCCTTAAAAGCTGGTGAACGTGGTCCGACTATTATGGAAGACTTTCACTTCCGCGAAAAAATGACTCATTTTGACCATGAACGAATCCCTGAACGTGTCGTTCATGCTCGTGGGTTTGGAGCACATGGATACTTTCAAGTTTATGAACCTTTAACAGATTTAACTAAAGCAAAATTCTTACAGGATCCGAACATTAAAACACCTGTATTCGTGAGGTTCTCAACAGTTGTTGGTTCTCGTGGGTCAGCAGATACGGTGCGTGATGTACGAGGGTTTGCAACGAAATTCTATACAGAAGACGGTAACTTTGATTTAGTTGGCAACAATATGCCCATATTCTTTATGCAGGATGCTATCAAATTTCCTGATTTTGTCCACTCGATTAAACCAGAACCAAATAACGAAATACCTCAGGCTTCTGCAGCTCACGATACTTTATGGGATTGGGTTGTTAATAATCAAGAGTCAGCACATATGATGATGTGGCTTTTATCAGATCGAGGTATACCGAGAAGCTTTAGGATGATGGAAGGTTTTGGCGTTCATACCTTTAGGTTAGTCAATGCACAAGGTAAAGCGAGGTTTGTCAAATTCCATTGGAAACCAAAACTAGGCGTCCATTCTCTTACATGGGATGAAGCTCAAAAAATTGCAGGTAAAGATCCTGACTTTAATCGACGTGATTTATGGGATGCAATTAATAAAGGGGAATATCCAGAATTTGAATTAGGGTTACAAATTATAGAAGAAGAACAAGAGTTTGATTTTGACTTTGATATCTTGGATGCAACAAAGATTTGGCCTGAGGAACAAGTACCTGTAAAAATTGTAGGTAAGATGACACTGAATAAAAATCAAGATAATTTCTTTGCTGAAACTGAACAAGCAGCATTTCACTTAGGAAATGTTGTACCTGGAATTGACTTTACCAATGATCCATTACTTCAAGGACGCTTATTCTCTTACTTAGATACTCAATTATTGCGTCTTGGTGGTCCAAATTTTCACGAGATACCAATTAACCGACCAGTGGTTCAATACTATAATAATCAAAGAGATGGCTTTCATCGCATGACAATTGATAGAGGAAAAGTCGCATATTTTCCTAACTCCATACGGAACAATTACCCTATGCCAGTTCAAGGTAAAGACGGAGGATACGAGCATTACCAAGAGAAAGTTGAAGGCCGAAAAGTTCGGACTAGAAGTGAGAGCTTTAACGATCACTTCAGTCAAGCGACGTTATTTTGGAATAGTATGTCTCCTGCTGAGAAGAAACATATTATTAAAGCTTTTCACTTTGAGGTTGGAAGTGTAATGGACAAAAAGATTAGTCAGAAAGTTGTAGATATGTTCAGTCAGGTTGATACTAATTTAGCGAGAGAGATTGCTAAAGGTATAGGTGTTTCTGCACCAGCTACCAAAAATAAAACAAAAATAACTGATACATCCCCTGCACTCAGCCAAGAAAATACAGTTAAAACTGCTCGAACACGTAAGGTAGCGGTAATACTTGATGAAGGTTTTAATTATAATGAATTAAAACAAGTTAAGATCGCCTTCCAACAACAAGGTTTACATTGTGAAGTGATTAGTAAAACTCTTAGTCCTGTTAACAGTGCTGCAGGCGATCAAGTAGATCCAGATAAGAGTTTTGCTAACAGTCATTCTGTTATGTATGATGCACTGTACATTCCGGGTGGTCAGCATATACAGAATTTAACCTCATATAAAGAAACTAAAGACTTCGTTAATGATACTTATGCGCATGCTAAACCAATTGGAGCAACCAATGAAGCACTAGATTTACTTTCTAGTACTTTAGTAAACAATATTGCTTATACCAATGACCATCAAGGAGAAGTATATTCTAATCTTGGTGTCGTTACCATTAAAGATGCTACTGAATTAAAGGAGTTTAACCAAGCTTTTATAAATGCCATCTCCCAACATCGTCATTGGATGAGAGAAAATCATGATCGAAAACAAGCTTAATCTAAAAAAGCACATCGCAAAATTGCGATGTGCTTTTTTTATAAATTATGCATTTTGTAATTTGTTACGAAGTACCATTTGAAGGATACCACCGTGACGGTAGTAGTCTACTTCAACATCACTATCGAAACGAGCAATTACTTCAAATTCTTTTTGATTACCATCCTCATCAGTTGCAGTAACTTTAACTAAATCATGAGGTTTAACACTTTCTGTTACTTCAACATCGAATGTTTCTTTACCTGTTAAACCAAGTGATTCAATGCTGTCACCATCTTGGAACTGAAGTGGTAGTAAACCAATCATCACAAGGTTAGAACGGTGGATACGCTCAAAACTTTCAGCAATTACTGTCTTAATACCTAATAAGTCAGTACCTTTTGCTGCCCAGTCACGAGAGCTTCCCATACCGTAATCTTTACCAGCGATCACACATAAATCAGTATTTACTTCTTTATATTTCATCGCAGCATCGTAAATAGGCATTACATCACCAGTAGGCCAGTATGTTGTAAAGCCACCTTCTTTGCCTCCTGCGATTTCGTTACGGATACGAATGTTACCGAATGTACCACGCATCATCACTTCATGGTTACCACGACGAGAACCATAAGAGTTGAAATTACGAGGAGATACATCTTTATCCATTAGATATCTACCTGCTGGCATATCTTTTGGAATAGCACCCGCTGGTGAAATGTGGTCTGTTGTTACAGAGTCACCAAACTTACCAATGACACGCATGTTTTTAAGAGGTTCAACCTCTTTTGGATCTTTAGACATCTCCTCAAAGAATGGTGGATTTTGAATATAAGTTGAATCATCATTCCACTCATAAAGAGGTTCGTCAGTTGTTTGGATTTCATTCCATTTTTCGTTCGAGTTGAATACTTCTTCATACTCTTTACGGAAGATTTCAGGTGTTACGACCTTTTTGATTTCCGCTTTAATTTCATCAGATGATGGCCAGATATCTTTAAAGAATACATCGTTACCATCTTTATCTTGACCTAACGGTTCGTTTAATATATCAACATCAACTGTTCCAGCAAGTGCATAAGCTACTACTAATGGTGGTGAAGCTAAGTAGTTTGCACGCACTAATGGATGAATACGACCTTCGAAGTTACGGTTACCAGAAAGTACTGAAGAAACAGTTAAGTCTGACTCTGCAATAGCTTCTTCAATCTCTGGAAGTAACGGTCCTGAGTTACCGATACAAGTTGTACAACCATAACCTACAAGGTTAAACCCTAACTGGTTAAGGTATTCCATTAAACCTGAGTTTTCTAGGTAGTTTGTAACTACTTTCGAACCAGGAGCTAATGAAGTTTTCACATATGGAGGTACATTTAGACCTTTTTCTACTGCGTTTTTAGCTAGTAGACCTGCACCTAACATAACGTGTGGGTTTGATGTATTCGTACAAGATGTGATTGCAGCAATTGCAACCGCACCTGTCTTCATTGTTGTTTCAGTACCGTCATTAAACTTAACAACAGTTTCTTTATCTTTTTCTTGATCAGTTAAACCGAAACCTTGGTTACCTGCAGGCGCAGTTAAAGCTTCGTTAAATGACTTTTTCATTTCTGATAATGGAATTAAATCTTGTGGACGCTTAGGACCAGAAAGGTTTGGTTCCAATTCAGAAAGGTCAATAACAACAAGATCCGTAAAATCAGGATCTTCTTGATCAGGTGTATAGAATAAGTCGTTCTTTTGAAGGTATTCTTTAACTAATTGAATTTGCTCATCAGAACGTCCTGTTAAACGCATATAGTTAAGTGATTCTTCATCAACTGGGAAGAAACCACAAGTGGCACCATATTCAGGAGCCATGTTTGAGATTGTTGCACGGTCAGCAAGTGGCATTTCAGTTAAACCAGGACCGAAGAATTCAACAAACTTACCAACAACTTTCTTCTCACGTAGCTTTTGAGTAACTTTTAAAGCTAAGTCAGTTGCTGTTGTTCCCTCAGGGAAGCTTCCAACTAATTTAACACCAATTACTTCCGGTGCAGGGAAATAAGATGGTTGACCGAGCATACCTGCTTCAGCTTCAATACCACCAACACCCCAACCTAATACACCAAGACCGTTGATCATTGTTGTGTGTGAGTCTGTACCCACTAGAGTATCAGGAAACGCGTCATAAGTTCCGTCTTCTTGCTCTAACTCGTGTACTACATTAGCAATGTACTCTAAGTTTACCTGGTGAACGATACCTGTTGCAGGTGGTACTGCACGATAATTATCAAACGCTTTTTGAGCCCAATGTAAGAACTCATAACGTTCCATGTTACGTTCAAATTCAATTTCCATATTTGCTTTTAGAGCATTGGGAGTACCATATTGATCAACTTGGACAGAGTGGTCAATTACAAGATCAACTGGTACTTCAGGATTGATTTGGTCAGGACTTCCACCCATATCAACCATTGCTTTACGTAAAGATGCTAAGTCAACAACTGCAGGCACACCCGTAAAGTCTTGTAAGATTACACGTGAAGGTTTAAAAGGTACATCTACTGAGTCACCTTTACCCCATTTTGCTAGTTTTTCAATGTGTTCGTCTTTAATAACATGACCATCATGCTGTCTTAAGACAGATTCTAATAAAACACGAATAGAAAAAGGTAGACGTGAAACATTTCCTAACCCTTGTTCTTCTAGTGCTTTAAGATGGTAGTAATTATACGTTTTGCCATTCAATTCAAATTGCTTTTTCGCATTAAAGGCACTATTTGTTGTCATGTTTATTACCCCCTTAATGAAGATATGTAGTTTAATAGATGATTTCGATACTGGATAAGAAATCACTCTTTTACGCACTTCTACATTTTATATGAAAATTTTCAAGAAGTAAAATGTTTAAATTAATTTTTTTGCTGCAAAAACTTATGAAAACGCTATCTTTTATAAAGAGTCATCTAATACCACCAATTGTTTAATTAATATATCTTCCTCTTCATGACTGATCGTCCTAAAATCAAAGATTATTTGATTGTTTTCCACCCTGGCAATAACAGGCATTTCCATACCCCTAAGCTTATACATTAAATGGTTTATTGTAACCTTCTCCACTTTCAATACTAGTCCATAAGAAGGTAATACAACCTCAGGCAAGGTTCCCCCACCTACTTTTGATTCTAAGTCGACACCAGCAAATTTAACATTATTAAAAATTTCATTTGTACGTTTAAGGAAATTTAATACCCGATCCTTTAATTCTTCTTTACTAATAGTAACATCACGAACAGTCGGAATTTCTAAAGATTTGTATTCTGCCCTTAGTAGTAATCTTAACGTTTCCTCCAACGCTGCGTAAGATAATTTATCTACCCTTAATACGCGTGCTAACTGATGCTTTTTTAATTGATTAATATATTGTTTTTTACCTGCAATTACACCAACTTGAGGGCCACCTAATAATTTATCACCGCTAAATGACACCAAATCAACACCAGATTCTATCACTTGTTTAACTAAAGGCTCTTGACCAATTCCATGTTGAGTCAAATCATATACCATACCACTACCTAAATCCTCATAACAAATTAGGTTGTGTTGTTTAGCTAAATGAGATAGTTCTTCACGCTCTACGCTTTCGGTAAAGCCTATCATATGAAAATTACTTGTGTGTACTTTCATAATCATATTTGTATTGTCATTTATTACTTGTTTATAATCGTTTAAATGCGTTTTATTAGTTGTTCCTACTTCTTTTAGTATTGTTCCACTCTCTTCCATAATAGAAGAAACCCTGAAACTTCCTCCTATCTCAACTAACTCTCCCCTTGAAACGATGGCTTCTTTTCCTTTGGCAAATGCAGATAAAATCATATATACACTAGCTGCATTGTTATTTACAACCATAGCTGCTTCTGCACCTGTAAGTTCTTTTAAGTATTCTTCGACAATTGAATGCCTTGAACCACGCTCACCTTTTGTTTCATCAAATTCTAAAGTAGAATAATGTCTACCCACTTCGACCATATGCATTAATGCAGACTCTGCAATCCGAGCCCGTCCTAAGTTCGTATGTAACACAGTTCCTGTCGCATTAATAACCGGTTTTAGTTTGAAAGAGTAATATTCGTGAATCCACACTATAGTTTGTTCAATAATGTGCTGAATTGCCTCTTCCCTAGAATTTAATTGAATTTCTTCTTTTAAAATTAAAGTACGTAAAGACTCAGTTACCTTTTGTACGCCTCTCTTTAAAGAAGCATCAGAAAGATGATAGTCATCTTTAATTTCTAATAATTTGTCTTGTTGTAAAAGTTCATGAATTGGAGGTATTACACGCAAAGAATGTGTCATAATTTACAGTCCTCTTTTACTTAATATTTAAAATTTCAGCCTCAGTGAAATGGCTTTTTAAAGCAAAGAGCACGCGAATTAACGCATGCTCTGACTTGAATTGATCTGCTTAATAATTTCATCAATTTCTGGGAATACACCTGTATCTAACTTAGAATAGATTTTTTCACCATTTACTATTACTTCAAATGCACCACCTGATGATGGTGTTAGTTCCATGTTAGTAATTTGATGACGATATTCAGTAAATAACTCTTCTGCGAGACTCGCAGCTTTTGGTGCATAGTTTCACATCATGCAAAATTCGATCGAAACTTTATAACTCATAGTAAACCTCCTATTTTTCTCTCTACAACTAGATTATAAAAAAGATTGATTTTTTTCAACTTTTAAAGATTTTTAGTATAATGTCATCATTGGAGGTGAGAACCTTGAATCGTAATAAAGATGAAATTATAAAATTAACATCTTTATCTTCAAAAGCTGGATGAGGATGTAAACTCGCCCCGAGCGAGCTGACTCAAGTGTTGAGTCAAATTAATACTAAAAGTAATGATGAGAATATCTTATTTAGTCAAAATAGCGCTGATGATGCTGGCGTTTATAAGCTTACAGATGAAATCGCTCTCGTCCAAACTTTAGACTACTTTACACCTATCGTTGATGATCCATACCTTTTCGGTCAAATCGCAGCGGCAAATGCTCTAAGTGACGTTTATGCAATGGGAGCTGAAGTGAAAACCGCATTAAATATCGTGGGTTTCTCTGTAAACGAATATGGTGCTGATCTGTTAGCCCAAATTCTACAAGGAGCTGAAGATAAAGTTTCTGAAGCTGGGGGATCAATCATTGGCGGTCATTCAATCGATGATAAGGAACCTAAATTCGGTTTATCTGTAACTGGAATTGCTCACCCTGAGCACATTCTTACTAATTCCAATGCCCAAATTGATGATGTATTAGTGTTAACTAAGCCAATAGGAATTGGAATCATTACTACTGCAATTAAAAAGGGGTTAGCTAGCTCAGATATTACTGATGAAGCCATCAAGTGGATGGTCAAACTGAATCGAGATGCAGCAGACCTTTTCAAGCAATTTCATGTAAATTCAGTTACTGATGTAACTGGTTTTGGCTTATTAGGACATGCCCTGGAAATGGCTAATGCAAGTCAGGTTTCTATGGAATTCTACTATAATCAAGTTCCAATAGTAGATGGAACGATTGAATTAGCTAAGCAGGGTGCAATTCCTGGTGGTACAAAATCAAATTTATCATGGTTAAAGCAAGATGTTGAATTTGATTCAAACTTGAAAGAGCTGGACCAGTATGTATTATCAGATGCCATTACTTCAGGCGGTTTATTAATCTCGATGCCCGAAAATGAAGCACAATCTTATATCAATTCGTTAAACAATTCATCCGACCACGATGCTAAAATAATTGGAAGAATTACTGCTAAACAACCTAAAGCGATATCTGTAAAGTAAAAAGAGGCTTCTCCCAACGTCATATAAATGACGAAGGGAGAGCCTCTTTATTTATTAACCCAATATCTCTGGTTCTCAACTCTTTTAGTAATATTTAATTTATCCAGCTTCTCTAAGAAAGGGATTAAATATTTTCGTGAAACGTCAAGAATGTCTTTAGCTTCTTTTAATGAAAAAGATGCACCTGTTTTTTTATATAGTTGTTCAATTAAGTGTTTAAAAGCATTAGTTTCAATATATAGTTCACCTTGTAAATGATGGATATATTCATGCTGTAATAAATATATTAAGAAATCTTCTTTGTTGTTCAGTGAATGGTGTTTTAAATAAGAGCTTATTTCTTTTACTTTCAACCCATCACTTTTTAAATCACTTAATAATAAACTTAAAGTTTGTTCCTCACCATTTGAAAGTTCAACTTTAAAATCAGGTAGAGCCAGGAAGTTTTGAGTTTGAATAATTTCTTTTCCAGATATAAGATCCTCTACTATAATCCAATTACTTTCATTGGATAAAGGTAACTTTGAGGTAAGCTCTGACTTATTCATCCCTAGTAACAAAGGATGTTTAAGATGAAACTCAGAAAGATATTGATTAATCGTCGTCTTGATTTGGTTTATTAAGGATACTGAAAACAATCTTTGATCAATAATCACTAAATAATGTTCTTTTATTAACTTCTCTAATTCAGGTGTGTAATTTAATAACCTAATGAGTTCATCTAGTTTGATTCCAGGTTGGTTATTAATAATACTTAAAATATAGTCCTTTTCATCAAAAGCTGCTTTTTGCTTTAAGTTAACAACAGTTTCTTCTCCATGCTTGTGTTTCTCCGCATAAGGATCAATAATTCTCCCTCCGCCTATTGTTTCAATAGGGGTAGCTCTTCTTAAAATAAAACGTTGGTCTTTTATCACGAATATAGTCTGATCCAAAACTAATTGAGCGTAAATAATATCTTCATTATTCTCTAATTTGTTTCGATCATAAAAAATAATTTTCCCATAAACTTCATTGGTTCCAGTATGTAACTTAATAGGAGTACGTTGTTTGACTACGGTAGTTAAATGAGGACTTATATTTAATTCAATATCAACTCGATTAGTAATTTCAGCATGATGATTATTAGTAACAACAGAACCTCTGTTAATTTCATTAGCATCTATACCTTTTAATGCTATAGCGGCACGTTGTCCTGCATATGCAGCTTGAACAGGTTCGTTGAATTGTTGAATGCTTTTAACTTGTACTTTTTTCTGCGAGGGTAAAATGATTAACTCTTCTTGAGCCTTAACCATTCCCTCAACAATTGTTCCTCTAACAACAGTACCTATACCATGAATATGAAAACTTTGATCAATAGGGAAAAATAATGCACCATTAGAAGGTTTGGGTGTAATGTTTTTTAATAAATCTTGAATGGTTGTCTTCAGTTGTTCTATACCTTCTCCGTTTATGGAATCAACCTCAAATATTGATTTACCTTCAAATACGGTTCCTTTTACTAAGTCCCCAATTTCTTCTCTAACGACAGCCAATAAATCAGGATCTGCTAGCCTTATTTTTGTAATTACAATTAATCCATTTTGAATATCTAAATGATTAAGAATTTCTAAATGTTCAATAGTCTGTGGCATAACCCCTTCATCCGCAGCTATAACTAATAGTGTTAAATCTATTGAACTGACCCCAGCAATCATTTGACGTATAAATCTTTCATGACCAGGTACATCAATAATAGAAACACTCATATCGTCATTTTGAAATAAAGGTGCATAACCTAGTTCAATAGAAATTTTCCTCTCTTTCTCTTCTTTTAACCGATCTGTTTCAACGCCAGTTAAGGCTTTCACTAATTCAGTTTTACCATGGTCAATGTGGCCTGCCATGCCAATTGTGAAATTATGTTTATTCATGCCGTATACACCAACTATTTAATTTAGTAATTTTTTCAATTTAATAGAATCGAACTCTAAAAATACTACCTTTTTCTTTATTATCTAATACATTAAGTGAAGCGTGGTGATTGTTTAAAATTTGTTTAGTCACCATTAATCCTAACCCGGTACCCTTCTCTTTGGTTGATAAGAATGGTTCACCTAAACGTAATTTCAAATCATCAGGAACCCCCACTCCTTCGTCAATCACATCAATTGTTAATGAATCATCCTTATAAACGTGAACACGTATGGTACCTTCAGATTCCATTGCCTCAACTGCATTTTTAATCAAGTTAATAAAAACTTGCTTAATTTGTGAACGATCACAATTAATATAATGGTCTTTATCAGACTTAAAATCAATTTGTATATCATATAATCGTGCTTGAGACTTCATTAAAAGACATACTTCACTAATTGTATTTGTAATATTTTCATTTTTAAATTGGTTCGGTGATGGTTTTGCAATATATAATAATTCTGTTGTAATAGATTCAATCTTCTCGATTTCTTCAGTCATAATATTAAAATATTCTGGTTTATCTTTAACATCGTTTTCCAGAAGTTGGAGAAAGCCCTTTATTGAAGTTAAAGGGTTACGAATTTCATGCACAACACTCGCAGCTAGTTGTCCTACAGAAGATAGCTTCTCGGAATTCATTAACATTTTTCTAGCGGTTTTCAGCTCTGAAATGTCATTAATAACAGCTATATAGTAGGTTTTTCCTTTGTGATCGTCATTGATTTTCCCTAAGTGAGTTGCGGTATAAATGGTATGATCATCATTATTTTTGAATGCTAACTCAACATTAATTCGATCAAAACCAAGGGAATTAATATATTTCTTAGCATTTTCAACATCTGACTCATCAATGAAATTTAATAAATCTTTACCTAAAAAACATTCCTTTTTGTAACCAAGGATTTTTTCAGCAGAATAAGAAATATAAACAATTTTGTAATTTTCATCGAATATTAATTTAATATTTGTTGAATTATTATCAAACCATTGAAATGCAGAACTCAATAATCCCTGTTCTAAATCTAATTGGTTATCCCCACTCATAACTAACGAATGTTTCTTCATTCGATTAATCCCCCCAAAAAACGACCCTATATATACAAAATACTATGATATGACATTAAAAATTATAACAACTTCTATTTTAACCAAAAATTGTCGTAATAGCAAAAACGATTTGTAATTATTGAAATTTTTAGAATTATTACAATTACTTTACGGGCTAATACCATGAATTTTTTACTTGTATTCTACTATTCAACAAACTATAATGATGAAAGAAATGGGGCTGGTTACAACGCTGGTGCTTGTCACGGTCTTCAAAACCGCCTGGGAGGCGCGTGTCGTCTCCGGTGGGTTCGATTCCCACACAGTCCCGCCAATATCAATTAAAGAGAGTGAAATCCATGTCAGAAATAACTGGATATCTTATTATATTTTGGGGTCTGATCATGATTGGTTTACTAGGAATTGGCGGTTTTTTTATGTTTCGTAAATTTCTAAAAAAACTCCCTAAAGAAGATGGTAAATCCATTATTGATTGGGAAGAATACTATGTCGATCAAACGATCCATATGTGGGGTAAAGAAGAAAAAAAGTTACTTAATGATTTAGTAGAGCCTGTCCCTCAACTATTTAGAGATGTTGCTAAACAAAAAATTGCTGCAAAAATTGGTGAAGTTGCATTGCAACGCAGACGCAAAAAAATAACACTAGATGTTATTGTTGAAGGGTATATTCTGGCCACGCCTAAAAGAGATCACAAGTTCTTAGTCAAAAGATTGAATGAGAAACAAATAGATTTCTCACCATACGAACATTTATTAGAAAAACAATGAGCTGCACATTGCAAACGTGCCCTCATTGTTTTTTTATAGGTAACTCAAACCAAAATTGATTGGTTTGATCAGTTGTCTTTACTCCTATCGTTCCGTGATGTTGATTAACAATTTCTTTAACTATGGCTAATCCTAGGCCACTTCCTCTATTATTCATTGATTTATTCTGGTCTAAACGGTAGAATCGATCAAAAATTTTGGAATGTTCTTCATGTGGTATTGGATTTCCTTCACTAGTAATTGATACCTCGTAACATTTGTCGTTCTTAATACCACTTATAGTAACTGGTGAATCTCCTGCATGATAATGAAGGGCATTTTCTAACAAATTAAATATAACTTGTTGGATGCCCTCTTTTTGCACATTGATCTTAACTTGCTGAACATTAATATTGAGAGAAATTCCACGCTGATCAAACTTCCACATAAATAAAGACACGCACTGATTAATCAGCTCTTGTATGTTCACTGGATTTTTAATAGTGACCTTTTGTGTCTTTAAATAATCCCATTCCTTTAATTGATCTAAATTTTCAATAAGAAGTTTTAACCGTTGCGATTCTTCATATAAAGAATTAAACACTTCATACTCTTGTTTGATATCTCCATTTTTCAGTGCATATAAATAGCCATTCAGATTAGAAATTGGCGTGCGAATTTCATGTGATAAATCTGATACCATCTTTCGCCTTATATGATTGCTTGATTTTAACTGTTCAACTAACTCATTGTAATGGTGTACTAACTCACCAATCTCATTACTTGAAGTATAGTTTACAGGGTTAGGGTATTCACCTGTTTTTAAGCTTTTAGTAGATTGTATAACCTCTCTGATTGGATGAATGATGTTCCTGGTCAAATAAAAATGAAGTACGCTTCCAATAATTATTGTTAACAAACTAAACATGATTAAATACTGAAACAACAACGATTCAAAACGTTGTTGTGATTCATCGTTTAAATTACCCAAAGAATCAACTAACAAACAAGCAGTTTGATAAATTGCAAAGCTACTTAAAACAATAGCCAAAGTAATAATTACGACATTAAGCAAGGTTAAATTAAACAGTAATCCTTTAATAAATGGTATTTTAGGGCGCAAATTTATACCCCATTCCTCTTACCGTTTGTATTCTTTTTGGCTTCTGTTGATCTTTAATTTTTTCACGGAGTTTCTTAATGTGGGCATCAATTGTTCGATCCAACACTTCATGTTCTTTATTTGGATAAATTTGTTCGACTAATTGGTCGCGAGTAAAAACTTGATTTGGATGAGACATGAAGTGGTATAACAAATTAAATTCATGCTTTGTCAGATTCACCTGTTTACCATATAAAAGAACCTCACCTTTTCTCACTTTGATACTTAGACCATTATAAGTGATTTTTTTACAATACTGACCCGTACGTCTTAAAACTGCTTCAACATGAGCTAATAATTCTTCAGGCTCAAATGGTTTAGTGAGATAATCATCTGCACCGAGTCGCAATCCATTAACCTTATCTTCAACTTGTACTTTGGCCGATAACATAATAATAGACACATCATGCTGTTCTCGCTGTCTTACCCACACACAAAATTCTTCACCGGTTATTTTAGGCAACATTAAATCAAGAATGATAAGGCAGGGTTGATGTTTCAAAAAAGCTTCTTTTGCTTCCTCTCCATCAACAGCTTCTACTACCTCATAATTAGTCTTTTCCAAATATATTTTTATTAAGTTTCTAATCATCTGATCGTCTTCAACGACTAGTATGGTTTGATCCACTTATAAACACCTCTTCTACCTCATCATTATAATAGATGGATCACGTCTATTCCATTTTCTCAAATTCCTTTACCATCATTTCATAATTCATGGCTCCCATGGACTTATGCTGAATGATGCCATTTGAGTCTACAAAATATGATGTTGGAATAGGTAAAATTTGATATTCAGTTGATACATCACCTTTTTTATCAATAGGTATTTGAAATGACAACTCGAAATCTTCTTTAAAATCATGAACGTCTTGAATAGATGATTCTGTTTCAAATAAATTAACTGCAAGAATTACGACGTCTTTTTCTTCATAAAACTTTTGCATGTCAGGCATTTCAGCACGGCAAGGCGGGCACCATGTCGCCCAGAAATTAATCATTACCCTTTTCCCTCGGTAATCTGATAGTTTTACTGTTTCGCCATCTAATGTTTCTAATTCAAAGTCTGGAGCTTCACTTCCAATTTCCAGACCAACATCACTATTAGATTGAACCTCTTCATCATTAGGCTCACTACTAATCATAAAGCCATCCTCTTGATCTTGCTTAGTCTCTTCGTTTTTCTCTTCACCCGGTTGAATCAAATCATAAATAGCCCAACCAAACATTGCGACAATGACCACTAATAATATTATTTTTTTCATAATAAACCTCCTGTTAACCTAGGTTTGCAAACCAAGTATCTTGAACTAACCTTAATAAAAAGCTTGAAATTCGAGACATTTGTCCAGTGAATAACAGTACCCCCATGAAAATCATGACAGTTCCACCAATCTTCATGATGATACCACTGTAACGTACGATCCACCTTGTTTTACCAATAAAGAACGTTAATATTAAGAATGGTAATGCAAACCCAATGACATAGAAAATAGTATATAATGCGCCTTGGGTAGGATTACTTGCTGCTACAACTAAGATTGATGCGAAAATTGGACCTATGCACGGGGTCCAACCTGCTGCAAATCCCATTCCAACAAAAATTGTTCCTAAATAACCTGCAGGCCTTTTTGTGAATTGAAAACGCTTCTCTTTCATAAAAGTTGTTATATTTAGCCATCCTGCTACGAACAGTCCCATAACAATAATGAATATTCCAGCGATTCTTTGTATGAATTCACCAGAATCACCTAGAAGTAGCCCTTGAATCCACTGCCCCAGGAAAGAGACACCTACACCTAAACCGATAAATACTAAAGATACTCCAAATAAAAATAAAACTGCTTGTATCAATAATTTTGACTTAATCTTAGCATCTTTGTTCAGTTCTAGATCCTTCACGCTAACCCCAGTAATATAAGATAAATATGCCGGGAATAACGGTAAAGTACACGGGGATAAAAAGGATAGCATACCAGCACCTAGGGCCAACCAGATCGTTAAATCAGCTGTTTCTACCATAAATACACCACTTTCTATTCCTTATTTAGTAGTAAAAATATTCCTATTAAAATAATTAAACAAATAAACCATACTGAAATTAAGTAACCAAAAACAGTTGTGAAAGGTTGGGTTAATGATAAAACTATCTGCCCACTTCCCCACAACATAATAATCACAGAACTAATTAATCGATAACTCCATTGATTGGACATCAATGAATAAATAACTAATAAGAAAAATAATAAACTTAAATATCTCCAAGTGTAAGTATTTTCCTGCCAGACCAGATCAATAAATTCATAGATGAATGAAGAAAATATAAAGATGCTTACTATTACATAAACAAACCTACGAACAACTAATTCATTTTTATAAAATTTATATCCGTATAAGAAAATTGAAGCAAAAAAGGCAAAATAAAACGCATCTGATTGACTTGGATAAGCCAATATCGCAATAGGGTCTTCAATAAATAAAGATAAGTTCAATGTTATCTTCCCGACCCAAATCAAAATAATAAAATTAATAAAGAAAGAACTTACAGTTTCCAAGTCTTCTTTTTTCTCTTTTGTAGTTTGAACGCTTATTACATAATAAAAAAACGCTCCAGTTACTAAACTTATAACTAACATGGATAAAGAAATAATTGTGGATGTTGCTACCATATTCTCACCTGCCATTCTGTAGTTTTAGAATACTGAACAATTATGAAAGTTTGATGAAAGAAACAAAAAAAAGTTCACGATCATTGTGATCGTGAACCAAATACAGCGTGATTAATAGTTACATGTTGTTTCAGCTTAATAAATTTAATTAACATAGCAATTCGCCAAGTAAATAACATGCCAAATGCTAACAAATAGAACATGCCACTAGTTTCCCCTACTGACACGCCTTGTCCAAGATAAAGCTTTAGACAGATTCTTAGAACCAATAAAAATATTAAGATGAATATAAATGCTTTAGATGGTTTAAGATATATGTCTTTCCCTTTAATTTCGAAATTAGAAGTTATAATAAGTAGCACGGAAAACACCATACCAACAGAAATGGCTTCTAAAACTTGCCACCATGTTACTTGGAAGTAAGGGAAAATAAACATAAGTGCCCCTGTACTCATAAAGAATGGTGGTAATATTATTTTTTTAACTGACGCTGGCTTTTTAGACGCCCGTGAACGTACAACAATCATAACTGTTGCCATAACCACGAACATAACCGATGTAAGCACAGCAAACCATGTACTCTCAAAAAACACCATTATACACCTGCATCTTCATAAGGATCTTCATGCGAATCTGTTGCAATAGATAAAATGATCGTTAATGTTATACCTACCACAACTAAATACACACCTAAATCAAAAATCATAGCTGTAGCTAATTCTGTTTTACCTAAAATCGGAAGGTGAAAATATCCAAATGAGTGAGATAAAAATTCTTCTCCAAAAACAAAAGAACCCACTCCGGATAAAACAGCAATCAGCAAACCAGTAACCGCTAAAATCCTAAAGTTTAACGGTAAAATCTTTTCAATCTTTTCAAACCCATAAGTCATATACATTAAAATAAAAGCAGCTGCTGTCATTAATCCACCAATAAATCCTCCACCTGGCGCATTATGTCCTGCAAAGAATAAGTATACAGAAAACCCTAATAAAATAAAGGCAATGAGTTGTGTAGTTGTACGTAATATTAGATCGTTTGGTCGATTCATGTTTTAACTCCTTCACGATTCGATGATTACTTATATTCTAATACAATTAATATATGAAAGACAAACAATATTAAAAACCTGTAAATCCAAACAAGTTCGCTAAATATGATGTTAATATTTTTAACCAATCAAAAAATAAAGCTATTCCTAAAAATATTAATATATAACCGCCAACAAGTGTAATTCGTTGCGACTGACGCTTAAGCCATCCCAATTTGCCTATAAAGAAAGCAAGCACGAAAAACGGAATTGAAAATCCTAGTGAATAAGCTGCCATTAAAACAACGGCTGACTGAGGAGCAGTAGCAGCTAATGAAAATACAGCACCTAAAATTGGCCCAGTACAAGGAGTCCAGCTCATGGAAAATGCCATTCCTATTAATAAAGTACCAATATAACCAGCAGGTCGGTTTTTTAATGTAACTTTGCGTTCTTTTAATAAAAACTCAAAGTTAAAGACACCGATCATAACAAATCCAAAGAATATAATTAATATTGCTCCTAATTGTCTAATTAGGTCTTGGTATCTAATAAAAAACTCACCGATAAAGTAAGCCGAAAATCCAATCATTATAAATATCGAAGAAAATCCGATTAAGAAAAATAGTGTATGTAGCATGCTTCGTTTTCTTAACATAGCATTTTCATTTTTTAATTCTTCTACACTCATCCCAGTTACATATGACAAAAACACTGGATAAAGTGGTAGCACACATGGTGAAATAAAAGACAAAAAGCCAGCACCAAATGCTAAAAATATATTGACATCTGCCACGAAAATCTTCCTTTCTCCCTACAATCTATAGCTATCGTAACAAAAATAAGAGTAATGATAATATATAATGCTTGAAGATTTAGTGAAAATTAACATTGAATTATGTTTCCAATCTTCAACTTATGTAATAGTATCTAATAATTGTAGCTTAATGAATTAAAGAAAATAATTAATTCTACGATAAGCTAAAGGCGGCGACTCCTGGTCGACTAGAATCGGCCACGTCCTGTGGCCAACGTCGACACTTGACCATCCAGGTCTTCGCGGGTACAGCACGAGTCGAAAATCACGAAAAACGAACAGCAGTGAGTTTTGGAAAGTTGAGACCGTGCCCGCGGTCGGCTAACGTCGGCCACGTCCTGTGACCAACGCCGACACTTGACCGTCCAGGTCTTCGGAAAGCGTCCGCCTGTAGCGATTCGTAGAATCAACAACAAACTTTAACAGAGCTAACTAAAAAGAGATAGACTAATTTAGCCTATCCCCTGTCAAATTACTTTTTATTTGAATCCATTTGTTGATTCATTGCACGCATCATTTGATTAATTTTCTTCTGTGATGGCTTTTGACCCATCTGCATCATCATTGTGCGTAACATTTGCTCATTAATTGGTGGGTTCTTCTTCAAATAATTCATCATTGTCTTACGTGCAATGAAGAAACCAATAACTACACCTACAATTAATGCAGCTAAAGCAATCAATACAACCCAAATTGTAGCCATTATTAAATTTTCCTCCTTCTGGTTGTCTTCCACTAAGTATTAAGTATATTAAATCTACCGTTCTATGACAATAGAGTTTTTATAGAGAATAAATTTCTTTCCCGACAAACGGTGTGATCCATCCACATTCCAATGTTTCATAATTCACTGCAAAAATGTGTGGATGAAATGTTTTTAAGTATTGGAAAAGTAATCGATCTAAATCAACTATCGATTGTGTATGAATATTAATAACATAATCTTCAACTTTAATAAACATTTGCTGACCATTTGAAGTGACGGTTAGATGATTTCTTTTCATTTCTACATCTATAGATTCATCTTTCCAATAATTCATGTGTAAAAACAAATCTTTTGAATTCAGCTTGTCCAACACTAATTTGTATTGTTCTTTTGAATCTTGCGGACACTCAATCATTTGTTCGTATAAAAAACGATAAACGGTATCAATTTTATAATAAAAATGCTTCGCATAATCTGACTTCAATAAGTATAAAGAATATTGATACATGATATGTCCCCCTTTTAGGACATATCATATCAATATTCAAAGGCGAAATTTGTCAGAAATTAATACGTCAATGCTTCTTATTTTGTCAATAATGAATGAAGTTTGAAATGTTATTTAGAAAGTAATGCTTTGGCACGTGCTACAACATTTTCTACTGTGAATCCATACTCTTCCATTACTTTATTACCTGGCGCAGAAGCCCCAAATGTAGGAATGCCAAGAACATCTCCATTAATACCTGTATAACGTTCCCAACCAAATGGAGAAGCCATTTCAACAGCTAATCGTTTAGTCACGTTAGAAGGTAATACCGATTCCTTGTAAGCTTCATCTTGTTGATCAAACAAATGCCAAGAAGGCATGCTGACAACTGTAGCGTTAATGCCTTCTTCTTTTAACTGTTCACTTGCTTTGTGAACTAATTGAACTTCTGAACCAGAAGCTAATAATAATATATCTGCTTTACCTTCAGCTTCCTTAACTACATAAGCACCTTTGCGTACTCCTTCACTCGCCTTAGCCTGAGTCTCAGGAAGTACAGGTAGTCCTTGTCTAGTTAATACAAGAGCAGTTGGTTGATCTGTAGATTGTAAAGAAATCTCCCAGGCAGCTTTCGTTTCATTAGCATCCGCCGGGCGAATTAAATTCAGATTAGGCATTGCTCTAAGGGATGGTAATTGTTCGATTGGTTCGTGAGTTGGTCCATCTTCACCTACAGCAATTGAATCATGTGTGAATACATACGTAACAGGTGTACCCATTAACGCAGATAAACGTAATGCAGGACGTAAATAATCACTAAATACGAAGAATGTACCACCATAGACTTTAACGCCTCCATGAAGTGCGATCCCGTTTAAGGCACACGCCATAGCAAATTCTCTTACACCAAACCAGACATTACGTCCAGAGTAATCTGGATATTTAAAGTCCTCTTCTTCTTTTAATGAAGTTTTGTTAGAACCAGCTAAGTCTGCACTGCCACCAAAGAAATTAGGAATATTCTTAGCTAATGCATTAAGAACTTCACCTGAAGCAGCTCTTGTCGCTAGTGCTTTTGAATTTTCATCATAAGTTGGTAAATCTGCATTCCAGCCAACTGGCAGTTCACCACTCATAGCTAATTCAAATTCGTTTGCTAATTCAGGATGCGCTTCTTTATATTGGTCAAGTAATTGACTCCAGTTTTGTTCTGCTTCTTTGCCACGATTTTGTACTTTCTCTTCAAAATCAGCTTTAACTTCATCAGGTACATGAAAATCATCATGTTCCCAACCATAATGCTCTCTTACTAGGTCACGCTCTTCACTGCCTAAAGGTGCTCCGTGAGCATCAGATTTACCACCTTTATTAGGTGAACCATAACCAATAACTGTTTTTACTTCAATTAGAGTTGGTTGATCTTCTGTTGCTTTTGCATCTAATAATGCTTTCTCGATTGCTTCAGTATCATTACCATCTTCAACGCGAATGACTTGCCAGCCATAAGCTTTATAACGGTCTTCTACACTTTCAGAAAATGCACGATCTAAATCACCATCTAATGAAATATCATTAGAATCGTACATTACGATTAATTTACCTAATTTTAAGTGAGCAGCTAAAGAAGCGGCTTCCTGAGAAACACCTTCCATTAAGTCACCGTCACCACAAATACAATAAGTATAATGATCAACAACATTATAATTGTCTTTGTTATATTTTGATGCCATGAATCGTTCTGCCATCGCCATACCAACTGACATTGCAATACCTTGACCTAGAGGACCTGTTGTTGCTTCGACACCATCAGTATGCCCAAATTCTGGGTGCCCAGGTGTATTAGATCCCCACTGGCGGAAGTTTTTAATATCATCCATAGATACTTTGTATCCAGATAGATGTAGTAAAGCGTAAAGTAACATAGAACCATGTCCTGCTGATAATACAAAGCGATCGCGGTCAAACCAAGATGAGTTCTTAGGGTTATGATTCATAACCTTTGTCCACAAAGTATACGCCATAGGCGCTGCACCCATAGGCATTCCAGGGTGTCCAGAATTTGCTTTCTCTACCGCATCTATTGCAAGAGTACGGATTGTGTTAATTGACATTTGTTCAACATTATTACTCATTCAGAATCTCCTTCCTTTTCCGTTCAAACTATTTACCATCATTAATCCTAAACGCTTGAGTGTCAAAAAACAAGATATTTCAACATAAATTTACCAAATATCTATAGTATACACATACCCTTTTAGATTATAAATTTCGACACTTTTATTATTATATCAAAAATCCTTGTTTACTTTTCAACTAAAAACAAAAAGAACTCCCAAAATGGAGTTCTTCAAATTAATGCTTTTTATCATTTTCTTGTTCATTTTTTAATTTTTCTGGTGTAACGTCTGTGCCCTCTTCATCTACCACTTTTACTGATTTTAACTGATTCTTAAAGGACTTACGAAATGCTTGTAAATACTCTTCTCTAAGTTTCTTTTGTTCCTTCTTTTCCTCATCAGTTAATCCTTCATTTTTTGATTTATTGGCTAATTCATTTATACGTTTAATTCTTTCATCTGAAATCATTATAAAAACTCCTTTATATAAGTTCAATTGTTATTTTAACTTGTGCTAGTTTATTAGACAAGTTATTCGAATATTACGAACGAATGTTTGCTTTTAATGGTTAATATTGCTATAATATCTTTAGGATAAAACGTTGAGGTGAAAATATGAAGAAACTATCAAAAAGACAAAAAGAGATTTTTGATTTCATAGTTGAAAATGTTAATTTAAAAGGCTATCCACCTTCTGTTAGGGAGATTGCTGAAGCTGTTGGACTAGCTTCCAGTTCAACTGTACACGGTCACTTATCAAGATTAGAGGAAAAAGGATTCATTCGTCGTGACCCTACGAAACCTCGCGCTATTGAAATCGTGTATGATGATGGCAGCCAGGTTCAGGAAAGACAAGCAATGTATGCGCCACTTATCGGTAAAGTTACTGCTGGTGAACCCATTACAGCAGTTGAAAATGTTGAAGAATATATTCCGGTTCCATCAACCATATCTGCAACGGAAGATGATATTTTTGTACTTTCTATTCAAGGTGAAAGTATGATTGAAGCTGGTATATTTGATAAAGATTTAGTTATCGTTAGAAAGCAAGCAACAGCTAATAACGGTGATATTGTCGTAGCAATGACTGAGGACGATGAAGCTACAGTTAAACGCTTCTTTAAAGACCAAAACAAATATAGATTAGAACCTGAAAACCCTACGATGGAACCAATCATTCTTAATCAAGTAACAGTCTTAGGAAAAGTAATTGGTCTCTACCGCGAAATTCATTAAGAACTTAAATATTCAATATAATAAATGATCACGAAGGAGGTATCCTGCGTGATTATTGTACAAAAAAAAGCGAATTCACTAAAGAATTCGCTTTTTTTATTGATTAATATGAACTTAAATACTGTTCGCGTTCCCAAGGGTGTACTTGTGTACGGAACATATCCCATTCAATTTCTTTCGATTCAATGAAGTGTTCTAGTAAGTGTTCACCTAGTGCGCCTTTAATTACATCGTCCTTCTTCAACTCTTGAAGGGCATCATATAAAGTTGCAGGTAAATCTTGAACACCGTTAGCAACACGCTCCTCTTTATCCATCACATAAATGTTACGGTCGACTGGTTCGGGAGCTTTCATCTTATTTTCAACTCCATCTAAACCAGCAGCTAACATAACAGACATTGCCATGTAAGGGTTTGCTGCTGGATCTACACTACGTACTTCAATACGAGTGCTTAATCCACGAGAAGTTGGGATGCGAATTAGTGGGCTACGGTTTTGACCAGACCATGCTACATAACACGGAGCTTCGTAACCAGGTACTAAACGTTTATAAGAGTTAACTGTCGGGTTAGTAACAGCTGTAAAATTGACAGCGTGTTTAACAATTCCTGCTGTGAACTGGTACGCTGTTTCACTTAATTGCTCTTTACCATTCGGGTCAAAGAAAGCATTCTCTTTACCTTTAAACAGTGACATATTCGCGTGCATACCTGAACCATTTACACCGAATAATGGTTTAGGCATAAACGTTGCATGCAAACCATGCTTACGAGCAATCGTTTTAACCACTAATTTGAACGTTTGAATATCATCACAGTGTTTAACTGCATCTGAATATTTAAAGTCAATTTCGTGCTGGCCAGGTGCTACTTCGTGGTGAGATGCCTCAATTTCAAAGCCCATCTCTTCTAATTCTAATACGATGTCACGGCGGCAGTTTTCACCTAAATCAGTTGGTGCAAGGTCGAAATAACCACCTTTATCGTTTAATTCCATTGTCGGTTCACCAGCTTCATCTAACTTGAATAAGAAGAATTCTGGCTCTGTTCCAATGTTAAACGCAGAGAAACCAAGCTCTTCCATTCTTTGCAGATTACGCTTCAAATTATATCTAGGGCAACCTTCAAATGGTGTACCATCTGGATTATAAATATCACAAATAAAACGAGCGACTTTACCCTTTTCAGAAGTCCAAGGGAATACAACAAACGTATCTAAGTCTGGATGTAATTGCATATCTGATTCCTCAATACGAACGAAACCTTCGATCGATGAACCATCAAACATCATTTCGTTATCTAGAGCCTTATCTAATTGACTGTACGGAATTTCAACGTTTTTAATTGTTCCTAACAAGTCTGTAAATTGTAGTCGAATGAATTTTACGTTCTCTTCTTCAATAATTTTGTAAATCTCTTCTTTTGTAAATTTACTCATTTAATTTCTTCCTCCTGTTAATTGTTCCATCAGCTTAATGGTAGAACCTTGATAGGTCTCCTTGATTGATGGATGGTTTATTTAAATAACCAGATTCAAGAAGTTCACGGCGAAGTAACTGATGTAGTTCTTTATCAGACATATCTTTCTTATACACTTTATTATGATCTTTATTCGCCTTAGCTTCACTTTCTTGAACTTGGTTTTCCTTAAGTTTTAATACTTGCTTAATTCCTGCTAAATTTACACCTTCGTCAATCAACCTTTTTATTTCAATTAATCGATCGACGTCATAAAAACTAAATAATCTCCTGTTTCCTTCAGATCTTAATGGTGCCACTAAATTCTTTTCTTCATAATAGCGAATTTGCCTTGCACTTAACTCTGTTAGCTCTGAAACAATACTAATTGGGAATAATGGCATCGCTTTTCGGTCTTTATAATTCATGTTGACACCTCCAATTCTTAATAATATTATATGCTACGGAATTAAAGTTGTCAACAGATGTAAGGAAAGTTAACATGATAAGTTATAAAAAGAACATAGCTAACCATATGCTATGTTCTTTACCCTAAAATTATTGTTTTATAACGCTAAAAGCCCTTGGCTAATAGCTATTTTTACATGTTCATAGGTTAAACCGCCTTGAACGTAAAGCGTATAAGGTTCTCTTATTGGTCCATCAGCTGTTAATTCAAGACTGGCACCTTGGATGAAAGTACCCGCTGCCATAATTACATCATGTTCATAACCAGGCATATAGCTCGGATAAGGTGTGACATGTGAATTAATTGGAGATTGTTGTTGTACGACTTGAGCGAATTTGATCATCTCTTCTTTTGAGTTAAAGGTAATAGACTGAATTAAATCCGTGCGGTAATCATTTGGTCCTGGCGTGGTTTGATATCCAAAATTTTTAAGCAATGCTGAGGTAAAAATAGCACCTTTTAAAGCTTCCCCTACAACATGTGGTGCAAGAAATAACCCTTGGAACATTTCTTGCAAACTATATAAACTTGGGCCTGTTTCTTTTCCTAAACCAGGCGCAACCAAATAATTAGCACTTCTTTCAATCAATTCTTTTTTACCAACTATGTAGCCACCAGTTTTGACAATCCCAGCTCCCGGATTTTTAATAAGGGAACCAGCAATTATATCTGCTCCGACTTCTAATGGCTCTTTGTTTTCAACAAACTCTCCATAACAGTTATCAACAAAGACAATAATATCCTCATTAATTTCTTTTACAAATCGAATCATTTCTTGAATGTCATCAATAGTAAATGATGGACGATCTGCATAACCTTTCGACCTTTGAATGGCTATCATTTTGGTGTTTGGGTTAATCACCTTTTTAACCTGCTCATAATTCACTTGTCCAACTTCATTTAAATCTATTTCATTATAGACAATCCCGAAGTCTGTTAATGAGCCATCCACAGGTTGATCAATACCAATTACATTTTCTAAGGTATCATAGGGTCTTCCAGTGATTGAAACTAATTCATCGCCCGGTCTTAAGTTACCAAATAAAGCAGTAGTAATGGCATGGGTGCCTGAAATTAATTGAGGTCTAACCAATGCATCTTCCCCACCAAATACATTGGCATAAACCTCTTCAATTTTCTCTCTTCCAGCATCATCGTAACCATACCCAGTAGTCGGGTTAAAATGATAATCGCTTACTTGTAGCGAACGAAAGTTTTCTAATACTTTATGTTGATTGAAAGTTACAACTTTGGATACTTCATTAAAGACTTCTTGTAATTGCTTTTCTGTTTCTTCTATTACATGATAATTTTCTAAAAACACTTCTTTCACTCACTTTGTCAATTGATTGTATAATGGCATCTCTGATTCAACATACCCAGAAACATGATATGCTTCGTGTTCTTCTGTAAACTCTTCTAATTCTACAATCGTTTCGTGTTTTAAACGGTTCAGTAATTTTCCTTCATCAGATGGAATAAATACATTATATTGCTCCCATTCCATCTTTAGGACTTCTTCTATCTTCAAAACCAGACGACTAAGATCAGCGTTATTTAAAGCGCTCATTTGTATACTAGGTTTTGAATAAGAAAAGAACTCCCCATCCAATAGGTCGGCTTTATTATAAACTGTCAACATCGGTATGTGGTCAGCGTTAAGGCCTTTTAATATTCCATTGACCGTTTTTTCATGATCTATTGCGTTCTCATCTGAGCTATCAACTACATGCAATATGAAATCCGCTTCAGTTACTTCTTCTAATGTCGAACGAAAAGCTGCAATTAATGTAGTTGGTAACTTCTGAATAAATCCTACTGTGTCTGATAATAAAGCTTTAAATCCGCTAGGCAAACTAATCTTACGTGTTAAAGGATCTAAAGTAGCAAACAGCTTATCCTCTTCTAAGGAGGCTTCCTTAGTTAAACGATTAAACAAGGTTGATTTCCCTGCATTCGTATAACCAACTATCGCTATTTGAAAAGCAGAACGACGCTTACGGTTCTCCCTATATTGTTCACGATGTTTCGCAACTTGTTTTAATTGCTGTTTAATATCGGTGATTCGGTTACGAATATGACGTCGGTCTGTTTCTAACTTGGTTTCACCAGGACCTCTTGTACCAATTCCACCACCCAGACGGGACAATTCAATTCCCTGACCTTGAAGTCTTGGTAACATGTATTCAAGCTGAGCAAGTTCTACCTGAAGCTTACCCTCTTTCGTTCGAGCTCGCATAGCAAAAATATCTAATATAAGCTGTGTGCGATCTATAATTTTTAATTCCCATGTATTAGATAAGTTTCTCGATTGAGAAGGTGTGAGCTCGCTATTAATTATTGCTACCTCAACATCATGTTCTTCAATATAATGCTTGATGTCTTCTGTTTTGCCCGTTCCAATATAATAGGCAGTATGAACCTTTTCCCGCTTCTGCACAAAAGTTTCTAATACTTCTGCATCAACTGTCTTTGCTAATGCAAGTAACTCTTCCATTGAAGACTGAAAGGAACGATCGTCTTCAGTCTGAATTTGACACCCTACTAGAATTGCTTTTTCGTTCATGTATTTACTCCTTTATGATCTGGTCTTTAATAAAATGATCTTTTCCTAAAATAACATCTGTTCTTATGTATTATACACAAAATAAAATAAGCCTAACACCAGTAAGGGTTAGACTTATCATTCATAACAAGTATTTATGATTCCAAATCAATGTTTTTAGAAGGAGCAAATGTTGAAATAGCATGCTTGAAAATTAATTGTTGTTTTCCTTCTGTTTCGATTAATATTGTAAAATTATCGAACGATTTTACAACTCCACGCAATTGAAACCCATTAGTTAGAAATACCGTTAATGGAACCTTCTCCTTGCGTAATTTGTTTAAATAAGTATCTTGTACGTTTGTAGAATTTGCCATACAAACTCCTCCTCTATCTATCTGTTATTATTTGTATTCGATAAAGAATCAATTCTTCCTTCTATTTTTTCAAAAATATTTTCAAAAGTCGACCAATAATTGTTAGGGTCGATCATATACCAGTTAACTTCTGGTATTTTATTACGATAATAGGTTAATTGCCTTTTAGCAAAACGTCTAGTGTTACGTTTGATTAATTCAATTGCTCTTTCTTTTGGATACTCTCCTTCAAAATACGGCACCCATTCTTTATAGCCAATACCTTGCATAGGTTGAATGTCACTTCCAAATCGTTCATAGATTTCTTCAACCTCTTGAAGTAATCCATTCTCGATCATCTGGTCCACCCTTATGTTTATACGGTCATAAAGCACTTCTCGTTCCATATTTAATCCAATAATCATGGGTTGATATGGAGACGTTTCTTCTTGTTCACGTTCAATTTCTGACATTCTCTTGCCTGTCATGTCGTAAACTTCAAGAGCTCTTACAACTCTTCTAATATTATGAGGGTGAATCTTATCAGCTTGTACAGGATCAACTGTTTTTAACTTTTGATAATAAGGTTCAACACCATTTTCCTTTATATCATCTAATGATTCTTTTACATATTCTGAATCTCGTTTAGCATCAGAAAATTGAAAATCATACAAGGCTGAATGGACATAAAAACCGGTACC
Organism: Filobacillus milosensis; assembly: GCF_004402015.1. Taxonomy (GTDB): domain Bacteria; phylum Bacillota; class Bacilli; order Bacillales; family Alkalibacillaceae; genus Filobacillus; species Filobacillus milosensis. The sequence continues at coordinate 38,564 of NZ_SOPW01000004.1, forward strand.
ACCTACAACAACAGGAATTTTATTTCTTTCTGATAAATCATCTACAAGTTTTTTTAGGTCTTTTTTAAAATTTGCTGCTGAATAATCGTCTGTTGGTTCTAAATGGTTTATTAAATGATGTGGAATACCTTCAGTCTCTTCGTCTGTAACTTTTGCTGAACCTATATCAAAGTATTTATAAAATTGCATGGAATCAGCATTAATTACTTCACCGTTTATTCTTTTACTCAATTCTATTCCTAATTTAGTTTTTCCTACAGCAGTGGGGCCAATAATACTTACGACAATAGGACGATTCATCATTTCACACCCTTACATGATTCTCTTAAACATTCGTTGCAACTCATACTCACTAAAATGAATAACAATCGGTCGACCATGAGGGCAAGTAAAAGGATCCTTACATGTTCGTAACTGATTAAGAAGATACTCCATCTCTTGATGATTTAAATAGTGATTAGCTTTTATGGAACGTTTGCACGACATAAGAATAGCCGCTTCTTCTCTAATCTTCTCTATATCAATATTACGACCATCTATTAATTCATCCACCATATCACGAATAATTTGCTCTTCTTCTCCGTTAGGAAACCAACTAGGGTAAGAACGCACGATATAACTATAATCGCCAAACTGCTCTAAAAATAAACCTACTCGTTCTAATGAGCTTTTGTTTTCTTCTATGGCTATAGCTTCTTGATTCGTGAAATCAAATGTTAAAGGCACAGACAATTCTTGTACCTCATTAGGGGGATCGCCCAACTTTTTCTTAAAATACTCATACTTTATACGTTCTTGAGCGGCATGTTGATCAATCATATATAGCCCTTTTTCATTTTGTGCTAATATATAAGTCCCATGCAGCTGACCGATTGGGTACATTACGGGCATTCGTTCTGATTCTTCTGCTACATCCTCTGACTCATGCGATTGATTATAATGTCCTAAATCATCATCTTTCTTATCTGCCATCGATTGCTCATTGATTGAAGAATCAATAGGTTCTTGAACTTTGAATCCGTGTGACCAATCTTCTAACTCTTCCTTTTCAGTTACATCAGAAGGAGGCAAGGTCGGTTTAGTTGAACTAAATGATAATTCAGTTTGTGTTGATTTCTGTTTTTCTTTTTTCACTCCTTGTGGGATTAAGCGTTGCTGATGCAAGACTTCATAAATCGCTTGCTTAACAATATCAAACAACTCTTTTTCCTTACTGAAACGAACTTCTGTTTTAGCTGGATGAACATTAACGTCTACTAAATATGGGTCCATTTCTATCTGTAAGACAACAACTGGATATCTACCAATAGGCAAGAAGGTATGATATCCATCAAATATAGCCTTATTAATCACCGGGTTTTTAATGAAACGACCATTGACGATAAGCGAAATAAAATTTCTGTTTGATCGGGTAATTTCTGGTTTAGCTATATAACCTGATATCTTATAATCTAATGAATACTCATTGATTTTCAGCATGTTTTGAGCAATATTTTTTCCGTAAATTTGTTGAACAACTTGAAGTAAGTTTCCCGTTCCAGGACTAAAGAAAATTCTTTTACCATTGTGATAACATTCAAATCGAATATTGGGGTGTGACAATGCCATTTTATTAATGGTATCTGTAATATGACCTAACTCAGTATGAATTGTTTTTAAGTACTTAAGTCTGGCAGGAGTATTATAAAACAGGTTTTCTACGATGATTTCAGTTCCTTTTCTTTTGGTGTGCTTCTGCTTTTCTTTTATTTCTCCGCCATGAACAATTAGCTCCGTGCCAGATTGATCTCCAGTAGAAGTTCTTAAGGTTAATTGACTAACAGAAGAAATACTAGCTAATGCCTCTCCTCTAAATCCTAGTGTTTTTACTCTAAATAAATCAAATTCATCTACTATTTTACTGGTAGCATGGCGAAAGAATGCTTTTTGACAGTCCTCTGGTTCAATACCATCACCATCATCAATAACTTTAATTGTTCTTAGACCCGCTTCTTCTAAATCAACCTTAATCCATTTGCTATTAGCATCCACACTATTTTCCAGTAACTCTTTTATAACAGAAGCTGGACGTTCAACAACTTCACCGGCAGCAATTTTATTGGAAAGTTCATCAGGTAACTGTACAATTTTTCCCATTGTGATTAGCCTCCTCTAGTCCAGCTTTTTCTTCATTTCATACAATAAATTCATCGCATCCATTGGTGTCATGTTTAATAAATTCGATTCTTTTAATTGATTAATAACTTCGACATCCTTTGTGAATTTCACTTCACGTTGCTCTTCAAATAGAGTAAGTTGTTCTTCAGAAGATTCTTGTTCTCTGATTGAACTTGTTGCTTCATAGGTCTCAAGTAAGTAGTTCGCACGGTCAATGATATCATGAGGAAGATTAGCTAGTTTTGCGACGTGTACCCCGTAACTCTTGTCAGCTTTTCCTTCTTTAATATGGTGTAAGAAAACGACTTCTCCTTCATGTTCATCTACTTCTACGTGAACATTTTTAAGGTGATCTAATGAATCTTCTAAAGCCGTCAGTTCATGGTAATGTGTTGAGAATAATGTCTTCGCACCTATATGGTGGTGAATATACTCCACAATCGATTGAGCTAGCGCCATACCGTCATAAGTACTCGTTCCTCGACCTATTTCATCAAACAATATTAAACTGTCTTTTGATGCATTTCTTACAGCGTGCTCAGCTTCTAACATTTCTACCATAAATGTACTCTGACCAGACACTAAATCATCCGCTGCACCAATTCGAGTAAATATTTGATCAAATACTGGCAGATTGGCCGAATGAGCAGGTACAAAACAACCAATTTGAGCCATGATCACAATTAAACCGAGTTGACGCATATACGTACTTTTACCAGCCATATTCGGACCGGTAATTAATAAAATATTAGTGTTTTGGTCTAATTGAAAACTATTAGGCACAAATTCATCTTTCATGACTTGCTCCACAACTGGGTGGCGAGCATTCTCTACATTTACAGAATGATTTTGTACAATATTAGGTTGAACATAATTATTTTCTTCACTTACAATAGCAAAGCTTAATAATACATCAATTTGACTAATTTTATCAGCTAATAGTTGTAATGAAGGAATGTATTCTTTCATTTGTTCTCTAATTTCTATAAATAAATCATATTCTAAAGCTACACTCTTATCATTTGCTTCAAGAATTAGGCGTTCTTTCTCTTTCAACTCTGGAGTAATATACCGTTCTGCATTAGTTAATGTTTGCTTACGCTCATAGCGAGATAAATCAACATTAGCTATATTGGCCTTGGTAACCTCAATATAATACCCGAACACTTTGTTATAGCCTACTTTAAGAGATTTAATTCCTGTATGTTCACGTTCTTGAGCTTCCAGATTTGCTACCCATGTTTTACCGTTGCGAGAAGCTTCTCTATATTCATCTAATTGCTGATGATAGCCATCTTTAATAATGCCACCTTCCGTAATTGAAATCGGCGGTTCTTCAGCAATCCCTTTATCTAATAATTTGAATATCGCTTCATAAGGTTTGAGGTCAGGTAATAATGATTGAATTGTAGATTCTTCAATCTGATCAATCGTTTGTTTGATTCTTGGAAGTGTACTGAGTGAACGTTTTAATTGAAGTAAATCTCTGGCATTAACATTTCCATATGACACACGACCTGCTAATCGTTCAATATCATAAATATCTTTTAAAGCTTCTTTCAATTCCTCACGTTCAAAAAAGTGGTCGATGAAAGCCTGAACCTGCTTATGTCGATTTTCAATAATCGATTTTGATAATAGTGGTCGGTCGATCCACTTTTTAAGTCGTCTGGCACCCATTGCAGTTGATGTACGATCTAGAACAGATAACAAAGTTCCCTTTTTACTTTTATCACGGATAGATTCCATAAGCTCTAAATTACGTTTAGAGTATAAATCCAGCTTCATGTATTGAGCCAATTCAACATACTCTACTTGCTGTAAATGTAATAGAAATCTTTTTTGAGAATGATATATATATTGAAATACTCGACCAAAACCACGAATCAGTCGTTGGTCAGATAAATTATCTACTAAGTATTGATAATCGTCTGGAATTTGTTCTCGGTCCTCAAAAGATATGGTCACATTTAGATAGTGATATAATTCTTCTCTCATCTCATCATTAAAATCACCAGGCAGTACAATTTCTCGTACTGGGCGATTATATAATTCACTTAATACATCTTTAAAATTATTTTCAATTATACTAACGAAACTTTCACCAGTTGATAGATCTACATACGTTAAAATGTAATCCTGTTGGTCAGGCGTAATTGATACGATGAAATTATTTTCGTCTTCTGATAGCATACTATCTTCCATTATAGTCCCAGGTGTTATGACTTGTACGACCTCACGCTTAACTACACCTTTAGCAACTTTTGGATCTTCAACTTGTTCACAAATGGCTACTTTATACCCTTTTTCAATGAGTGCTTTTATATATCGCTCTGCTGAATGATATGGCACACCACACATAGGTATTTTCTCTTCCCCACCATCTCGTTGAGTCAGCGTGATCTCTAATTCTTTCGAAGCTTTAAGCGCATCATCAAAGAACATTTCATAGAAATCACCTAATCGGAAGAATAAAAACGAATCTTTATTAGCTTGTTTAATATTTATATATTGTTCCATCATTGGCGTGTACTTTGCCATTTATGTAGTCCCCCATTTAAACTATATCTAATCGTCATTATAGCATAGGTGTTCTGTAAAATTCATTGGTATGTACAATATGGAAAAATAAAAAAGGCTGATAAAAACCAGCCTTTTAAACATGAGTCATTTTGAGTAAAGAATAAAGTAAGTGAAGAACTCTGACTTTTGCTAATAAGCGTATATTCTAAATTCTTCTCTTAGTCTTTGTCGACATCAATTTCTGATAATTCAGCTTCTAACTCATCAAAATCGAAGTCATCTTCATCAAAACCATTCGGCTCAACTTTTGCCCAAACCTTTGTTTCTCCAATGATATCAACGACGAATTCACGTTCGAGTTCAACTTTAATTTTACCACTATCATCAATCGTACACTCTAACGTATTAGGTTGTTGTGTAGCACGAGCAACGACATCAAAGTTGTTTGAGATACATTTTTTATCCTTCATTACAATTGGTACTTTATCCACGTATTGTTTTCTTTCAGTAACAACCTCTGTCTTGGTATTGTCACTATATGAATACCAAACGTTAATATCATAAGCACCTGTGACCTCAACTGTATTTCCTTTTTTCTTTGCTTCATACTGATGATTGATGACCCAACACCCAAGAATACTTGTTGGTCTATGGTTTGGAGTAACCATATGAAGTGTTTCTGTGAACTTCTTCCCTTTACCACAAACTGCTTTAGTTATAATTTCGCGATAATCGCGGTCGAACATGCCTGATCCTCCTCCTTTATTAGCCAATTTATTTTATGCAAATTAGGTATTTGTTGTGATTGTTGGCTTAATTGTTTTATGTTTCATATTCATTCATATGTAAATGCCCATTAAAATGTTAATAAGAAAGGAGAAAGAAAAAATAAAGATCTATGGAATTAACCATAGACCTTTTAAATATGAACTGTGTTAAAATTCAATACTTATGAAAATGAAGAGCGAAAGGCGGCGACTCCTGGTCGACTAACTACGGCCACGTCCTGCGCCTGCGGTTACTCGGCGCAAAATAACGCAAAGAAGTAAAACAAAGTAGCTTTTGTGGCCGACGTCGACACTTGAGCGTCCAGGTCTTCGGAAAGCGTCCGCCTGCAGTGACTCGTAAAATTAACTTTAATCTTTTACGAAACGTAATTAAAGGTGCAACTTTTAGTTACTAAACACGATTAATTTTTGAACCTGTTTCGCCTTTTAGAACATCTCCGCCTGTTGAACGAATGATTTCATCTGTTACTTCATTAGCAATTGTATTTGTAATACGTTGTAACAGATCATTAACCACAACCTGGGAGTCTTTAAATTCCTGAACAATTGGTATTTCATCAAGTTCTTTTTGTAGACGATCTAATTCTTCCTCAACGCGTTTTAATGCTTCACCTTTGCCATAATGCTGTAAGTTAACAGCCTGCTTTTGAAGAGCTTTAATTTTTTTAATATAGCTCTGTACTTTATTACTGTCGTTTATCTTTTCTTCAAGCTGTTTAAAACGTTCAATCTCTTCAATATTAGCAAGTTTTTTAGCTAAATCTTTAGCTTCTGCAACTACTTGTTCACGTGTATATTCTGCCATTTAAATCACCTCTGCTGGTTCTGCGACATCTTCTTCTATTAATTCGCCGCCTAATGACCAAGTTTTAGTTTCATTGATTTTTACATTTACGATTTGACCAATAGCGGATTTAGGTCCATCGAAGTTAACTAATTTACCTCGTTCAGTATATCCAGCTAATTTCTCATCGTTATTTTTACTAGTTCCTTCTACTAGTACTTTTACAACTTTACCTTCGTATTTCTCCATTGCATCTTTCGAGTATTGGTTAACAACTTCATTCAAGCGATGCAGGCGTTTTTTCTTAACCTCATCAGATACGTTGTCTTCAATACGCGCTGCAGGAGTACCATCTCGTGGAGAGAAGATAAAGGTAAAGGCACCCTCAAATCCGACTTCATGATATAAAGAAATAGTTTCTTCAAACTGTTCTTCTGTCTCATTTGGGAAACCAACTATAATATCTGTTGTTAATGCTGCGTTTGGAATTTGTTCTTTAATCTTACGAACTAATTCTAAATAACTTTCACGTGTATAACGACGTGCCATCACACGTAATACCTCTGAACTACCTGACTGAACAGGTAAGTGAATATACGGCATTAAGTTACCACCTTTAGCTAACACTTCAACTAAACGATCATCGAAGTCACGTGGGTGTGATGTCGTAAACTTAATACGCGGAATATCAATCTTACGTAATTCATCCATTAAATCGCCTAAGCCATATTCTATATCGAGGTCTTTACCGTAAGCATTAACGTTTTGACCTAATAAAGTTACTTCTTTATATCCTTGCGCGGCTAGGTGACGAATCTCTTGGATGATATCCTCAGGTCGACGGCTACGTTCTTTACCACGCGTATAAGGAACAATGCAGTAAGTACAAAACTTGTCACAACCGTACATAATGTTAACCCATGCTTTAATACGACCTTGACGGCGTTTTGGAAGATTCTCAATAATGTCGCCTTCTTTAGACCAAACTTCAACAACCATCTCTTTACTCATTAATGCATTATATACAAGCTGAGGCAGACGGTGGATGTTATGAGTACCAAAAATCAAATCTACATACTGGTGTTTTTTCAAGATTCTATTTACTACCGATTCTTCTTGTGACATACAGCCACAAACACCGATAATTAAATCAGGGTTCTCACGCTTTAGTGCCTTCAAGTGACCTATCTCACCAAACACTTTATTTTCAGCATTTTCACGAATCGCACAAGTATTTAGTAGAATAATATCGGCTTCGTTTTGATCTGTTGTAGATTCATAACCCATTTCAGATAAAATCCCAGACATAACCTCAGTATCATGTTCGTTCATTTGACAGCCATAAGTACGAATTAAGAATTTCTTCCCTTTACCTAACCCTTGAAATTGTTCTTCAATTTCAAAGTCATCATGGTATTCTACTTCTTTTCTAAGTCGTTTCTTTGCTTTTTTCATATTTGGTGGTTCATAGGTTGCTTCAAAATATTTTAAAAAGTCATCAGAAGTCTTTTCTTTTAAACGTTTTAAGTTACCCTCATCGGATTTTACGTCCGCAGGATCAACTTGTTTAATTTGACTCTGTTGCTTCCTTTGTTCTTCGTTCATATATTTAAACTCCTTTCATTAAAAAAATAGCCACTTTCACATCTGTTACATTATTAAAGTATAAATCCTAACCTTGATTTTAACAATACAACACTCCCTAATACAAAGAAAAACATGAAAAATGTCAAATATCATACACAAATTAAGCATACAAAAAACGCCCAGAAAGAATTCTGAGCGTTAGCATTCTAGAAATTATCTAGGCTCTACAATTAATTTGATTGCTGTTCTTTCTTCTTGATCAATCATGATATCTGTAAATGCTGGAATACAAATTAAGTCAACACCACTAGGAGCAACAAATCCTCTTGCAATCGCTACCGCTTTAACTGCCTGGTTAAGAGCACCCGCACCAATTGCTTGAATTTCTGCTGATCCGCGTTCGCGAAGTACATTAGCCAACGCTCCGGCTACAGAGTTTGGATTTGACTTTGCTGATACTTTTAATATTTCCATTACTAGTTCCTCCTTAATTGACTATTGGATATTCATAACTAATTTATTCAGCATTCTTTTGTTCTATTCCTTTAATTATGAACTAGTTTTCCGAAAAATTCAAATATTCAATTACATTAGTCGAAATTAAAATGGTCAGGATTGATAAGAATTCGCTTTATAGTATTAGTTTTACCCGTTTTATCATCAATTGAAACAAATATACCACTTAAAACTGTTCGTTCTGTTTCAGGAACCTCGAATTTACTTGGTAAGCCTGTTTTAAATTTACGGATAATAGCTTCTTTTTCCATTCCTAAGATACTATCATAAGCACCTGTCATCCCAACATCAGTAATGTATCCAGTTCCGTTTGTTAAAACTCTTTCATCTGAAGTTTGAATATGAGTATGTGTGCCCACAACAGCCGATACTTTACCATCCAAGTACCACCCCATTGCTTGTTTTTCACTAGTAGCTTCACCATGGAAATCTACAAATATAATATCAGTTTTCGATTTTGCCTCTTTTATTAAATCATCTATTACCTGAAAAGGATCATCTAACGGATTCATAAATGTACGACCCATAAGGTTTATAACTGCCACTGTCTTTTGTTTAGTTTTAATAAACTGAAGACCTTTACCTGGTGTACCTTCTGGGTAATTTGCTGGACGAACTAATTGATCAGCACCATCAATAAAATCAAATATTTCCTTCTTATCCCAAGCATGGTTCCCTAGAGTAATGACGTCCGCTCCCCATTCAAGAAATTGGTGATAAAGCTTTTTGGTTAAACCTTTCCCATGAGCTGCGTTTTCTCCATTAACAATAGTTAGGTCAGCTCGGTATTTTTGTTTTAATGTATTAAGATTATTTTGTAATGCCAATCGACCTGGCTTACCTACAATATCTCCTATAAATAAGATGTTCATACTTGATTCCTTTCTATTTCTAAATATACGTAAATAGTTACATAATCTTATATTAAAGTCAAAAATAAAAACGGCTATATAAGCCGTTTTTATTTCGCATATTCAACTACTCTTGTCTCTCTGATTACTGTAACTTTAATATGCCCTGGATAATCCAGTCCATCTTCAATCTTCTTACGAATGTCTCTTGCTAATTGAGTTGCTTTAGCATCATCAATATCATCTGGTCTAACCATAATTCTTACTTCACGACCAGCCTGAATAGCAAATGACTTTTCAACACCTTCGTAAGTATCAGCAATTTCTTCAAGTTTTTCTAAACGTTTAATGTAATTTTCTAACGATTCACTTCTTGCACCTGGTCGAGCGGCAGATAATGCATCAGCCGCTGCAACTAATACAGATATAACACTAGTCGCTTCTTCGTCTCCATGGTGAGAAGCAATGGCGTTAATAACTACCTCATGCTCTTTATATTTTTGAGCCAGTTCTTTACCAATTTCGACGTGGCTACCCTCAACCTCATGGTCAACAGCTTTACCAATGTCATGTAATAAACCTGCACGTCTTGCTAAGTTCTCATCTTCACCCAATTCCGCCGCAAGTAATCCTGATAGATACGCAACTTCTAATGAGTGTTTTAGAACATTTTGTCCGTAACTAGTACGATATTTCAAACGACCGATAATCTTAATAAGGTCTGGATGGATACCATGTGATCCAATATCAAATGTTGCTTGTTCACCAACTTCACGGATATATTCATCTACTTCTCTACGAGATTTTTCTACCATCTCTTCAATTCTTGCAGGGTGAATACGTCCATCTTGAACCAGGTTTTCAAGAGCAATTCTCGCAATTTCTCTTCTAACTGGATCGAATCCTGATAAAATAACAGCCTCTGGCGTATCATCTATGATGAGATCAATACCAGTTAATGTCTCTAACGTACGGATATTACGACCTTCTCTACCGATAATACGACCTTTCATTTCATCGTTCGGTAAGTTAACAACTGATACGGTGGTTTCTGACACGTGTTCAGCAGCACAACGCTGTATTGCTAGTGATAGAACTTTTTTCGCTTTCTTGTCAGCCTCTTCTTTTGCTCTATTTTCAGCTTCCTTAATCATCAATGCCGTTTCATGTTCCATCTCTTTTTCAACACGGTCAATAATGACTTGTTTAGCTTGATCCTGAGTTAGGCCAGAAATACGTTCAAGTTCTGTTTGCTGTGTCTTTAATAACTCATCCACTTTGCTTTCGGCTTCATTTAGTTGTTGTTGTTTTTCATTCAGCGATTCCTCTTTCTTCTCTAACATTAGCTCACGTTTATCTAATGTTTCACTTTTTCGATCAAGCGTTTCCTCTTTTTGCAAGAGTCGATTTTCTTGTTTTTGAACTTCAGTACGTCTTTCTCTTAATTCGTTCTCTTGTTCTTGACGTAAACGGTGATTTTCATCCTTTGCTTCCAAAAGAGCCTCACGCTTTGCAGATTCCGCGTTTCTTTTACCCTCTTCGACAATCTGTTTCGCGAGTTCCTCTGCGCTAGAAATCTTCGCTTCAGCAATCGATTTACGAATCATATAACCAACAACAATACCGACAACTGCAAGCAAAATGGAGATGAGTATTGCCATACTATCCATACTTTCACCTCCTCTTGCTATTCAAATTTTTCTTTTTCTTTCATACATTTCAGTCGGTAATGTACAATCATTCATTTCATCATTTTTATCAGTAAAAATGAAAATTATACAATTTAATTTTAAGCTTGTCTAGTCTTCATGTCAAGGAATTGTCAAACTATTTCAGAGTTTACAAGAATCATTTTTACCTATTGAGAACAATTACAAGCCTATTAATAATATCATTATATAACATTTTGAAAATAGTATTAGAATAATTTCATCTTTAGTAAATATAATTCTAGGAGAATATTATTTAAAGTGAGGTGTATGAACAGCTTATGGAAAATTCACCAAATACCTACACTTGGATGAAAACTTATCAAACCTATCATAGTGTATATGATCCTTGCCCACCACTTGGTACAAGATATTATAGTACCCCGCCTAATTTATATCTTGGTTTCCAACCTCCAAATCTCGAACAATTTCAACCGAATAAAGCTTTAAAAAAGGGAACATTATGGCCAATTTTGTACGATTATTATGAAAATCCCTATGAAAAGAAAAGGAGGTAAAAAGTATGGAACAATTACCTCAAGAATATTATCAATTACTCGAGGAAATACAATCTGTAGATTTCGTAATAGTAGAACTAACTTTATATTTAGACACTCACCCTGATGACTATAATGCTTTGCAACAATATAACCAGTTTGCAGCGTACAGTAAAAAATTAAAAGATAACTTTGAATCTCTATTTGGACCACTTGAACAAGGAAGCCTTATCAAAAATACAGATTATTGGAGTTGGAGCAGTAGTCCTTGGCCTTGGCAAGTATAACATAAAGAAGGAGGACATAAGTGTGTGGAAATATGAGAAAAAATTACAGTACCCTGTAAAAGTAAGTACATGTAATCCAACTCTAGCAAAATATTTAATTGAACAATATGGTGGTGCTGATGGTGAATTAGCAGCCGCACTTAGATACTTAAATCAACGATATACCATCCCTGATAAGGTAGTCGGTCTTTTAACAGATATTGGCACTGAAGAATTCGCTCATTTAGAAATGATCGCTACCATGATTTATAAACTTACAAAAGATGCCACACCTGAACAGCTTAAAGAAGCTGGAATAGATGCACATTATGTGAACCATGATAAAGCGTTATTTTATCACAATGCAGCAGGTGCACCATTTACTGCAACATATATTCAAGCTAAAGGTGATCCTATTGCAGATTTATATGAAGATATTGCTGCAGAAGAAAAAGCTAGAGCTACCTACCAATGGATTATTGATTTGTCTGATGATCCCGATTTAAATGATTCTTTACGCTTCTTAAGAGAAAGAGAAGTCGTTCACTCTCAGCGGTTTAGAGAAGCAGTAGAAATATTAAAAGAAGAACGTGATCGTAAAAAAATATTCTAAAAGTTTATAACTGTACTCATTGAAACTACAGGCGAACCGCTTTCCGCGGGCACGGCCTCAACGAAGGAACATCAATGAATAATCTCCATTGCACCTTTGCACCGAGGAAGCTTACTTCGAAGCATTCCTAGAAGACGCAGGTGCATCCCGCGTGATTTTCGGCTCGTGCTTTTCCCGCGAAGACCTGGACGGTCAAGTGTCGACGTTGGCCACAAAAGCTACTTGCTTTACTTCTTTGCGTTATTTTGCGCCGAGTAACCGCAGGCGCAGGACGTGGCCGTAGTTAGTCGACCAGGAGTCGCCGCCTTTCGTACCAACTTTGTTCTATTTATATTTCTATTCATCAACAATGACTTCTAATTGAATTCAAAAAAAGCAGATCTTCTTAGTAAGATCTGCTTTTTATGTGTTAGTATATTAATCTAATTGTAATTCGTCTTGACCTTCAGAAGACTCTTCTGGTTCTTGATCAATATTATAATGCGCTCGAATTTCTTTATAAACTTGTTCATATACATCAAGGTTATCTTTTAAGAACTGTTTAGCATTTTCTCTTCCTTGACCAAGTTTTTCACCATTATAAGAGAACCATGCCCCACTCTTTTGTACAACATCTAGGTTTGAGCCAATATCAAGGATTTCACCTTCTCTGGAAATTCCTTCACCGTACATAATATCAACTTCTGCTTGTTTAAATGGAGGTGCAACTTTGTTTTTAACTACTTTTATTCTAGTTTTATTACCAACCATGTCATTACCTTGTTTTAAAGTTTCTGCACGACGAACTTCTAAACGAACAGATGAGTAGAACTTAAGCGCTCGTCCACCTGGGGTAGTTTCAGGGTTACCAAACATAACCCCAACTTTTTCACGTATTTGGTTGATGAAAATAGCTGTCGTTTTAGATTTATTGATAGCACCTGATAACTTACGTAAAGCTTGAGACATTAGTCGTGCTTGTAAACCAACGTGTGCGTCTCCCATTTCACCTTCTATTTCAGCTTTAGGAACTAAGGCAGCAACTGAGTCAACGACAATAATATCTACTGCTCCACTACGTACAAGGGCCTCTGCAATTTCTAAAGCTTGCTCTCCGGTATCAGGTTGAGATAATAGTAATTCATCTATGTTAACACCAAGTGCTTTAGCATAAACGGGATCTAACGCGTGTTCGGCATCGATAAATGCAGCCTGTCCACCTTGCTTTTGCGCTTCCGCTATCGCATGCAAAGCCACAGTTGTTTTACCAGAAGATTCAGGTCCGTAAATTTCTACTACACGACCTCTCGGATATCCTCCTACTCCTAGCGCAACATCTAATGATAAGGAACCACTCGATACAGTGGAAACTGTTTGTCCTTCTTGTTCTCCTAATTTCATAATTGACCCTTTACCAAATTGCTTTTCTATTTGTTTCAAGGCCATATCTAAAGCTTGTTTACGATCACTCATTGTAAATAATCCCCCTTCGATTAACTAACTCTATCATACTACTTTTTTATTCATTTGCCAACAAAAAAGCGAATATTTGTTCTGCTTTTTGATACAAGAAAATTTGGTTTTCTTATATATTATGTTAATAAAGTACATACTTTTAATTGAATAACATGATTATCTATTCACCAAATTTTTTTAGTAAACTATATAATAGCTTTAATCCCTCAGTTACTGCACCTTCTCGTATTGCATTTCGATCACCTTTTAACTCAACTTTTTTACAAATTGTTTCATTATTTATTGTTACACCTATAAATACTGTACCAGGTGCAAAGCCTTGAACAGGATCTGTTCCAGCAATTCCTGTAAAACTAATCGCTAAGTCAGTTTTGAATTTGTTTCTGCAATTCTCAGCCATCGCTTTTGCACAAGGTTCACTGATTGCCCCATGGGTTTCTAAAATATCTTCTGATACCCCTACTATCTCTTTCTTAACTTCATCAGTATAAGAAACAATCGACCCATTAAAAACATTAGATGCGCCAGAGTGTTGGATGATAGTTGAAGCGAAAAGTCCTCCAGTGATGCTTTCACATGAACTAAGATTAAGGTGTTTATTTTTTAATTGTTCAAGTACTTGTATTTCTAAAGGTAAGTCTCCATACCCTACAAAGTATTGCTTGACTCGATTCAGTATTTTCTTTTCTAATGGATTTAGCAAATCATCGGCTTCTTCTTTTGATTGCGCTAAAGAAGTTAAGCGTAATCTTACATAACCATTACCTGCTAATGGTGCAATCGTTGGGTTTGTTTGCTCCCTTATTAGATCTTGTAATTCTGTCTCCAAAGTAGATTCACCAATATTATTAAAGGTTAAAATTCTGCTATATAATTGATGTGTGATTAATCCAGACTCATTTAAATATGGAAGAACCTTTTGCTCGACTAACCATTTCATCTCTCTTGGAACTCCAGGTAAAAAAAACCACCATACACCTTTATGGATGTAGTGTAAACAAGGCGCAAGACCAACTTCATTATTAAAAACTATACTATTAGTAAACTTTAAAGCTTGTTTATGATTATTATCCGTCATATGTTTATTATTCTTTTTGAAGATTGATTTTATTGTATCAAAGGTGTCCTCATCGATTTCAAGGTTTGTGTTGAATAAACTCGCAGCTACATCTCTTGTTAAATCATCGTCAGTTGGACCTAATCCCCCGGTTACAAACACTATATTTGAACGTGACTGTGCTTTCTCAAAAACAGAAAAAAGGCGATTATAATTATCGCCTACAGTCTGTTTGAAAAATACGTTAATTCCAGCATCAGCTAACTTTTCAGATAGCCATGCAGAATTCGTATCAGTAATTTGTCCAAGTAATAATTCAGTCCCTACTGATATTATTTCACACCTGGTTTCTTTAATCATTTAGAATCCCTCATGACATGCCAGTTCTTTTTGAAATAATCAACACCGGAAATAACTGTAACAATGGCTGCTGCATAAAGAAAAATTGTTCCAAGTGGAATGTTAAAATAAGATAAAGGAAAATGGTGAAGCAATAGAAATCCTGCTGCACCTATTTGTAACGTTGTTTTTAATTTACCCATTTGACTTGCAGCTAAGACAATTCCTTCACCTGCAGCAACTAAGCGCAAGCCTGTAACCGCAAATTCACGACTTATAATAATAATTACCAGCCAAGCTGATGCAAGACCTAAATCGACTAAACAAATCAATGCCGCCGAAACTAAAAGTTTGTCTGCCAAAGGATCTAAAAACTTACCTAAATTCGTTACTAAATTATATTTTCTAGCATAATATCCATCAACCCAATCGGTAAATGAGGCAATAAAGAATAAAATTGCGGCTATTAAATGAGAAACAGGTAGGTCATACTCTCCCATTGAAAAGTTACCCCAATTAAACGGGACGACTAAAAGTATTATAAATACTGGAATTAAAAAGATACGCAAAATTGTGATTTTATTAGGTATATTCATTTGTAAACCTCCAAAATAACATGAAATAAATCCTTTGCGTTTAGCAAAGGATTCTTATATTTATTCACTAACTAAGTTTATTATAATTTCTTGTCTAACATACTGCCAAGAGTCAGTATTAGGCTCAAATTGATATTCTAACTCATTACCATTTACAGTAATAGAAACTTCATGAGATCGCCCTACAACTATTCTGACCTGATCTTCAGAAATTTCAGGTTCTATAGGAGAATTTTGAGTATTAATCATGTCATAGTAGTATCGGTTTTCTCCTGAATCACTAATACCATAGATTTCAAGCCAGCTTTCTCCAATTGATTCAAGGGACAGATCAAGTTGATCAGCATTTGTTAATTCATAAGTGGCACTAGCACTACTTTCATCAGTTTCAATAACAGTTAAAGTTGGTTCTGTCTCCTCTTCCTCTTCTTCATCTGGCTGAGAGGCAGTTTGTTCTGATTCTTCAGCATTCTCGTTGTCATTCTGAGTCTGATCCGAATTATCTTCTTCAGGAGGAGCAGCGACTACTTCATCTTCATTATTTGCATCCCCATCCTGAGAAGAGCCTGACTCAATAAAATTAATGACAGCATAATAAATAGCGAACGCAATCAACACAACCAAAATAATTACTAATATTTTAGGAAGAAATTTAAAAACTGGATTAGGACCACCTGAAGTGCGACTGGACCTAGATGGTGTGATAAAATCATATTGCTTATCTGAGCTTGAAGGTAATTCCTCAGCATGTTCCTCAAGTAATTCATCACCATTTAAACCAACTACTTCTGCATATTCACGTACAAATGCACGCACATAAAAATTGCCTGGCATAGCAGACCATTCATTTTTTTCCAAAGCTTCTAAATACCTTTTTTGAATTTTGGTTTCATTTTGAATATCATCAATCGCTAAGTCTTTTTCTAACCTTGCTTCCCTGAGCTTTTCACCTAATTGCATGCATTAACACCGTCCAATTTATTCAAAGTCAAACATAGAAAATCCATCTTGCTCATCAAATTCTGGTTTTTCCAGCTTTTCGTAAGTTATTTCTTCATTCATATTATTGCGTAATTCAATAATATAGTCAAAATCATCAAGTGTATACTCTGAATGTTGCACAAAAACATCAGGATGTTCAATTACCTTGACCGCTGGTAATTGCATAACTTCACGAATTACTTGCCAATGCTTCTCACTTGAGCGTTTAACGGATACAATACCATCTAATATATAAAGATAATCTTTGTGATATTCATGTTTGATTAGTTGACTGCGCACAGTCTGCTTTAACAACGTGCTGGATAAGAATAACCATTTTTTATTTGCACAAACACTAGCAGCTACAACTGATTCAGTTTTGCCTACACGAGGCATTCCTCTAATACCCACTAATACATGTCCATCTTTTTTGAATAGTTCAGCCATAAAATCAACAAGTATTCCAAGTTCATCACGCACAAAACGAAATGTCTTCTTATCATCTGAATCACTTTTTATGTATCTGCCATGCATCACGGCTAATTTGTCTCGTAACTTAGGTCGTCTAATTTTTTTAACTTGAATCGTTTGCATCGTATCAAGTATTGTAATTAAACGTTTCATTTGCTTATCTTCTTTACATAATAACAACATACCACGGTGAGCATCTTCTACACCATTGATCATAATGATATTTATCGATAACATTCCTAATAATGATGCGATATCACCTAATAAACCTGGTCGGTTATAAAGTATTTCATATTCTAGATACCAATCTTTTCGTTCGTCCATTAAGATAACCCTCCAACCAAGTCAAAAGTCAATTATGAAATAATTAACAATGTTATTACTATAATAAATTATTTTTACCCATAAGAAAAGGTTGTTTAACACATTTACAAAGGAAATTTGAATTTTCTGCACATATTTTATAAAATCCCTTCCATTTTTAGTAAATAAAGAAAGAAATGCCTCCCTTCTCCCAAACAATCTACGAGTTTAGGGTGGCCCCTTCAAAATCTCGTCATGACCGTTATAGTAGAAGTGTTAGGCATTTCTTTAGGTTTTACTAATATTTACGCTTCCAATTGACAAGGGACAGCCTCATGTTTTGGTTAACGGCCTGTTCCTTCGTTCTGCACCATCTTAACCATCATACTTGCTATCGCATGACGTTCTTCTTCAGAAGCAACATTCCATAAATCACGTAAAATCGCTTCTTCATCATTTTTTGCATCTACTTGACTCGCTAAATGTTCGCCAACTTCATAAGCTAACTCATTAATGGTATCTTGAGGTACACCATTTTGTTCAGCTTGATGTAAGCGATCACCTAAGAAATCTTTCCATTGTTCAAAATTATCTAATACGGACATGTTTCATCCTCCTTTACGTACTTTCAAGTTTTATTTTCTACGGAAGATGAAACATTATGCATATTTTTATAGCATACCTCCATTTATTTTTATAATTTGACCATGAATATAAGAAGAATCTTTTGAACACAGAAATTTTACTGTGTTAGCAACATCCTTAACCTTTCCTTTACGTTGTAATGGAATAGTCTTTTCGAATTTATCTAATTCAGAAGCCTCAATTTCAAGATTCATTTTTGTATTAATTAATCCCGGACTTACTGCATTAACTTTTATTCCTGAATTACCTACTTCTTTAGCGAGTGCTTTAACAAATGAGATCTGTGCACCTTTCATCGTGGAATAAGCTACTTCATAACTTGCTCCAACCTCACCCCAAATTGATGTAACTACAATAATATTTCCACTTTGTTTTCTAATCATCTGAGGCAAGAAGTGTTTGGTAATTAACATGGTTGATTTTACATGGGTTTGATATAAGTCATCTATTTGACTAGCGGTAGTCTCTTTAAACATGCCATAATGAGCTTGTCCTTGCGCAAAAATAATGATGTCAATCGAAAAAGGAATTGACATCATTAATGAATCAATATCTTTAGGCTCAGTTAGATCTGCACGAATCGTCATCAGCAATTGATCTTCATTTAAATCACTGGCTAGTTCATTGATAGCCTTGTTATTTTGATGATAATGCAAAATAAATTGATGAGAGAATTGGCTCAACTCCCTAACAATTGCTTGACCGATTTCTCCACTTGCACCTATAATCAATATTTGACTCATTGATTATTTTTCACCTTCAGGTAATACCATACATATAGATATACGTTCTTCAGATATCCATTCATTGATTATTTCATTAACATCATCAATAGTAACTTCCTCAAGGATTTTAAATACATTTCCGTAATCAATTCCTAAATGATGATAATGAATAATCGTATTAGCAGTACCTTCAAGCTCATTATATTCACGAATTAATTCTCCGTATTTTTTCTTTTTAGCACGTTCAAACTCTTTTTCATCTATCGGTTCATTCTTGATGGAAAGTAACATCTCTTTAACGGTTTCCCCGAATTGTTCAGGTTTTGTTGTACTTCCTCCAATAGCAGTAAACCCAAATGACTCTTCTAAGTACAACTCTAAGCGTAATTTATCAATTACTAAACCATTTTGATAAAGCTCTTCATAATACGAGCCACTCTTTGAAAAGTAAAGGTCCAAAATCATATCTCTTACCAAATCATTCTTAAGTAGTTTATCCTTATTTAATTGATCTGCTTTCTCTTTTACAGCCACCATGCATTTTGGTGTTGTAACTGGCATATAAATTTTTTCAAGTGATTTATACACTTCGTCTTTTTCGTCTCCATAAAATCGATCGATACCATTCGGCTTGTCGAATGATTTATTGTTTTGATTCTGACGAATTAGTTCAGACATACTCTCCACTTCAAAGTTACCAATAACGAATAAAGACATATTTGATGGGTGGTAGAATGTCTCATAACATGTATAGAGGTCTTCATGTGTAATATCATATATTGAGTCTACTGTCCCTGCGATATCTATACGAACTGGATGTTTTTCATATAATGATCCAATTGTACCAAAGAATAATCTCCAATCTGCTTGATCATCATACATCTTAATTTCTTGTTCAATAATTCCTTTTTCTTTCTCCACGGTCTGTTCAGTAAAGTATGGATCTTGAACAAAATCTAATAAAGTTTCGACGTTTTTTTCTTCATCAGTTGTACTTGAAAACAAATAAGCCGTTTGTGTGAAAGAAGTAAATGCATTTGCTGAAGCTCCTCTTTCTGAGAATTGCTGAAACACATCTCCATCTTCTTTTTCAAACATCTTATGCTCTAAAAAATGAGCAATTCCATCTGGAACAGTTACTTTATCATTTTCTCCAATTGGCGTAAATGTTTGGTCGATTGATCCATACTTCGTAGAAAAAATTGCAAATGTTTTCTCAACTTCAGGCTTTGGATATAAAAACACATCCAGACCATTATCTAACTTTTCGTGATACATCGTTTCATTTATACGAGGAATATTTAATTTATTCATTCGTGTCACCTCCATCTTCCGCTGTAAGGAAATAGACCGTATCTAATTCAATTTGATTGGCCACTCGAACTACATCATCTTTAGTTGCTTCGTCAATTTGCTTAAAAGTTTCTTCTATGTCTGTGAATTGTCCAGCAATGACTTGTTGATAAAAGAATTCGACCATACCGCCTGCTCGATCAATTGTTTCTTTTAATTGGTGAGTAACAGCTTTTTTCGTTTGATCCAATTCTTCTTCACTAACATTGCCCTTTTTTATATCTTCATGTTGTTCAATGATAATATCTCTTGCCTGATCATATTTATCGGGAGCAATGCCACTAAAGACTAGCATTAATCCTTTATTACTTTCAATTCGAGAAGCGGCATAATAAGCTAATGAATGTTTTTCACGTACATTCAAAAATAATTTTGAATGCGGAAATCCACCAAAAATCCCGTTAAACAGTTGCAAGTTTCTGTAATCTGGGTCTCTAAAAGTAATTCCTGTACGATAACCTAAATGTAGTTTAGCTTGTTGAATTTTCTGCTTTTCAGTAATATTTTTAACCTCATTCGGTTTCTTTGGTTCAGATTGCACGACTTTCGTTGTTGACTGTCTATCAAATTTTAATACATCTTCAATAACTGGTTTCACTTCGTTCGGATTAATATCACCTACAAAAAAGATATCTAATGCGTCTTCTTCAATCATGTCTTTATAGGTTTTATAAAGTGTTTCAGCACTGATTTGATCCATATCTTCTAAGTATCCATGAGCATGAATGCTATATTTCTCATCCTTACACATTTCATCAATCAGACGCATGTTAGCAAATTGCATTTTCTCATCAACAATTGATTTAATTTTATTAGACAACGTTTCTTTCTCTTTATTAACAATATTTGAATCAAATGCATTATTTTCTACTTTAGGGTTTACAGCAACTTCATATAAAAATTCTAATGCTTGTTTCATTAATTGATTGG
Organism: Filobacillus milosensis; assembly: GCF_004402015.1. Lineage (GTDB taxonomy): Bacteria > Bacillota > Bacilli > Bacillales > Alkalibacillaceae > Filobacillus > Filobacillus milosensis. The sequence continues at coordinate 59,710 of NZ_SOPW01000004.1, forward strand.
CATCGGGTATAAAGTTTTCATTTGGAAAATCAAGCACAATTGTAATGACATGATTTTCCCCTTTTTTACCTGAATTAATTGAAAACTTAGCCCCATAAAGATCATCCAGCTTTAACCTTAATTCTTTTTCAGAAGGATAATTATGGGTACCCTTTTGTAAGACGAAAGGTAAAAGAGCACGTGATGTGATGTTCTCTCGTTCTAAAGGGCGTGCGAATTTCAAAGCGACCGTATTTGTTTTGAACTTTTTAGTTTCAATTAAATGAAGATTATATCCGTTTTGTTCATGTTGGGTATGTTTTAATTTTGGCATATTATACCTCCCTAATAAATTCTAATATATATTCTACCCTAAATAGCGATTCAATACGAAAAATCCCCTTTAAGTGTCTTCAAAACCTAAAGGGGATTAACTAAAATTATCTTGAGCCTTTTACAAATGGTGTACCTAACGATTTTGGAGCTTCAGCTCGACCAACTAATCCAACCAAGGCAAAAATCGTTAATACATATGGTGCAATTTGTAAATAAACAGATGGTATATCTTCTAAGAGCGGTATACCTCCACCAATAACACTTAAACTTTGGGCTAACCCAAAGAATAAGGCAGCACCAAGCGCACCAATTGGATGCCATTTCCCAAATACAACTGCTGCTAACGCAATAAACCCTTGCCCGCTAATTGTACCTTGAGAGAAGTTACCAGCGAATGTTAAAGCGAAAATTGCACCGCCGGCTCCACCGAAGAAACCTGAAAGCATAACAGCAATATATCTCATACGATTAACATTAATCCCAACTGAATCCGCAGCAAATGGGTGTTCACCCACTGAACGTAAACGTAATCCAAATGGTGTTTTAAAAATAACATACCACACAACAAATGCTAGAATTACAGCTAACCAATTGGTATAATAAGTACCTTCAAAGAAGATAGGACCAATGACCGGAATGTGTTCAAGTATTGGAATATCGGTTGATCTCAAACCGCCATCAATCATATCTGTTTGACCTTTACCATAAATTTGTTTAATTAAGAATAGGCCAATACCTAAAGCAAGGAAGTTTATGGCGACACCACTCACTACTTGGTCAGCCCTAAATGTAACTGTAGCTACTGCATGCAAACTGGCAAATAAACCACCAATCACTGCGGCAACTAATATAGAAACCCAAGGTGTTAAAGTTGAACCTAAAATTGGGTATAATTCCAGGTTAATTACGACAGCTACAAACGCCCCCATAATCATTAAACCTTCTAATCCAATATTAATGATTCCTGAGCGTTCACTAAAGACTCCACCTAAAGCTGTAAAAATTAGAGGGGTAGCTAACATTAATGCAGATGGTATGATGGAGTTTAAAATGTCTACGAATCCACTCATTTATTTGCCCCTCCTTTTTTAGACTTATTTTTAAAGTCCGTATAAAGTTTAATCAGTTTATGTCTTAATAAAATAATCATGTAACTTGCTGCAACAAAGAAAATAATTAATGCAGTAATAATATCCACTAACTCATGTGGAACACCTGCACTTAATGGCATATTTAAGGCACCATTCTTCAGTACCCCAAAGAGTCCAGCTGCTAACACAACACCAACCGCGGTATTACCACCAAGTAGTGCTATTGCGATTCCGTCAAACCCAATGTTAGTAAATCCATTGTTAAGTGTCATATAACCAAAGTTACCAATACCTTCCATGGCACCTGCTAATCCAGCAAAACCACCTGAAATTGCCATAGATAACATGATATTTCTTTTTACGCTCATACCCGCATATTGTGAAGCATGCGGATTATAACCCACTGCTTTTAGCTCAAAACCATATTTGGTTTTCTCTATGAAATACCAATAGAATAATGCTGCTACTAGTGCAAGTATAATACCAGCGTGTACATTTGAATTAGGCATTAAATCACTTAACCAGCTCACTTTTAATGAAGCTGTCTCAGCGACATTCTCTGTACGATCATCACGATCAGTTAATACATTTCGAATGATTGCGTTAACAGAATATAATGCAATATAATTCATCATAATTGTAATGATAACTTCGTGAACTTGATATTTTGCTTTTAAATATCCTGGAATGAATCCCCAAATACCACCTGCTAGTATTGCTACTATAACGGCTAATGGTAAATGGATCGCCATAGGTAAGCTAAACTCTGTGCCGACCCATACAGATGCTAGCCAGCCAACTAATACTTGTCCTTCAACACCAATGTTAAGTAATCCAGTACGGAAAGCAAAAGCTACCGCTAGACCAGATAATATATACGGTGTAATCAAGCGAATCGTTTCACCAGTAAAATATGGTGTTTCAAAAGCTCCATTCCATAAAGCAATATACCCTGCTAGAGGGTTATAGCCAAATAGAAGCATAATGATTGCACCAGCTAATAAACCGAAGATAATTGAAACAACAGGGATCCATGCTCCGGTTAACTTTTGTAATTTCATTTATGCTTCACCTTCTTTCTTATTGCTTCCTGCCATCAATAAACCTAATTCATCATTATTTGTTTCATGAGGTTTAACATCAGCAACAATTTCACCTTCATATATAACTGCAATACGGTCACTCAAGTTCATAATTTCATCTAATTCAAAAGAAACTAATAAGACTGCACGACCTTTATCTCTTTCCTCTATTAATTTTTTATGAATAAATTCAATAGCCCCAACATCTAACCCACGTGTTGGCTGAACAGCAATTAATAAATCTGGTGAGCGATCTACTTCTCTACCTATAATTGCTTTTTGTTGGTTACCACCTGATAGTGATCGCGCTAATGTCGATTCACTAGGCGTTCTCACATCGTATTCTTGAATTAATCGTTTCGCATGGTTATATATTTCTTTAAAGTTTAATGACCATTTTGAAGAAAATGGTTTTTGATAATAAGTTTGTAACACCATATTTTCTGCAACCGGATAATCCAAAACTAAGCCGTACTTATGACGGTCTTGTGGAATATGAGACAAACCATGGTTATAAATCTCACGTGGCTTCAAATTCATAATAGATTGATTGTTTAATAGAATTTTTCCACTTTCAGCTTTTCTAAGGCCAGTGATAGCTTCAATTAATTCAGATTGACCATTTCCATCAACACCAGCAATACCGACTATTTCACCTTTTCTAACTTGTAGATTCAAGCCACGGACCATGTCCACATTTCGAATATCTTTAACCACCAAATCATTTACTTCTAAGACAGGCTCTTTAGGAGTGGCTTCAGTTTTCTCGGTTTTGAAGCTAACATCTCTTCCAACCATCATTGAGGCTAATTCACTTGTTGATGATTGACTTACATCAACCGTTTCAATACCTTCACCTCGTCGAATAACTGTACAGCGATCTGCAACTGACATAATTTCGTTTAATTTGTGGGTAATCAATATAATCGATTTACCTTCTTTAACTAACGATTTCATGATTTGAATCAATTCATCAATTTCTTGAGGTGTTAATACTGCAGTAGGTTCATCAAGAATTAGTATATCAGCTTTACGATATAACATCTTTAATATTTCAACACGCTGCTGCATCCCTACTGAGATGTCTCTTACTAATGCTTTAGGGTCCACTTTTAATCCATATTGGTCTGAAATTCGTTTTACTTCTTTCTCAGCGTCTTCAATATTTACTTTTAAACCTTTTTTCGGTTCTGAACCTAAAACAATATTTTCTGTTACTGTAAACGTATCTACAAGCATAAAGTGTTGGTGAACCATTCCAATCCCTAAATCATTAGCAATGTTAGGGCTCGTAATATTAACATCTTTACCTTGCACACGAATTTGTCCTTTTTCGGGCTGATAGATCCCAAATAACACATTCATTAAAGTGGATTTACCTGCACCATTCTCGCCTAGTAAAGCGTGAATTTCACCCTTCTTTACTTGTAAATTAATATTGTTATTTGCCACAACACCCGGAAATTCTTTTCTAATATCAAGCATTTCTATAACATAGTCCATCTTCTCACCCCTCGATCATATATGTATAACTAAAAGGCTCAGGTTAAAAGCTAAATTAAAAAAAGCCCTTCTCAAAAAAATAAAATGAAACGAGTTATTAGCTCATCATTTCATTTGAGAGTTAAAAGTTATGTAATTATTAGGAAAGGCTAGATCTAGCCTTTCCTACATGTTTAAGTAATTACTCTAGGTTACTAACAAAACCTTCTAATTCTTCACGAGTTTGAGGTACTTCTACATCACCGTTTTGAATTTTTTCTTTCCATTCTTTAACTTTTGACGCAATTTCATCAGTGTAAGCTTCTTCATTCGTGTCAGCTACTGAAATACCACCATCAGCTAAACCATATTCTAAAACTTCACCGCCAGGGAAGTTACCTTCAATTGTACGTTTAATAACGTCTTGAACGGCAACATCTACACGTTTAACCATTGAAGTTAAAGTAACGTTTGAATCATCAACACTACCTTCTTCATATTGGTCACGGTCAACACCGATTACCCATACGTTAGCTTCAGAGTCACCAGCTTTGATATCTTTTGCTTCAGTGAATACACCGTTACCAGCACCACCAGCAGCGTGATAAATAACATCTACATTACTATCATACATACTTTTCGCAATCTGACGACCTTTACCTGCATCAGAGAAACTTTCAGCATAACGTACATCTACTTCAATACTTGGATCTACTGATTTAACACCTGCTACATAACCAGCTTCGAATTTGTTGATTAACGGGCTATCGATACCACCAACGAATCCTACTTTACCAGTTTCAGACTTAAGTGCAGCTGCTACACCTACTAAGAAAGAACCTTGATGTTCTTTAAAAGTAACACTTGCAACGTTGTCGCCTTCAGCAACATCATCCACTAATGCGTACTTAGTATCAGGGTTTTGACTAGCTACAGTTTGAACTGCATCTTTAAGTTTGAAACCGATACCAAAAATAAGTTCATAATCTTGTTGAGTTAAACGTGTTAAGTTAGATTCATATTCAGAATCTTGATTAGATTGTGCATAGCCATACATCTCATCTTTATCTAAGCAATACTCTTCACCGTATGCTTTAAGGCCTTCCCATGCAGATTGGTTGAATGACTTATCGTCAACTCCACCTTCATCAGTTACAATACCAGCTTTGATTGCACTGCTATCTGGTTCACAATCTTTTTGACCTTCACTGCTGTCTCCATTTGTTCCACAAGCAGATAGGATCACTGTAAGCGTTAACAACATAGTTAATAGTAAGTTAAGCTTTTTCATTAATATTTCCCCCTTAAACATAAAAAAGTTGAGAGAGTAATAGAATTGCAAAAAAACACAAAATTCTATCACCTTCTCAACTACTATACCACGATAGTCCTACAAAATAAAAGATTAAATTAATTTAAAAAATTAAGAATTGGAAGTCTGTTCCTCTTGCTGGTAATTGCTTACAAGAACCTTCCTTGGTTTACTTCCTTCATATGGTCCAACGATACCTCTTTCCTCCATCGCATCAATTAATCTAGCTGCTCTAGTGTAACCTACTCTAAATTTTCTTTGAAGCATGGAAACACTAGCACTTTGCATTTCAATCACTAATTTAACAGCATCTTCATAATGTTCATCATCAACATCATTAACAACTTCACTTGGTTCTTCAGGAATCATTTCTTCTTGATACTGAGCTTTCTGTTGTTCTATACAGAAGTCAACTATTCTTTCAACTTCTTCATCAGATAAGAAAGCACCTTGTATACGTGTTGGTTTAGAAGCACCAACTGGAATAAATAACATATCCCCCTTACCTAAAAGCTTTTCAGCTCCACCTCCGTCAAGAATTGTTCTTGAATCTGTTTGAGACGATACACTGAATGCAATTCTAGAAGGGATATTAGCTTTAATGACACCGGTAATGACGTCGACTGAAGGGCGTTGAGTAGCAATGATTAAATGTATGCCGGCTGCACGAGCCATTTGAGCTAATCGTGTAATGGAATCTTCAACCTCGTTCGAGGCTACCATCATAAGGTCAGCTAACTCATCAATTAATACTACAACATACGGTAAATGAGGGTGGTTCTCTCCTTCTTGCTCATTTACTTTATTAACGTATTCGTTATACCCTTCAATATTTCTGGTACCCGTATCGGAAAATAGATCATATCTACGTTCCATTTCAGAAACTATTTTTTTCAATGCTTGTGAGGCTTTTTTTGGATCTGTTACAACTGGTGCTAATAGGTGAGGAATGCCATTGTAAACATTCAACTCAACCTTCTTAGGATCAATCATCATCATTTTAACTTCATGGGGCTTTGCTCTTAATAAAATACTCGTAATAATACCATTTACACACACACTTTTACCACTACCTGTAGCACCGGCAATAAGTAAGTGTGGCATTTTATTAAGTTCTGCAGTAACCGCTTCACCAGCAATATCTCGTCCTAAACCAAATAATAGCTTGGAAGGGTTATTTTGAACATTTTGAACAACTTCTCTTAACGAAACTTGCGCAACTTCACCATTTGGTACCTCGATTCCAATAGCAGATTTACCTGGTATTGGAGCTTCAATTCGTATATCTTTAGCTGCCAAAGCTAATGCAAGGTCATCGTGTAAATTAACAATTTTACTTACTTTAACTCCTACATCTGGGTAGACTTCGTATTTAGTAACTGCTGGTCCGACATGAACTTTTGTTACCTTAGCTTTAACTCCAAAACTATGAAATGTTCTTTCTAGCTTTTGAACAGTTGATTGAATTTGAGATTTTTCATGTTGTTGTGAATGAGCTACAGGATTACTAAGTAACTGTAGAGATGGTAGTTTATAAGATTCATTTTCTACTTCAGTTAGCGGTAAATCACCCAAGTCTTCACTGTTTGAATCATTATTCGTATCATCTTCTTGTTTTAAAGTGTCTGTCCACTCTTTAGTTTCTAATTCAGGTTCAGACGGTTGAGGTTCAACATACTGATGAAAATCCTGAATCACTGGTTCTGATTCAGTTTGCTTAACGTCACCACCATCAATGTTATAAGTTGTTTCTGCTTGCTCATCTTCTTTCTCTTTTGCTTCCTGTCGCGCATGTTTTCTCTCTTTTTGCTTACTTATAATTTTTTGTAAAACGTTATTAATCCGGGAATATACGTTTTTAAGGAAATCTGAAATTGATCTCTCAGTTAATAACATACCTCCAATTAATACACCAAACACAGCAAGCACCTTGGCACCAGCAGCAGATAATAAATAATAACTGGCTGCAAATAAAGTGGCTCCAATCATACCAGCACCAATGTACTCATAGGTTAGTATTCCATCTTGATATGCTTCGTAATTATCCCACGTTACACCAAATATATTTTGATTAATAGTTTGATTCATTATAGAATCAAATGTTTGCACATGGGTAAATAACAGGACGGAACCAAATAAGATGTAAAAACCTACTAACTTAGATGCTTTAAAGTTAGGCCATTGACGCTTAATCATTAAATAGATTCCTAGAATAAATAAAAATATGCTAACAACTATGTACCAAAAACCAAATAACCACTGAAAAAGGGTTACAAATACATGTGGAATAAACCCTTCTCCAATCGTGCTTATACCACTCGAAAAAATTGCACTAAGAATAAGGAGTAATCCAATTAATTCAAACTGCAAAACATGGCGCTTTTTTCTTCTTGATTGTTTTTTCTTTTTTCGTTTTGCCATACAATCACCTCTATAAAATAAGGAAGCAGCCGTAGGTTGGCTGCTTTGATGTGAGTTTTATTATACCATAGTTATCCAATAATTTGGATAAGTCTTTATAAGTAATATGTGACTCCTGGTTGTAATTCTTGATTTAAATAATCATTTGGATCAGTCGAGAACATATGAACAATTTGATATCCATTTTGTTCAGGGTCTCTTTTCAACTTTAAAGTTGCATGGTTATGAGTGACGAATTGGTATTCATTTGTATCTTCATCTTCAAAAATTTCTTGTTCATTTAAAGGCGTGTATAATATCATTGTACAACCTGCTCCCCTTGATTCGAATCAATCAATTCGTTTAATTTTACAATTGCCTCTTTAACCCCACCAACATCATCAATAAGACCACAATCAACTGCATCTTTTCCAACTACGTTTGTTCCAATATCACGCGTTAAATTCCCTTTCGCGAACATTAATTCTTTAAAATCATCTTCCGTGATATTAGAGTTTTTAGTTACAAAATTAATCACTCGATCTTGCATTTTATCTAAGTATTCAAAAGTTTGAGGAACACCTATAACTAACCCAGTTAACCTTATTGGATGAATAGTCATAGTGGCTGTTTCAGTTATAAACGAATAATTAGCTGACACGGCAATAGGGACCCCAATCGAATGCCCACCACCCAAAACAATGGAAACAGTTGGCTTAGAAATAGTAGAAATCATTTCAGAAATAGCAAGGCCCGCTTCTACATCGCCACCTACAGTATTTAAAAGTAAAATTACACCCTCAATTTTTGGGTTTTGTTCAATTGCCACAATCTGTGGAATAAGATGTTCATATTTGGTGGTTTTATTTTTTTGTGGTAGTTGCAAGTGACCCTCAATTTGTCCAATAATAGGTAAGACATGAATATTGGATTCTGGAGCTTGAGGTACATTCGTTTGTCCGAGTTGTTTTATTTTGTCCATTAATGATCCAGAAGCATCTTCTTTGTTTTGATCATTCTGCTGATCGTTTTGTTGGTCATTTTGTTTATCGTTTGACATTTATAAACACCTACCTTTGCATATAGTGTTTACAAATGATGTTTCTTCATACAAAAAGCGCCCTATTCTTTTAAGAATAGAACGCTTTTTCCTTTATAATTTAATATCCTTAAACAACTGTATTTCTTCTTCAGGTGTTAAGGGCACTAATGGTAAACGTACAGAACCTACGGAAATGCCCATTTTATTAAGAGCTGTTTTAATTGGAACAGGTGATGGAGATTTAAAGAAGCCTTTCATTTTAGGTAATAATTGTTGGTGAGCTTTGGCTGCTTTCTTCACGTCACCATCCAGGTAAGAGTGAACCATTTCCTGCATTTCATTACCAAAAATATGTGAAGATACAGATACAATTCCATTACCGCCAACAGCTAACGCTGGCAACGTAAAACCATCATCACCGCTATATAACATAAAGTCATCATCTGTTTGTTCAACAATCTCCGTCATCATAAATACATCTTGACTGGATTCCTTTACAGCAACGATATTGGGTATTTTTGATAAAGCTACTGTTGTTTCAACATCCATATTTATAGACGTTCGACCTGGTATATTATAAACCATTATTGGCAACTCAGTGTTGGTTGCTACAGCTTTAAAATGCTGATAGATACCTTCTTGGTTTGGTTTATTGTAATATGGAACAACCAACATTACTCCATCTACACCTAATTCTTCAACTTTTAAAGTGAAGTCGATTGTTTCTTTTGTATTATTACTTCCCGTTCCAGCAATCACTGGAACTCTGCCGTTTACTACTTTTACAACATATTCAAATAGTTGAAGTTTTTCTTCTTTAGTTAATGTGGGAGATTCACCTGTTGTACCACCTACAACCAGGCTTTCAGTACCATTGTTTATTAAATGTTCCACTAATATTCCAGTACGATCAAGGTCTAATTCATTCTTATCATTAAAAGGTGTGACCATTGCCGTTAAAATATTTCCAAAATTCATGATCCTACTCCTTTCTTACTCACAAACGTATCATGAAGAGCATTGACCGCTGCTTCCAAATCTTTCTCTTTGACCAATACCCATATCGTTGTATGGCTATCTGCTGATTGTAATATTTGAATATTCTTCGTTGCTAAAGCTGTTACAATTTTTGAGGCCACACCTGGCACACCTTGTATACCAGCACCTACAGTTGAGACCTTAGCACAATCTTCCTCTATATTATAACTCAGTTTAAGTGTGTTAATTATAGATTGTGTTAATTGCCATTTATTCTTTGGAATTGTAAACGAAATTCCATTTGTAGATATATTAAAAAAGTCGACTGAAATATTAGCGTCAGCTAACTCTCGGAAAACTTGATCATGTAGCTGAATCAGATTTTCCGTTGCGTGTATGTTGACTTGAATTAATCCAGATACTTGAGCAATACCTGTAACTAATCGATCTTTTATAATTTGATCAATTGTATTATTAACTTTAGAAGTAACCAATGTCCCTTCATCATTTGAATAAGTTGACCTTACTCTAATCGGGATTTTTTCCTGCATAGCAATTTCAACTGCACGAGGATGTATAACTTTAGAGCCTTGATACGCTAAGTGTACGATCTCTGTATAAGTCATTGCCTCTAACGTTTGTGCATTCTTTACCAATACAGGATCAGCCGTTTTAATTCCATTGACATCAGTAAAAATATCTACATAGTTAGCTTTAAGAGCAGCTCCTAACGCCACCGCTGAGGTATCAGAACCTCCCCTTCCTAATGTCGTAATATTTCCAAATTTGTCTTGCCCTTGAAAACCAGCCACCACAATGACCTGGTTTGTTTTTAATAATGTCTTAATAAGATCTTTGTTAATTTTATCAATACGTGCATTTGTAAAATCACTTGTCGTTAAAATTCCAGCTTGAGCACCGTTAATTGATGCAGCTGAAATACCTTCTTTTATTAGTTCATTTGTAAAAACAACGGATGAAATAATTTCGCCGCATGACATTAGTAAATCAAGTTCTCGGTCAGTCACTTGATGGTCTGGATACTTCACAAGTCCTAGTAGTGAGTCAGTTGCGTAAGGTTCACCTTTTCTACCCATCGCTGAAACCACAGCAACAACTTGGTGCCCCTCATCAACAGCAGTCTTAATATGCTGAATTGCGTGTTTCCTGACATCTACATCACGGACTGATGTTCCTCCAAATTTTTGAACTAATAATGTCATTTCACACCTCTAAGATGTTATTAGTCTTGTTGAATTAAAGCCTGTGCAATTTGCACTGAATTCCATGCCGCTCCTTTTAATAAATTATCTGAAACCACCCAGAAGTGGAAGCCGTTTGGAACATCTAGATCTTTTCTTACACGACCAACAAATACATCAGTTTTACCTTCAGCTGATAATGGCGTTGGGTAAATTTGATTAGAAATATCATCTTCCAACACTAATCCAGGATGATTTCTTAAGGCATTTTGTAAATCTTCAATTGAAATATCATCACGATCTAACTCGATGTAAACACTCTCAGCATGTGAGTAAAAGAACGGCAATCTTACACACGTTGCTGCAACCTTAATGGTTGAATCGTGCATTATTTTCTTAGTCTCATTAATCATTTTCATTTCTTCAAAAGTGTAGTGATTATCTTCAAACACATCAATTTGCGGTAATGCATTAAATGCAATTGGGTAATGATTTGGCTCTGATTTTACTGGTAAGATATTTGCTTCCGCTTTTTCTCCATCTAACATTGCTCTTGATTGACCCTTAAGTTCTTCCACAGCATCATTACCTGAACCAGAAACTGATTGGTAAGTCGATACAATTACACGATTAAGACCATATTTTTTACGAATTGGGTCTAATGCTACAACCATTTGAATGGTAGAACAGTTTGGATTTGCGATAATACCTTTATGAGTCTTAATATCTTCCTTATTAACCTCAGGTACTACTAAAGGTACTTCTTCATCCATTCTAAACGCACTAGTATTATCTATAACCACCGCACCACGTTTAACTGCTTCAGGTGCTAACTCTTTAGAGATTGAACCGCCTGCTGAGAATAAAGCAATCTCTACCCCTTCAAAAGCATCTGGAGTAGCTTCAATTATTTTAATTTCTTCCCCTTTAAATGTTATTGTTTTGCCTGCAGAACGTTTTGAAGCTAGAGGGTATAGTTTTTCAACTGGAAAATCAATTTCCTCTAGCATTTTTAACATTTTTTGTCCTACAGCCCCTGTAACTCCAACTATTGCTACATGATAATTTTTATTATTTGCCATGATTAATTCCCCTCCTAGAAGACTTTAACGTCATTTTAACACAAATTTTAATTCTTTAAAGTGTTTTACTAGTATTGCTTAAGGACAGGTTGCAGCTGTTTGCCTTCTATTGCATGGTCAATTGTCTCTGCTAATAAATCCATATGAGCAACTAATGAAGTAGGCTTTTGTATCGGATCATCTTGACCGAATGGAACGAAATACACGTTTTTAGCAACAAGTAATTTAGCCAAATTGGCACCATTTAAGGCTAGTGCATCATTTGTTGATATAGCTAATACTACTGGCTTTCTATTTCTCAATGTGGCCTTAGCTGCCATTAAAACTGGTGAATCTGTTAAGGCGTTAGCGAATTTACTTAATGAGTTGCCAGTTAAAGGTGCAATAACCATACAATCAAGTGGTTCTTTAGGACCTAATGGTTCAGCTTCTGGGATTGTAGAAATTAGAGATTTTTGTGTAATCTCACTAATTTTGTTTATATGGTCAGCAGCATCACCAAATTTTGTATCAGTTGTTTGAACAGTATATGATACGATAGGTACCACTTCTGCACCTAAATCCATTAAACGTTGCATTTGAGGAAATGTATCATCATAAGTACAATGAGATCCCGTTAAACCAAACCCTATTCTCTTACCTTTTAAATTCAAATAAATCAAGCTCCTTCCTTACGAGTTTTCCAAAATAATGTTATGAATGACGCGAGCTAAAATCATTCCAGCAGTTTTTGAAGCAACTAACCCTGGTAATCCAGGTGCTAGTATTGCTTTAATCCCTCTTTTTTTTGCAAATCGAAAATCTACACCTCCAGGTTTTGATGCTAAATCAATGATTAAACTATCTCTGGGAAGAGCACTAATTAATGAAGGTGTCACCACTAGCGTTGGTATTGTATTGATTAATATATTGCATGTTTTCATTGACTCTTCTAAGTCTTCAAATGAGATTGGAGTTGCTTGGTATTCAAAAATTCTAGCCAATTCATCATCATTCCTGGAGTAAACAGAAACATTTGCCCCCAGACCCTTAAACGTGTGAATTAAAGTTTTACCAACACGACCTAACCCTAGAATAGTTACATTTGAATTATGAATCGTGAAGTCTGTTTGTTGAATAGCAAACATCACTGTACCTTCTGCAGTAGGGATCGAATTGTATATAGCAACATCATCTCGATTAAATAATTTGATTAATCGATTTTTAAAAGATGTTATTTCGTTTAAATAAGGAGTTGATATTCCAGTAAATAACAAACAGTGCTCAGGAAATTCATTCAACCACTCTTCGCTCAGTTGAGGAGAAGAGTCTGCAAAATGCGATTCAGCATACCCTTCTTGATCTAAACCTGTAACTGGAAGGATTATAGCATCGATTTCTTCTTTTGGGAGATTATCCATTTGAATTAAATACAAACCTTCCAAATTCTCCTCCAGTTCTTCATAACCAATTGCATAAACAGTGGCATCTTTTTCAATTAATTGTTTCATCATCTCTATGTGGCGCGCATCGCCACCAATAACTACAATAGACTTACCCGTTAACATTTACTCACCTCACTAGTGCGTCATTCAGCCCAATATATCTTATGTATCACCGTTAAAAAAGTGAAAAAAAGACTGACTCTCTTTTTATAGAGAATCAGTCTTTTAAATGATCGGGTTTAACTATTATCATGTCTTCACCAATGACTTCGATGTCTTTCCATCTAATTTTTGCGTGAGAATCGGACTTTTTTATGCCCAGCATAGAGAAGTCTTGAATAACAATAGATTCAATCCTTCCGTTTTCAGGATTAATTTCTAAGTCTGTGTGACCCAGTATCCCTAAACGCTCCCCTTTATGCGCATCAATAAGCTCTTTTCCTGTCAATTCTTTATACCGCATTATATCACCTTCAAAACATGACTTTATACATTATACGTCAATAGGAAAAATACATGCCTTAGAAGGTTCATTTTTAAATGAATACCTAGCAATTTCTTGTATATCTTGTTTAGATACACTTTCAAATTTTTCTATCAGATCATCAAGTGACAAATGAGGCTGATTAAGTAATTCATTACGTCCATTACGATGCATTCGACTATTAGGATTTTCCAACCCTAATACCAATTGCCCTTTTAATTGCTGAACAGTATTACTAAATTCCTTATCAGTAATTCCATTTAATTTAATGTCATTAATAGCTTGGTAAACTTCATGTTCCATTTGTTCAAATTGCTCTAATGTGGTTGCACCATATAAAGTTAATAAACCATTATCTCTAAAAGCATTATGATATGAGAAAATAGTATATGTTAGACCTAGTTCTTCTCTGATTTTTTGAAACAACCTTGAACTCATACTACCGCCTAGGACATTATTTAATATAGAGATGCTATAAACTGATTCATCACTTATAGGGACCCCTTGATATCCTAAACAAAGGTGTGCTTGAGTGGTGTCTTTCTCTTTCTTCATTGATTCAACATTATAGGTTGCTTCTAACTGATCATTAAAACTGTTATTAGGATGAAGTTTAGAAAACAGTTCTTCTATGTTTTTGTGAAACCCATCAGGAACATTACCTGCAACGGAAACCACAATACGATCTGCAGAATAAAACTTTTCTTTATATGAAATAATCTCTTCACGTGTAATCTCCTTTAAAGTGTCAGGTTCTCCAAGTATAGGTTGTGATAAAGGATGGCCTTTAAAACTAACATCATGTAAGTAATCGTGAATAATATCATCCGGTGTATCTTCTGTCATAGCAATTTCTTCATATATAACATTCTTTTCTCTTTCCAATTCTTCTACCTCAAAAGTAGAATTAAACAACATATCAAACATTAACTCTAATGTATATGAAGCATGCTGGTCCATAACTTTTGCATATAAGCATGTGTATTCTTTAGATGTAAACGCATTCGCATGACCACCTATTGAATCAAATGACTCTGCTATATCTCTGGCCGTTCGATTTGGTGTACCTTTAAACAACATATGTTCAATTAAATGCGAGATACCATTAAGATTAATTGCTTCATTCCTTGAACCAGATAAAATCCAAATTCCAATTGATAATGAACGTAGAGAAGGCATGTGTTCTTCTACGACTCTAACTCCGTTAGGAAGCTTGTATCTATTAAACATATTTCTTCCCCTCCCCTTTTGTCTGACATCATGAAAAACTCGCCATCAAGGCGAGATTGATTGAGTATTCATTCAATTTTTCATACAGAAAAACTAAATCTAAAGCACTAAGATTTAGCTTCTCGTGATTTTATTGCAAATATTTAAATAAATTACAAAGGAAAAAAGAACTGGTTATACCAGCTCTAATTTTACTTACTTTCTTGTGCTTCTTGTTCTTGTAGTGCTGCTTTTCTTGATAAGTTAACTCGACCTTGACGATCAATTTCTTTAACTTTAACCAGCATTTCATCGCCGATATTAGCAACATCAGTCACGTTTTTCACATGCTTCTCATCTAGTTCACTAATATGGACTAGACCATCTTTACCACTAAATAATTCAACGAATGCACCGAATTTTTCAATTCGTTTAACTTTACCTAAATAGATCTGTCCTACTTCGACTTCTCTAACTAGATCTTCGATGATAGTTTTAGCTTTTTCGATCTTAGTACGGTCTGGAGAAGAAATAAATATTGTTCCATCTTGTTCAATATCGATTTTTACATCTGTTTCTTCAATAATCTTATTAATCTGTTTACCGCTTGGACCGATGACATCGCGAATCTTATCTGGATTAATATTGATTGATTCAATTTTTGGTGCATAGTCAGAAAGCTCTTCGCGAGGTTGTGAGATAGTTTGCATCATATGATCAAGGATTTCCATGCGGCCTTTCTTCGCTTGTGTTAAAGCTTCTTCCAGAATATCTCTTGATAAACCATCAACTTTAATATCCATTTGAAGCGCTGTAACACCTTTAGAGGTACCTGCAACTTTAAAGTCCATGTCCCCAAGTGCATCTTCCATACCTTGAATGTCAGTTAAAACTGTGTAATGTTCGTCCTTTTTCACTAGACCCATGGCAATTCCTGCAACTGGTGCTTTAATTGGCACACCAGCATCCATCATTGCCATTGTCCCGGCACAAATGCTTGCCTGTGAAGTCGAACCATTAGATTCAAGAATTTCTGATACGACTCTAATTGTATATGGAAAATCTTTATCACTCGGAATGATTGGGTCTAAAGCACGTTCACCTAGAGCTCCATGTCCAATTTCACGTCTACCCGGTCCACGAATAGGGCCAGTTGAGCCAACACTATATTGTGGGAAATTATAATGAAGCATAAAACGCTTCTCTTCTTCTAAGCCTAAGCCATCAAGAACTTGAACATCACCTAATGCGCCTAATGTACAAACACTAAGTGCTTGTGTTTGACCACGTGTAAACATAGCAGAACCGTGTGTCCTAGGTAATACATTTGTTCTAGAAGAAAGAGGACGAATTTCATCAACTTTTCTTCCATCAGGGCGAACCTTTTCTTCAGTAATCAGTCTTCTGACTTCTGCTTTAACCATTTGATCTAATACAGCTTTAACTTGTGATATTTTTTCTTCATCAGCTTCTTCTGATTCATAGTGTTCTACAATTTCAGTTTTAACTGCTTCTATAGACTCTTCACGTTCTTGTTTATCAAATGTTTGAATTGCTTTAACCAGCTTGTCTTTAGCTAATTTATTAACCTCAGCTTCAACTGATTCATCTGGTATGAATAGTTGAACTTCCGTTTTTTCTTTACCAACTTCTTTAACCACTTCTTCTTGGAAGGCCACTAAGCGTTTAATTTCTTCATGACCAAACATGATTGCTTCTAACATAATATCTTCTGGAACTTCTTCAGCACCAGCCTCAACCATGTTAATAGCATCTTTGGTTCCGGCTACTGTTAGTTCAATATCGCTTTCTTCAGCTTGTTCAATTGTAGGGTTAATAATAAATTCACCATTTACTCGTCCTACATGAACACCAGCAATCGGTCCTTCGAATGGAATATCTGAAATACATAATGCTAAAGATGAACCTACCATAGCAGTAATGTCTGACGAACAATCCTGATCAACACTCATTACAGTGCTAATCACTTGCACTTCATTACGGAAACCATCGGCAAATAATGGTCGAATAGGTCGGTCGATTAATCGAGAAGTTAAAACTGCACGATCACTCGGTCTACCTTCACGTTTAATAAAACCGCCTGGAATTTTACCGACTGCATATAATTTTTCTTCATAGTTAATGGTTAGTGGAAAGAAAGGAAGGTCTTTTGGTTCGTTTGAAGCGGTAGCGGCAACTAATACAGAAGTATCACCATAACGGACCATTGCAGCACCGTTGGCTTGTTTCGCAACTTCACCTATTTCAAAGGTTAATGTTCTTCCTGCCACATCAATTGAAAAAGTTTTCATTTCATTGGACATATAGTTAAATACCCCTCTCAAAACTGTAAAACTATGTAAAAGTAAAGAAAAAGCGGGTATCCCCCCGCTTTTCCGTTATTATCTACGTAGTCCTAATTTGTTAACTAAGTCACGATAGCGTTGGACGTCTTTATTACGTAAATAATTTAATAAGTGACGACGTCTACCTACCATTTTCATCAAACCACGACGAGAGTGATGGTCTTTCTTGTGGTCACGCAAGTGTTCATTTAGCGTGTTAATTTGTTCAGTTAGGATAGCTACTTGAACTTCTGGTGAACCAGTATCGTTTTCGTGTGTTTTGAACTCGTTGATAAGTTCTAGTTTACGTTCTTGTGAAATTGCCATCCTTTTCACCTCCTATTTTGTGTACCCCTTTTCCCTAGCATTCGTCGGTGACTCGTAATGCCAAGAAGAAGGTTGTTTTAATTACATTACTACGATACATTTTTTTGACTGAAAATGCAAGTAATTTTATGTTTGAATTTGAAAGAATTTTTTTGTTTCCTTTTCATCTTCCTTCATTCGCTCGATTAAACTCTCAACATCATTAAACTTTTCTTCATTTCTTATATATTTATAGAACTCAACTTCGATAATTTCACCATATATATCTTTATTAAACTCAAAAAGATAAACTTCAACAATTGGGCGTTGAATGTCGTTGGTAAACGTAGGATTATAACCTATATTAGCCATACCAAAATATCGTTGTCCATTAACTGAAGCACGTACAGCATAAATACCAACTTTAGGAAGCTTATGTTCAACAGAAATATCTAAATTAGCTGTTGGATAACCTATCGTTCTTCCTCTCTGATGACCTTTTATCACTTCGGCTGATATTGAAAACGGTCGACCTAGTAATTTTTCTGTTAAATCCATTTCTCCGTGATCTAAAGTCTCTCTAATTCTTGTTGAACTTATTTTTTCATCTTCGAATGTGACTTTGTTAACTACAGAGTAGGTTAATCTGTCTCCAGCATATTCATCCATTTGCTGAATTTTCCCAGAACCTTTATGACCAAATGAAAAGTCAAATCCTCCAACCACATGCTTTACATTAAGATCAACAAAAAACTTATCGACGAATTCATTTGGAGAAAGCTTTGCTAGGTCTTTGTTGAATTCAACAATATATAAATAATCTATATCCATTTGATTAAAAAGTTCAATCTTCTCATCTAAACTAGTAATAAGAAAATCAGTCAGTTGAGTACCTTTTAACACAGATAGTGGATGTGGATGAAAGGTCATAACTCCACGCTTATGGTTTTGCTGTTCAGCCACCTCAATCGCCTTATTAATCACTTCTTGGTGTCCTTTATGTACACCGTCAAAATACCCAACAGCCATACTAGTC
Source organism: Filobacillus milosensis (assembly GCF_004402015.1). Classification (GTDB taxonomy): domain Bacteria; phylum Bacillota; class Bacilli; order Bacillales; family Alkalibacillaceae; genus Filobacillus; species Filobacillus milosensis. The sequence continues at coordinate 78,500 of NZ_SOPW01000004.1, forward strand.
GGTTCTGTTTTAATTTTATAATCATTTGGATAATTTAAATGAAAAATTTGCAATTCTTTCACCCGCTTAAGCTTATAATACTTTAAAAGGTTTCATTTTCCCCTCTTTTGAAGGATGTTGCTGATAAATAGCAATAAGGTTTTCTGATTGATTTATCACCTTAAACATTTGATGTTTAATATGTGCTTCTGGCAAATCTAATACTTGTCCATGTTGAAATTTATGCTCGTCGTCTTCAGATACATACAATGCAGGTAAAGTTAAAGCCTCGGACAAAGGCTTCAGTTTAATTTCCTGCCCTTCATTAGTTTGTTTTTCTAAATCTTCTAAAGAAATTGTTTCACTTAACTCGAAAGACCCTGCTTTGGTACGAATTAAGTTACTCATATGAGCAGGATAATCTAACACCTTACCAATATCAACACATAGAGTACGAATATATGTACCACTTGAACATCTTACCTTGAAGGAAAAACGTACATCATTCTGATTATACCAATTTAACTCATTTGATAACACTATTAGTTCATAAATGTTTACCTGACGACTTGGGCGTTCCACTTCTATGCCTTCTCGAGCGTATTCATAAAGTTTTTTTCCATTAACTTTAACAGCAGAATATATAGGTGTAATCTGTGTGATTTCTCCTGTGAATTGAGTTGTTGCATCTTTACATTCTTCTAATGTTAAACTCGATAATACTGATTTTGTTTCAAGAACTTCCCCTACTTGATCTTCAGTTGTTGTACTTTTCCCTAAAGATATTTCTGCTTCGTAAACCTTGTCCTGGTTAGTTAATAAGGAAGCTAATTTAGTGGCTTTGCCAATACATATAGGTAATACACCTTCTGCTTCAGGGTCCAGTGTTCCTGTGTGTCCTACTTTTTTGGTTTTTAACAATCTTCTAATTTTTGCTACACAGTCATGGGAAGTCAGTCCCTTTGGTTTCCATAAAGGAATAATGCCGTTCATACATTTCCTCCTAAAGAATACACAATTAAAAAATATGTAAAAGAAAAAGAAATGCCCCTAACTTTTTTGGGGTCGGCTATAAACATCAAATGTCCTGCCGACACTTTATATTAATATGTCGGAAGTTAGCCACGAGAGGTTTGTTAGATCAGATCTAAGCAAACTCCCAAACACCCCACAAAAGGGAAGGCATTTCTATTTTCATTAAAAGTAATTTAATTAGTTTACTGATTTTCATTCAAATCTTGGATAATACGTTCAATTTTATTTCCGTATTCAATAGCTTCATCAATTTCAAAAGTTAATTCTGGTACTTTGCGTAGTCTTATACGGTTACCAATTTCTGAACGAATGAAACCTTTAGATTTCGCTAACCCAACTAAAGTATCTTCTTTTTGTTTGTCATCACCAAAAATAGAAATAAAAACCTTAGCTTGTTGTAAGTCACCTGATACTTGCACATCAGTGACGGTTACAAAACCAACTCTTGGGTCTTTAATTTTTCGAGATAAAATATCTCCTAATTCTTTCTTCATTTGCTCTGCGACTCGATTTGATCGAATATTACTCAAGTTGATCACCTCAAAAACCAGAGGATTAGAGCCACTCGTAATCAACAACAGTGACTTCTAAATCCGTTCGCTGATCGATTGTGCGAACGACCTCTTGTAGTGTTTTTTCTGCCATGACTTTATCTACTGAAACAACAGCTATACCAAAAGCACAACGTTGCCATAAATCATGATAATCAATTTCGGAAATACTTATATTAAACTTGTTCCTAGATTGATGAATGACTTGTTTAATGATCGAACGTTTCTGTTTTAATGAATGAACATCATATAACATACACTCCACATGTACATAACCTATCATTTACGCTCAATTTCTTCCATGACATAAGCTTCAATGATGTCTCCCTCTTTAAGGTCGTTATAGTTTACCACAGTTATACCACATTCATAACCTTGTTGAACTTCTTTTACATCATCTTTATAACGTTTTAATGAGTCAATTTCGCCTTCAAACTGTACAACACCATCACGTATTATTCTTATACCTGAATTACGTGTGATTTTACCGTCAGTTACGTAAGACCCTGCAATTGTACCAACTTTAGAAACTTTAAATGTTTCACGTACTTCAACCTGACCGATTACTTTTTCTTCAAATTCAGGATCTAACATACCTTTCATTGCTGCTTCAATTTCTTCAATAACTTTGTAAATCACGCGGTGTAAACGAATATCGATTTTTTCTTGCTCAGCTGTACGTTTAGCATTAGCATCTGGTCTAACGTTAAAACCAACTACTACAGCGTTGGAAGCTGCTGCTAAAATAATATCTGATTCAGTTATAGCACCTACACCAGTATGAATGATCTTAATGTTTACGCCATCTACTTCAATTTTTTGAAGTGATGATGCCAGTGCTTCAACAGAACCTTGAACGTCTGCTTTTACAATGACATTAATTTCTTTAACGTCACCTTCTTGGATTTGCTTAAATAAGTCATCCAAGCTAACTTTACTTGTTTCTTCACGTTGACTTTCAATCTCTTTTTGTTTTCTTAAATCAGCAACGCGTTTTGCTTCTTTTTCATCTCCAAATACTACAAAACGATCACCTGCTTGTGGTACGTCTTGTAAACCGATGACTTCAACAGGTGTAGAAGGCCCAGCTTCTTTAACACGCTTGCCTAAATCGTTAGTCATTGCACGGACTTTACCATAAGTGTGGCCCACAACTAATGGGTCTCCAACTTTTAACGTACCGTTTTGAACCAAGAAAGTTGCAACTGGCCCGCGACCTTTATCAAGCTCAGCTTCAATAACCGTTCCATCAGCTAAGCGGTCTGCATTAGCTTTTAATTCTTCAACTTCAGAAACTAAGTTGATCATTTCGACAAGGTCATCAATGCCTTCCCTTTTAATTGCCGATAAAGGAACAAAAATCGTTTCTCCACCCCAGTCTTCTGCTACAAGCTCATACTCCATGAGTTCTTGCATAACACGGTTAGGATCTGCTCCTTCTTTATCCATTTTATTAACTGCTACAATTATTGGTACTTCTGCTGCTTTAGCATGGTTAATCGCTTCAACTGTTTGAGGCATCACACCGTCATCAGCAGCTACAACTAATATAGCGATATCAGTAACCTGTGCTCCACGTGAACGCATACTTGTGAATGCTGCGTGACCTGGAGTATCTAAGAAGGTTATTTTCTTGCCGTCTTCTTCTATTTGATAAGCACCTATATGCTGTGTGATTCCACCCGCTTCACCTTCAGTAACTTTAGTATGACGAATAGAATCTAATAATGTTGTTTTACCATGGTCAACGTGACCCATTATAGTTACAACTGCTGGTCTTACTTCTAATTCACTTGGATCATCTTCTTTAATGTAATTATCTAAAGCTGTTTCCTCAACAACAATTTCTTCTTCAACTTCTACTCCGTAATCGTCACAAATTAATTCAATAGATTCCGCTTCGAGTGTTTGATTAATTGTAGCCATAACTCCTAACATCATTAACTTTTTAATGATTTCAGAGCTATCTTTATTTAATTTCTCAGCTAGTTCACCAACTGTTAAAGAACCTGAATAAGTAATTTTTTCTGGAGTTTGTTTTGGTTGTTGTGATTGTTGAGCTTGAGGTTGTTGTTGATTTTGCTTTCTATTTTGCTTACCTTTGTTTTGTTTCTTATTTGGTTTATTATTATGTTTTTTCGAATGACTCTGATTATGGTTCTGGTTTTGGTTAGAATTTTGGTTCTTTTTATGGTTTGGTTTGTTATTTGATTTATTGTTATTTGGATTAGAATTTTGTTTATTATTTTGTTGAGACTGATTGTTATTCTTTTTTGTTTCCGTTTTAGGTTCACTCTTCTCTTGTTTATTATTAAGTTTATTATCAAGCTGTCGTTTAGCATTTTCATTTATTGTAGACATATGATTTGACACTTCAATATCTAAATCTTTTAAATGATTGATGACTTCTTTACTTGATAAGTTGTTTTCTTTTGCGTATTCATATACTCGCATTTTTTTCATACATTCACCCCCGTGATTAATCGCTAATTAATTGCAAAAATTTCTTAGTAAATCCTTCATCTAATACAGCTGCTGCAACTCGGTCTTCTTTACCAATTGCATGTGAAATTTCTGCTCTTGTTCCAACAATTCGATACGGAACGTTGTAACTATTGCATTTATCACTAAATTTCTTTCTAGTATTTGATGAAGCATCATTTGCAATTAAAACTAACGTGGCCTTCCCTGAACGAATATCATTTAGTATGGCATCTTCACCTAAAGATACTTTATTAGCTCTAAATGCCAACCCTAATAAATTCAAATAACTACTCATTTATTATTCGCCTACTTTTTCCATTAGATCATCGTATAAACTAGAGTCTATTGAAGTGTTTAAGTGCCTTTGTAGTATATTAGACTTCTTAGCTTTTTCGACGACTTCTTTGCTTCTACTTAAGTATGCGCCTCTCCCATTCATTTTTCCTGAATCATCGATAAACGTTTCACCGTCTTTATTACGTACAATTCGAATGAGATCTTTTTTCGGGAACATTTCCTGCGTGACGACGCATTTTCTAAGTGGTTCCTTTTTAGCCACAGTCACTCCCCCTTATTATTCAAGATCGAAAGTGTCTTCTTCTGTGTCTAAGATACCTGATTCTCTTGCTTCAGATTCACTTTTAATATCTATCTTCCATCCTGTCAATTTAGCAGCTAATCTTGCATTTTGACCTCGCTTACCAATAGCTAAGGATAATTGATGGTCTGGAACGATAACAGTTGTCGCATTATCCTCTTCATCAACTAAGACATCTATAACCTGAGAAGGACTTAATGCATTAGAGATGTATACTACAGGATCTTCTGACCATTGAACAATATCAATTTTCTCTCCACGCAATTCATCAACAATTGTTTGAACACGCTGACCGCGTTGTCCTACACATGCCCCAACCGGATCAATTTCAGGGTCTTCAGCAAAAACGCTTATCTTCGAACGATCTCCAGCTTCACGAGCAACTGATCTAATTTCAACAATTCCTTCATAAATTTCAGGAACTTCCATTTCAAATAAACGTTTTAATAACCCTGGATGAGTTCGAGAAACATATACCTGAGGACCTTTACTCGTATTTTCAACCCTTGTTACATATACCTTAATACGGTCATGAATATCATAGGATTCATTAGGCATAATTTCATTAAAAGGTAACTTACCTTCAAGCTTACCTAAATGTACATACATGAAACGTTGATCTTTTCGTTGTATCTTACCAGTCATGATATCTTCAACGCGATCGGCGAAGTCATTATATATGACGCCTCTTTCTGCTTCTCTTACACGTTGAGTAACAACTTGCTTGGCTGCTTGAGCTGCGATACGTCCAAAGTTTCGAGGTGTGACTTCCTTTTCTACTACATCTTCAACCTCGTAGGATGGATCAATTTCTTTAGCTTCCTCTAGTGAAATCTCAAGTTGATCATCCATGACTTCATCAACAACTTCTAACCTTGCAAAAACCTTCATACCTTCATCTTGGTTTAATTCAACGCGTACGTTTGTTCTCGAATTAAAATTCTTCTTGTAAGCCGACACTAATGCAGCGTCTAATGCTTCATACAGAATCTCTCTGTCAATCCCTTTTTCATCAGCTAAATATTCAATAGCATCATATAATTCCGAACTCAACAGACTTACCTCCTCATATTAAAAAGTTACCGCTATATTGGCTTTAGCGATTTTTTCAAATGGTATTAAAACTTCTTTTGTTCTTGTTTTTACTTTGATGTTTAAGATGATTTGATCGTTTTCAAATTGAATTAAATCACCATAGAATTCTTTTTCACCATCAATTGGCTCATAAGTTTTCACATAAATATGTGAACCAATAAAACGTTCAAAGTCAGAACGTTTTTTCAAGCGGCGTTCAACTCCAGGAGATGATACTTCTAAAAAATATGCTTGCTCGATAGGATCAATTTCATCTAATTTCTCACTTAGACGTTCACTGACTTTGCCACATTCTTCAATATCAATGCCGCCTTCTTTATCAACGTATACACGTAAGAAGTGATTATTACCTTCTTTAACAAATTCAACTTCTACTAGTTCAAGGTTCATTTCGTCTGCGATTGGTTGTACCAACTCTTCAGTTAAAGATACAATCTTCTTACTCAACTCAATGCCTCCTTTACACACATAAATCTAAGAAAAGCTAAAATATTATAGTTTTTTTCCTTTATTCAATAAATTTCCCTGCTGAAACCAGCAGGGAAAGATAAAACGAAAGAGTGGGAATTCCCACTCTTTGTGCTTTTCCGTATCTTTTGCTTAACCAATTGAAAATATACCATAATAACCAATTAAATGCAAATGATTTAGAACAAGGAAAGCTGGTTTTGATCTGGTAATCCTTCAAGGCATCCGTGTTGATCCAGATACTCAAGAACTGTCTTTGAAATACGACTTCGTTCTCTTAGATCTTCTTTAGATAGAAACTCTCCATCTTCTCTCACCTTAACAATATTTATAGCTGCATTAGTTCCTAACCCATCAACAGCATTAAATGGTGGAATAAGAGTATTTCCCTCAACAATAAACTCGCTTGCTTTCGAACGATATAGATCAACTTTTTGGAATGAGTAACCACGTTCACACATTTCAAGTGCAAGTTCAAGAACTGTTAATAAACTTTTCTCTTTAGGTGCGGCATCATTTCCTTTTTCTAAAATCTCTTCAATTCTCGCCCTGATAGCTTCTGATCCACGAACCATTGTGTCGAGTTCAAAATCGCTTGCTCGAACTGTGAAATATGCTGCGTAGAATTCAATTGGATAATGTACTTTGAAATAAGCGATTCTAACTGCCATTAATACATAAGCAGCTGCGTGCGCTTTCGGGAACATGTATTTAATCTTTAAACACGACTGTATATACCAATCAGGTACACCATGTTTTTTCATTTCTTCAATCCACTCATCAGACAGGCCTTTACCTTTACGAACGTGTTCCATAATCGTAAAGGCTAAAGAAGCCTCAAGGCCTTGGTGCATTAAATAAACCATGATGTCATCACGACATCCTATTACTTCACCGATTTCACAAATACCATCATTAATTAATTCTTGTGCATTGCCCAGCCATACATCAGTTCCATGTGACAGGCCTGATATAATGACCAACTCAGCAAATGTTGATGGTTTGGTATCTTCAAGCATTTGTCTGACAAAACGTGTTCCAAATTCAGGTACACCTAATGTTCCGGTCTTACATAAAATTTGATCAGGTGTGACCCCAAGCGGTTCAGGTCCTTCGAAAATTTTCATCACTTCAGAATCATTTGTTGGAACATCTTTTGGATCAATACCTGTTAAGTCTTGAAGCATTCGAATGACGGTAGGATCATCGTGTCCAAGTATATCCAGCTTTAAGAGATTATCGTGTATGGAATGGAAGTCAAAATGAGTCGTTTTCCATTCGGAATTACGATCATCAGCAGGAAACTGTATTGGTGTAAAATCATAAATTTCCTGATCATCTGGAACTACGATGATTCCCCCAGGATGCTGCCCGGTTGTACGTTTAACACCTGTACACCCTTTAACTAATCGTGAAATTTCAGCTTGTCTATACATCAACTGGTTATCTTGCGCATAACCCTTCACATAACCGAACGCTGTCTTCTCTGCCACAGTACCGATTGTACCCGCACGATAAACATTATCTTCACCAAATAATACTTTTGTATAATGGTGTGCTTTAGGCTGATATTCACCTGAGAAGTTTAAGTCAATATCAGGTACCTTATCCCCTTTGAATCCTAGGAATGTCTCAAAAGGAATATCTTGCCCGTCACGAACAAGGTTCTCTCCACATTCTGGACAAGCTTTCTCAGGTAAATCATAGCCAGAACCAACTGAACCGTCATCATAGAAATGATAATAACTACAAGCATCACAAACGTAATGCGGTGGCAATGGATTTACTTCTGTGATATCAAGCATTGTAGCGACGAAAGATGACCCTACTGAGCCACGAGAACCTACTAAGTATCCATCTTCTAGTGATTTTTTAACGAGTTTTTCAGAGATTAAATAAATAACTGAAAATCCGTTACTAATAATACTTTTTAATTCTTTTTCAAGTCGATTAACTACAATATCAGGTAGGTTATCACCATAGATTGATTTTGCTCGATTAAAGCATGTTTCACGAATTTCTTCATCTGCACCTTCAATGTTAGGTGTATAAAGGTCATCTTTTACTGGCTTAACTTCCCCAACTTGATCTGCTACCCAGTTGCTATTACTAATGACCAGCTCTTTTGCTTTTTCTTCACCTAAGAAAGAGAAGTCATCCAACATCTCAATTGTGGTTTTGAAATAAACATCTGGTATAGTTTGTCTATTTAATGGGTTACCACTTTGTGACCCAATTAATATTTTTCGATAGACTTTTTCATGTGGGTCAAGGTAATGAGTATTTCCAGTTGCTACAACTTTCTTATTTTGTTTTTCACCAATCTTTACTAATTTTTTAATTAGCTGCTTAATGTGTTCAACCGACTGCACTTGCTCTTTTTCAATTAAATGATAATAGTTCATCGGAGGTTGAACTTCTATATAATCATAAAATTCAGCTACTTTTTCTGCTTCATCTTCAGATTTTAAAGCAATTGTATCGAAGAGTTCACCTTGATTACAGCCTGAGCCTATGATTAAGCCTTCTCTATGCTCAACTAATTTAGAGCGAGGAATTCTAGGGACACGATAAAAATAATTGACATGTGCCATAGAAACGAGTTTAAATAAATTCTTCAAACCTTCTTGCGATTTTGCGATAATCGTAGCATGATTTGGCCTAGATCGTTTATATGAATCTCCTTCTCCAACATGGCGATTTAATTCGTGATGACTGTACATTTCTTTTTCCATCGCAGATTTAATTAAGTTCCACAGTAAATAACCTGTAGCTTCTGCATCATAAATTGCTCGGTGGTGTTGGGTAAGGTCTATATTTAAATGCTTACAAAGTGTATTCAGTCTGTGATTCTTTAGCTCCGGATATAATAGCCTCGCTAATTCTAACGTATCAATGACTGGGTTAGTAACTTTTTCGATATCCATCCGTTGAAAAGCAGCATTAATAAACCCAATATCAAAGCTGGCATTGTGAGCTACCAGTATATCTTCGCCCATCCATTCATAGAAATCCTGCATGACTTCTTCAATTTCAGGTGCACCTACCACCATGTCATCTGTAATTCCCGTTAAATCAATCGTTGTTTGACTTAATTTTTGATGTGGATTAGCAAATCTTTCAAATCGATCTACAATTTCACCTTGATAAACTTTTACAGCTGCTAATTCTATAATTTTGTCATAAGAAGCTGAAAGTCCTGTTGTTTCCACGTCAAATACTATATAATTTGCTTCGTTCAAATCTAATTCAACTGGATTATAAGCAATTGGAATCCCATCATCTACCAAGTTTGCTTCTAAACCATAAAGCACTTTCACTCCGTGTTTCTCACCGGCACTGTGTGCTTCTGGAAATGCTTGCACCACAGCGTGATCAGTTATCGCAATTGCCGAATGCCCCCATCTAGCTGCTCTTTCTATTAAATTTGAAGCAGATACAGTGGCGTCCATAGAACTCATCGTGGTATGTGCATGTAATTCTACTCTTTTATCCTTAGAATCATCTTTTCTTTCTTTGGGAGCTACTTCATGTAAATCGTTACCCATCATCATTAACTCATTGGTAAAAGTATCGGTTTGGATACTTCCTCGTCCTTTAACCCAAATACCTTCTTTTACTTTTTTGAATAACTCTTTTTGTTCATCACCTTTTGAGAACATTTTTATTTGAATTGAATCTGTATAGTCAGTAATACTAACGATTAATAAATCACGGCCAGAACGTAAATTACGAATATCAACATCAAAAACATAACCTTGAATCGTCATCCGTTTTTCTTCTTCTAAAATATTACGTAATTGTTCTGGTTCATCTTGTATATCATTTCCGATTTTTAGTGGAACATTATCATACGAATATTCTTTGTCAGTTTTGGCACGTTCTTCTTTTTCTTTAATCGCACGTTCAATATAATTCTGTTCTTCAACTTGTTTTTGCTTTTGAAATTGTTCTATTTCTTCATCATTACGGGAGATTTCAAATTGAAGTTGATAACTTTTTAGACCTCTTTTTTCACAAAAATCACTAAACAGAGGACTAATTTTCTTTTTCATGGAACTAGCTTCTGTACCATTACGCGCATAAACTGTAAGTAGACCGCCGTTAATTTGAGGAATTTGTTTACATATAAAATCTTTATACGCAGGAAATAAGTCGTTAACTGAATGAATAAAAAATTTCCAATAGGCACCTATAGCTTCTTCACTTAATTCTTGTTCATCTGTCGAAATAATAACCTCGACATTTGCTATATGTCTAAAAGCTTCATTCATTCTAGCTATAAAAACTTCCAAAGCTTCACAAGAAAACGGTTTTGTCTTATGTATAAAGAATTGCCATCTTTTTTCATTTTTTAAAACCATTAACTTATCTAAAATAGCATCATGAAATTCCTGGTCAACCAAATCCTGTGGGAGGCCAATTTGTTTTAATAACAAATTAAGTTTTTCATGCTTAGTTAAGTCCATAATTGCTTCCCCCGTCTAAAATAAAAATGATTAATAAACCCTTGTCAATTATAACTTAATCGACAAGGGTTTGTCTTGATGAACTTAAATTTAGGCTCTATTAAATCCTTGTAGTTTTGTTGAAGCTACAGGCGGACGCTTTCCGCGGGCACGGCTCGAGCCAGGCTACTACATTGAGGTGGCATTTTTGCTGCCTCGCCGAGTAATCGCAGGCGCATCCCTGCGTGGTCTCAAGCTCGTGCTGTTCCCGCAGGAGTCGCCGCCTTTCGCAAACCTTTCAACACATCTATTCTTAATTAACGCATCATATTTAGCAGCGTCAAAATCTTAATAAAGCTCTTTTAACTTAGATACAATTTCATCAATATGAATATCTTCTTGATCGCCGGTTTCTCTATGTTTAAATTCAATATAACCTTCGTTAGCTCGTTTACCGACTACAATTCTATATGGCACACCAATTAAATCACTATCGTTAAATTTAACTCCAGCTCTTTCGTTCCGATCATCATACAACACATCAATGCCTGCATCTAACAATTTATTATACAATTGATCGGCTAACTCAACCTGATCGTCTTTTTTAACATTTAAGTTGATTAGATGTGCTTCAAATGGTGCAAGCTTTTTCGGCCAAACAATACCTGACTCATCGTGGTATTGTTCAACAATAGCAGCTAACGTCCTTGAAACGCCAATACCATAGCACCCCATAATATATTTTTCTGCTCGCCCTTCTTTATTTAAGAAGCTAGCATTCAAGGCATCAGCATACTTTGTACCCAACTTGAATACATGTCCTACTTCAATACCTTGAGCAAACTTAATGGTTCCATTTCCATCTGGAGATGGATCACCTTCTAAAATAAATCTAACGTCAGCATATTGCTTAACTTGAAAATCTCTATTAGGGTTTACATTTTTAAAGTGATGACCATCTTCATTTGCACCACATGTAGCATTAACAAGATATTCTACAGCTTGATCTGCAATAACATCAACAGAATCAGGAACATTAATTGGACCTAATGAACCAAAGCCGGCACCCACAACTTGTTTAGTTTCTTCTTCTGTTGCCAGTTCAACAATGTCTGCGTCATATAAGTTTTTAAGTTTAACATCATTCACTTCATGATCTCCACGTGTTACCACCATGACAAACTCTTCATCCACTTTAAACATGATAGCTTTCATACCTTCTTGAAGAGAATGGCCTAAATAATCCGCAACTTCCTGCATCGTTTTTACGTTTGGTGTCTCAACTTTTTCTAAAGGTAATTCTGCAGTATCGCTTTTAGAATAATTGGCTACTACAGGAGCCATTTCTACATTTGCTGCGTACTCGGACTCATCTGAATAAGCAATGGTATCTTCACCAACTTCAGATAACACCATAAATTCATGAGTATCCTTACCACCCATAGCTCCAGAATCCGCAATTACTGCGCGAAAATTTAATCCACAACGTTCAAAAATTCTTTTATAAGCATTAAAAAGCACTTCATATGTTTCATCTAGTGAGTCAAAATCTTCATGAAAAGAATAAGCATCTTTCATTAAAAACTCACGACCACGTAGCAAACCAAATCGCGGTCGCTTCTCATCCCTATATTTAGCTTGAATTTGATAGAGAGTAAATGGAAGTTTTTTATACGAGTTAACTTCATCACGAACTAAAGCAGTAACAACTTCTTCATGAGTAGCACCCAAAGCGAAATCACGTTCATGACGGTCTTTTAACCTCATAAGTTCATTACCCATTGTTTCCCAGCGTCCAGTTGCCTGCCAAAGTTCAGCTGGTTGAAGAGCAGGCATTTGAATTTCTTGTGCTCCAGCACGATCCATCTCTTCACGGACAATATTTTCAACTTTTCTAAGTACTCGTTTTCCTAAAGGTAAAAAGTTGTAGACACCTGATGCTAATTGTCGAATAAATCCGGCTTTTAGTAATAACTGATGACTCTTTAAGTCAGCTTCTGCAGGGACTTCTCGTAAAGTTGGAATAAGTAAATTACTCTGTCTCATAGATTATCCACCTCTTTATCCGTTTATTTAACCTTACATAAATAATCGCTCAATATCATTCCAAGTTACAACAATCATTAATAGCATTAATAATGCAAAACCAATAAAATGTACAAAACCTTCTTTTTCGGGGTCTATTGGTTTACCTCTTAAAGCTTCAACGCCAATGAACAATAGGCGTCCACCATCTAATGCGGGTAAAGGTAATAAATTAATAATCCCTAAGTTAATACTTAACATAGCGGTCCATGTTAAGAAATTTAAGAAACCAGTTTGAACGACTTTATCTGTCGCATCATATATTCCAACAGGTCCCGCTAAAGCATCTAGGGATAGCTGTCCAGTCACTAATTGTCCTACTGCCTTTAATATGAGAAGGCCTACATCGTAAGTTTGAGTAAAACCAAATTTTAATGCAGCTACCGGTGAATCAATAAAGTTTCTGGCGACTCCAATTTGTCCGATTGTTTTATCGTTAGCTTCAACCGATTTAGTCGTTAAAGATTTTTCAAGAATCTCACCATCGCGTTCAATCGTTAGTTGAACTTCCTCGTTTGGCCTTTCTTGAATATAATAAACAAAATCGATCCAACCTTCCATGTTATTACCATTAACATCGATAATTTCATCGCCCTGAACTAGACCTGCTTCTGCAGCTGGAGAATCTTCTTGAACCTCACCTACTACAGCATTATCATCTGGCACACCTTGTATTAATCCTAATCCAATAAAAATAGCAATAGCTAGTAAAAAGTTCATCATTGGCCCTGCAAAAACTTGCATCCCTTTTTTACCAACCGACTTAGATGAAAATTGTCGATCATAAGGCGCAATCAACGTTTCTTTTTCATCCATTACAAATAATGCTTTGCGATCAACTTGATATTGATAACGTTCTTCTGAATTAATATCATAACAATCAATTAAAAGGTCATGATCTAAATCAATGTGCTCGACTTCAACTAGTTTAGCATTTGGATGCTTAGATTTATTGTTTACAATAATCTTTTTGACTTTCATATCATCATTAAACTCTAACCCTATGTGATACCCGGGCTTAAGGTCAATGATTTCCGGATCTTCCCCTGCTACACGTACATAACCACCAATCGGTAATAAACGTATCGTATATAAGGTTTCATCACGTCTATATGAAAATATTTTAGGTCCGAAACCTATTGCAAATTCTCTTGCTAACATACCTGCCCGTTTTGCAAAAATTAAATGACCTAATTCATGAATGAATACCAATAATCCAAACATGAAAATAAAAGCTATAATAGTATCAAAATTCAACTAAAGCACCTACCTTTTCAGTCCTGTACGCTTTACACTGTCTCGAATTTCCGCATCTATTGATAGAATGGTCTCTAGATCTGGGTTCTTGATTACCGAATGCTTTTCTAACTCATTTTCTATTAATTTCTCTATGTCTAAAAACTTAATGTGATCTTGTAAAAACAAAGAAACAGCTTCTTCGTTTGCTGCATTTAACACAGTTGGGAGAGAACCACCAGCTTTTCCAGCTTCATAGGCCATCCTTAAACACGGAAAACGTTCGAAACTCATTTCTCTGAAATTCAATTGTCCAATTTGGACTAAGTCTAAGGCATCGCTTAAATGATAATTGAATCGATCTGGATAAGTCAGGGCATATTGGATTGGAATACGCATATCCGGGGTTCCTAATTGTGCCATAACGCTTCGATCGACAAATTCTACCATAGAATGAATGACGCTTTCATTGTGCATGATGACTTGTATGCCATCATAAGGAACTCCAAATAACCAATATGCTTCTATGACTTCTAACCCTTTGTTCATCATCGTTGCAGAGTCAATAGTGATCTTAGAGCCCATACTCCAATTTGGATGTTTTAATGCGTCATATTTAGTCACACCTACTAGTTCTTCTCTTGTTCGATCGCGAAAACTACCACCAGAAGCAGTCAGAATAATACGATTAACTTCTTTTAGATTTTCTCCTTTTAAGCACTGATGGATTGCAGCATGTTCACTATCAACTGGTAATAAATTAACTTGATTTGCTTTAGCTTCTTTCATCACAAGATGACCAGCTGTGACTAGTGTCTCTTTGTTAGCGAAAGCAATTTGCTTATTAGCTCGAATCGCTTCAAGAGTTGGTTCAAGTCCAACACTACCAAGAACTGCATTGACAACTATATCTACTTTAGATAGTGAGACAATTTCGTTTAATGCTTCAATACCATAATTTATTTTTCCATTATAACTAATTCTATTGCCTAGCTTTTCCTTTATTGCACGATTTTTAACAACAATATATGAAGGTTTTAATTGTTCTATTATAGGAAGTGCTTTATCTACATTCTCTCCAAATGCAAATGCAAGTAAATTAAATTCCTCGGGATGTTCTTTAATAACTTCTACAGTTTGTAATCCAATTGAGCCTGTTCCGCCTAATAACGCTATTTGTTTCATAAAAATCCCTCATTAACTTTTATATAAATTGAATAAAATGTAAAAATGGAACCATAAAAATTAAACTATCGAAACGATCTAAAATACCACCATGACCTGGTAAAATATAACCCGAGTCTTTAATATCATAAATTCTTTTAAATGCAGACTGAATTAGATCTCCAATTTGGGCTAGTATAGAAGCTACAATAGATACAAGAATAACAACCATCATACTCGCATCAAAATCAAAGATATTTTGTAAGATAACAGCTACAATTATTGCACCTATTACTCCACCGATAAAACCCTCAATTGTTTTTTTCGGACTTATAATTGGCCACAATTTATGTTTTCCAAGTGCCCTACCAGCGAAGTAGGCACCTGAATCAGTAAACCAAATAATTAATAATGCAAACAATATATATTCTAAGCCAGCTTGTCTAGTTTCAATTAAATAACCGAACCCGACTCCAACGTAAAAAGCTGACAATAAAACATATGCTACATCATCAAATGAAAACCTGTTTTTAACTAATACAGTAAATGCTAATAATATTAACACTAACGTATACATAATCTCTAGACTGCTTAAAGGTATGTAATCACCGATTGCCAAAATATCATCATTTAACAAAAACAACCATAGAAGTCCTATTCCAGTAAGAGTAGGGAATGATACATAAGGGATTCTTTTCATTTTCATCATTTCAAAAAGACCAATTGTAGCTATTAAATATATAAATGCTGTAAATGGCCAGCTACCATATAATACAAAAGGTAAAAATAATAATAATCCTATAATTGCTGTTATTATCCGCTGTTTCATATTGCTTCACACCTTACAGCCCGCCAAATCGCCTTTTGCGGTTCTGATATTCTATAATTGCTTCATCCAATGCAAGTCCATCAAATTCCGGCCATAATTTTTGAGTAAAATAAAACTCTGAATATGCAACCTGCCAGAGTAAATAATTACTTAATCTCTGCTCACCGCTTGTTCTAATTACCAAGTCTGGATCTTCTAGTTGATAAGTGTATAAATGTTTGGAAACCAAGTTCTCGTCAATTTGATCAACACTTAAATGATCATTTTTAACATCATGACATATTTGCTTAATTGCATCAACAATTTCCGAACGACTACCATAATTAAGAGCGAAGTTTAATACTAAACCTGTATTATTTTTAGTCTCATCTATAGAATATAGCACAGCATCCTTAGTCGCTTCTGGAAGTCTTTCATAGTCCCCAATAGTAGTAACTTTAACATTGTTTTTCTTTAAATCGGGTAAATATGTATCTAAAAATTGAGAAGGTAATTTCATTATAAATTCCACTTCTTTTGGTGGTCTTTTCCAATTTTCTGTGGAGAAAGCATATAATGTTACTGCATTAATGTTTAATTCAACTGCCCGTTCAACAATTTTTTTTATTGTTTTCATACCTTCTCTATGTCCGGCTACCCTTGGTAGTCCCCTCTTTTTAGCCCAACGACCATTTCCATCCATAATAATAGCGATGTGGCCAGGTACATTATCTAAATCTATATCAGTTTTTGGTGTCTCTTTTTTATTTCGAAACAACATTTGTATCCCTCACCAAACAATTAAGAAAAATTTAGCTTTCGCATGATGCGAAAGCTACTATTAGTATATCATGAAATATTGAGAAGTATTTCTATTTTTATACTTCTGTAATTTCTTTCTCTTTAGAATCTAATAAATTGTCGACTTCTTCAATATGCTTATCTGTCTCTTTTTGTACATCGTCTTGATATGAACGTAACTCATCTTCAGTAATTTCGCCATCTTTTTCTAATTTCTTCAATTGATCATTAGAATCCCGGCGAATATTACGCACCTGTACACGTGCATCTTCAGCATATTTCTTAGTTACTTTAACTAATTCTTTACGACGCTCTTCAGTTAAAGCTGGAATATTAATACGAATGACATTACCGTCATTATTAGGTGTCAAACCTAAATCAGCTTTTTGAATACCTTTTTCCATATCTCCAATTGCTGATTTATCAAAAGGTGTAATAACTAATAAACGCGGTTCAGGAGCTGATACCGTTGCTAATTGATTTAGTGGTGTGTTTGCCCCGTAGTAATCAACATATACGCTATCTAAAATTGCTGGGTTTGCACGACCTGCACGTACTGTTGAAAGTTGTTTAGAAAAAGCCTGTACAGCTTTGTTCATTTTTTCACGGCAATCTTGAATTACTGAATCACTCATTGTTTTCCTTCCTCCTAATTGTTGTTCCAATATTTTCACCAGTAACAACGCGTTTGATGTTACCTTGATCTAGTATGGAAAATACAATTAAAGCAATATCATTATCCATACATAGAGATGAAGCTGTTGAATCCATAACACCTAAGCCTTCATTTAATAAATCTAAGTATGATAGCTCATCATATTTAAATGCATCTGAATGAATTTGAGGATCAGCGTTGTATACACCATCCACATTATTTTTAGCCATTAAGATGACGTCTGCTTCCATTTCCGCAGCACGTAATGCAGCTGTAGTGTCTGTAGAAAAGTATGGGTTGCCAGTACCGCCGGCAAAAATAACAACGCGTTTTTTCTCAAGATGACGCATTGCTTTTCTACGAATATAAGGTTCAGCTACCTGTCTCATCTCTATTGATGTTTGAACTCTTGTAGGAATATCAAGGTTTTCAAGGCCATCTTGAAGCGCTAAAGAATTCATGCAAGTAGCAAGCATTCCCATATAATCTGCGTTAGCGCGATCCATACCAACTTCACTACCTATTTTACCACGCCATAGGTTACCTCCGCCAACAACAATCGCAATTTCTATACCTAATTCATGAATTTCTTTTACTTGTTGAGAAATGGATTTAATAAACTTTGGATCAATACCATATCCTTTATCACCACTTAGCGCTTCTCCGCTCAATTTAAGAACTATTCGCTTATATTTCGCCGTCGACATAATTACCTCCGTTATGATTGCAAAATTTATCTTTTGACTTGAAAAATAGGGAACACAATGTGTCCCCTACAAAACCTTATTTATTAACTTGATTCATAACTTCTTCTGCGAAGTTTTCTTCACGCTTTTCCATTCCTTCGCCTACTTCATAACGAACAAATGTCTTAACTGTTGCGCCTTTAGACTCAACAAATTGTTTTACTTTCTGGTCAGGGTCTTTTACAAATTCTTGCTCTAGTAAGCAGATTTCTTCATAGAACTTTCTTAGACGACCTTCAACCATTTTTTCAACAATATTTTCTGGTTTGCCTTCATTTAGAGCTTGCTGTTTTAATACTTCACGCTCTTTGTTTACTTCCTCTTCTGGTACTTCATCACGAGAAACATAACGAGGGTTTACTGCAGCTGTATGCATAGCAACATCTTTTGCAACTTGCTCTTCAGTAGTACCTTCTAATAAAGTTAGTACACCAATACGTCCACCCATGTGTAGGTATTCACCGAATGCTGCATTGTCATCTTTTTCTAAGATTTCGAAACGACGTAGAGAGATTTTCTCGCCGATTTTAGCAATAGCTGACTTAATATATGTTTCTAAGTCTTCACCTTCTCCGTGAAGTTTTTGACCCATTGCTTCTTCAAGAGTTGCTGGCTTGAATTTAAGTAAATGCGTTGCTAAATCATTAAGTAAAGTCTTAAATTGATCGTTTTTAGTAACGAAGTCAGTCTCACAGTTTACTTCGATAATAACAGCTGTATTTCCTTCACTAACAATATGTGCAGAACCTTCTGCTGCTACACGATCAGCTTTCTTAGCTGCCTTAGCCATACCTTTTTCACGTAGGAATTCAACAGCTTTATCTAAATCACCATCAGTTTCAGTAAGTGCCTTTTTACAATCCATCATTCCAGCACCTGTTTTCTCACGTAGTTCTTTTACCATTTGCGCTGTAATAGCCATATAAATCCTCCTCAACTTAGATTTACTTTAATTATTTATGAGAATAAATAGCTTTAAAAAAGGTGATAAAAGGCTCGACCTCTTATCACCTTCACCTTTTACTCTTGAACAGTTTCAGTTTCTACTTGTTCTTCGTTTGTTGCAGATTCTTCTTCAGAAGCATCTTGAGTAGTTTCACCTTGTTTTACTTCTAAAATTGCATCTGCCATTTTTGCAGCAATTAGCTTAACTGCACGAATTGCATCATCGTTGGCTGGAATAACGTAGTCTACTTCATCAGGGTCACAATTAGTATCAACCATTGCAACGATTGGAATGTTCAATTTATGAGCCTCTGCAACTGCAATGCGCTCTTTGCGTGGGTCAACGATAAATAAAGCATCTGGAAGTTTATCCATATCTTTAACCCCGCCTAAGAATTTTTCTAAGCGGTCTTTTTCTTTAAGAATCATCACAACTTCTTTTTTAGGAAGTACATCGAATGTACCGTCTTCTTCCATACGTTCAATGTCTTTTAGACGATTAACACGTTTTTGGATTGTTTTGAAGTTTGTTAATGTACCACCTAACCAACGTTGGTTTACATAGTACATGCCAGAACGAAGCGCTTCTTCTTTAACAGTATCTTGTGCTTGCTTCTTCGTACCTACGAAAAGCATTGTGCCTCCGTCTTCTGCAAGTTCTTTAACGAACTTATAAGCTTCATCTACCTTCTTAACAGTTTTTTGAAGGTCGATGATGTAAATGCCGTTACGCTCTGTGAAAATGAATTTTTTCATTTTCGGGTTCCAACGGCGAGTTTGGTGTCCGAAATGTACACCAGCTTCAAGTAGTTGTTTCATTGAAATAACAGACATAAGTCTAATTCCTCCTATTGGTTTTTTTCCTCCGCTTATTTCATAAATAAACCAAAACTTAATTTTTATAAGCACCATTGATTTATTTCCATAAGCGTGTGTATTAACACCAAAAGTTAATATATCATATCAACTGTTTACAAGCAAGAATTAATTGTACATTTTTTGATTAAATTTTACAATTAGCTCAATTTCTGTATTACCTTTATTTAATCTTTTCGCAATTTCCTCAATTGTATACCCATTTTGGTAAAGATGCATAATTTGTGTTTGTATGGAAGGCTGTTCCGATCGATCATTTACTTCTATAGTTTCTGGTTGAAAAGTTTTGCTTGTTTCTTCGGATGTCTCATAATTAGGAAATGGGATTGGTTCTTCCACCTTTGTTTCAATTGTCGCTTTTGAACGCTCGGTTTTATGCCTAGAAGCTGAAGGTTGATGGTTTATCTTAGAGATTGTATCAATAAATTTTTTATTTTCATCTTTAATTTCTAATAAATAAGAACTAAATAAATCCTCAGTTTCTTGCACTCTTTTATTAAAATGACTTTCTCCTTCATTCACCTTCTGCAACTTTTGATAAAGCCCAAAAATAACAAAGAACGTGACACCATGCAATATTAAGCTTATAAATATTAATAATTGAGTCATATTTTCATTCCTTAAGTTAACCAGAGTAGTCGATAATTTTACCTAAATACGGATGTTGTTCTTTGTATTCTAATGGTGATTGTGATTGATGTTTCGATGAATATATTTGTTCATTTTTAGATTCATCTTCTTCATTGGTAATTTTCTCTTCTTCATTGGTTTCAAGAACTTTTTTACGTTTTAGATCTGCTTCTTTAAGTTGAGATTGGGCAAAATGGTCTTGAGAAAATTGACCACGTTGGTTTAATTGATCCTGCAACTGCCCAGCATCCTGTGTACGAGGTAAAGCAACCTGTAACTCGACACCTTTCCAACTCATACTTCATTACATCCCTTCAATTTTATAAAGAAGAAATAGTAAAGTCGTTCTCTTTGAAGACTACAGATATATATTTTTCTTCTCTTGTAAATCTTTTCGAATATTTACCAACAATCATTTCAGTATTCGGGTAAATTATACCATTTGCAGACAATTTTATAAAATCAGAACTGTATTCCTCTGGTGCAAATGCTTGATGCTCCATTTCTAAATCTTTTAAATTTAATAAGGCATCATCTAATGAACTCTTCTGTTTAACTAAAGTTGATTTTTCTTTTTCTGATAATCCTTTACTTTTATAAATTAATAATAATTGATTCCCTAATTTCTTTAATTTTTCAATCGTTTCTTTTAGTTGTTCCATTTCTTGTTCAATTTGCAGTCGTTTGTTCCGAACATTTTTGTTTTCACCTAAGTAAATGAATGTTTTAGTATTCATTCGATTACCGACATCTTTACAAGTAACCTTCTTACCAGCAGAAACTGATCCACCAATTATATGTCCTCTTTGACAATGGATCGTTTCTCTGGCAATTACATCACTGTGAAAGATGGATTGGTCAACAACAATTGAACGACCAGCACTCAAGTTTCCTTGATTCACATTTTTTATATGTATATCTAAACCTGCATTAATACGTCCTTGACCAAGTCCTGAAATGCCTTCTTTAATAAATACTGATCCACCCGCTTCCAGTGTAGCCGCTTCAACTAAACCGAATATGGATATATCACCTTTAGCTTTTAATGAGAAGCCTTCAGGAACATCACCACGAACCACAATTGAACCGTTAAAATCAATATTACCAGTGTTTAAATCTATCGTGTCTGGAACTTCATACACCGGAAGAACTTTAATGTGCTTTTCAGTAACAGAGACTTGACCATGATCTGTAGCATAATAAGTACATTCATTTTCTACATACTTTGTGTTTTCACCAGCTCTAAATGCCGGTACTTTACCAGGTTTATGTTTTATAGATTGATTTAAAACATTTATACCATCTTCACCATCAGTTGGTGGTATGTATACAGCCAGGGTATCTCCTGTTTCCACTTTAGGGATTTTCATTACCTCTTTGAAGTTAATAGTCTCGTTTTCATCAATCTTCATTTTCACAATTGTATCAACTTTAAATTCAATATATCCGTCAACACCATTTACAGGCTCTTTTCCCTTAGCTATTTCAACTGGAAAACTGATTTCTTCAATATTAGATAATATTTTATTAATTACATCATCGTTGAGCCCATATGAAATTTTGTGTTCATCTAAAAACTTATTAAATGATGTTTGATCTACTTGGTCCATTAATGATTGATCAATGAATACTCCATCTTTTAATTCGATAGTAACGCTCAATTGATCTTCACTTATGTTTAGATTAAAAATGTCTGCAATATTCACGGTACCCTCTCCTGCATTTAAAATCTGATAAGTCGAGTTCACATAATTAATTTATTGACAACTTATTTCTCAGCTTTACTATTGCTTTGCTATGTATTTGAGATATTCGAGATGTAGATCGTTCTAGGACTTGTCCAATTTCTGTAAAGGTTAGCTCTTCTTTATAAAATAAACTGATGACAAGTTGTTCATTTTCATTTAATTCGGTTATTGTCTTACTTAATTCTTCAATATTTTCTTTTTTAATTAACTGATCCTGTGGTGAGTGACCATCTCTGTCAGGAATTGTGTTTCTTAAATTTTCTCTTTGGTCATCGTCTGATTCAGATGTTTTATCCTCTATTGATAATAAGTTTGCAAAAAGCGTATCTTTAACTATATCGGCCACTTCATTTTCTTCCATGCTCACACTTTTAGCAACTTCTTCAAGTGTAGGTGTTCGTTGGTGCGTTTGCTCTAATTTTTCAAATGTTTGTTCAATAATTTTGGATTTATCTCTAACGGAGCGCGGAAGCCAATCTTCTTTTCTTAAACCATCGATAATAGCTCCTCGAATTCGAAAAGAAGCATATGTATCAAATTTTAAATCTCTTGCTGTATCAAACTTTTCTAATGCATCAACTAAACCCATAAAAGCCAAACTTTTAACATCTTGTTTATCCACATTCTTGGGAAGGTGAGCAAAAACACGATTAACTTGATAATCTACTATTGGCATATAATGTTCTACTAACAAATTTCCCGCTTCTTGGTCTTTATGATTTTGCCACTTTTCCCATATTAAAGTTAATGAGGTAGTTGTTTGAGCCATGAACTAGCACCTCCGCGACTGATGATTATGTAAAATTATAGAGAAAGACTTAAATGTAAGTCGTACCTTCATAAACGGTTCTAATCTTAAGTTGGCATGATTCTGAATCAAATTCTATTGAACGTCCTTTGTTGCCACCAACATCTTTAGCTATTAGAGGAATTCCCTCAGTTTCCAGAATTTTTTCAACTGCGATTGCATTTTTATGACCTATTTTCATTTTCTCATTGTTAGACGATATATTAAACATCTGGGCTCCACCGGCCATCTTTGCTGTTAAACGCCGCTTTAAGCTGCCATTATCCTCTAATAATTTTATAAGTGCTTCTATCCCTGTATCAGCAAACTTACCAAGTTTAAATTCATCTGTGCGAGACAATGATGAATCTGGTAACATGATATGAACTAAGCCCGCTAGCTTACGTCCTTCGTCAAATAATATTAATCCAATACAAGACCCTAATCCAGATGTTGAGATTACCTGAGACCCATGAACTATATTAAAATCAGCTATTCCTACTTTTACTTTTTCTATTACATTTTCCATGTTCAATTAACTCCTAATAACTTAAAGATACGTTTAAATGCATCAGGGTCTGGTAATAAAAAGAAATGGCCTCTAATTTCTTCATCAAGTTGTTCTGAACTTAAAACTGTTTCAATAAAAATAACTTGATCAGCTACTGTGGATGTTTCTATTAAACCTTGGGACATAATTGCTCCAGTCATATCTATCGTTGCGCTCGGCACCAGTTGATAGAGATTAACATTAATAAAATCAGCTAATGCTCTTAAGTATGAACCAGTTAAAATGTTACCAAGTTCTAAAAAGGCTGAAGTAGCAATTTGGTTGTCCGCTTGAAGCAATGATTGATTTTGATCTCGTGTTAACATTTTAACAAATTGATCGGCATGATCAGGAGAGATTAAAAAGAATACATTGCCCGAAAAATCACCTTCGAATTCTACTAAAACCGCTGCTTTAACATCTTCAGGACCACCTGTGATTTCCATCATTTGATCAAAAGAAACGACTTTGACGACAGGAACGTCCATATCAATAGGTTTATTTAATAGGTTTGATAAAGACGTTGTAGCATTACCTGCTCCAATGTTACCAATTTCTTTTAAAATATCTAAATGGATTTGTTCAAACTTAAATATTTCGCTCATTTTTGTCCCTCTCAACAAGTCTAATTAACTGAAGCTAATTTATCCATTTCTTCAGTAGACAAGACTCTCTCTAAATTAAGTAATATTAATAGTCTATTATCATTTTTTGATACACCTTTAATATAGTCTACACTGACTTGTCCAATAACTTCTGGAGGAGGTTCAATAGCATCTTGGTTAAGGTCGACTACATCGTTTGCGCCATCAACAATTAAACCAACATCAATTCCATCCAAATGAACAATAATGATTCTGGTTTGCTCAGAATATTCTTCAGGTTCCATGTTAAACCGTTCTCTAAGATCAATGATTGGTGTTACAACACCTCTTAAATTAATAACCCCTTTAATAAAAGATGGAGTATTAGGTACACGAGTGATTCGTTGAATTCTTTCAATCGAGCCTACTACGTTTACAGGTACTCCGTAATATTCATCTTTCAATTGAAAAACTATATACTTCTGATTTTCATTCACCTCAGTCATATGTCATCCCCCTTATTTAATCAAAGCATTCGTGTCAACGATTAATGCTACTTCACCATCTCCAAGAATCGTAGCACCAGATACAGCAAATACATCTCTTAGATAATTACCCAAATTCTTTAATACAATTTCTTGTTGTCCAATAAAGGAATCAACAACAAGACCAGCCATCTGGTCCCCTTTACGAACTAAGATAACAGAGTAGTAATCATCATTTTCATACATATCGTTAAAATTAAATACTTGTCGTAAATGAACTAAAGGTACAATATTACCTCTGAAATCAATCACTTCACGACCATGTGCTTTATATATATCATTTTTATTTATTACTGCTGTTTCTATAATAGATGAAAGCGGAATTGCATAAGTATCATCATCTAAAACGACCAACATAACAGAAATGATGGATAGCGTTAATGGTAGTTTAATAGAGAATGTTGTACCTACTCCTAATTCTGAATCAATTTCTATCGATCCACCTAGTGATTCAATGGTATTCTTTACAACATCTAACCCCACTCCACGACCTGAAATATCTGAAATTTGATCAGCTGTAGAGAATCCACTAGCCATAATGAGTTCAAAAATTTGGCGGTCATTAAGGTTAGAAGCCTGTTCCTGAGTAATAATCCCATTACTTAGAGCCTTTTGTAAGACTCTATCCTTATTAATACCTCCGCCATCGTCTGTGATTTCAACAAAGACATTATTTCCACTATGGTACGCTTTCAATAAAAGTTTCCCAGTGTCAGATTTCCCTTGACCAATTCTTTCATCAGGCATTTCAACCCCATGGTCTACGGCGTTTCTGATTAAATGAACTAACGGGTCACCAATTTCATCAATAACGGTACGGTCTAATTCTGTCTCTGCACCTTCAATTTCAAAGTCAATCTTCTTCCCTAAATCTCTAGCTAAATTTCTAACCATTCGTGGAAAACGATTGAAAACTTGATCAATTGGAACCATTCTCATGGTTAAAATGACATTTTGAAGCTCACTTGAAGTTCTTGTCATTCGTTCAACTGTCTCACGAAAATCTTGATGTTCCAGGCTTTGAGATATTTGTTCTAAGCGACCTCGGTCAATTATTAATTCCTCAAATAAATTCATCAAAGCATCAAGTCGCTCAATATTCACACGAATTGTTTTATTTCCTACGGCTTTTTTCTGCTCTTTATTCGTGTCTTTAACCGAATCTTCTACCGTTGCAGATACCTCTTCTTCTGCCACGTTTTTAACTTCTTTCAGGTTAGATGCAGAGTTGACAGGATTGAATGTATTTACTTGTACATCATTAACTTCTGAGACTTTAAATATTTTTGCCTGTATCGTATCGGCATCTTCATCTGAAACAAATAGCATTTGAAATGACTCTTCAAATTGTTCATCTTCTAATTGATCTACAGAAGGAATCGACTTGATGACTTCCCCTGCTTTTTCTAAAACTTCGAAAACCATGTAAACGCGTGCTGCTTTTAATAAACAATCTTCTGCAAGAGACACATTAATATCAAATATATTTTGACCTTGTGACTTTGCTTCATCTAGAACAGTTGTTTCAAATTCATCTAATTCAATAGTTGATTCACCTTTGGAAGACACAGGTTTATTTAATGAACCATTTGAAACAAGATCTTCTCCTGCTTCTATTGCTTGAAGTTTGGTAACAATAGATGAAACATCTTTTTTACCATCTCCACCGTTTGAAACATCACCAACAATATCTTCAAGGGCTTCGACTGAATCAAACAACACGTCTAAAATAGATGGTTGAACCTTTATTTTTTCATTCCGAATAGCATCTAGAACATTTTCAAGCTTATGTGTTAAATCAGCTAAATCTTCATATCCCATAGTCGCAGACATACCTTTTAATGTATGAGCAGCTCTAAAAATATCATTTACAATGGTAAGATCATCAGAATTATTTTCTAAATCTAATAATCGATCGTTCACAACTTGCAGGTTTTCATTACTTTCATCTATGAATACTTCTAAGTATTGGTTTGTATCCATTACCGGATTCCCCCTTTTGTTACTAATTCATTTAGTGTCTGACCTATTTGATGTATTGGTAGAACAGAATTGGCACCGACTTTCTCAACTATCGATTTTGGCATACCGTAAATAACTGCTGTTTCTTCAGATTCTGCAATTAAATAATTTGATTGAACCTTTGATTTAAGAAATTTCGCACCTTCTGTTCCGTCACTTCCCATCCCTGTTAGTACGACGCTAATATGATTAAAGTTTTTTAGCTGGGCTAAAGATTTAAATAACTGATTAACTGAAGGGCGATGTCCGTGATCTACCTCATTTTGATTCATCTTAGCCACAATTGAAGTTCCTAACTTCTCGACTTCCATGTGATAATTACCAGGTGCAACATAAGCCTTTCCTTTTCTTAAAATTTCTCCATGATAAGCTTCACTTACGTCAATATCTGCAATTTGATTTAAGCGGTTAGCCAGTGATTCTGTAAATCTAGGTGGCATGTGTTGAACAATTAATATTGGCGCTGGAAAATCACTTGGTATATCTTTTATCAGCATTTGTAATGCTTTAGGGCCACCGGTAGAAACGCCAATTGATACAATAGATTGGTCAAAAGGAAATGTCATTCGTTCTTGTGTTTGAGGTTTATGTATTATTTTTCCCTTTTGAAGATTTGCTGTTGAAGCAGCCTTAATTTTTTGAATAAGCTCTTTTTCAACTTTTTCAATATCTAATGAAATAGATCCCGAAGGCTTAGTTAAAAAATCTACAGCACCATACTCAATCGATTGAATTGTACTTTTAGTGCCATCTGCCGTTAAGCTTGATAACATAATTACAGGTACTGGATTCTCATCCATAATCATCTTTAATGCTTGTAATCCATCTAATTCAGGCATTTCAATATCTAGAGTGACGACATCTGGTTTAAGTTGTTTTATTTTTTCTAATGCTACTTTCCCATTTCGTGCTGTATCGATTACCTCTAACCCATCTGATTGATTAATCATATCGGATATCATTTTTCTCATGAATGCTGAATCATCGACGACTAGTACCCGTATTTTATTCAAATTAATCTACCTTTCTATTAAATAATGACTTTAGTTTGCTTATAAATTTGAGTTCGTTGTGTGATTCGAATTGTGGTGTTTCATTCATCGTTTTCAAATAGTCTAACACAAGTTTAGCCATCATTTTACTTACTCTAGAACGGTTGTCCATCACATAATATGGTGTTTGTTCTTTAACAGCTTTAATGACACTTGAATCATCCGGCAAGCTTCCTAGTAATTTCAATTCATAGGATAAAAAGTTCCGGACCGCAGCTTGTAACCTATTATACACTAAGATTGATTCATTTGACCCAGTTACTCGATTAACCATTAATGATATATTAACGTTCGGTCGTTCTATTACGAGGTGTTTAATAGCTGCATAGGCATCTGTAATAGAAGTAGGTTCAGTAGTTGTAACAACAAAGCATTCATCTGCAGCAGAAATAAACGCCATATGTTCTTCAGACATTCCAGCCCCTAAATCAAAAATAATGTAATCATAGGTGTTTGCGACTAATTCTAATTGCTCAAGAAAATAATCGAATCGTTCTACATTAAGATGAAAGAAATCAGATAGTCCAGTTCCAGCTGCAATATAAGATAAATTGGAGGGCCCTTGTTCAATGATATCCTCTATTTCTAATCTCTCATCTAACATTGAAGACAATGTATATTTTGGATACATTCCTAACAATATATCAATGTTCCCCATACCAATATCTAAATCAAAAATTAAAACTTTTTTGCCTTGTTTACTCAAACAAATAGAAAAATTTAAAGCGAAACTAGATTTACCCACACCACCTTTTCCGCTGAATACAGCGATTGTATGAGCTTGATTCTCTTCGGCTGATGGTTCTTCTTGTGTAATTTGTTTTCTTAACTCATAAGCTTGATCCTTTACCATTGCTTTTCACCTACTAACAAATCTACGATTAGCTCAGGTGATGCTTCTTGGATGTCATCTGGTACACTTTGTCCATAAGTTACATAAGATATCTTAAATTTGTGTTTATTCCACAAATTAAAAATAGCACCATATTGGGATGTTTCATCAGCTTTTGTAAATATAACCCGATTGACATTTAGCTGATTAAACCTTGTAAAAATATCTTCTAAATCCTTAGATTTGGATGTTAAGGAAAGTACACAATAAATTTCTTCGTTTTCACTAAATTCTACAAAATCTTTAACTTGGTTAATATATTCGTCCTTACGAAAATTTCGTCCAGCTGAATCAATAAAAATGACATCATAATCTTTAAATCTATCTTTAGCTTTTTTAAAATCATCTTTATTGTACGCGACTTCTATTGGAACGTTGAGTATCTTTGCATAAGTTTTTAATTGATCGATTGCTGCAATTCTGTAAGTATCTAATGTAATAAAAGCAATTTTTTTATCATCTGTAATCGAAGATAAAGCTGCTAACTTAGCGATTGTGGTTGTTTTACCTACCCCGGTCGGACCAAACAAATAGATAAATTTAGCATGGTGTTTATGGTGAGCAAATGCAGAATCCATCTTTTCTAAAAGATACTGTTTAACGTACCTCTTAAGTTGTTTATCGTCATTTTTGTCATTAGAATAATACTTTTCTAATAAAAAAGGCAACATTTCATCTATTTCGTCTTTATTTATTTCCTGCTCCTCTAAGTGCTTATATATGACTTGTATTGGGTCAGGCAATACATTTTTGTTTGTTTTTTGTTGATTAACTTGAGTTTTTAACTGATTAATTTCTTTTAAGATTTCATCATTTAAACTGCGATCCTCTTCTTGCTTTGGCTTTTGATAGATTCTGTCTACTTTGTTACTAGCCTTTTTATGACTCATTATAGGGTTAGGATCTACAGCAGCAAATACCTCAATATATTTTTTTCGAAAGAATCCAAGAAATCCTTTTGTTTTTTGTTCCCTTGAATTTAATATGACGGCTGACTGCCCTAATTCATTTCTGACAACCTTCATAGCTTCAGGCATTGTCGGAGCTGTATATTTTTTTACCTTCATGTAATGTTCACCACCCCGGCACTTTCTACGTCTGCATCAGGTTCTAATTCGTTATATGATAACACAACTACATCTGGCAAATACCTTGATATAAGGTGTTTAACATACATTCTAACAGCTGGTGAGCAAAGGATAATGGAAGTAGAATCTTTTACGAATGCTTTATTCACTTCTTCATTAACAGCTTCTATAATTCTCTGTTGATTATCCGGATCAAGATTTAAGAAATTTCCATGTTCAGTTTGTTGGACATGATCTACAATTAACTTTTCAATGTTTGGAGATATGGTAACAACTTTAATGAAATTTTCTTCATTTAAATATTGTCTTGTTATTTGAACAGATAGAGATTGACGACTGTATTCAGCCAATAAATCTGTGTCGTTCGTCATTTTTCCATAATCGGCTAGCGTTTCAAAAATGACTGGTAAGTTTCTAATCGGTATTTGTTCATCTAATAGTTTACCTAAGATTTTTTGGATATCTCCTGTTGGTAATGGCTCTGGTGTTACTTCTTCGACTAAAATTGGATGAGTTTCTTTTAAGTGATCAATGAGCTGTTTAGTTTCTTCTCTACCCAATAATTGACTAGCGTGTTTTTTAATAACCTCAGTAATATGGGTAGATACGACCGAAGGAGGATCAACAACAGTGTAACCAGATAATTCCGCTTCATCTTTCATGTCTTCATTAATCCACTTGGCCGGTAGTCCAAATGCTGGCTCTACCGTATCTATACCGTCTATCGAATCATCTTCAATGTCTGGACTCATAGCTAAGTAATGATTTAAATAAAGTTCCCCTTTGGCGACTTCGTTCCCTTTAATTTTTAATTGATATTCATTAGGATTTAATTGAATATTGTCACGAATTCGAACTACGGGTATCACAACACCTAATTCTAATGCCAGTTGTCGCCTAATCATGACAATTCGATCTAATAAATCTCCACCCTGATTAGAATCTGCAATAGGGATTAGTGCATATCCAAATTCAAACTCGATTGGGTCTGTATTTAGAAGTTGAACGACACTTTCAGGAGAAGACATTTCTTCTGATACTTCCTCTTCTTCATCGACAAATTCTTCAACTTCATTCTGTCGTTGTTTAGCAGTATCTAGATAAAATCCTCCTACTCCTAGAACAGCAGCTATTGAAGTGGTTAAGCCAAAATTAATCGGTGTGAAACCAAGCAAAAAGATCGTACCAGCTGCGACATAAAGAAGTTTTGGATAACGGAATAGCTGAGCTGTCACATCATAAGAAAGGTTTCCTTCAGCAGCTACACGAGTAACAATAATACCCGTGGCCGTAGCAATTAATAACGCAGGAATTTGTGAAACTAAACCGTCACCTACTGTTAAACGCATAAAGACGTTGACCGTTTCAGAGAATGAATATCCAAACTGTGTCATTCCGATAATAAAACCAAAAATAATATTAATTATGACTATTACGATACCAGCTATAGCATCACCTTTAACGAATTTGCTTGCACCATCCATAGCTCCGTAAAAATCTGCTTCATTCTCTATTTTTTCACGTCGGTCTTTAGCTTGTTGTTCTGTAATAAGACCTGCGTTTAAATCAGCATCAATACTCATCTGCTTACCAGGCATCGCATCTAATGTAAAACGAGCGGCCACTTCGGATACACGTTCCGCTCCTTTTGTAATAACAATAAATTGTATAACAACTAAAATGATAAAAATAACAAAACCAACAAGTGGATCTCCACCAGTCACAAAATTACCGAATGTGTCAACAACTCCACCAGCATCAGCTTCTGATAAAATTGAACGTGTAGTTGATACGTTTAACCCTAATCGAAATAAAGTTAATAGTAATAATAAAGAAGGAAAAATAGCAAAATCTAAAGGTTCTTGTGTATTCATAGCAACTAATATAACTATTAAAGCAAGTGATATGTTAGTTAAAATAAGCAAGCTTAATAGACCTCCCGGAAGAGGAATAACTAACATAACGACAATCATTATGACACCTATTAATACAGACAAGTCTCTTGCTGACATAAAAATACCTCATTTCGTTCACTAAGCTTTACGTTGGAGACTGTAAACATAAGCTAACACTTCAGCTACTGCTTGGTAAAAATCTTCTGGTATTTCATCATCTATTTCTACCGATTGATAAAGACTTCTAGCTAACCAACGATTTTCCACAGTCATTACTTCGTTGGCTTTAGCAATTTCTTTAATCTTCAAAGCGATATAATCCACACCCTTTGCGACCACATAAGGTGCCTCTGATTTCTCATCATCGTATTTAATAGCGATTGCGTAATGAGTAGGGTTTGTAATGACAACATCTGCTTCAGGAACTTCACTCATCATGCGTTGCTGCGCCATTTGTCTTTGACGTTCTTTCATTCTCGACTTAATTAATGGGTCACCTTCAATGTTTTTATGTTCATCTTTTACATCTTGTTTTGACATTCTAATATTTTTTTCATAATCATATCGCTGATAAATGTAATCTGGTATAGCTAAAAACATCAAGACTAAAGATGAAGAAACACCCATCCAAATTGTTAATTCACCGAAAAATTTAATAGATTCATTTAAGCTTTTCATAGAAAGAAGCATCATTTCATCTTTATTAATCCAAATAACCATGAAACAAATCGTACCTATGGAAACAATCTTAAATAATGATTTTAGCAACTCAACAATGGCCCTAGCCGAGAAAATTCTCTTAATCCCTTTAATGGGATCCATCTTTTTAAGATCAAATTTAATAGCTTCACCAGAGAATAGAAAGCCAATTTGAATATAATTAGATAAAAAAGCTGCAACCATTGCAACACCCATAATTGGTAAGACTACTTTTACTGCTTCAATAGTCATTTGGAATAATAATGATTCAATATTAGCAGCTGTTAATTCCCAATGAATAAACTCTGTAAAACTATATGTATACATACCAGTTAATGTTTCACCCATAAAAGATCCAAACACAATTAAGAACACAAATATAAAAAACAACATAACAGCCGTATTTATATCCTGACTCTTAGCGACCTGACCTTTCTTTCTCGAGTCCTGTCGTTTCTTAGGGGTTGCTTTTTCTGTTTTTTCTTGATTGAAAAATTGTAGATCTAAGCGTAATAGTTCCACATTACGCCCCTCCCATAACTCTCATTAAATCTCTCATCGCCACTATCATAAACTCAAATAAATTTGTAATTAATGCAAAAAAGAAGCTGAAAAAGATTAATAATACAGCAAAACTAACAAAAATCTTTAGTGGTAAACCTACAACAAAAACATTAACCTGTGGTACTGCTCTTGCAATCATACCGAGTGCAACATCAACTAAAAATAACATGCCTACAATAGGAATCGACATTTGGAATGCAATAACAAACATAGTTCCAAAGGTGTTAATTGCAAAATCTACAAATGATTGGTCCGAAATATTAATCAGCTCATTCATCCCAATAAATTCATAACTATAATAAATACCATCTAATAATAAGTGATGGGCATCTGTACTAACTAATAGGAGAAGTGTAAAAGTATAAAAATACTGACCGATAATTGGACTTTGAATCCCTGTTTGTGGATCTACAATATTCGCAATAGCAAAGCCCATTTGAAAGTCAATAAACCCCCCGGCAATCTGCACTGCAGAGATAATGATGTATGCGATTAGACCTAGTAATAAACCTATCGTAACCTCTTTAAGTATTAAAATAATGAAATATCCATCAAACACGAAAACAGGAATATCTACTGCAAAATACATCACCCAAGTTAGAAGTACTACAAAAAGTACCCGATGCGTCATAGGAATTGATCGATACGAAAAGAAAGGTACCATCATGAAAAATCCAGACAATCTAGCAAAAATCAGTAGAATTCCTGGTAGTCGCGCTAAATCTATAGTTTCTAGCATATTTAACCCACTATTCGACTTATATTATTAAATATATTTATAGTAAATTCGATCATCCTTTGAAGCATCCAAGGTCCCAAAAAAACTATACCAACAAAGACAGCAACAATCTTAGGAATAAAAGCCAGCGTCTGCTCTTGAATTTGTGTTGTGGCC
Organism: Filobacillus milosensis; assembly: GCF_004402015.1. Lineage (GTDB taxonomy): Bacteria > Bacillota > Bacilli > Bacillales > Alkalibacillaceae > Filobacillus > Filobacillus milosensis. Next base: position 112,425 of record NZ_SOPW01000004.1, read on the forward strand.
TGAAAAATACTGACGATTAGACCAACCGCGAGTGCGAGAAGTAATATGGGCCCAACAACTATCAAAATGGTATAGATGCCTTGTTCGGCTAAAGCTATGACTGTATCTGCACTCATGGTTATACCAACTTTCTATAAAAAACTTTCCAGCACAGAATGGGTAATTAGATACCATCCATCTACGATGACAAATAATAATATTTTAAATGGTAAAGAAATCATAACCGGCGGTAACATCATCATACCCATGGACATTAATACACTTGCCACGGCCATATCAATCACTAAAAAAGGAATAAATATCATAAAGCCCATTTGAAAGGCCGTTTTCAATTCACTTATCGCAAACGCAGGTATTAATGATGTTAAAGGAATATCTTGAATTGATTGCGGCTGCTCAGCCCCTGAATAGTCAAGAAACAATTGAAGATCTTTGGCCCTTGTATGTTTAGACATAAATTCCTTAAAAGGTAAGCTCGCCCGATCATATGCTTCATCCAAAGTAATCTCTTCATTAAACATTGGATCTAATGCCTCATCATAAACTTCTTGGAATGTAGGTGCCATAATAAAAAATGTTAAAAACAAAGCTAATGCAACTAATATCTGGTTAGGTGGCATTTGTTGTGTTGCTAAAGATGTACGCACGAACCCTAATACGATGACAATCCTAGTAAAACTGGTCATTAAGATTAAAATACTCGGAGCTAATGTTAATATCGTGATTAAGATTAATAACTGTAAAGCTGTTGAAATATTAGCAGGATCATTTTCTGAAAATATATTAACAAAATCAGTCATGAGAATCCTCGTTTCTTTCCTGATAACGTTTCATCAATCTCTCACGAGTATTTTTCATTGATTGCAGCTCCGTTTGAAACTGGCGCTTAGTTTCCTTTTCTTGATAAGGATTATGATCACGCCTTTTAAACTGATTCATAACTTTTTGAAAAGACAAGCTTTCTTGACCAGAATTATTATATGAATTTATATCTTCAATCGTGTTTGTGTCTTCAATTTCAGTTAACAATTGAATATCTTCTCCTACCCCTAAAAGGTAATACTGGTTCCCAACCCGAATTATCTGAACAGATTTATTAGAGCCAAGGGAAAGACCACCAATATTTTCAAGGGACCTGCTTTGTTGATAGATCTTACTCCTTTTTTGGATAAATCTCAGCAAGAAATATATTAAAGCCAATACGAAAACCAAAGCGATTAACATCTTTATAAAGTCGATGAAAAGGGAACTATTACTTTGTCCAATTTCACTAGATTGTAGTTCACCTTCATTACCAGCATTGTTATTTAAGTTTGGTTGAGGTTGTTCATTTTCACTTGAGTCTTTGTCACCCCATTTTTCTTCAACACTTTGGTTATCATGATTATCAGCTGAAACAATCGTCACACTAGCTAAAAGATATACAGTTGTTAAAATGGCCATACCTATTAATCTTATAGATGTCTTCATGCGAACCTACCTAACTACCCTATTATTCTAGTACTTTTTTAATCGCTTCAATAACACGATCTGCTTGAAACGGCTTAACAATAAAATCTTTAGCACCAGCTTGAATCGCGTCAATTACCATTGCTTGTTGTCCCATTGCTGAACACATAACCACTTTTGCACTTGGGTCTTGTCCAACTATTTCTTTTAAAGCCGTAATACCATCTTTTTCTGGCATCGTAATATCTAATGTTACTAGATCAGGGTTTAATTCTTGATATTTTTCTACAGCTTGTTGGCCATCTTCAGCTTCCCCAACAACCTCAAAACCGTTTTTTTCCAGAATATCCTTGATCATCATACGCATAAATGCTGCATCATCTACTACTAAAATTTTCTCTCCCATTATGAATCCCCCTTAATTTATCTTAATTTCTTTAATCGGTCTGACTTGTTTAAAATATCTGTCACTCTAACACCAAAGTTTTCATCAATAACAACTACTTCACCTTTAGCAATTAGCTGGTTATTAATAAGTATATCTACAGGCTCACCAGCAAGCTTATCTAACTCAAGAATCGATCCAGTATTTAACTCTAAAATTTCTTTAATAGACTTCTTAGTTCTACCAAGCTCAACAGAAATATTTAAAGGAATATCCATTAAAAGATCCAGGTTTCTTTGTTCAGATGATGTTACTTGAGGTGCATCATCAAAACTTGAAAATTGAGCCGATTCAACCGAATCAATCATCGTTTTGTTTGTGTTTGTACCTAAAGACTGATTAGGTTGTTGATGTTGTTGCTGAACATTATGTTGAGATGGTGATTCATTTGTAACTTCATGTTTGCCTTGTGGTTGTTGATCTACAGCTGGTTGTTGTTCTGGTTGTTTTTCTTGTTCCTCAACTTCATTTAACTTTAATAATTGATCAACATATTCTTTAGAAAACTCTAAAGGCATCAATTGCATAATATTAGAATCAATCAATTCCCCTACCTTAAGTTGAAATGATACCTTTACAAATTCATCTTCATTAGGAACATAATCCATTCCTTCTCCCGTTTTCACGTCAATGACTAAAGTCTGAGGCGGTGAAATATCTACTTTCTTATCGAATACTGATGACATACTTGTTGCAGCAGAACCCATCATTTGGTTCATTGCTTCTTGAACAGCACTTAATTGGATTTCACCTAACTCATCATTTGGGTTAGTTCCATCTCCACCTAACATTAAATCAGCAATGATGGCTGCATCATAACTTTTAATAATGAATAGATTCTTCCCTTTAAAACCTGCAGTATAATCAACAATCACAGCAACATGCGGTGAGGGAAATTCATCGATTAACTCTTGATTACCAACCACTCCTACTGTAGGAGTCGTAATTTCTACTTTTTGATTTAACAGAGTTGATAATGTTGTAGCTGAACTGCCAAAAGAAATATTCCCTAATTCTCCAATAGCATCAATTTCAACAGATGATAAAGACTCATCCATCGGGGGCTGCTTTGTCTGATTTTGCTGTGTTGGTTCAGTTGCTGACTCATTATCATTTTGTTCATCATCACCTTGTCCATTTAATAGAGCGTCAATCTCTTCTTGGGACAACATATCATCCTTATTCATCGTCTTCCCCCCTATATTCTTCAATAATTTGAACAGCTAAGTTCTTTTTCTTTTTACCAGGTTGCACATAAAACTTTGGTTCTTCATTAGCTTTTAATAAGAGTGGTTCATCTATTTTCTGATTTAATGATATAACATCATTGTTTGATAGATTTAAAAATTCTTCGATGGAAATGGCTGATTCACCTAACAAAACTTTCGCTTCAACTTCAACACTCTTAATATTTTTACTTAAATTCTCATAATGCTCTGGTTTAACTTCAGATACTTGATTTTGCATCCAATAGTGCATAGACAATTTAGATATAATAGGCTCTAAGACTATGTGTGGAATACAAATGTTAATCATACCAGTTGTATCGCCGATTGTTGTATTCAAGGTAATTACAATAACCGTTTCATTAGGAGATACGAGTTGCACAAATTGAGGATTCACCTCTAGTTCTTCAAGTGCCATATCGATTTCCACCATTGATGACCAAGCTTCTTCCAAAGTTTCCATAGAACGTTCAAAACTTCTACTCATTATTCTCGTTTCAATCTCTGTTAAATTTTCTACTTTGTTCATTCCAGCCCCTTTACCACCTAGAGTTCGATCAAGGATGGCATAAGCTATATTGGGATTGACCTCAAACAATAATCTCCCTTCAAGCGGAGCAACTGAGAATACATTAAGAACTGTTCGTTGTGGCACAGATCGAATAAATTCTTCATAAGGAATTTGTTCAACAGATACCAATGATACATTTACAAATGTTCTTAATTGAGCTGCAAGAAAAGAGGTGAATAGTCTAGCAAAATTCTCATGAATCCTTGTCAGACCTCTAATTTGATCTTTCGAAAACCTTAAAGCTCGTTTAAAATCGTAAACTCTAACTTTTTGTTCTGTCTCTTCTTGTTTTAATTCATCAGCATCCATTTCACCGCTGGAAATTGCTGATAACAAGGCATCTATTTCCCCTTGGGAAAGAACATCTTCTGACACTTTCTTCACCTCCATCATGGAGAGAGCCTAAACTCTACTGTAATACTTTATCTGTTACAAAAACTCCAGTAACTAAACCTTCATCTAATATCTGATTTAATTTCATTTTTATGTTCTCCTCAATCTGATCAAGGCCTGACCTAAAATCATCTGACTCTTTAACTGTTAAAGCTTTAATAATTACATTATTTAGTTGAAAACTTTCTCCCTTTTGTAAATATTCACTAGCTGCTTTACTGTCAGTTACAATACGGAATTGAATTCTGACAAAATTATTGTCAGCTAAATCAGTTGTTATTTCTTCTGTCAAAAAAGAATTTTCAACTTTTTCATCAATAGTTGGCTCACTCGCTTCATTTGTAGAATCATCCGTGTATAAGAGAACAATAATTGCTACAACTCCAACTAGCGTTAGTGCGATGATTGTAGTCATCATAATTTTTATAGGTTTACTCATCATCCATCACTTCTTTCCTTGCGAGATCTACGATTCCTATTTTTTGATAGAACTCATCCACTAATTGCATGACTTCTGATGCTGATTCCTTCACAAAATGCTTCTTACCATTAGTTAAAGTAATGGTGGTATCAGGTAACGATTCTATCTTTTCAATATAAAGTGCATTTACAATATATTTTTGATTATCTAAACGTGTGACATTTATCATATTAGGCTAGGGGCTGATCGTTCAGCCCCTATACCTCCCTTATTATCGTTTTAGATTAACTAATTCTTGAAGGATTTCATCTGATGTTGTAATAATTCTAGTATTTGCTTGGAAACCACGTTGTGCAGTAATCATTTCAGTAAATTCTTCTGCTAGGTCAACATTAGACATCTCAAGGGCACCTGCAAATATTCCTCCAACACCATTTGTTCCTGGAGCGTTTAAGTCTGCTATAGTATCAAAATCATCATCACCATCAGTCACAACACCAGCATTATTTGTTAGTTTATAAAGGTTTCCACCAGCTTTTTCTAAACCTTCTGAGTTAGAGAAGTTAGCTAGTAATACTTGACCTGCAACCTTAGCTTGACCACCAGCATCGACATAATTTACAGAACCATCAGCACCAACGCTAAAGCTCTGAGCACCTTCTGGAATCTTGATACGACCTGTATCACCATCTAAGTCACCTAAATTATCCGCATTATTAGTTGTACTATCTATTTGTAAATCGTACTCTCCAACTAAATATTGGCCATTGGCATTCACAATATAGCCGTCATTATCTAAATAAAAGTTACCTGCACGTGTAAAACTCACATCATCATTATCTAATTCAATTGAATCATCGCCACCATTAGAACTTGTTTTTTCAGCGACGACGAACATACCATCACCTTCAATTGCAAGGTCTAAAGGTCTATTAGTTGTTTGGCGATTACCTTGTGTATGAATCATATCAATACTACCTGTTGAAGTTCCCAAACCGACTTGCATAGGGTTTTGACCACCAAGAATAGGGTCGCCTCCTGCATCCTGAATTGGCCCCGTTGCACCTTGCATAGTCTGACTCATTAAATCTGAAAAAGTTAAACGCCCTTTTTTATAACCAAATGTATTAACGTTTGCAATATTGTTTGATACCACATCTAATTTTGATTGAAATCCTCTCATTCCAGAAATACCTGTATACATTGAACGTAACATATAACATCATTCTCCTCTCAGAACTTGTTGTACTGTATCAATCGGTCAACAGTACTTAGGCCTCCATACGGTCCAGCCTTAATCTTGCAATATTATGGTTCCGTTTATGTTTGTCACTAATTGACTCTGTGCTTCATTGCGATCCATTGCAGTGATAATAGTATTATTTTTCGTACTTGCCACAAGCACCGCATCTTTAAGCACTATTACTGAGTCAGTTACACCTTTTTTCTTCGCTTCAGTCATTTTTTCGCTTATTTGATTCCACTTTGAATCTTGAATTTGAATATTTCTTTCATCTAACCTTTTTTGTGCATGGTTGCTGATTTTAACCTGTTGATTAGCTGTATCTAAAAAGCTTTTAAATGATTGAGCAGGACTATTTTGCTTAACTGGTTTAGTTTTAGGTGTTAGTGGTAATTGCTGATGATGTATAGGGTTAATCTTGTTGTTCATTACCCGTCACCTCTTTGTCTGATTGAGATAAATTAACTTGATAGACATTGTTAGCATTTACGACGTCGCCATTATTCAATGTTAGAAAGATATCTTGTCCTTCACGTTTTACCGACGTCACTTCTGACTGAGCATTATTGCTTTCGCCATTTTGTTCAACAATATAACTAACTTGATTCCCAATCAAATTGGAATATTGTAAAAAATTTGATTGATTTTGTTGATTAAACAGTTTTTCAAAGTTACTAGACATATTACTGATTTGTTCTAACTGAGAAAAAGAAGCCATTTGTGCTACAAAATCTTTATCTTTCATTGGATCCATTGGGTCTTGGTTTGTAAGTTGTGTCATTAAAATCTTCAGGAAAGCATCTTTATCCATTTTCGAGTTGCCTTCTCGCATTTGATTTTGATTTGATAAATATAGTGAAGAGTCTACTTTCATGTATTACACCTCCTCTTCAAATAAATAATCACTAAATGATTTTTCTAATTGTTCTTCATTTGAGTCTGTTTGGTCTTGTGCATGTTCTTGTGAATCTTGATCTTGTTGTGATTCATCTTTATCCGTAAATTGTTGTGTATAATCTGTATTTGTTTGATCAACTTGCCTCTCAACTACAACTTGGTTCGGAGAGAACATATGCCTTAATTGTTGTAAATTCCCCTCAAGCATTTCTTTAGCTGCTTGTGTTGTTACAGAAATTTTCACTGCCATTTGACCATCAATTTGAGTAAACTTAAGCATCATATCACCTAGGTTAGCAGGTTTAAGCTGAATTGATAATTGTTTTTGAGCACCAACCTGAGTAAATCTTGTCGATTGAATTATTTTTTGTAATTGTTCAATGATTTGCTTCTGATTAGTAGTTGATGTAGTACTTTGCTCTGGCCTTGTCATATGAATGATAAACTGCTCTTGTTTAGTCAATTGACCATTAATTTGTGACTGATCAATACTTGATACTGGCTGAGATTGAAGACTTCGATTCTTATTGGTCGATATGTCAGTCCAATTAAGTTGATTTAATTCAAATCGAGCTTTAGGTGTTGTGACTAATTGCTTGATTGAATCTACTAAACGGTTTGAAACAAGACTCATTTCCAGACTTTGAGTTTTTGTTGTTGGCTGATTAAGTTTAGTCAATAATTCATTCCATTTTTTAGACCAACCATCAGGTATTTTAATATCTAATGGAATTTTATTATTTTGTAGTTGGTTAGAAGAATCTGTTGGTGACTTTATCATTTGGACTATTTTTGACAGCACTCTTTCTCCCTGAACTAATGCATCTGGTTTTGTAATAGGGTTTACCTTCTGATCTGATTGCGTCATTGAATTAAGAATGAACGCTCCAATAACTTGAACAGTTTGCTCCTCGGAATCAACCACCGAAAAGTCACTAGTAATTTGAGTGAGTGTATCTTTCATCAAATTATTCAAATCACCATCAAATTCAATAATTAATTCATTAAACCTTTCAACCAGCTGTTGAGACAATTTCTCAGGTATTTCTTCACTCACACCTTGTTCTAATGATTTAAAAAGTGTCTGTAAATCTAGATTCAATAATTCTTTCAGTTGTGATAATAATTCAGTTTGACTTTCGCCTTCAGTTGTCATTACTTGACTGATTATTTGCTGGAATGAGTTAACTGGTTTATTGGGCGAAAGATTTTTACCTGATGTTAATTGTTGAGCATTTCCCATTAACAAAGTAGCGACCGCCATATTCATTTTTTCACCCCCTTTCAAAGTTTTACAAAGGTTTAATTATTTTGATAAAGTGCATTAGAAAATATTGCTGCCTCTTCGGAATCCATGGCTGCTAGAACTTCTCCACGAATATCGCCAGGCATATCAATTAGCACTTTAACCGCAAGTTCATGATTCATATCAACAAGGATATCTGCAGCATTAGTGGCTTCCATTTCTGAAAAAGATGTGGATAATTTCGATATCGCTTCATCTTCTTTTAATGATTGCTCTTCCAAAGATTTAATAGACTGTTCATATCTTGTAATTTGTTCTTGCAAATTTTCTATTTCTTCATCTTTAGCAGATATTTCAGCCTCCAAATTAGCAATGCTAGCTTCTTGATCATTAATTTTAGCTTCGTAACCAGCTATTTCTTTTTCATTTTCTTCTTCTTCGGGATCAGTAACGAATGAAGAAATAATGGGTAGTTGACTGCCAATTTCCTGTGCTTTTTGAAATGGATTAATACCTGCCACAGTTGAAATAACTAAAGCAAGAGTTATTGCAAAAAGTATTGGGATAATAACAGCAAAGAATATCCATTGAAACTTATTAGTTTGTTTAGCTTCTTGCTTTAAAGTTGCCATATTCATCACCCATTTACTCTAACGTATTGTTGGACAGAAATCTCATCCATAAATTGATTTTCTAGTTTTCTATATAAGTTTTTTTGCTCAGCTTTTCTTTTGTTAATTACTTTTTCAAGCTTCTTAACTTCTTGATGAGCTAAAGTTAATTGGTTTTCTTTTTGTTGCATATTTAAACGTGCTTGATGAACTTTCATTTGTAGTTCATTTTCTTTCTGCTTAATATTTTCCAGTTGTTGACTATATAATGATAGTTTTGAAGCTTTAATACGTTCTTTCACCATGGAATTCAATTGATATTCAATCGATTCTTTAAACTTTAATAGGTCATATAATTGTTCTCCTATTTGTTCAAAATGGTCAATCGAGCGATTATATTGAGAATGAGCTTCATTCAAATCATTTTCTTTAATATCTAACAATTTTTCTAAAGAAATAATAGGATTCATTAACTGTCACCAACTAACTGTTTTAAGTGATTAATAGATTCATCTGAATGAGAAGTGTCATCTATGGACTGATATAAGAATTCCATTATTTTAGGTTGATAATGAATAGCCTCATCAATATGAGAAGATGACCCTTTCTTATAGGCACCTATTTGAATCAGTTCCTTATTCTCTTCATAAATTGATAACATGTTTCTTAATCGGGTGCTGGCTTGTAAGTGTTCTTGTGATACAATTTTTTGCATTAATCGACTAACTGATTTTAATACATTTATAGCTGGGTACTGGCCTTTTTCAGCCAATGATCGATCTAAAACTAAATGACCGTCTAACAAACCTCTCACTGCATCGGCAATTGGTTCATCCATATCGTCACCATCAACTAATACTGTATAAAAAGCTGTTATACTACCTTTATCATCTGTACCAGTTCGTTCTAATAGTTGCGGCAACATAGCAAATACACTTGGTGTGTAACCTTTCGTTGTAGGTGGTTCTCCACTAGCTAAGCCTATCTCTCTTTGTGCCATAGCAATTCTTGTTAATGAGTCCATCATTAAATTGACTTGATAACCTTGGTCTCTAAAATATTCACTTATTGCAGTAGCAGTATAGGCACCTTTAATCCTTTGTAATGCTGGCTGGTCAGATGTAGCTACTACAACAATAGATTTTTTAAGCCCTTCTTGACCAAGTTCTTGTTCAATAAACTCTCTAACTTCTCGACCACGTTCGCCTAATAATGCAAATACATTTATATCTGCATCACTATTTCTTGCTAACATTCCTAGCAGTGTACTTTTACCAACACCACTACCAGCAAAAATACCAATTCTTTGACCGCGCCCGACTGTAATACAGCTATCTATTGCCTTAACTCCAGTAGATAGCGGCTCAGTTATAGGTGGACGGCTTAATGGGTTAGGTGGTAGACGATCTGTTTCAAATTCAATTAAGTCATTATGTAATTCGCTACCATCCAACGGTTCACCTAATCCATTGAGAACTTTACCTATTAAAGATTTACCTACGCCAACAGTCAGTGAACGATTCGTTGATTCAACTAGACACCCTGGACCAATTTGATTGGTCGTTTCATAAGGCATTAATAGCACGTGTTCATTCTGAAAACCGACTACTTCTGCTTTTATTTTTTTAAGCTGTTTATTGTTACTAATAAAACAAACATCACCAATATTTACTTCCGGGCCTTTTGATTCTATAAGCAAGCCAACGCTTCGATAAACTTTCCCATATCGTTTTTTCAGGTTAGCTTGATGAATTGAAGTTATAATAGAATCAATGTTCAATCTAATTCTCCCCTTTTATAATATCGGTGAGGTGTATTTTTAATTGATGTAATTGAGTATCAATACTTGAATCAATCATTCCAAAAGGTGACTCAATCAAACAACTATTTTCAGATAAGTCTTTATTAGGGAATATGGTTAAAACCCCTTTATTTGGAAACAATTCTTCAAGTTCTTCAATGTTTTCTTGTAAAAACTTGTATTGACCTGGATGTACATTTAATGTCACTTCTGGTTGATGAATAACTTCTTCCAAGCTGTCTTTTATAATATTAAAGTAAGTGGATTGATCTTCAGTCATCTTTTGCAATAATATCTTTTCAACAGATGAAATGGTGAGTTTAATGATGTCATTTTCTGCTTCTTTAAGTTTTTCGTGATAATCATTTTTAGTTTGTTGCACTAATTCTTGGGCATTTTTAATTAGTTCTTCGTAGATTCTTTCTGCTTCTAACTCACCTTTTTTAAAACCTTCAGAATACCCCTCTTGATAACCATTATCTTTGGCCTCATTCATCATCTGATGTGATTGTTCCTCAAGTTTTTTATACTTTTCTTCGATATTAAGTTTTGCTTCACTTAATAATTGGTTAGCTTCCTCTTTAGCACGATCTAATTCTTGTTTAGCTTTAATTCTTAATTCTTCGATTTGCTGTTGTTTTATTTCTGTTGAATCATTATCATGAGACGTCGTCTCTTTTTGGTGAACCGGTTTTACTTGAATAACTTTACCACTCTTGGACCGTTCATCTGTTAAACGATAGATATTAGACAATGATGTCGTCACCTCCACCACGAGCAATTACAATCTCTCCCATTTCTTCTAGCCTTCTAATTGTAGCTACTATCCTTGTTTGAGATTCTTCGACATCTTTTAATCTAACTGGACCCATGAACTCAATTTCTTCTTTAATCGTTTCTGCCATTCTGTTCGACATGTTTTGGTAAAGAAGATCTTGTACTTCTTCACTCGCAACTTTTAATGCCATAATTAAGTCTTCGTTTTCTACATCACGAATTACGCGTTGAATAGCACGGTTATCAAGAGTAACAATATCTTCAAATACAAACATACGTTTCTTGATTTCCTCCGCCAATTCTGGATCTTTACTTTCTAAATCATCTAAGATTGTTCGTTCAGTAGATCGGTCAACACCGTTCAATATCTGAACAATCGACTCTACACCGCCAGTTTCAGTGTAATCCTGCGTTACTGTCGCAGAGAGCTTTTTCTCTAACAATGTTTCAACTTCGCTGACGACTTCTGGTGAAGCAGAGTCCATAACTGCAATTCTTCTGGCTATGTCTGATTGAGTATCTTCAGGTAATTCAGACAATATTTGTGCTGCTTGTTCTGAGTTTAGATACGATAGTATAAGAGCAATTGTTTGAGGGTGCTCATTTTGTATAAAATTATAGATTTGACTAGGGTCTGATTGTCTAGCAAAATCAAACGGCCTTACCTGCAATGAAGATGTTAAACGACCGATAATTTGACTTGCTTGGTTCTCACCCAACGCTTTTTCTAAAACTGTTTTGGCGTAATTAATACCGCCTTGAGATATATAATCTTGAGCTAAAGCGATCTGATGAAATTGTTCTAATATTTCTTCTTTTTGTGACCCATCTACTTTTTTTACAGATGAGATTTCTAATGTTAATTTCTCAATTTCTTCTTCTGTTAAATGTTTATAGACTTGAGCAGAGACATCAGGACCTAGAGAGATTAATAAGACGGCTGCCTTCTGTTTCCCTGTCAATTCACTACGCTTAGTGGCCATAATATAATGCCTCCTAATCTTCTGAGATCCAAGTTCTTAATAGTTTTGCAAATTCTTCTGGTTTATCCTTAGCTAAGTTTTCTAATTGTTTTCTTCTCATTCCAGAGTCTGATAAATCTTCTTCTAGTGGAAGTTCTTCAACTTTACTGCTGTAACTTTCTTCTGTTTCTACCAATTCATCGTCTTCATTTCGTCTACGAAGTACTAAGAAGATTAATAAAATAACAAGTAATAGTAGTCCGCCCCCAACTACATAGACCCAAGTTGGAATAGTTGGGACAGGTTGACTTATGTTTGTACCTTCAGAGAAAGGCTGAAAGACAATTGACACTTTATCAGCAGGATTAAAGGTTTCTGTATTGTTAATAACATCTGCTGAGATTGATGTTTCAATCATAGAAGATAAAATTGATTGTACATCTTCTTCAACCGATTGTTGTTCAGCTGCTGAAAGTGTAACTTGCTCTCCGTTTTCTTCTACTGAATTATCGACAGCTACTTGTATACCAATATCTCTAACCTCATAAGGGCTTTCAACTATGTCACGACGAATACGATTGAACTCATTATTAATTGTTTCACGAACCATTTCGTATTCTGAAAGGTCATCAGTATCTCCTTGTCCCAGGTATTCAGGGATATCAGTTACATCTGAAGGGATTTGACCACCATCAATACCAGCATAGGTTTCAGTAACTCGATCAACACTGACAGGTAAACCTTCCATATTTTCTAAGTCAACCGGTTCAACTAATTCTTCAACACGGTTCTCGCGCGTGAAATCAATATCTGTTGTTACTGATACAACAACTTTATCTTGTCCGATCATCGTTCCTAAAACTCTTTGAACCCGACGTTGTAAATCTCTTTCTATGTCTTCCTTAATTTGTTGATGCTCTACGTATGTATTTCCATTACCAGTTGTGTTCGTGTTTAAGTCAAAGTACTCAAAATTCTGATTCATGATTACAATGTTCTCTGTTGGCAAGTTAGGTACCGCTTTTGATACGAGATGATATAAGCTTCGAATTTTACTTTGGCTAAATTCATAGCCATATTCAGTATTTAAAACAATTGAAGCTGAGGATGACTCCTGCTGATCTCCAACAAAGATAGATTCTTTTGGTTGATTAATTAAAACTTTTGCACTTTCTATACCCTGTATATTAGAGATTAATGAAGCGAGTTCTGTCTGTAAGGCATCTAATTCAATTATCTGCCTCTCCTCGTCTGTCATACCCCAAGATACATTTTCACTAAAAAAGGAGTAATCAATATTTCCGCTATTCGGTATACCTTGTGCAGCAAAATCTACTAATAAGCGATCAGATTGAGCATCAGGAACTAAGATTGTTGTTCCACCATCGGTCAACTCGTACTTTACACCGCGACTATCCAGTTCACTTGTTAATTGTCCCGCTTCTTGATGAGATAAATTACTGTATAAAGGAACCATATTACTGGATGTGAACAATAAAGTAGAAACAATAAGAATTAACGGAAGTCCAACTAATCCACCGACCATACCTATTTTTTGTGTCTTAGACTTTGAACTCCAAAATTCTACGAATCTATTCCTGAATTTTTGTACTGTTTCATTCATCGTAGTCCTCCGATTTCATGGCTAAATCCTAATTATTATAGTTGCATTCGCATAACTTCTTTATAAGCTTCAATAGCCTTACTTTGAACTTGAGTTGCAGTCTGTAGTGTCACGCTTGCTTTCTGAGCAGCGATCATAACTTCATGCAAGTCATTAATTTCACCATTAACCAAAGCATTTGTTTTTTGATCAGAGACATTTTGTGCTTCGTTTACTTTATTAATGGCTTGTTTTAATGCATTAGCAAATTGATCATGAGTTTGGCTTGGCGACACTTGATTAATCATCTTACTGTTGTTCATTGCTTTAATATCACTTTTTAAAAATAAAGGATTTATTGAGTCCAATTAGATACCCTCCTACTAACGTCCAATTTCAAGAGCTTTCATAAGCATTCCTTTCGAAGCATTTAATGCAGTCACATTAGCCTCATATGCTCTTGTCGTACTCATCATATTAATCATTTCTTTTAATGGGTCTACATTTGGCATGGCAACATAACCATTTTCATCTGCGTCTGGATGGTTCGGGTTATACACCTGTTTAAACGGTGCAGGATCTTCTTCAACCCCACTCACTCTTACACCATTACCAGGAGAATCACTTTGATTCATAGCTTTCTGTAAAAATGAATTGAAATTTGCACCTCTTGGCTCTTGAGTCACAACTTTTCGACGGTAAGGTTCCCATTCACCATTCTCATTTAATCTAGCTCTTGTTGTATCAGCATTTGCTAGATTTGATGAAATAACATCCATTTTAAAACGGTTAGCAGTAAGGGCACTTCCACTTGTATTCATTCCATCAAAAATACCCATCATTAGTTACCTCCTCTAAGCACTTCTTTTAAAGAGTTAAATTTACCATTAATCCTCTCTACCAATGCCTCATAATATAGTTGGTTTTGAGCAAGTTCTGTCATTTCCTTGTCAATATCCACACTATTACCATTGTGATTATATGTAACATTTTGTCTTGTTGAAACTTCTATATTGTTTCTTTGGTTAGAGAAAGGTAAATGTTTAACGTTAGTACGTTTTGCTTCTAGACGGCTTTGTTCATTTGATAATTGTTGTTTAAAATTCACGTCTTTAGCCTTGTAATTAGGTGTATCAACATTGGCTATATTCTGTGCAATCGTTTTATTCTTGAGTGATGAATAACTTAATCCTCGTTCTAAGTTGTTTATGGTTTCGCTAAACAATTTCACAAACAACACCTCACGATCATTGTTATTATTTATAAAATATCCGAAAATTCTGTAAAATTCAACATATTTTACACTAATGTTACAAATTTATGTTTATATTATTACATAAAACGCGCTGTAATGATATACTTCAATGCTATTTTTATGAAAATTGTCGAACATTTTTCAAATTATTATTTCTATTATTTTCCTGTATTATAGGGCCATTTTCTTAAAGATAATACCAAAAACTAACCACATAAAAAAATGCCCTCCTTAGCTACAAGTTTATCCGTAGCTAAAAAGGGCATGTCCTATAATTATTGAGTATTTAGACTCAATTTATTTAATGCTATGCTTCTCTAATTCAAATAAGAATTTGTCATTTAGAACTTTAATGTAAGTTCCTTTCATTCCTAATGAGCGTGATTCAATAACTCCAGCACTTTCTAATTTACGTAGTGCGTTTACAATAACAGAACGAGTTATGCCAACTCGGTCTGCAATTTTACTAGCAACTAATAATCCCTCATTACCATCTAATTCTTCAAAGATGTGCTCGATTGCTTCAAGCTCACTATACGATAAAGAGTTAATAGCCATTTGTACAACAGCTTTACTTCTCGCTTCTTCTTCGATTTCTTCAGATTTTTGGTGAAGAATTTCCATACCTACGACTGTAGCAGCATATTCAGCAAGTAGAAGATCGTCTTCTTCAAAGCTGTCTTCTAAACGACTTAATATTAAAGTACCTAGTCGTTCACCACCACCAATAATAGGCACAAGTGTAGTCAATCCATTCTTAAATAACTCTTTATTTTCTACTGGGAAAGCTGTGTATTGGCTATTAATGTCAAGGTTCGCTGTTGTTTCATTAATGTTAAAAAGCTGTTGGGTATATTCATCTGGAAAACGGCGATCTTCAAGCATTTGTTTCATTCTGTCATTTTCAATTTCCTGATTAATCGCAAAACCTAGTAATTTACCTTTACGACTTAGAACAAATACATTAGCAGCAATAACATTTCTCATTGTTGCTGACATATCATTAAAATTCACTGCATTTCCTTTCGTTTTTTGTAACATTGCGTTAATGGTTCTTGTTTTCTCTAATAAATTCATGGTACATCCTCCTAAAATTATTTAACTTTTATAATATAAACTGAGATAGGTCTTTATTTTTCACAATATTAGTTAGCTTTTCATCTACATACTGTTCAGTTATTTCAATTGTTGCTAAGTTGATATCTGGTGCCTCAAATGATAAATCTTCAAGTAATTTTTCCATTATAGTATGAAGTCTTCTGGCACCAATATTATCTGTTTCTTGGTTAACTTCAAAAGCAATTTCAGCAATACGTTTGATAGCATCACCTTTAAACTCCAGGTTAATTCCTTCAGTTTCTAATAAAGCTGAATACTGTTTAATAATTGCGTTAGATGGTTCAGTTAATATATTGATAAAATCTTCAATCATAAGCTTATTCAGTTCTACCCTAATAGGGAAACGTCCTTGTAGTTCAGGGATTAAATCTGAAGGTTTAGCCATATGAAAAGCACCAGCAGAAATAAATAACATATAGTCAGTTTTTACTGCACCATACTTTGTCATAATGGTCGAACCTTCAACTATCGGTAGTATATCTCTTTGAACCCCTTCTCTTGAAACATTGGCTTGACCTTCATCTTTTCCGCATACTTTATCAATTTCATCAATAAATATAATGCCAGATTGTTCTGCTTGATCTATAGCAACTTGATGAATGTCATCTGTATCAATCAATTTCTCCGCTTCCATTTGAGTTAGTACTACTCTAGCTTCTTTAACAGGTAAGCGACGTTTCTTTTTCTTTTTAGGCATGAGTTGATTAAATGCATCTTGCATGTTCATACCCATTTGTTCTATACCCGAACCTTGTAACATATCAAACATAGATGATTGCTGTTCCTCAACCTCTATAGTCACCATCTGATCTTCAAGTTCACCCATCTCCAATTGATGCTCAATGCGTTGTCTTTGGTTCATGACATCAGATTCTTCATAATCATCCTGATTAGCTTGTTCCTGTTCTGAATTATTAAACAACATTTCAAAAGGGTTTTTCACTTGAGTGTTTTTCTTCTTAGATGGTACTATTAATTTTACTAATCGCTTGTTAGCCAATTTTCTTGCTTCATCTTGAATCTCTAACATCTTCTCTTCCTTGACCATTCGAACACTGGTATCTACTAAATCTCTAACCATTGATTCAACATCTCGACCTACATAACCCACTTCTGTAAATTTAGTCGCTTCAACCTTAACAAAAGGTGCTCCGACAAGTTTCGCAAGTCTTCTAGCTAATTCGGTCTTACCCACACCAGTAGGACCAATCATGAGAATATTTTTAGGAACTATTTCGTCTCGAATGTCTTCTGGCATTTGCATTCGCCGATATCTATTTCTTAGAGCTACAGCCAAAGCTTTCTTTGCATCGCTTTGACCGATAACATATTGATCAAGCTTTTCCACAAGTTGTCGTGGTGTCGCCTTTGTGCTCATTGAATTATTCTCCTTTATCATCTAAAGTTTCTAAAACAATTTGATCATTTGTGAAGACACAAATCTCACTAGCAATTTGTAAGGCCGCTTTTGCAATTTCCTCTGCACTTTGGTTTTCCCCAAAGCGCTTAAGAGCTCGCCCTGCACTTAGCGCATAGTTACCTCCTGAACCGATCGCTAATACCTCATCATCAGGTTCAATAACTTCACCTGTACCCGACACTAAAAGCATTGTGTCATGGTTCATAACAATTAACATCGCTTCGAGCTTACGTAACACCTTATCACTACGCCATTCTTTAGCCAATTCAACAGCAGCTCGTGATAAATTACCACTATATTTTTCTAAATAAGCCTCAAATTTTTCAAACAAAGTGAAAGCATCTGCTACTGAACCTGCAAAGCCGGCTAAAACTTTACCATTAAATAATTTACGAACTTTTCTAGCCTTATGTTTCATGACAACAGCATTACCTAAAGTAACTTGGCCATCACCACTCATAGCGGCTTTACCTTTATGTAGTACTGCAAAAATAGTTGTTGCATGAAATTGTTGTTGTTCCAATTCACATCTCCCCTATAATCATGATCTTGGATGCGCATTTTTATAAATCTTTTGTAAATAGTCACTAGTGACATGAGTATAAACCTGAGTAGAAGATAAATTCTCATGTCCTAGCATATCTTGAACTGTTCTTAGATCTGCACCTTCATTTAATAAATGTGTAGCAAATGTATGTCTTAATTTGTGTGGATGAATAGTTGATGATAAGGAAGCTCTTTTTATCATTTCATTTAGAACATACCTTACTCCACGATCAGTTAATGGCTGTCCTCGATGATTCAAGAAGACATACTCTGTATGATCAGCTTTATTTAATAACTGG
The DNA here is from genome assembly GCF_004402015.1 of Filobacillus milosensis. Taxonomy (GTDB): domain Bacteria; phylum Bacillota; class Bacilli; order Bacillales; family Alkalibacillaceae; genus Filobacillus; species Filobacillus milosensis. The sequence continues at coordinate 130,709 of NZ_SOPW01000004.1, forward strand.
TTCCTGCCATCATTAATATATTGATTAAGAGAATGGCTTGCAAAAGAACCAAACGGTATATATCGTTCTTTACTGCCCTTTCCAAACACGAGAACGGTATTTAAACTAAAATCAACATCACTTAGCTTCAATTTAACTAATTCATTCACACGCATGCCAGTGGCATATAAAACTTCCAGAATAGCTTGATTTCTTTGCCCTAAATGAGTAGTTAAATCTTCAACTTCAAACAGTTTAACTAACTCTTCTTCGTAAAAAAATTCTGGAATGTTCTTTTTCATTTTTGGCATTGAAACAAACTTGAAAGGGTTTTGTTTAACAGTTCCCTCAAGTTCTAGAAAATTAAAGTATGAACGTAAGCTCGATATTTTTCTAGATACTGATCGTCTTGATAATTCACCATCATATAATTCTGTTAAAAAAAGTCTAATATTTAAATGATTTATTTCATTGAGATTATCGATTACTTCTCTTTTTAGAAAGTCGTGAAATTGCTTAACATCTCTGATATAATGATTTATCGTTATAGGAGAAGCATTTTTCTCTACTTTCATGTAATTTTGAAATAACTCAACGCTTGAAGGATAAGTCACCTTGAAGCTCCCCTTTCAAAACGTTTAAATCTTATCAAACTTTTCAAAGTATTTCAACAATTATTAATTGTTTGTCATAATAATTTCACAATACTTCAACATCAACAATCGCATATTTTATATGATGGTTAATTGTAAGTCAATTTAAAAAACTTGACTAAATACATCTTTCACAATATGGATACAAAATATTCAATGTATTGCAATTTCATTGGAAAAATGTGATAACAAAATATGAAGTTCGTTTAGACACAAAAATGCCTCACCCTATTGTGGAAGCACCACATTAGAGTGAGGCATTACTTTTAATTATTTATTGTTGTGCGTTTTCTTCATAATCACATTCCGTACAAGTTACTTGTGTACCTTTTTTCTTTTTCTTTTCAACTAATAAAGAATTACACTTCGGACATGGTCGGTCAATTGGTTTATCCCATGATACAAAATCACATTCAGGGAATTGATCACACCCATAGAAAGTTCGTTTCTTTTTACTTTTTCTTTCTACGACATTTCCCTCTTTACACTTAGGACACTTTACACCAATTTCTTTAAGTATAGGTTTTGTGTTGCGACAATCTGGGAAGTTTGAGCAAGCTAGGAACTTTCCATAACGCCCCATTTTATAAACCATTTCATGACCACATTTTTCACAATCGACACCTGCTGGTTCATCTCTTACTTCAACTTTTTCGATTTCTTCTTCGGCTTTTTCAAGGCGCTTCTCAAAATCTTCATAGAATGTGTTAATGATTTCTCGCCATTGTTTAGAGCCTTCTTCTACATCATCTAAGTCATTTTCCATTTTAACTGTAAATTCCACATTAATAATTTCAGGAAAATACTCTTTTATTAAATTAATTACAATTTCACCAAGCTCAGTTGGGATAAAGCGACGGTTATCAAGGGCTACATATCCTCTACGTTGAATTGTATCTAACGTTGGAGCATATGTTGACGGTCGGCCAATTCCTTTTTCTTCTAAAGTCTTAACTAAGCGTGCTTCAGTATATCTTGGAGGCGGCTGTGTAAAATGCTGATCTGGTTGTATGTCTTCGGCTTTAACCACATCGCCTTCCTTCATCGGTGGTAAAATCTTATTTTCTTCTTTCTTATTATCATCAGTTCCTTCAATGTAAAGCTTCATGAACCCTTTGAACTTGATCTCAGAACCTGATGCTCTAAATTCAATATCGTTATTATAAAGGTGAGCAGTTACTGTATCAAGAATAGCCGGTGCCATTTGGCTTGCCATAAATCGTTCCCATATTAATTTATATAGGCGATATTGATCTCTTGAAAGTTTTTCTTTAATGGCTAATGGTGCTCTATTCGGTGATGTTGGACGGATTGCCTCGTGCGCATCTTGAGCACCTTCACTTTTCTTTGCCTTACGGTTAGGACCTAAGAACTCTTTACCGTAATTTTCATTAATGTAAGTACTTGCTTCATTTTTCGCTGTATCAGATATACGGGTTGAGTCTGTACGCATGTAAGTAATTAAACCAGTTGTACCTTCACGACCACCTAAATTAATACCTTCGTATAACTGCTGAGCAATCATCATTGTTTTCTTAGCTCGAAAGTTTAGCTTTCTAAAAGCTTCTTGTTGTAGAGAAGAGGTTGTAAAAGGTAAAGCTGGATTACGTTTTCTTTCTCTTTTGTTTACTTTTTTAACATCAAAGTTTTTACCATCTAATTGATTCAGTACTTGATCTACAGCTTCTTTGGATTTTAATCCTTGTTTTTCTCCATTTACACCATAAAACTTTGCTTCAAAGTCTTTTTTCCCTTTTTTGAAATGGCCTGTAATTGACCAGTATTCTTCTGGTTCAAAGTTTTTAATTTCATTTTCACGATCAATAATCATTTTAACTGCAACGGATTGTACACGCCCGGCACTTAATCCTTTTTTTACTTTCTTCCATAGTAAAGGACTAATATTGTAACCAACAAGTCGGTCTAATACACGACGAGCCTGCTGAGCATTTACTAAATCCATATCAAGTGTTCTTGGATTCTTAAACGAAGATTTAACAGCATCTTTTGTTATTTCATTAAAAACCACTCGACATGGCGCATCTTCCTGAATACCAAGTGAATGAGCTAAGTGCCATGCAATCGCTTCCCCTTCGCGGTCGGGGTCAGCTGCGAGATAGACTTGTTTGGCTTTCTTAGCAGCTTTTTTCAGGTCATTTAAAACAGGACCTTTTCCTCGAATAGTAATATATCTAGGTTCAAAATTATTTTTTACATCAACACCCATTTGACTTTTGGGTAAATCTATAACGTGACCCATAGATGCTTTAACACTATATTTTTTACCTAAATAACGTTCTATTGTTTTGGCTTTAGCTGGTGATTCTACTATAACTAAATAATCTGACATGTACCGAATCCTCCTACGAGGTATTTTGCTTTAATTAAATCTGTTTCATTATTAAATAAATTTATATAGTTTGTCAAACTTCAATTTTCGACAAACATGTGTTTCACACTTTTTCTTGCAGGTAAATTAAATGATTTTCAACATACCAATTTGTCAATTCTTCTGGTTTAACTAAAGGTATAGCACCATCTTGAATGAGTTTCAAACAACCCTGTGCTTGATCTAAAAATATCGAATCAGGAATGGAAAATACTTCTTTGCCTTGTTCGAGTGCCTGATCGGCTGTAATCATTGTACCACTTCTCTCAGAAGCTTCAATAATTATAGTAGCTGCCGAAAGTCCACTTATTATTCGATTTCTTTCTGGAAAATACCATTTTTGTGGTCTTAACTTTGGGTGATACTCTGTTAAGATAAGTCCCGATTCAATAATTTTATTAAATAATAGCTGATGCTCTTTAGGATAAATGTGATGGTATCCGAACCCTAATATTGCTATGGTAGAACCATTATGACTAAGTGCATATTGATGGGCCATAGCATCTATACCATATGCAAGACCACTAACAATTGCGATGTTGTTTTCCACGGTTGGTTTAAGAAATAAATCGATTTTATGAGAAGCTGATTGTGAAGGGTTGCGTGTACCAATAATAGAAACTTTTGGCATTCTTAATAATTCTTTATTCCCTTTCCAATACAAAATTAACGGGGAATCCGGAATTTCTCTTAATTCAATTGGATAATCTGAATCAAAAAAAGTGATTGGATTTTCCTTCTTATAATCTAAATAGTTTAACTCAATATGTCTTTTTGAATTTAAATAATAATGTAAAGATGTTGCTTGACTTGGGTGTAAATGAAAGGTTTGTTGAAGTTCAGTTGGGGAATGTTGATTAATTCTCTCTAACATTGGGTCATAACTCAAATAAGCATGGATTTTTCTTCTGTTCATACCCTTAAACTGCATCAAATGATACAGCTTAAATGATAAATTGTCATTCAATAAAAATCACTCCTTTAATTGAAAATTCCCCGAGAATAAGTAATGACCTATTTTCGGGGAATTAATTATTAATGAGTTTTTGTTTTTTCTAAAAGGTCATTCTCTTTTAATACTTCAATCATTGTTTCTCCCATTACGGCAGGTGTTTCAGCAACTTTAATACCGCACTCTCTCATTATGCGCTGTTTTTCTTCAGCTGTACCTTTACCACCTGAGATAATTGCACCAGCGTGACCCATACGTTTTCCTGGAGGAGCTGTTGCACCACCAATGAATCCAACAACTGGTTTAGTCATATTAGCTTTAACCCATTCAGCTGCTTCTTCCTCAGCTGTACCACCGATCTCACCAATCATCATAACTGCGTGAGTATCTGGGTCTTCATTAAATGCTTTAAGTACGTCAATGAAGTCTGTACCGTTTACTGGGTCTCCACCAATACCTACAGCTGTAGATTGGCCGTATCCTTCCTCAGAAAGCTGATGTACAGCTTCATAAGTTAATGTACCAGAACGAGATACTACACCAATGTGACCTTTTTTATGAATATATCCTGGCATAATACCAATTTTACATTCATCTGGTGTAATAACACCTGGGCAGTTTGGTCCAACTAAGCGTGTTTTCTTACCTTCCATATAACGCTTAACTTTAACCATATCTATAACTGGAATATGTTCTGTAATACAGATGACAAGATCCATTTCAGCATCAACTGCCTCCATGATTGCATCTGCTGCAAATGGAGCTGGTACATAAATTACAGATGCGTTTGCGCCTGTTTTATCTACTGCATCTTGTACAGTGTTATAGACAGGTACACCTTCTACTTCTGTACCGCCTTTTTTAGGAGTAACACCAGCAACAATGTTTGTTCCATATTCAAGCATTTGCTTTGTATGGAATTTCGCTGTTCCACCAGTGATACCTTGAACTAATACTTTAGTATCTTTATTAATAAAAACGCTCATTTTCGCCCGTCCTTTCTTATTTTACTAGTGATACGATTTTTTCAGCTGCATCTGCCATAGATTCTGCAGACGTGATGTTAAGTCCAGACTCATCTAAGATTTTCTTACCTAACTCAACATTTGTTCCTTCTAAACGAACGACTAATGGAATTTCTAAACCAATTTGTTTAGTTGCCTCAACTACACCTTCAGCGATAACATCACATTTCATGATTCCACCGAAAATGTTAACAAGGATTCCTTTTACACTGTCATCAGATAGAATAATCTTGAATGCTTCTGTAACCTTTTCAGCTGTCGCACCGCCACCAACATCTAAGAAGTTAGCTGGTTCACCGCCGTGATGCTTAATGATGTCCATCGTAGCCATAGCTAGTCCAGCACCATTAACCATACAACCGATGTTTCCGTCTAGAGCAATGTAGCTCAAGTCATATTTAGATGCTTCAATTTCCTTCTCATCTTCTTCATCTAAATCACGAAACTCCAGAATATCTTTTTGACGGAATAAAGCGTTATCGTCAAAGTTTAGTTTTGCATCTAACGCCATTACCTCACCATCACCAGTTGTAACTAGTGGGTTAATTTCAGCGATTGAGCAATCTTTCTCAACGAATACTTGATAAAGGCTCATCATAAACTTAACTGCCTTACCTAATAATTCGTCAGGGATATTGATGTTAAAAGCTAATCTTCTAGCTTGGAAAGGAGTTAATCCTGTTACAGGATCAATCACTTCTTTGAAGATTTTTTCTGGTGTTTCTTCTGCTACTTCTTCAATCTCAGTTCCACCTTCTTCAGAACCCATCATAACGACGCGAGAAGTTGCACGATCTAATACAACACCTAAGTAATATTCTTTCTTTATGTCGCATCCTTCTTCGATAAGAAGACGTTTAACTTCTTTACCTTCAGGACCAGTTTGGTGTGTTACTAATGTCTTACCTAAGATTTCATCCGCATATTCACGAACTTCATCTAAATTCTTTGCGATTTTTACACCGCCAGCTTTACCACGACCACCTGCGTGGATCTGTGCTTTTACAACAGAAACATTTGAACCTAATTCTTCTGCAGCTTGAACTGCTTCGTTAACAGAAAAAGCTACTTTACTATTAGGAACTGCAACGTTGTACTTGCGGAAAATTTCTTTCGCTTGGTACTCATGAATGTTCATGTTACATCCTCCCATCAATCTGTTACTACAAATTAAAAATATATTGGCTTCATTATTAAAACCACACCGTTTTTATTATACATAAAAATAGTCATATACAAAAGAAACTAATCGTATTAATTCGAATTTATTTATATTTTTTATCTGTTTGATATATAAATGCAAAAACTTCAGCTACGACTTGATATAAATCTTCTGGTATTTTTTCGTTAATATTAATTTCATTCATCAATTGAACTAGTGCATCATCTTCATAAACTGGCACATTTGAATTCTCTGCTCTTTCAAGTATCTCTTCAGCAATAAGTCCCTGACCCTTCGCAACAACTTTTGGGGCCTGATCTTGTTCCTCATCGTACCTTAAAGCAATGGCTTCTTTTCTTTTATTTTTCATATTCGAAAATCCACTCCTTGCTGCCATTCATTCGAAGTGTATTTTATCGACTTTTCTTTATTATGCTCTTCATGAATTGACTTAAATTGGACTTGAACGGATGAGTAATCCTGTTTTTGTAATTTGTCATTTAATGACGCGATTAAAGGTTTTGTAAGCAACCTTAGATGTTCAGGCTGGTCATGATAAACACTTAAATCCACATGTCCATTTTGTACATGCATGTCCATAATTGTTTCATTTAAATTTGGCAAATCTAAATAAAATATAACTCGACACTGTTTTGGATGAATGGTTCCATCTTCTTGTTTTTTTCCCTCAAACTCCATAAATAAATCTTGATTTAAATTGAACATATCTTTTGGGAATTGTATCGTAAAACTGGTTAAATCTCTTTGACTTATATCTGTATTAGAAAGGTGTATGGAATTAATGATTTGATTCATTTGTTGTAATGATTCATTAAATGCTGTTTGATTAGTTTGTCCTTGTACAGATCGAATTAAGGATGATAAGGACGGATAATCCTGGTTAGGGCTTGCCTCAGCTTGTGTCATTTGTAAAAAGCTCTTTATATGACTTAAATTAAAATCCACGTTTTGTGGAGAATTAAGCGAAACCATCGATTGCCAAAAAGATAAGCCACGTTGTTCCGTTGATGATACTTGAGAATTAATTAGTTGATTAATTTGATTCAACAATTGCTGGCCATCAGAAGACTGAAGTAATTGTTGTACTTGATTCCAGTTTTGATTTGAAACAAAAGATTGTAATTGTTGCATGACTGGTTGGATGTGATCAGGTAATTTCGCACTCATTTGATTCCATAGAGTAGAATCTAAACCACGGCTTAGCAAGTTTTGTTGATATGAATTAACAGATGAATTCTGAACCTGAACTAACTGCTGAGCTATAGATTTCATTAATTGCAATTGTTTTGGGTCGTTAATAAACTGCTGTTGACTAAGTTGACTAATCGACTCTGCTATTTGATTGGCGGAATAATTAAATGGCAAAGGTGGTAAAGAAGATTGTTGGCTTCCAGCTGATAATTGAATTTTGTTTTGTTTAGCCCAGTTTGACCACGTATTAGACCATTCTTGATAAGTCATTTGGTTAGAAACTAGTCCTGCTTTTTGTAACATTTGAAAAGTCGTATGAGAACCCTGTCCAACTTCCTTTAATGTTTGAAATACAAAAGACTCTAGTAACTTTTGATTACTTATTGATTTTGAAGATAGCAAATCTAGTCTATTACTTAGTTGGCATAGTTCTTGGCTTTGTCCAGACTGTTGGATTTGTGTTTGTAGTTGGTCAACAATCTGTGTGAACGCCAACGGTTGATTGATTCTTTGGTGTATACTATTAAACACCTCTTGATTTAAAGGTAGTTGCCGTTGAACCATTTCTGATAGAATCTGTTGTTGGTTTGGTACATGGTTAGCTTTTGCTAATTGAATGAGAGAATCGATGTTGTTCGTTTGCAGTGGCAGCTGTTGCTTTAACATATTTGCTAACAAGGCATGTTCAGCTTTAGATGCTTTAACACCAGATAGATTAAGCAACGTTTGAGCCGCTTCATCGTATGAAGCAACTGATTGTTGATGAACAACTTGAAGTTGCACAGCAGGCGAGATACCCTTTACTTGAAGTAAGTAATTTTGGTTAGCTTGTAATGAAGCATCTAATTGTGCAACGACTTGATGACCAGATAAATTGATCACCGCTTTATTACCTGGAAAAAACTTCATAACTCTCCCTGTAACAACCTGACCTTCTTTTAAAGTTAATGTATTTGATTGTCGATGGTCTAGCTTTGTTGTCGGAATCATACGATTAACTTGTTTCATCCAACATTCACCTTCTTATGTATATTGGCGTACTGGTTCAAATGAGCGTCGATGGTATGGCGTAGGGCCATGTTCTTCTAAAGCTTTAAGGTGAGCTCGAGTTCCATAACCTGAATTATTCTCAAATTGATACATTGGATATTGTTCACCTATTTTCGCCATCCATTGATCGCGTGTTACTTTGGCAATAACACTTGCTGCAGCTATTGAGATACTTTTAGAATCACCCTTGATGATAGACTCTTGCTCAATACTAATATTTTCTAAACTCATGGCATCAATTAATAAATAATCTGGTTTTTGATTAAGAGATTCAATTGATCGAGTCATAGCTAATTTAGTTGCTTGATAAATATTATAGTAATCAATCTCCTTCGCACTGGCTTCTCCAACACCTACAGCTAATGCTTCTTCTTGAATAATTCGATAGAATTTTTCTTTTTGTTCATGAGATAACTTCTTAGAATCATTTAAACCCGGTAAATAGAAATCTTTCGGTAAAATGACAGAGGCTGCCACAACTGGTCCTGCCAATGGTCCCCTACCTACTTCGTCTATTCCCGATATAAATTGATACCCTTTATAGTGTAATGCCGTTTCTAACTCACTCATTTTTATAAATTGTTCATGCAAAATTGTCTCTTTTTCTTTTTCCTGACTATATTTCTTAATTAATTGCTGTACACCTTTTCGTTCGTCTTCGATAATACGGTTAAACCAATTTGTAGAAAATTGATCTTCTTCAAGTGTTTTCTTGATGACAGCAATCGTTTCTTTTTTAGTCACAATATCCCCCGCTTATATTTATTATCGGATTGTATACCTTATCTATTAGGCTGATCAAACGTTATTCCACCTAATTTGCCACTTCGTAAATCTTGAATAATCACATCAGCTGTCTTCTCGTAATCAATGACTCCACCTGAAGCTAAGCAGCCTCTTTTCTTTCCAATGGTATCAAACCATAACACAATATCTTCTTCTTCTAAATCTAATTTATATCGGTCTTTTAACACGTCAGGGTAATTGTCCCTCATGTACTTTAAAGCATAAACTGCGATATCATCTAAATGAAGAATTTGATCTTTAATTGAACCTATTGCGGCAAGCTTATAACCTACTTCTTCATCTTCAAATTTTGGCCATAGAATACCAGGAGTATCTAATAATTCAAATTCACCCTGAATTTTAATCCATTGCTGTTTTTTAGTTACCCCAGGCTTATCTCCTGTTTGAGCTCGCTTTTTATTTGCTAATCGATTAATTAACGTCGACTTCCCTACATTAGGAATGCCTAAAATCATTGCTCTTAGTGATCTTGGTTTAATGCCTTTTTCTTTACGTTTTTCATTAATGGATTGCCCCATTTGCTTAGCTTGCTTTACTATTGCTTGAACATCACCTTTTTGATTCACATCAACAGCTAAAGCATCATGACCTTGTTCTTTAAAGTGTTCTAGCCATTTATTCGTTAATTGCTGGTCTGCTAAATCTTTCTTCATTAATACAATCAACTTCTGTTTTTGTTCTAACACCTCATGAAGCATAGGGTTTTGTGAGGATTGTGGTGCCCTTGCGTCTACAAGTTCTATAACAAAATCAACGAGTTTCAGTCTTTCTTGTACTTCTCGCTTAGCTTTTGCCATATGCCCTGGAAACCATTGAATCGTCATGTATTCCACCTGCCTTTGGTTTAGTTTTTACCTTATATTAAAATCATTAAACTTTGTCTAAGTATACTCGCTATTACGCTCAATAGCGTTATAGTAAAGTGTGTTGAAAATTGCATTCGCATAGGAGCAAGGAGATGGCATCATCAACAATCCACAGCTATAAAGCTTTAAGGTATAAAAAAGGAGCCTGACCAATGGCCAAGCCCCCCTTTGAATTTACATTAGCGAATTTCTTTAATTCTTGCAGCTTTACCACGTAAATTACGTAGATAGTAAAGTTTAGCACGACGTACTTTACCACGGCGAGTAACTTCGATCTTGTCAACACGTGGAGAATGTACTGGGAATGTACGTTCAACACCTACACCGTATGATACTTTACGTACAGTGAAAGTTTCACTGATGCCGCCACCACGACGTTTGATAACTACACCTTCGAATACCTGGATACGCTCACGGTTACCCTCAACAACTTTAACGTGTACTTTAAGAGTATCACCAGCACGGAATTCAGGTAGATCTGTACGTAACTGATCTTGTGCAACTTTGTTTAGAAGTTCTTGCATCTTCTTCACTCCTTCTCACTAATGCTCATGCTTAATTCGCAGCGGAACATCGTTTTCAGCTTAAACATACTTAAGCACTAAATTAATATACCATAATCATTTATCTCTTGCAACATCATTTCTCTTAATCTCATCTAACATATCCAATTCTTTTTGATCTAACTCTAATCCTTCAAATAAATCAGGTCGTCTTGAATAGGTACGCTTCAGAGACTCATATTTACGCCATTCTTCTATTTTTTGATGGTTACCTGAAGTTAATACTTCCGGAACCGTCATACCTCTAAAATCATTTGGACGAGTATAGTGTGGATGTTCAAGCAAATTAGTAGAGAATGAATCAAGCGTTGCAGATTCATTATTTCCTAAAACATCTGATTGTAACCTTATTATACTATCTGTAACAACCATGGCTCCTAACTCTCCACCAGTTAATACATAGTCTCCAATTGATATTTCATCAGTAACTATATGCTCTCGTATGCGTTCGTCGTAACCTTCATAGTGTCCGCAAATGAATATTAAATGATCCTCTTTGGCTAGTTCTTCTGCTTTTCTTTGTGTAAAAGTCTCACCTTGAGGACACATCAAAACTACACGTGGTTTAGATTCATGTTGATCGATTAAATGTTCAACGGCATCAAAGATCGGTTGAGGCTTTAACACCATACCAGCTCCGCCACCATAAGGGTAGTCATCTACTTTATTATGTTTATCTGTCGTAAAATCTCTAAAGTCAATCAAGTTATAACTGAAAGCACCTACATCCTGAGCTCGCTTTAGAATAGATGATTCAAAGACACCTTTAAACATGTCTGGAAATAGTGTTAGAATATCAATTTTCATTAATCTAACAGTCCTTCCATCTCTTCAATAATGACTTTTTGATTACTTATATCAATTTCTTTAACGACCGATTCAATATAAGGTATAAGAGCATCTTTTAATCCTTCTCTTTTCACTACCCAAACATCATTAGCACCCGGTTGGAGGATTTCTTTAATTTTACCTACATAATCCCCATTATCTTTATAAACTTCACAACCAATTATTTCATGGAAGTAGAATTCATTTTCGTCTAATTCATGAAGATCTGACTCCGGAATTTTTAATAATCCACCTTTGAAGGGTTCAACTTCATTAATCGATTCATATGTGTCAAAAGTTAGTAAATCAAATTGTTTATGTTTTCTGTGTGATTTTACCGTTAATTCTTGAGGGTTATTGTCTTGGTCATCTTTAAAAAAGAGTAGGCGTGAACCTGGCTCAAACCTTTCATCAAAATCCGTAATTGGGATTACTCTTACTTCACCCTTAACACCATGTGTATTTACAACTTTACCTACATTAAAAAAACGTTCCATAAAAATCCACCTTAATTAATATCTATAATTTTTCCATCTTTGATTAAAATTGAACGATTACCTGAAATGGCATCCCAGTTGTCACCAATATCCACTTCAACAACTTCATCAACTTCCCCTTCGACAATTTCATTACCATCAGGAATGTCATGAAGTTGTTGAAGTTGATACTCGTACCACTCAATCAGTTGTTGCCGCTTGTTTTCTTCGACCACAAATCGTTTCTCAACTTTCGATTGACTAAATTTCTTTTGATAGATTAATTTCTTCTTCTCAAATTGTAATTGTTCAAGCTCTTTTTTAGCTTGTCCAATTTTTAAATCAAATTTCTCTTTAAGTTGATTTCGGCTTTCACTAGTTATAATTTGCTTAATTGTTGTTTTTCTTATGAATTTCATAAAATCACCTATTCGGCTCATGTGAATTTTAACCATGCTAAAAATGGGAAAGGTTATCCCTCTCCCATTTTTACATAATATCAACAAATATTTTTTTATTAATATCAGAACCAGCGGCATGAACAACAGTACGAATCGCCTTGGCAATTCGACCGTTTTTACCGATCACTTTTCCAACGTCATTCTCGTTAACCGTTAGATGATAGCGAATTTTTTCATCTGTTTCTTCAACAGTAATATTCACTTCTTCCGGATGGTCAACAAGTGGTTGTACGATCGTTTCAATTAAGGCTTTCATGATATCACTTACCTTTACTATTTAGCTTTTGATTCGTGAAATTTCGTCATGATGCCTTCTTTTGAGAATAGGTTACGAACTGTATCGCTTGGCTTAGCACCTTTAGATAACCAATCTAAAGCTTTATCTTCATTAATTGAAACTTCTGGAGTTTCGCTTAAAGGATTATATGTGCCAATTTGCTCGATAATACGTCCATCACGAGGAGAACGTGAATCTGCAACTACTACACGATAGTAAGGTTTTCTTTTAGAACCCATTCTTTTCATACGAATTTTTACTGCCATTATTACACCTCCATCAAAATTCCTTCTCACAAGATAAAATTGTATCAGATGTCCAAAGGTGTGTAAAGTATTTTTCCATTACATAAAAGGAAAATTTAATCCACCCTTTTTCTTCCCTTTTTTGCCGCCCATCATTTGCTTCATCATTTTCTTCATTTCATTGAACTGTTTAAGCAATCGGTTGACTTGAGCAACTGACGTACCTGAACCGCTAGCAATACGTTTTTTGCGGCTGGCATTAATAATATCAGGCTCAACTCTTTCTTTCTTTGTCATCGACTGAATAATTGCTTCAACCTGATCGATTTGTTTCTCATCAAGTTGCATATTTTTCATGCCTTTCATTTTATTAGCTCCAGGCATCATATTAACCAGTTCATCCAATGGTCCCATACTTCGGACCTGCCCCATTTGTTCAAGGAAATCCTCAAACGTAAAGGAAGCATCTTTCATTTTTTGTTCCATTTCTTTGGCTTTCTTCTCGTCGACATCAGTCTCAGCTTTCTCAATTAAGCTTAAGACGTCACCCATACCAAGAATTCGGGACGCCATTCGATCTGGATGAAAAGCTTCTAGTTGGTCAAGTTTTTCACCCATACCAGCGAATTTAATTGGTTTACCAGTAACAGCTTTAATAGATAAAGCAGCACCACCACGAGTATCACCATCAAGCTTAGTTAAAACAACACCAGAAATATCTAATTGCTCGTCAAAACTTTCAGCAACATTGACGGCATCTTGACCGGTCATTGAATCTACTACTAAGAAGATTTCATCAGGCTGTACGGTATCCTTGATTTGCTGTAATTCATCCATTAAACCTTCATCAACATGTAAACGACCTGCAGTATCAATGATGACATAATCTTTATGATCTTCTTTCGCTTGGTCAATTGCTTCTTTAGCAATGTCTACAGGGTTAGCTTCTGTCCCTTTTGAATAAACAGGCATATCTAATTGTTTACCTAATGTTTCTAATTGATTAATTGCGGCAGGACGATAGACGTCAGCTGCAACTAGCATTGGATTACGGTTATACTTTTTTCTTAGATGGTTAGCTAGTTTACCAGTTGTCGTCGTTTTACCTGCACCTTGTAAACCAACCATCATGATAACAGTTGGTGGCTTATTAGCCACGGCGATTTTACTTTGTTCTCCACCCATTAACTCAGTTAATTCTTCTTTAACAACTTTAATAACCTGTTGACCAGGGTTTAACCCTTGCAATACTTCTTGCCCAATTGCACGTTCTTTTATACGCTTAATTAAGTCTTTGACAACTTTAAAGTTAACATCGGCTTCAAGTAAAGCGAGGCGAACTTCACGAGTCATTTCTTTGACGTCTTGCTCAGTTACTTTACCTTTACCGGTGATTTTCTTTATCGTACCTTGTAATCGGTCGGCTAATCCTTCAAATGCCATTTGACCGTCCTCCTAATCTAGGTTTTCCAGTTCATCTATTAATGACCTGATTTGTTTATGATCTTGTTGGTTTAAAGCTTCTTTCATATCATTCAGAATGATATTTTGCTTTTCAAATCGTTTATAGAGGCCTAATTTCTGTTCATATTCCTCAAGCATTGCCTCTGTACGTCTAATATTATCATAAACTGCTTGTCTACTAACATCATATGTCTCGGAAATTTCTCCTAATGAATAATCTTCCAAGTAATATAATTCCATGTAATTTTTTTGTTTTGAGGTTAATAACTCTTGATAAAAATCAAACAGATAATTAACTCTGGTTGTCTTTTCTAACACAAGCAACCTCCTCTACGATTCATTTGACTCCTCCTGCATTAAATCACCAAATAATCCATAAACAAATTGGTGTGCATCAAATGGCTGCAAATCTTCCATTTGTTCACCAAGTCCAACGAATTTAACTGGAATATCTAATTCATTTTTAATGGCTAATACAATCCCACCACGAGCTGTACCATCTAGCTTAGTAAGTACAATACCAGAAACATCAGTAACCTCTTTAAATGTTTTAACCTGACTGATGGCATTTTGTCCGGTCGTAGCATCTAATACCAATAACGTTTCATGTGGTGCGCCTTCTACTTCACGAGATATTACTTTTTTTACTTTTGCTAATTCATTCATGAGGTTCACTTTATTTTGTAGACGTCCGGCTGTGTCACATATTAAAACATCAGCGCCTCTTGATTTCGCAGCTTGAATACCGTCATAAATAACAGCAGCTGGATCACTGCCTTCACTATGCTTAATCACACCAACACCAGCACGTTCACCCCATACTTCAAGTTGATCAATAGCTCCAGCTCTAAATGTATCACCAGCAGCTAAAACAACATTCTTACCTTCTGACTTTAGACGATGAGCTAATTTACCAATTGTCGTCGTTTTACCAACACCATTAACCCCTACAGTTAAAATAACTGATAAGCCATTCTCATTTAAATTTATCTCTTCAATGGATTCATCGTCGCCATCGTAATAGATCTCAACTAACTTTTCGGAGATTACTTCTTTAACCTGTGAAGTATCTTTTATGTTTCTTCTTTTCACTTCCATTTCCAATTCTTCAATTAGTGTCATGACTGTTTCAACACCAACATCAGCTGAAATGAGTATCTCTTCAAGTTCTTCAAAAAATTCTTCGTCAACACTGCGATAACGAGCGACTAAATCATTAACTTTTGATGTGAAAGAGTCACGCGTTTTCTCCATACCATCTTTAAATTTATCTGTAACTTGATCTGTTTGATTATTAATTTTATCTTTAAGTTTCTTAAAAAATCCCATCAAAGTCTTCCTTTCTGTATTTAACGCTAAATGTAAAACTAATGTACTTGCTCATAATTGTGAAGAAATGAGAAGCGTAAGGCGGCGACTCCTGCGGGAACAGCACGAGTCTCGAGACCCCACAGGCAGTGGTTTTCTGCCGAGGAGGCTCGAGCCGTGCCCGCGGAAAGCGTCCGCCTGTAGCTATTTAACACAGTACATTAATTAAACACCATTTCTTCTGTCTCTTCTAGTTTAACTGATACAAGTTTAGACACGCCTGATTCTTGCATAGTAATACCATATAAAACATCTGCATTTTCCATTGTACCTTTACGGTGAGTAATCACAATAAACTGTGTATGAGCAGAAAATTCTTTAAGGTATTTACCAAAACGGGAGACATTTGCCTCATCTAAGGCAGCTTCCACTTCATCTAACACACAAAATGGAACAGGTCTAACCCTTAGTATGGCAAATAATAAAGCGATAGCAGTTAATGCTCTTTCCCCACCTGATAATAAACTTAAATTTTGCAATTTCTTACCTGGTGGTTGTGCAATAATATCTACACCCGTTTCTAGTAAATCATCTGGGTTGGTTAGCGTCAATTCTGCACTGCCTCCGCCAAACAATTCTGTAAAAACAACAGAGAATTGTTGCTGAATTTGATTAAATGTATCACTAAATTTTCTGACCATCTCTTCGTCCATTTCTTGAATAATTGAATGGAGTGTACCTTTAGCATCTAATAAGTCAGTTTGTTGTTCACTTAAAAAGTCATAACGCTCTTGGATTCTTTCATATTCTTCTATCGAACCAAGATTGACTGTGCCTAATTCATCAATAGATCGTTTGATTAGTTTAACTTTTTCCCGAGCTTCATCTAATTTTTCAATAACACCATAATCGCGCTTAGCTTTCTCGAAAGTTAACATATACTCTTCTCGTAAATGGTTTAGGCGATTCTCTAAATCAACATCTAAACGATTAGCTTTAACTTCAAGCTGCTGCATGTGATTACTTCTTGATTCATATTGTCTATTTCGTTCTTTCAGTTCACGATCTAAATCATCACGATTTTGAGATAGTTGATTACGTTCATCTCTACTTTGTTCAAGTTGTTCATTTACTTGTATTAAATTTGTTCTAGTATTTTTAATTGTATTAGATAACTCATCTATTGTTTGAGCATTTTGATACGACTCTTCCAGCTTTTGGAGCTCTTCTTCAAGCTGCGTCTTAGAGGTACGTTCACTCTCTAGGTCATCTTGAATTTGAGTTAACCGCTCCTGATGATTTCGTAATTCACTTTCTTTCTCTGCTAACCTAATTTGCATATTATTAAGCTTTTCTTTATGTTGCTCCACCGCTTCTTTAAAATCAGATTGGTTAGTAGAAAGGTGATCGATCTCTTGTCTTAATTTTTCGGATTGTTTATCTTGCTGTTGCAATTGGACTGTGATTTCTTCTAATTCATCAGTTAATTGCTTGATATCATCCTGATGCTGCTTATTTTCCTGGTCATAAACAGACAATTGATCGTTAATATTGGATAATCTGGCTTGTAGCGCTTGATAGCTTTCTTTAACCATTTGATATTTATCATAAAGCTCGTCTTTTTGTGACTGTTCTTTCAGTGAAACTTGTTCTAATTCTTCATATTTTTTCTTTTTATCTCTTAATTTTTGTTCAAACACTTCACTTTTTTGTTCATAATCGGCCAGTTTGGTTTTGATTTCTTCTAGTTCCTGGTCTCTTGTGAATAGTGATGTTTGATTCGATCGTTTTTTAGCACCACCACTCATTGAACCACCCGGGTTAACAATGTCACCTTCTACAGTAACAATTCGAAACCTATGGCCGGTGATTTTGGCTAAGTTATTAGCATCTTTTAATGTGTTGGCAATTAAAACTGTTCCCAACAGACTCTGCACGATGGATTGATATGTAGAGTCAAAGTGAACAAGCTCTGACGCCACACCAATAAAACCGTCACTAGATTTTAATTTATTGACGGTATTTGAATCAATTGAGCGTGGTTTAATAGTCGATAAAGGTAAAAGTGTTGCTCGTCCACTATTCGTTTTCTTAAGGTACTGAATAGCTTGTCTAGCTTCCTGGTCAGTCTCTACAACAATATGCTGGGCTTGTCCACCTAACGCAATCTCCATAGCTGTAACATATTGATTCGGAATATCAATCAATTGAGCCACTGCTCCATGGACCCCATTAACTTCATTCTTTTCCTTTGCCTGTAGGATGGATTTGACGCCATAAAAGAAACCACTATAAGAGTCCTTCATATCTTCTAGCATTTCTTTCTTTGAACGGAGCTGCTCAATAATACGATAACCCTTATGAAGCTTTTCCTCATCTTCACGAATCTCAACAGATAATTGTTTGTAAGAATTTTGTTTTTGGCTAATGGTATCATTAAGATCCTGCAATTGTTGTTCCAATGTGACTTTTTCTTTTGCCTGTGCGTCTTGATCTTCTTCTAGAGACTGACGATCTTCTAGTAATTGTTCAAATCGCTCATCTAATCGTTGCTTTCTGTGGTTAGATTGTTCGATTTGTTTTTCAATAGAAGCTTTTTGGTTTCGGTTAGCTGCTTGTTCATTTAATAAATCAATGTATTCCGATTTCATAGACTCAATTTTTTCTTCAATGTCTACACCAGAATTTTCAATGTCTTTCTTTATTTGATTGATTGTTTCTTTTGTTTCATTTCTAGATGATTGAAGTAATTCAATTCTTTTTTCCTGGTCTTCAAAATCTAATTCAAATTGGTCAATTTGATCTTGACTTTCCTTTATGTCATTCGTCAATTTTTCTTTACTCTCATCATAATGCTTTAACCGTTCAACTAATAAATTCTTTTGACCATCAAGCTGTTCGATTTGCTGTGTGAATGTTAACTTTTTGTCTTGTAGTTGTTCGATGGTTTCATCTAACGATTGAATCTGTTGCCCCATCTGTTCAACTTTTGATTCATCAGCTTGGATAGCCGTTTTGTCTTCAACCAGCTGTTCTTTAACTTGATCAATCTGTTTAAGGAGTGTCTCCCACTCTGAATGAATTTGTTCAATTTCAGTAACGATTAATGAAACTTCATGCTGTTCTAATTCTTCTTTTTTCTCTAGATATTCTTTAGCAATGGCAGCTTGTTCTTTTAAAGGTTCTAATTGTCCTTCAATTTCATAAATAATATCTTCTACACGGCTTAGATTATCTTCTGTCTCGCCTAATTTTTTTACCGCTTTAGATTTTCGTTGTTTATATTTCAATACACCGGCAGCTTCTTCAAATATAGAACGTCTGTCCTCAGATTTTGAACTTAAAATTTCTTCAACTTTACCTTGACTAATAATAGAGAAAGCTTCTTTACCCAGTCCAGAATCCATAAAAAGTTCAACAATGTCTTTCAATCGACAAGATTGCTTGTTTATAAGGTATTCACTTTCACCCGATCGATATACCCGTCTAGTGACTGCAACTTCTTCATAATCAATTGGTAAACGTTGATCCTTGTTATCTAGTGTTAAAGTAACCTCTGCAACATTAAGTGCACGTCTTGAATCACTACCAGCGAAAATGATGTCTTCCATCTTGGCACCGCGAAGTGATTTTGCTGACTGTTCCCCTAGCACCCAACGGATGGCGTCTGTTACATTAGATTTTCCGCTTCCATTAGGTCCAACCACAGCTGTCACACCAGGAACAAAATCCACAGTGATTCGTTCAGCAAATGATTTAAAACCTACTGACTCTAATTTTTTCAAAAACATATGTAAACACCTACTCAATTTTTCCGTTCTAACTTAACATCTGAACTTTTTTATTTTATCATAAAATAAGTGGCTGAAGAAGGTTACGAAAACAAACACATTGGAGTGAGCAAAATGAATTTAAATGAACCTACAGAAGAAAACCTGAAATATATCATTGAAGACATGTCTAAACAGCTTCAAGTCCTTAACCCTTCAATAATGGAGCCGGACAACTTTGACTTGGAAAATTACCATCAAATTAAACAGTTATATGACATGGTACAAATGAAAGATCAGATTAGTGTGTCTGAGATTCACGCAATCATTGACGAATTAAAAAAATATCGCAAGCAATAAGTGAAAACCCCTTTGTTCTATTAACAAGATAGACAAAGGGGTTTAGTCTTAATATTTCTTCAAGGCTTCTTCCGCTGCTTGTTGTTCAGCTTCTTTTTTTGTACGTCCTTGACCTGAACCTTTTTCAGTTTGACCTACATAAACTTTAGCTATAAATTGGCGATTGTGGGCAGGACCAATTTCATCCACTATTTTATATTCAACTTGCTTCCCTTGTTGTTGCACAACTTCCTGAAGTTGTGTTTTGTAATCCATCGCATGTGAAAAAGCTCCTGGTTCAATTTTTGGAAAGACAAATTGTTTCAGGAAAAATAATACCTGATCAAAACCTAGATCTAAATAAATAGCTCCAATAAGTGCCTCAAACGCATCAGCTAATAGTGAAGGTCGTGCTCTACCACCAGACTTTTCTTCACCTTTACCAAGTAGTAAGTAATCACTTAACTCCAAATCTCTCGCAAAATGCTCTAATGATGGTTCACACACTATATTGGCACGAAACTTAGTTAGTTCACCTTCGCTCATGTTTGTATATTCGCGATATAAATATTGTGAGACGGCCAATTCTAAAACAGCGTCACCCAAAAACTCTAATCGTTCGTTATCTTCAAGGTTTTGATCCCTATGCTCATTCACATACGATGTATGCATGAAAGCTTGCATTAATAAATTTTCATTTTTAAATTTAATTTTAAGGTCTTCTTGTAATTGTTTAAAGTTCATATGTTTTCACCTGTTCTAGTGAGAAAAACTCAGCTTATTGCCATAACTTATGCTATAAGCTGAAATTTAACACATTAATAGTAAGTTCTTTAAAAGATAAGAGATGAGGATGGCCATTTAAGCCATCCCCTTAATGTTCTGCACATGATCTACAGAACTTTTATTTAAATGATTATTGGTTGCTGTTTATGTAATTAACAGCATCACCAACTGTTTGAATTTTTTCTGCATCTTCATCAGAAATTTCCATGTCGAATTCATCTTCTAATTCCATTACTAATTCAACAACATCTAATGAGTCCGCTTCTAAGTCATCTTTGAATGAAGCATCATTTGTTACTTTAGCTTCATCTACGTCTAAACGTTCAACAATAATCTGTTTAACACGATCAAATACCTCTGCCATTCCTTTCACCTCCCTTCAAAATTTTTTAACCTTTTCTACATTACCATTCCACCATCAACGTGAATAGTCTGGCCAGTAATGTATTCTGCGTCCTTCGATGCTAAGAATCGAACCACGTGTGCGACGTCTTCTGGTTCACCTAATCGATTTAATGGGATTAAATCATTCATAGCTTGTTTAGCTTCATCCGAGAGGGCATCAGTCATGTCTGTCGTAATAAATCCTGGTGCTACCGCATTTACATTGATATTTCTGGCAGCAAGTTCCTTAGCAACAGACTTAGTCATACCAATCACACCAGCTTTAGCTGCGACATAATTGGCTTGACCTGGATTACCAGATACACCTACGACAGAAGCTAAATTAATAATCTTGCCACCTCGTTGTTTCATCATCGGGCGAGTCACAGCTTTAATACAATTAAAGACACCTTTTAAGTTGGTATCAATGACATCGTCAAACTCATCCTCTTTCATACGCATAAGAAGGTTATCTCTTGTGATACCAGCGTTATTAACTAAAATGTCAATCGCACCAAATTGATCAGTTGTTGTCTTAACCATCTGCTTGACATCATCTGCACTGGACACGTTAGCCTGAACAGCAACAGCTTGTTGTCCTAAACCTTCTATTTCTTTAACTACCGCTTCGGCTTTGTCTTTACTACCTGCATAATTAACCACGACATTAGCACCATTCTTAGCTAATTCTAGGGCTATAGCTCGTCCAATACCACGGGATGCGCCTGTCACTAATGCTACTTTTCCATCTAACATTATATTATTCCTCCTTTAGCCAGTTTTTAAAACTTTCAATTGCTCCAACTTCATTGATGGTAAAGACTTTTGCTCGACGATGAACCTTCTTAACTAATCCTGATAAAACTTTACCATTACCAACTTCAACAAATGCGTCTACATCAGAATTCAACATGTTTTGAATCGTCTGTGTAAATTGAACAGGTGAATATAATTGTTCCAGTAGCAATTGTTCAATTTGTTTAGCCTCAGTCACGGCTTCCGCGGTAACATTCGCATATACAGGAATTTTAGCATCTTTAATTTCAGCTTGACTTAATTCATTTTTAAAATCTTCACTAGCTGCTTTCATCAATTCTGAATGGAAAGGGCCACTCACATTAAGAGGAATAACTCGTTTAGCCCCTTGTTCTTTTAACTGTTCAGTTGCAAGTTCTACGCCTTTTACTGTACCCGAGATAACTATTTGTCCAGGGCAATTGTAATTTGCAACATTAACGGTTTCACCAGTTTCAGTTATTTCCTTTGTAACTTTCTCAATTGTTTCTTCATCCACACCTAACACGGCAGCCATCGTACCTTGACCTGTTGGCACTGCTTTCTCCATATATTTTCCTCGCTTATGTACTAATGAAAGCGCGTCTTCAAGAGACAACGAACCGGCAGCATATAAGGCACTATATTCACCTAAACTATGACCGGCTACCATGGATGGTTTTATACCTTCTTCGTTTAATAAATTAAATATAGCGGCACTGTTTAATAGTAGTGCTGGTTGTGCGTTTTCTGTTTTTGTTAATTCATCACCAGGTCCATTTAACATAAGTTCACTTAATGAATAACCTAGTGTTTGATCTGCTTGGTGATATAGTTCTTTAACACTCGGAAACTCTTCAAAAAAATCTTGTCCCATACCGACACTTTGAGAGCCTTGACCAGGGAAAAGGAATGCTACTTTTTTCATCGTTATGCCTCCCGTCCTTGTAATTTGCTTACCTCTTTTTCAATTAATGAAACAACATCTGAATCTACTAAATGATAAGTCTGTTTTATAGCATTAAATATTGCTCTTTCATTAGATGAACCATGAGCTTTAATGACAGGTGCACTCAAGCCAAATAAGCCAGCTCCACCATATTCAGAATAATCCAATTGATTTTTGATACCTTTTAAATCTGATTTAATCATCGCTGCAGCAATTTTTGTTTTAGTGTTTTTCATAAACGACTGTTTTAACATTGTAAACAGAGTTAACGCTGTGCCTTCAATTGATTTCAAAGCAATGTTTCCTGAAAAACCATCTGTAACAACCACATCAGCAGCACCTTCAAGTAAATCTCTAGCTTCAACATTACCGATAAAATTTATTGGAGCTTGTTCTAATAATTTGAAAGCTTCTTTCACTAATTCTGAGCCTTTTTGGTCTTCAGTCCCAACATTCAATAATCCCACTCGAGGATTTTTAATGTCTCTTACATTTTCTACGTAGATTGAACCCATAATGCCATATTGCAGTAAATGGTTGGGTTTTGCTTCAACGTTTGCCCCAACGTCAAGTAATAAGAAACCTTTACCGTCTGTCGTTGGTAACGTTGGACTTAACGCAGGTCGATCGATTCCCTTTATTCTTCCTACTTTAAACAACCCTGTACTCATTAAAGCACCAGTATTACCTGCAGATATACAAGCATCTGCCTCTTTATTTTTTACCGCTTCAGCCATAAGAACCATAGATGCATTTTTCTTTTTACGTACGACTCTTGAAGGTTCGTCAGTATTTTCTACTTTTTCAATCGTATGATGTATTTTGATTCTGGAATGTTTGTTTAAATATGGTTTTATTTTTTCTTCATCACCATAAAGTGTAATTAATAAATCTTCATAATGATCTACAGCTAATTGAGCACCTTTAACTGCTGCCTCAGGTGCATGGTCTCCCCCCATGGCATCAATTGCAATTCTCATGGTTCACTACTCCTTCTATTTATCTGTATTACGATACATATAAAATTTACCTTCAAATACGATTTCATTATTAACAAAGCTTTTAACTTCAATAATCGTACGTTTCTGATCATTACCAACTACTGAAGCTTTTGCAACAACACGTTCACCAAGCTTCACGGGTCTAGTGAAACTAATTTCAGCATTGGCAGTTAAAGCTAATTCATCGTTAATTACAGCTACAGCCAGAGAATTAGCTTGTGCGAACAAATGATGTCCTCTAGCAATTTGATTACGAGAAAAAACATGTTCTTCATGTATATCTAAAATTGAAATAGCTAAATTATCTAATTCTAAATTAACTACTTCACCAATAACTTCATCAATCGGAAGTGCTCGTACTGTCTCATTCCAATTTTTATTAGCTACATTTTTTATACGCTCACGTAATTCAGGAATAGACAATTCTAAGCGATCTAAACGAATGGTTTGAATACTGACACCAAATTTATTAGCTAATTCTTCATCCGTTATAAATGGCGTTTCTTCAATCATCTGTGTTAGTTGTTCTTGTCTATCTTTCTTTTTTAACTTCATATGTCCACCATCCACTATTAAGACTAGGTCCTAATAGTAATATATAATACCTTTAAGGTTCTTGCAATCCTTAATCAAAAATTCGCTCTTTAATTTTAGGGTCGTTCTCTATAAGCTCTTTCAAATATCTATAATCTGTGTCTGTTGAAAGTCGATTGTTAGAAATAACATCGACCGCATCTCTTCTAGCAACTTCTAGAGCTCGATAGTCATCGACGATATTAGCAACTTTAAATTCAGGTAACCCACTTTGTTTTTTTCCGAAGAAATCACCTGGTCCTCTGATTTGCAGATCGTGTTCAGATAACGTGAATCCATCATTCGTTTCAGTCATCACTCGCATACGTTCTTTACCTGTTTCACCTTTAGGATCTGCAAGTAAAATACAGTAACTTTGATGTTTGCCACGTCCAACACGACCACGTAACTGGTGCAATTGTGCTAAACCAAATCGTTCTGCATCATATATCACCATAACAGTAGCATTGGGGACATTAACACCCACTTCGACAACAGTTGTTGATACTAGTATTTGTATATTATTAGCTGCGAATTCACGCATCACTTCATCTTTCTCTTGAGCACTTAAGCGACCATGCATTAAACCTACACTAATGGAAGGTGGCAAAGTAGATTGAAGCTCTTCGAACACATCAACTGCATTTTGTATATCCAGCTTATCGGACTCTTCAATCAACGGTGCAATAACATAAGCTTGATGACCAGCATCAGTCTCTTTAATTAAAAATTGATGGACCCTTTCAATCATATTTTCCTTAACCCAATAAGTTTCAATAGGCTGTCTTCCCTTCGGCATTTCATCAATAATCGATACATCCATATCCCCAAAAGTCGTAATAGATAATGTACGAGGAATAGGTGTTGCTGTCATGAATAACACGTCAGGGTTGAGACCTTTATCTCTTAAGGTTTTTCGTTGATTGACCCCAAAACGGTGTTGCTCATCAACAATGACTAACCCTAATTCCTTAAATAGAGTGTCATCTTGTATTAAAGCATGCGTTCCTACAACAATGTCTACCTCACCACTGCTTATACGCTCTAATCTTTCTTCACGTTTTTTCCCTTTAACCGAACCAGTTAATAACTCTATTTGAAGTAAATCACCAAATAATTCTCTAAGGGACTGCTCGTGTTGCTCAGCTAAAATTTCGGTCGGCACCATTAAAGCACCTTGTTGACCAGCTAAATATGTAGCATACAATGCAATCGCAGCCACTACAGTTTTACCAGATCCAACATCACCTTGCAGTAAACGATTCATGCGATAATTACTTTTTAAGTCACTTAAAATTTCATTTAGAGCTCGGCTTTGACTGTTAGTTAATTGGAAACTTAATTGAGTTATGAATGTCTCTATTTTAGATTTATCATATTCTTTAGGAAGCCCATAAGAAGCTTTTTTGTTATGTTCTTTAATCCATTGCATTTTCAACTGAAAAATAAATAATTCTTCATAAATAAACCGTCTTTTTGCATGTTTTAAAGCCGTTTTTGATGATGGTTGATGCAGCTCTTGTACTGCTAGTTGTCTGCTTGGAAGTTTATACTCTTTCAGATAACTTTCTGGCAACATTTCATAGACATCTTCAAGAGATGACTTTAAAGCATATTTCACTAACTTTTTAATTTGTTTTGTCGATAAATTACCCTTTGAATGGTATACCGGTTGTATCGTATTGTCTTCTTGAAATGACTTTGGGTGAAGTTGTTGTACAGTTAACTGTAGTCTATGCATATCCCATTTCCCTGTAAGCGTAACTGTTTCACCACGAATCAATTTGTCTTTTAAAAAAGCTTGATTGAAAAAAACGGCCTTAATAGCCACAACTCCCACTTGAATGGTGCAGGTTAACCTGGATTTCTTACGACCAAAAAAACTGAGATTCGGTTCAGAAGCAACCTCCCCTTGGATTGTAGCCACTTCTTCATGATTAATCTCTTTTAATGGTTTTAATTCAAAAAAGTCATAACGAAAAGGAAAGTGGAAGAGTAAATCTCCCACTTTCGTAATGTTTAACATCTCAAGTTGTTCTTTTGTTTTATCTCCGACGCTAGGAATAACGTCTACCGGATCATTAAACAAATTTTATCACTCTTTCTATATTACTCTGCAGCAGAGCCGAATATTTTAGCGGCTAGAGCCTTACCGGTTGGTGTAGCTGCTAAACCACCTTCAGCAGTTTCTTTTAATGTTGAAGACATTTTTTGTCCAATTTGATACATAGCGCCAATTACTTCATCACACGGAATCCGGCTTGTTACACCTGCTAAGGCCAAATCAGCAGAGACAATAGCTTGTGAAGAGCCCATTGCGTTACGTTTGACGCAAGGTACTTCAACTAACCCTGCTACCGGGTCACAAACTAAACCAAGCATGTTCTTTAACGTAATAGCCATCGCTTGAGCTGACTGGTCTGGCGTTCCACCTGCCATTTCAACAGCTGCTGCACTTGCCATACCTGCTGCCGAACCAACTTCAGCCTGGCAACCTCCAGCTGCTCCAGAAATTGAAGCGTTGTTAGCGATCACTTGACCAAATGCTCCTGCTGTAAACAAGAATCGCACCATCTCTTCACGTGTAGGGTTTAATCGGTCTTTTATACCAAATAGTACACCAGGCACACAACCTGCACTCCCTGCTGTAGGCGTTGCACAGATTGTCCCCATAGCTGCATTAACTTCATTGGTTGATACAGCTTTACTAACTACATCTAAAATTAAATCACCTGAAAGCGTTTTCTTATTTTCTCTATAATTATTAATTAATACGGCATCTCCTCCAGTTAAACCTGAACGAGACTGAACCCCTTTTAAGCCATCCTCAACCGCTTTCTCCATAACATCTAGGTTACGTTCCATTTCTGAATAAATTTGATCTCTGGTTTTTCCACTTTCTTCGATTTCCTGTTGAATCATTACTTCAGAAATAGATATATTTTTATCTTCGGTTATTTGAATTAATTCACTGACACTTCTAAACATTGCGTTCACTCCCTTTTCTACTCAGCGATCGTTACCACTTGTAAGATGTGGTCACACGTACTTAGTCGCTGCATGACTTCATCAGGAATAACTTGATCTGTCTCAATAACCATCATGGCATCTTTACCTTGTTCTTTACGAACAACTTCCATATGACCAACATTGATCTCTTTTTCAGCTAAAACTTTAGTTACAGAAGCAATCGCACCATAGCGATCATTATGCATCACAAGAATTGCTGGTGATCCACCAGACAATCTTAGTTCA
Organism: Filobacillus milosensis; assembly: GCF_004402015.1. Taxonomy (GTDB): domain Bacteria; phylum Bacillota; class Bacilli; order Bacillales; family Alkalibacillaceae; genus Filobacillus; species Filobacillus milosensis. The sequence goes on from NZ_SOPW01000004.1 coordinate 158,257, forward strand.
AAGCCATTAAGTTCTGTAATTTCAGCTTTTCCACCACCAATTGAGATACCAACTAATTCAAAGTCGCCTTCGTCATCCCCGATTTTTATTCTCGCTGTATTTGGATGGTCAGAAGAACCTTCTTCTTCTATAAATTCAACTTCCATCCCTGCTTCCTTCGCAAAGTGAAAAGCATCTTTTATTCTATCATCAAACGTATCATAGTCTAACAAACCACCAATAATTGCCACGTCTGTTCCATGACCTTGGTAAGTCTTAGCAAATGAACCATATAAATAAACTTTTGCCCACTTTGGTTGACGGCCAAAGAGCTGTCTAGCCATTTTACCTATACGAGCGGCCCCAGCTGTATGTGAACTTGAAGGACCAATCATCACTGGACCAATAATATCAAATACCGATCTGAATTTCATTAAATGCACCACCTCATAACGTTCTACTTCTATTTTATCGAGAATTCAGCTAAATTCCAACTACTAATCGATAATAATAGAAACTTATTTGAAATTTAACCTAATTTATCGTTATAATGTCTTTTGGGTAACTACCCGGGCGGGCGAGGGCTAACAACAAAGAAGGAGTTTAAATGAAACAACTGAATAACCATAAATGGTCGACTGAAATCATTGCTGGTATCATCGGGTATTTAACAACTGTTTACATCGTCGCCGTTAATAGCTCGATATTAAGTGAGGCAGGGATTGACCGTGAGCAAGCGATGATTGCCACTATATTAGCAAGTTTTGTAGGTAGCATTCTAATTGGACTCTGGGCCAAGGTGCCAATCATCGTCATTCCAGGAATGGGAGTCAATGTCTTGTTTACATTCTCCATCGTACAGCAATATGATTTCACATATGCTGAAGGCTTAGGTATTGTAGTTGTATCAAGTTTGATTTTCTTAATAACTGCGATAACACCTTTAGGCGAAATGTTCAAACAAGCCGTACCCGATTCATTAAAGCATGGAATTACGATAGGGTTAGGGTTATTCCTGGTATTGATTGGTCTAGAAAACGGTGGATTAATCGTTAGTGGAGATTACTCCATTATTACTTTAGGCGATTTTTCTTCATCTACTGTAATTGTTAGTTTATTATCTTTAGCAGTTGGGATCATTTTATTTGTGAAAAATGTACCCGCAAACTTCTTAATAACCATGATAATTGGTACGTCGTTCGCCTCAATGTTTGGGGTTTTAGATACTCAAAAAGGTTCTATGCTTAATGTTAATGGCGTATTGGATTTAATAATTTTACCTGACTTTAGTCATATTGGAGAATTATTCTTTTGGGTTGCCGTATTACCATTATCAATTGTGTTAATATTTGAAAGTATGGGGTTAATCCATGGGCAATTAAGTATGCTTAATCGTCCAAATGCTTTTAAAAATGCTAATAAAAGTAGTGCTGTTTCAGCTTTGATTAGTGGATTCTTGGGAACATCACCCACAATACCTGCTGCAGAGAGTGCAGCTGTTATAGCTTCTAAAGCTAAAACAGGGATTGCAAGTATCGTTACTGGAATATTGTTTTTGTTAACCTTTTTGTTTATTCCTTACATTTCAATGATTCCATCCAGCGCAATCAGTCCAATATTAATTATTGTTGGAGTATTGATGATGCAAAATATTAGGCATATACAGATTGACGACCTGACAGAAGCTTTTCCAACATTTTTAATCATGTTTATGATACCGTTCACTTACAGCATTGCAGATGGAATGGCATTCGGTTTTATTGCTTATCCAATTATAAAAATTGTAACCAGACAAAAAGAACAATTATCACCAATACTCATAGTTATTTCAAGTCTATTTTTAATTGAATTTATTATAAAAGCTATATTATGATATTAAAACTCTTACAATAGGCCATCTCCTGATTGTAAGAGTTTTTTTCAAAGCTATGTTAAAGTTTAGTATTGATTTTAAGACATAGATTAAGTTGTTGAATTGTGATGAGCGAAGGTGGCGACTCCTGTGGGAACAGCACGAGCTGAAGATCCACTATGAAAGAAAAAGGTTTTTCTTTCACAGTTAGCTGAAGCCGTGCCCACGGAAAGCGTCCACCGAAAGCGAATCACAATATCAACAACGGACTTTAACAGAGACTTTTTCATAGAAAAAAGCTGAGACCAACACATTAATCTCAGCTTAAATATAAACATATTATTATTCCACAGAAAAAATATACGAATAAATCGGCTGTTTGCCTTCTATGACTTCAACTTCTATTTCGTCAAAGTTCTCTTCAATAAAGCTTTCAATCTGCTCAACTTCTTCGCTTGTACCTTCTTCACCCTGAAGAATTGTAACAATTTCATCTTCTTCATCATCAATCATTTGTTTTAGTAAATCAAAAATTGTTTTCATCTTATCTGTATCGACAGACTCAATACTACCATCCAAGATTCCCATGAAGTTACCTTCTTGAATCGTTTTTCCTTCAATCTGAGTATCTCTCACAGCATAAGTTACTTGGCCTGTTTTAACAAATTGTAATGCTTCACTCATCGCTTCATGATTTGCATTTAATTCTGCTTCTGGGTCGTATGAAAGCATTGCAGTCATTCCTTGTGGTACAGTTTTAGTTGGTACCACTTTAACATTACATTCAACTAACTCATCTGCCTGTTCAGCTGCCATAATAATGTTTTTATTATTAGGTAGCACTAATACATTATCTGCATTGGCTTCTTTAATTGCTTCAACAATATCCTGTGTGCTTGGATTCATCGTTTGGCCGCCTTCAATGACGATATCAGCATTCAGGCTTTCAAACATTGTTTTAATACCTGTACCCATTGCTACTGTAACAACAGCCATTTGAGAACGTTTCTTCTCTTTCTTCTGAGGAGCTGGTTGTTCTTTATCCAAGATAGCAGTATGTTGCTCACGCATATTCTCGATTTTCATATTGATTAAGCTACCGTAGCGCTGCCCAATTGTCATAACTTCACCAGGATATTCCGCGTGAATATGAACTTTAACGACATCATCATCTGAAACAACAAGTAATGAATCTCCGTGCTCACTTAATTCTTCACGATACTGTTGCTCATCAAATGGGTTTTTAGCCAGTTTATCTTCTTCAAACTTGACCATAAATTCTGTACAATAACCGAACTCAATGTCTTCAGTTTCCATAAAATCTTGGTGCATTTTATGGTGTTCTGCATTAACCATCTCGTCTAACGAAGGTTGAGAACTACTATGTTCAGGAAGTTCTTCTCCTTTTAATGAAGCTATAAAACCTTCATAAACCGTCACAAGACCTTGTCCACCACTATCAACAACACCTACTTCTTTAAGTACCGGTAATAATTCAGGTGTATGATCTAATGACTTCTTCGCTTCTTCGAGTACTGTTTCAAACCACTCAATTACAGAGTCAGAGCTTTTCACAGCTTCAGTTCCTGCTTTAGCTGCATCTTTGGCTACAGTTAAAATAGTTCCTTCAACTGGTTTCATAACTGCTTTGTATGCAGTATCAACACCAGCTTGTAAAGCTTCAGCTAAATCATATACTTCAAGTGTTTTCTTACCTTGAACACTTTTAGAAAAACCACGAAACAACTGTGATAATATAACTCCGGAGTTCCCTCGTGCTCCCATTAGTAAGCCCTTAGCTAAAGAATTAGCCACTTCTCCAAGATGAGCTGTATCAGCCTTCTCAACTTCTTTTGCTCCAGAAGTCATCGTTAGGTTCATATTTGTTCCTGTATCTCCATCGGGTACAGGAAAAACATTTAATGAATCAATCATATTTGCTTGATTTGACAAATGGTGTGCGCCAAGTAAGATCATCTGCGCAAATTGTTCACCATTCAACGTTCGATTAGACACTCTAGTTTCCTCCTTCATCCAAAAACAATGTCAATAATTAAGAAGTTACACGCACTCCATGTATGTAAATATTGACAGTGTTAACATCTAAGCCAATCATTTTCTTAAGTGAATATTTAACTTGGTTCTGTATATTATGAGCTACTTCAGATACTTTAGTTCCATAACCTACAATGATATACATATCAATATCAATGCTGTCGTCTTCATTTTTAACAACAACACCCTTAGAGAAATTTTCTTTTCCTAGTATTTCAGATAATCCATCTTTTATTTGTTTACGTGAAGCCATTCCTACAATACCATAACATTCAACTGCTGCACCACCAGCAATTGTTGTAATAACCTCTTTAGAGATTGAAACGGTACCATACTCATTACGTACTTCAATCGACATATCCATCCTCCTCGGTTCGTAACTACGGTTATTTTACTATAACGGAAATAAAATGAAAAGGCATTCTGTCCTGTCAAGCTAAAAAACTTGATAAGATGAATATCAATTATTGAAAACATATTGTCCATATGGTAAATTAGATAAGTAACGTTTTAGAGATATTTTTTCTGAAAGCTAGGAGGGAATTATAATGGCACGTAAATGTCATGTAACTGGACGCAAAACAACGACTGGTAACCATCGTTCACACGCAATGAACGCTAGTAAACGTAAATGGAAATCAAACGTACAAAAAGTTCGCATTATGGTAGACGGTAAACCTAAAAAAGTTTATGTTTCTGCTCGCGCACTTAAGTCTGGCAAAGTAGAACGCGTTTAATTTTCATTCATATACAAAAAAGCTACCTGATTAATATCAGGTAGCTTTTTTGTTATTTTTTAAAAAGACCCATAAGTCCGCGTACAAGACCTCCTAAGAACCTAGGAAGCTTAACTGTATAAAATTTCATCTTCCCCCTCCTATGCTACCAATCACGTACTATAACATACTCTTAATCGCGACTCTTTATAACTAATAATATGCCTGAATTAAAAAAATAAGTACCTTTTTTTTCAGACCATTCATTCGACACCGTTAAAGTTGACCCCTGTTTTATCATTCTATTCTCAAGTTCATATTTAAATCCTTTTAAAGTCAAATCCTCAACTGTATGTGTAAATGGTAAAAAAGAGATATAAGGGAAAGATGAATCTTTTTCTAACCAATGCTGACCAGGCGCTTTTAACGTCATCTGATTTTGATTATTGACTATCCAAGCATCAATGTCAGTATGAGCAAACTTAACCAACAAGTGAACATTAATCCAGGCATGATCTAATCGTCCACCTGTTGCTCCCAAAACATAAACCGTCGTTGGCTTTAAGTGTATTGCCTCAATAAAAGCTAATTCCAAATCTGTTTCATCTTTTTCATTTGGAAATTCCTTAACCAACTTAGCTTTATGTTTAATGGTTTCTAACTTTTCTGTATCAATAGAGTCAAAATCACCTATAACTAAATCAGGTTGAATGTTTGACTCTATTAAAGTGCTGGCTCCTTCATCGACACCAATCCAAAAATCTATGTCTTTATACTTATCCAATTTAGGAATTTCTTGTTTAGGTCCTGCAGCAACAATCCCAATTACTTGTTTCATATAAGCTCCTATTTCAAACTACTTTTAATAGATTTAATGGCTTTTTGACGATTGTCTTGGTTGAAAATAGCACTTCCAGCAACCAATACATCCGCTCCTGCGTCAACACAAGTTTTAGCCGTTCCTTTTTTGACGCCACCATCAATTTCAATTTCATACTTGTAGTTATGTTGTTTTCTTAATTCATCTAAAGCTTTAATTTTCGGTACAGTTGATTCAATGAATGACTGTCCACCAAACCCTGGGTTAACCGTCATGACTAACACTAAGTCCACATCACCTAAAATAGGTTCGATATGACTAACTGGTGTAGCTGGGTTAATAACAACCCCTGCTTTTGCACCTTCATTTTTAATTTGTTGAATCACTCTGTGTAAATGAGGACAAGCCTCTTGGTGAACTGAGATAATATCTGCGCCAGCTTCAACAAATGCTTTCACATAATTCTCAGGATTTTCGATCATTAAATGAACATCTAAAGGTAAAGATGTTTTGGGTCGTATGGCTTCAACAATTAGCGGACCGATTGTGATATTCGGAACAAAGTGTCCATCCATCACGTCAACATGGATATAATCAACGTCTGGTTCGACATCTTTGATTTCATCCCCTAATTTAGAAAAATCTGCAGAAAGAATCGATGGTGCAATTTTAGTCATATTAATACCTCGGCTTTCTTGATTTTATTTCTTCAAAGAAGTTTTGATAATGTTCATATCTAAACTGTGCGATGTCACCTTGTTTGACAGCTTCTTTTACCGCACATTTAGGTTCATTGATGTGTAAGCAACCTCTAAATTTACAAGAATCTTGAACTTCTAAAAATTCACTAAAACAAAAACGCAATTCTTCTAATTCAATTTCATCAAAATCCAATGAACTAAAACCGGGAGTATCTGCCACAAACCCTTTGCCAATTGGATATAATTCCACATGCCTTGTGGTATGTTTTCCTCGACCCAGACTTTTAGAAATATTATTCGTTTCAATTTCTAAACCTTGATCTAGTTGATTTAATAATGTTGATTTGCCTACTCCAGACTGGCCTGCTATTACAGAAAGTTTGTTTTTAAGATAAGGAAATATTTTTTCATTAAGATCATCCATCACTTTCGATACAACTAAGACATCATATCCAATGGTTTGATATACCTTGGTAAATTCATTTAGTTCATTAATTTGTTTTTCAGTTGTTAAATCTTCCTTAGTAAAAACAACTAATGGGTTAATATCTTTAAACTCGATCAAAGCTAAGAACCGATCCAATAATAATGGATTAAAGTCTGGTTCTACTAATGAACTGACGATAATAGCTTGATCAATATTAGCAACTGGTGGGCGTATAAGCTCATTTCTACGTTTTTCAACGTTTACAATGGTCCCACTTCCATCCTCTTGTGTCTCAATTTCAACATAATCACCTACTAAAGGCGTGATTTTCTTTTTACGAAAAAGACCACGACCTTTGCAGGTAATTACTTTATCTTCAACTAAAACATCATAGAAACCACTCAGAGCTTTTATTATTATGCCTTGGCCCATTTACTGATCCTCACTTGCTTCATCATACGAAATCACTTCTTCCATATATAATTCACCTTCTCTGTAAACCCGAAACCTCGCCGATTCACCTGGTTCAATTGTCAGTTTGATATCATAAGTTGTATCTGAATAAATAGTGTCCTCATAATTGAGATTACTGATATCGTGATCCATATCTTCTACGTAGATTTCCACACTTTGACCACGATTATTACCGTTTCCATTACCGTTACCCCTTTTACCATCATATTCGACAGTAAAAGATTCTTCGGTTGTCACCGGCTTTAAGTCAGGCCCTTTAGATATAAATACCTTGACCTCGTCACCTTTTTCTAATTGAGTATTTCTTGCAGGTTCTTGTCTGATTACTTCACCTTCAGGAACATCTTCAGAAAATTCTTCTTGTGTTATTAAAGACAATCCATTCTCTTTAATATAATTCTGAACTTCTTCCAGTGTCCAACCTTTTAATGATTGGAGGTTAATCTTAGGTGGCCCAGAACTTACATTAAAAATAACCTTTGTTTCTTCTGGAATAATTTTATCACCAGGTTCAGGCTGAATCTGTTCTATAATTTCGCCTTCAGGTAACTCTGATTCTCTATTAAATCGAATCACTTCTTGATAACCATTAGATTCTAAATAACGTTTCGTTTGCTCAAAAGATTTTCCTACGTAATTATTAAATTCTATTTTTTCTTTACCCAAACTCGTATATAAAGTAACAGTACTGCCTTCTTTTACTGTTTGTCCCTTATTTGGTGAAGTCCTAACGATTAAACCTTGTTTAACTGAGTCGGAAAAGACAGATTCTCGGTTAAACTCTAATCCTAAATCATTTAACTCATTAACAGCATCCTCAAAGGTTTCTCCAGCAAGTTGTGGAACTGTGACATCGTTCGGACTTAACCATTTAGGTAATAAAAATAAAGCGATCACAGCGGCTGTAATAATTAACGTTAAAAATGATAGTAGAATCGCGATCCATTTCTTGGATTTTTTACTTTTACCATTTGATGGCTCAGTTTGATTCATGACCATCGTATCCGCTTCATCTGTATAAGACATTGAATGTCTCTCAGAAATTACTGGCATCGCTTTAGTTGCTTCACCATCTTCAGTTGGTGGAATATATGGAGCCTCATTAAGACGATCAGAGTCTAATACAGTTGCGAGATCTTCTTGCATCTCCTCAATCGTTTGATATCGTTTCAGAGGGTCTTTTGCAGTCGATTTTAATAAGACATTTTCCACACTTTGCGGGATATCCTGGTTATAACCTTTAACAGATGGTGTCTCAACCTGCATATGCTTAAGGGCAATGGATACAGCTGATTCTCCTGAGAATGGAAGTTGTCCGGTTAATAACTCATATAAAACAATACCAAGAGAATATATATCTGATTTCTTAGTTGCTGTTCCTCCTCTGGCTTGTTCAGGTGAAATATAGTGAACAGAACCTATAACATTATTAGTTTTTGTTAAAGAGGTAGAACTTAATGCCATTGCAATTCCGAAGTCAGTAATCTTCACATTATTGTGCTGATCCACTAATATATTTTGGGGCTTAATGTCTCTATGAATAATGTCATTTTCATGTGCATGAGCGATTGCAGAACTTAACTGCGTCATAATATGTACAGCTTCATCAACAGTAATTGGACCATTTTGTTGGATATGTTGTTTTAACGTCATGCCCTCAACGTATTCCATTACGATATAATAAACGTCTTCTTCCTGTCCTACATCATAAAGGTTAACGATATGGTTATGTGATAGACTAATCGTCGATTCAGCTTCTCTACGAAAACGCTCAATAAACTCTTGGTCATTAGAATACTCTAACCTTAATATTTTTATGGCGACATTACGGTGTAAAATGAGGTCACGTGCTAAATAGACTCGAGCCATGCCTCCGCCGCCGATTGGTCTAATCAATTTGTAGCGATCATTTAAAACTCTACCAATCATCATGATGCTTCACCCGCTTTTCGTTGAACAACGATGACTGAAATATTATCCTCTCCACCATTTTCATTCGCAAGTGACACGAGGCTATTAACTTTATCTTCTAATGACTGATCAGTTAATAATATCTCATGAATTGTGTCATCTGTTAGTTTGTTAGATAATCCATCCGTACATGAAAGAATATAGTCTTCATCCCTCCACTGAAACGTGCTTACATCGATACGAACGCTCGATTCGGTCCCAACAGCATGTAGTAGAACATTTTTCTTTGGATGTGCTTCTGCTTCTTCCTCTGTCAGTTCCCCATTATTCACTAATTCTTGGACAAAGGAATGATCAACGGTGATTTGTTTTGCTTCATCTTCAGTTATATGGTATAAACGACTATCACCAACATGCGCAACAATTACGGAATCCTCAATAAACACTGTTGCAACAACAGTTGTCCCCATCCCAAAGCATTCTTGATTATCCTTTGCATACTCCAATACACGCTCATTAGTTGTATTTACTGCTTTATGTAGCCAGTCTTGAACATCATCGACTGACTTAAAATCATTTGTTTGTTCCCATAGTTCTTTGAGGTGAGTTGCTGTTAATTCACTAGCGATATCTCCAGCCTTATGTCCCCCCATACCGTCAGCAATGACAGTTAACATTTGCTCGGATTGATTATAGTAAATCCCCCCAGAATCTTCATTAATCTTTCTTACTTTCCCTACATCCGAAATAAAACACGCATTCATTCAATCGGTCACCTCAATTTTTCAAACAGATTTATTTACTCTTTATATTTTAATCTAGTAATAAAAAATCCGTCTGCATTAAAATCTTGTGGGAATATTTGAATCCCATACTCAGTAATACCTTCTAAGTCTTTACAGCTATCTGGTAACTCATCAAAAAATTGTTGATCGACTTCTAAATGAGGATATGTTTTTAGAACATTCTTGATTTGTTCCTCATTTTCTTCACGGTCAACTGTACAAGTGCTGTAAACCATTTTGCCATCTTTTTTTAGAAGTGGTATGACTGAATCCAATAATTCTCTTTGAATTTTTGCTAGATCATGGATGTCAGATTCCTTTTTATTGTATTTAATATCTGGCTTACTTCGTAATACTCCTAGTCCAGAGCAAGGTGCATCTAATAATATTCGGTCAAAAGACTCTTTCTGGTGCTTCTCCCCAAGATTTCTACTATCAATCGCACCAGTTTGTATATTAGTTAAATCTAGTTCATTTGCTTTCTCTTTTACTAACTTAACTTTCTTTGCATGAAGGTCATAAGCAAAAATTTCACCTTGATTTTCCATCTTTTCAGAAATATGTGTGGCTTTACCTCCCGGAGCACTACATGCATCTAAAACAGTCATCCCTGACTTTACATCCAGCATTTCTGACACTAGCATCGATGTTTCATCTTGAATAGTTATTTGCGAAGGAAAGAGTTTACTAGCTAATGGATTACCAGAAACAATATTCAACCCTTGATTACTTAGAGTGGATTTCTCAGTATCTATTCCTTCATTTTGTAATTCAGATTGAGCTTTATCTATTGTCGTTTTTAAGGGTTGGATACGAACAGATAAACTCTTTGATTTTAAATTGGATTCACACATTTTACGTGTTAATTCCAAACCATACATGTTTGACCATCGATCTACTAACCAGTAAGGGTGACTAGTCTTAATGGACAATCGTTCTATTGGGTCTTCTATTGACTCAATAGATGGAAGACCTTTTCGCTGAACACTTCTTAACACACCATTAACAAACCCACTAGTTCCACGGTGCCCTCTCTTTTTAGCAATAGCTACGGCTTCATTAATAATAGCGTGGTCTGGGATTCTTTCCAAAAACTCCATTTGATAAACAGATAAATAAAGTAACCACTTAACCCATGGATCCATTTTCTTTTTAACAAATGGTTTTAAGAAAAACTCCAACGTTAATCGATGTTGTAATGTTCCATAAACAATTTCGGTTAATAACCCTTTATCCTTTTCCGATACATCATTTCTTGAAATAGCTTGATTAATTAATATATGACTAAAACCACCGCTTTCTCCAACTTGAGTAAGTAGTTTTAATGCAATCTCTCTAACGCTTTGCTTAGCCATTTAATCATCCTAACTGGTTGCCTATCTGGAAATAATCATTTGAACCTTTTAAGAAGTCCTCTGTTTTCATTCTTTTCTTGCCTGCTATTTGTAATTCAATGATTTTAATAGCTTTGCCATCACCAGTGGCGATTACGACTCCCTCATCATCAATATCAATAATCGTTCCAGGACTTTTTTCAGATTTATGGTGACTTTTTTCAGCCCACCAAACCTTAATATTTTTACCTTGATAACTAGTATAAGCGACTGGCCAAGGGTGTAAACCGCGTATATGATTATAAATTTGTTCCTGTGGCTTGTTCCAATCGATTTGTTCTTCATCTCTTTTAATATTGTAAGCAAATGTCGCCTCATTATCGTTTTGAGGCAATGGTGTAATCTCTTTAGAAAAGAGCTTAGGTAACGTTTCCATTAATAAATTCGCACCTAAACCAGAAAGTTTATCATGAAGTGTTCCAACATGATCATTTTCCTCTATTGGTAATGAACGTTGTGAAATTATATCCCCAGCATCCAGGGCTTCAGCCATATACATAATCGTAATCCCTGTTTCCTTTTTTCCTTGAATAATGGCGTAGTGAATAGGTGCGCCACCTCTTAATTCAGGTAAAAGCGATGCATGCACATTTACACTGCCAAACTCAGGGTGTTCAAGAATACCTTTCGGCAAAATTTGACCGTAAGCAGCAGTCACAATTAAATCAGGATTATAAGCTAAAATGTCTTCATAATTGTTTCTAATTTTTTCAGGCTGATGAACTGGAATATTATATTCTAATGCTTTTTCTTTAACCGGTGGTGGTGTAAGAACTTTCTTTCTGCCTTTGGGTCTGTCAGGCTGCGTCACAGCAGCTACTACTTCATATTCTGAATCAATTAATGCTTGTAAAACAGGAACACTGAAATCAGGAGTCCCCATAAATATAATTCGTTTTGTCATGATAAATCCCTTCTTACATAAAGTGATATGGTTCAAAATCAATTGTTAATTGAAGTTGGTTTTGGTTCATTTCTTTTCTAAAATGGTTCAGTACTTCTTTAAGTGCGTCATCGACATACTCTCTCTTTTTATATTTTAACATGCATTGATAACGGTAGCGATTTTTGATTCGAAGCATTGGAGATGGAGTTGGTCCCATCAATTGACAATTACCCGTAGTATTTTGTGCGATAATCGTTGCTACTTGTTTTGATGCTTCTATAGCTGCTACATGATTATCATGAGAGATATTAATTAATGCTAAATAAAAATATGGTGGGTATTGAAACTGTCGTCTAACTTCCATTTCTTTTTCATAAAAAGCTGAATAATCATATTGACTTGCCAGTTGGACACTATAATGCTCGGGTGTGTAAGTTTGGACAACTACTTGGCCAGGCAATTCATGTCTTCCGGCACGACCACTAACTTGAGTTAACAATTGAAAAGATTTTTCTGAAGCTCTAAAGTCAGGTAAATGCAACATAGAATCTGCCGCAATAACACCGACTAGCGTAACATTCTTAAAGTCTAATCCCTTAGCAATCATCTGTGTACCTAGTAAAATATCAGCTTCATGATTACCAAATTGATTTAATAATTTCTCATGAGCCCCTTTACGACTTGTAGTATCAACATCCATTCGAATCACACGTGCATCTGGAAAGTGAATGTTTAATGCTTCTTCCACTTTCTGAGTCCCGGTACCAAAAAAACGTATGGCATCGCTTTCGCAGTTTGGACAAACATTTGGCATCGGTCGTTCATCACTACAATAATGACATTTTAATTTGTTAAATTTACGGTGGTATGTCATAGATATATCACAATGATTACAGTTAATCGTTTCACCACAATCACGACACATCACGAAAGTCGAATACCCTCGTCTGTTAAGCATTAAAACAACTTGTTCGTTATTTTCCAAACGTTGGTTGATTTGATCTGTTAAGGCCTGAGAGAACATTGAACGATTTCCCTGATGCAGTTCCTGTCTCATATCCACAATTTCCACTTCCGGCATGGATTGCTCATTAACACGTTCAGTTAATTCCAGGAGATGATAGACCCCTTTCGAAGCTCGTGCAAAGGATTCTAAGGTTGGAGTAGCACTCCCTAATACCACTGGACAATTATGATGAGCAGCTCGCTGTTTTGCGACTTCTCTTGCGTGATACTTAGGATAATCCTCCTGCTTATAAGTTTGTTCATGTTCTTCATCAATAATAATGATTCCGATATTTTCAAATGGCGCAAAGATGGCTGACCTTGCCCCTACGACTACACGTACTTCCTTACGATGAATTTTACGCCACTCATCATATTTCTCGCCTTGGGATAATCCACTATGTAATACAGCGACTTCATCACCGAACCTTGCCTTAAACCTCGATACCATTTGAGGTGTTAAGGCGATTTCTGGTACAAGAACAATCGCTTCTTCACCTTTATCTAACACACGTTGAATGGATTGAAGATAGATTTCAGTCTTACCACTACCTGTTACGCCGTGAAGTAGAAATGTATGGTGTTGTTCATCATCAATCGCATTTAGAATCGGTGTAATCGCTTGTTTTTGATAGTTTGTCAACGTTAAAGGAGTAGTTGATTCATTGTTTTTGCCTTCAAAAGGATCTCGATAGACTTCCTTTTGTTCAATCTTTAATAACCCTTTTTTCACTAATGCATCAATGGGTGCTTTAGTTATATTCAAAAGACTTTGAAGTTCTTTCAACAAAATTGGTTCATGATGTTCAATGAAATAATCTAATATATCTTTTTGTTTTTTGGCATTACCGCTTAAATTTTCTGCTTCCTCCATAAGAATATGAAGGTCTACATTATGTTCTACAAACGATTGTTTTTTTATCCGGTTTTTACCTTTAACAATGTATTTGATATCAATTAATTGATTTTTTACATACCTTTTAACCTCAGAATCACTGATATTACTTTGCTCTAATTCACTAAAAGGAAACACTTCTCGACCCTGTGCAACAGCATTTAATTGTTCTGGCAAACTTGTTTCTTCTTCAATTAACCAAACTTCCTTATCATATGAAGCTTTAAAAACTGCAGGAAGCATAGCCTGTAAAGCAGAAATTCTATAACATAGTGTTTCCGTTTGAAGCCATGTAGATAATTCTAGTAGTTCTTGAGTTAAAATTGGCGTATAATCCATGATTTCCTCAATGAACTTAAGTTGTTCAAACTCACTTTCATCAGCTAAACCTATAACAAAGCCCATTATTTTACGAGGGCCGAACGGAACAATTACTCTGATACCTGGTTGAATAACTTCTTCTAAATGTGTGGGAATTTGATAATCAAATGTTGCATCAATTGGAGAAGCAGCTACATCTACAATTACTTTTGCGACACTCACTCAGATTCCCCCATCATATCATTAATAAAAATATCAAATAATTTCTTAGATATTTCTTGTTTAGATCGGGTTGAAATTGAAAATTCCTCTCCTTTTTGAGTCAGAACATACACTTCATTTTGATCTGATTGAAATCCAATCTCTTTATTACCGATGTCGTTAACAACAATAGCATCTAAGTTCTTCTTACTTAACTTCTCTCTTCCATAATGTAAAATGTTATCCGTTTCTGCTGCAAAACCAACGACGTATTGATGTGTCTTTTTTAGCCCTATGGTCTTTAATATATCTTGGGTTCGTTCAAGTTCTAGAGTTAATGGTCCTTCTTTCTTTTTCATTTTTTGGTCCATTTGATATTTTGGTTTGTAATCAGCAACTGCAGCCGATTTGATTACAATATCCTGTGTATCGAAATTTTCTAGAACAGCTTGATACATTTCTTGAGCTGTACTTACTTTTATTGTATTAATTCCAGCAATCGCCTTCAGGTGGACAGGTCCTGAAACAAGTGTCACATCCGCACCTAATTTCTTCGCCTCTTCAGCTAATGCATATCCCATTTTTCCTGATGAATGATTAGTAAAATATCTAACAGCATCGACGGATTCCTTAGTTGGCCCAGCTGTAATTAATACTTTCTTCCCTTTTAAAGGCTGCACTTGAGATTCGGACTCTTCAATTACTCTAATAATATTTTCTGGTTCTTCCAATCTTCCCTTCCCAACATAACCACAAGCCAAATAACCATCACCAGGCTCAATAAACTTATAGCCATAGTGATCTAGAGTTAATAGGTTTTCTTTTACAGCAGGATGATCATACATATGAACGTTCATCGCTGGCGCAATATAAACAGGTGCAGTTGTTGCTAATAAAGTAGTGGTTAACATGTCATCAGCTAAACCATTAGCGATGCGCCCTAATAAATGTGCAGTAGCAGGAGCTAAAATCACTAAATCTGCCCAATCAGCTAAATCGATATGTGCTATTTTTTCTGGGTTCTTTTCATCAAAAGCATTCGTATACACTGGGTTCCGTGATAAAGCCTGAAATGTTAAAGGTGTAACAAATTCAGTAGCTCCTTCTGTCATTATAACTTTTACTTCAGCCCCACTTTGCACTAATTTACTAGTTAATGCACAAGCTTTATAAGCAGCTATTCCACCTGATACGCCTAGTACAACTTTTTTCCCTTGTAACATTGTTTTCTCCTCCATTAGAGTTAATTTAAACTCCGTTAGGTCTTGATAGTAGTTTAACATGTATGAATAATCATACTTACAAATGCTATGCTAAAGTTTGAAGTTGATTCTACGAATCGCTACAGGCGGACGCTTACCGCGGGCACGGCCTCAACTTCCCCAAACTCACTACCGTTCGTTTTGCGTGATTTTCGGCTCGTGCTGTTCCCGCAGGTGTCGCCGCCTTTCGCTTTTCATATACAATATCCTATATATCAACATTAAGCTTTAACAACGCCTTGCAAAAAGAAGAACAACCTGAACTTCAGGTTGTTCTTCAGACAAAATACATTCAGACTAAAACTTTCAACCCAATCTCAGTCTAAAATGATCTATCAAGTTATACGACATCCTCATCTAATGTCAATTTTTCATCCATAATTTCTTCTAACGCCACACCAACGTTTTTGGTTGATTGAGGTGCTTCAACCATTACATTATCAACATCCTGCAATTCACGAGCACGTTTAGAAGAAACAATAACTAACGCATATTTTGAATTAATTTTAGTTAATAAGTTATCTACAGACGGTTCTAAAATCACAATTATTCACTCCCTAAAGCTTTTTTATATTGCTTTGAAACACGCTCACGCTTACAGTGTTCACTAACCACAATGGACTGTATACGTCTAACAGCGCGTTCAATTTCATCATTGACAACCACATAATCATAAGCATCCATCATATCGATTTCTTTCTTTGCTTCCATTAATCGATTACGGATTAAATCTTCAGACTCTGTTCCACGACCAATAATTCGATTCTTTAATTCTTCTAGGCTTGGTGGAAACAAGAAAATGTATACACCTTGAGGGAAACTCTCTCTTACTTTCATAGCACCTTGCACTTCAATTTCAAGAAATACGTCTTTACCAGACTCCAAAGTATCCTTTACATACTGTTTTGGCGTGCCATAGTAATTCCCTACATATTCAGCGTATTCAATTAATTCATCTTGTTCAATCATTTCTTCAAACTGTTCTCTAGATTTAAAGAAATAATCTATACCATTTTGTTCGCCTTCACGAGGTTGGCGTGTAGTAACAGAAATTGAATATTGCAATTCTGAGTCTTCCTCAAACAATTGCTTTCTTACCGTACCCTTTCCTACTCCGGAAGGGCCTGATAATATAAATAAAATCCCTTGCTCATCCTTCAAAACTTGATCCTCCTAGTTGTCAATGTTCATATCTTCATTAACGACACGTTGTCCTACTGTTTCTGGTTGTACAGCCGATAAAATAACATGATCACTATCTGTAATAATTACAGCTCTTGTGCGTCGTCCATATGTAGCGTCTACTAATTTGTTAGCATCTCTTGCTACTGTAATAATTCGCTTAATCGGGGCTGACTCGGGTGACACAATCGAAATAATACGATTGGCTGAAACAACATTACCGAACCCGATATTAATAAGTTTTAAATTCATTTCATACTCCCCTAACTGTTAATTTTATCATTAAATTTATTTGTTTGTTTTTTCTATAATTATTATTATAGTCTAAAAATAGGTAAAATCTCAAATATTATTCAATATTTTGTACTTGTTCTTTAATTTTCTCTATTTCACTTTTTAATGCTACAACAATCTTACTAATTCGAACATCATTTGATTTAGAACCAATTGTATTCGTTTCTCGTAATAGTTCTTGTGTAATAAAATCTAATTTCCTTCCTATAGGTTGATGAAGATTAACCGCCTCTTGAACTTGAGCGACATGGGAAAATAATCGTGTAATTTCTTCGGTTATATCTGATTTATCGGTTAAGATTGCAACTTCTTGAATAATACGCGACTCATCTTGCGCTGTATCATTCAAGTGGGAATGAATGCGTTCTTTAATTCTTTCCTGATATTCTTTCTGAATCGTATCAATATGTTGCTCTAGCTCATTTGTATAATCTTTAACATTATTGATTCGATTTAATACTTCTACTTTTAATGCTGCCCCTTCATCCTGACGCATAGCATTAACTTTCTGAAGAACCTCTTCTAATAATTCTATTATTTTATCTTGTACCTCTCCATCGACTTCAGCATTCTCTTCTTCTATAAAAATCCCTTCCAATTGAAGAAGGTCTTCAAACTCAATGTCACTTGATATGTCTCTTTTTTCCTTTATTTCTTCAAGTGCTTTTAAGTATTGATCTAATGTCTTCCAATTAACTTGTATGTCTTTAGAACGAACGCCTTCACCAGAAATGTTAATAAATACATCAATTCGCCCGCGGTTAAAATACTGTCTAATTTTTTGTTTCATCGCATCTTCAAATCCCAGGAATTCTCTTGGCATTTTAAATGAAAAATCTAGAAAACGATGATTAACTGTCTTGACTTCAATTGAAATGGTGGTTTGGTCTATTTTACCTTGAGCTTGACCGAAACCAGTCATGCTATTTACCAATTGCTTCACCTACTCCATTCTTTTATGTGACAAAACGACTACTTATTTATTGTTGCATTAAATAAACAACTTTTTCAATAGTTATCCTTTTACCCCTAACGTTTTAAATATTATTCATGCTATACTATTCTTCGTATAGAGGTGATTATTATGGCATTTGATGGAATCGTAACTCGAGCCGTCACTGAAGAGCTTCAACAAGAATTATCAAGCGGACGAATTACAAAAATTTATCAACCAACTGAAACAGAACTTATTTTTACAATTCGTAAAAATGGTCAGAACAAACATTTACTTATTTCAATTCACCCGAATTATTCGCGTGTTCATTTAACCGATGAGAAATATAACAACCCAAAAGAGCCTCCGATGTTTTGTATGGTATTACGGAAACACTTGAGCGCTGGTTTTATTGAAACAGTTGAGCAAGTAGAATTAGAACGGATTATTCACATATCTGTTCGCAGCAAAGATGAAATTGGTGATGAGAAAAATAAAACACTTATTATTGAAATCATGGGTAAACATAGTAATGTTATTTTAGTTGACCCTGAACGTGAGATGATTTTAGATAGCTTTAAACATATTAGCTCACTCCAGAATCGACATCGTTCTATTTTACCTGGTCAAAATTATGTATCACCACCAGATCAAGGAAAGATGAATCCATTAAAACTGGACAGTGAATCCTTTGTACGGAAATTGGACTTCAACCAGGGAAAAATGGATAGACAGATATTGAATTTAATAATGGGCGTGTCTCCGAATGTAACTCAAGCTATAGCAGGAAAAGCTTATCTTGGCACAGCAGATACGTATAAACAAGTTTTTGAAGAGTTTAAACAACAGTTATCTGATCATGATTATGCACCTTTTATAACTACTGGTAAAAAAGATGATTTTCATGTACTTGATTTAGTTAGCCAAAATGATGACAAAGTATCCTATGATCAAGTAAGCGAAATGTTAAACCAGTTTTACAAAGGAAAAGCTGAACGTGACCGAGTTAAGGGTAGAACTCACGATTTAATGCGTTGGCTAAAAAATGAGCGGGACAAAAACTTACGTAAAATCAAAAAGCATGAAAAAACATTAAAGAAAGCTGAAAAAGCCGATGAATACCAGAAAAAAGGTGAGCTTTTAACCGCCCATATGCACATGATTAAATTCGGTGATACTCAAGTGAGTGTCATGGATTATTACGATCCCGAACAAAGTGAATTAACTATTGAGCTTGACCCAAATAAATCTCCTAGCCAAAACGCTCAGCATTATTTTAAAAACTATCAAAAGCTGAAAAAGTCTAAAGAAATTGTATTAGTAGAAATTGATAAAGCTAAAGAAGAAATTGATTATTTTGAACGACTCATTCAACAACTTGAACAAGCACGTGAGGAAGATATTGAAGATATTCGTGAGGAATTACAAGAACAAGGCTATATTAAACAAAAACAACAATCTAAAAAGAAAAAAGGTAAAAAGAAAATTCAACCCGATTACTACCAAGCATCAGACGGTACGGAGATTGTAGTTGGACGAAATAATAAACAGAATGAATTTGTTACTAACCGTATGGCAAGTAAAGATGATGTCTGGTTGCATACAAAGGATATTCCAGGTTCCCATGTAATTATTCGCTCAAACGAACCAAGCGAAGACACTTTAGCAGAAGCTGCAACCATTGCTGCATTTTATAGTAAAGCAAAACATTCTTCTTCAGTCCCGGTGGATTATACGTTTGTTAAACACGTTAAAAAACCAAATGGTGCAAAACCTGGATACGTAATTTATGACAATCAACAAACGCTTTATGTCACACCTGATGAAAATAAGATCAATCAATTAAAGCAAAAATAAAAGGTTTACACTGTATGGCCTTTTAAATAATTCGTTTATGATCTTTATAAGCGAACACTTACAAAAAACAAGGCACTTTGGAATACATTCCAGAGTGCCTTGTTTTAAACTAAAATGACCTACATAAAAATTTTAGAAATAACAATTAATCCAAAAGTTAATATAAAACAGCCTATGAAAAAGTAACCTATAATTCTTATAGGTAATGGAAGATGATTCATTCTTGCAGGTTTAGTAGGCATGCCCTCTACTTTTTGAAAGTGATCAACAACATCATTAAAAGGTTTATTCGGCCCATTGTTATTAGACAATTCAATCCCTCCTATTATACCCATCACTTATATTTACCTTAACATCAGGACTGCGTTTTTTAATCTCAGATATAAAGGACTGTTTGTCTTCAGGTGAAATTTTGACACTTCCCATCCAACCTGACTTATAAAAAACTTCTAAAGCATCTCTTGAGGACAATAACCGATAACCTGTAAAAATATCTTTAGTTGTAGTAATTAATGTAATTTCTTCATAACTAATTTTACTTCTAACAGGTCCAGCCTTTACCAACAAATAGTCTTCAAACATAGTATATTTAATATCAAATGACACCCATACAATAAACCCAGTTGTGACAATAAATATTGATAAAAGCATAAGTAATATTCCATCGGTCATTTCGGGGTCAAATAAAATTGGCCATAGGATAGCAATCCCCGTGATTATGATTGAAATACATATAATATTAATAAAAAATTGATCAACTTTTGAACGAAAGACCATAACCTCTCCACCTCAACAATCTATAAATCTATATTATCATATTGATTCATGGAGAGGTTTATGTAATGTATATGGCAATTATAATGCATCTCTCCACTGCAATAATGTCTCCACTTGGTTATGATTAAAATGGTTTTTTTGCTTTAATTCTTCAATAAGTGAATCAAATGTAAGTAAACT
Organism: Filobacillus milosensis; assembly: GCF_004402015.1. Classification (GTDB taxonomy): domain Bacteria; phylum Bacillota; class Bacilli; order Bacillales; family Alkalibacillaceae; genus Filobacillus; species Filobacillus milosensis. The sequence continues at coordinate 179,165 of NZ_SOPW01000004.1, forward strand.
GGTTGAGTTGTATTTATGTTTATCCATATTATCTTTACTCGCTTTCAAGTTATAGGAGAAAATAGATAGAATTCCTAAAACATCTCCACCCGCTTCTCTAACTGCGTTAGCAGCTTTAATGGAGCTTCCACCTGTTGAAATCAAATCCTCAATGACTACAACCTTCTGACCTTCTAGTAAACGGCCTTCGATTTGATTGTTTAATCCGTGACTTTTCGCTTTATCTCTTACGTAAATCATCGGCTTTTGCAGTCGATCAGCAACCCAAGCTGCATGCGGAATACCAGCCGTTGCACATCCGGCAATCACATCAACATCTGAATAAGACTCTTCAATTAAACTTACAAACTGTTTAATAACATCTTCTCTGACGTTAGGGTAAGAGATTATTAAGCGGTTATCACAATATATAGGTGACTTTAATCCAGACGTCCACGTAAAATATTGATCTGTATTAACTTTTAAAGCCCCTATATTACTTAATTGTTTGGCTATACTCATCTTCCCACTCCTTTAATGCTTGATTATAAGCTTCTTTAGGGTTATCAGCTTGTGTGACACTCCTGCCAATCACAAGATAATTTGTGCCTTGCTGTTTAGCTAATTGTGGAGTAGCTACACGTTTTTGATCATTAGCGCGATCACCTTTTAAACGTATTCCAGGAGTTAATGTCAAAAAGTCACTGCCACAACGTTCTTTTATTCGTTTGACTTCATGAACAGAACAGACAACTCCATCAATACCTGTTTTTTTTGACATCATGGCATATGAATCTATAACTTGATCAATTGGAGCGTCGATTAATAATTCATCTTTTAACATCTCAGAATCAGTAGATGTTAATTGAGTGACTGCTAATAACTTAGGGGCTTTGCCTTCCGCTCCATCACGCAACCCTTCACAAGCTGCTTTCATCATTTCAACACCACCAGCTGCATGAACATTAACCATATCAACTTCTAATTTTCCAAGACTTTTCATCGCAGCATAAACCGTATTAGGGATATCATGAAGCTTTAAATCCAAGAATATAGAATGACCTCGCTGTTTCAATTCTTTAATCAACGACGGACCTTCACGATAAAAAAGTTGCATACCTACTTTTACTGGCACTCGGTCTAATTGATGTTCATCTAAAAATTGTAATGCTAAGTCTTTGGAGGAAAAATCTAAGGCAATATACAGTGAGTCTCTCACGAAACCGCCACCTCTCTTAATTCATCAAGCGATGTAAATTTATAGCGTTTCAATGCTTCTGGTAATTCATCGATGATTTCTTTACAAACTAATGGATTATGAAAGTTTGCAGTTCCAACCGCAACAGCATTAGATCCGGCAAGTAAAAATTCAATAACATCATCCGCTGTGCAAATTCCTCCCATTCCAATGATGGGCAAATCAGTTTGTTCTCGAACTTGATGAATCATTCGAATAGCTATAGGTTTAATAGCTGGCCCCGATAATCCGCCCGTCTCATTTGCGATCAGAGGTTTACGAGTTTGCTTATCAATAGCCATCCCTGTAAGGGTGTTAATCATTGACAATCCGTCAGCTCCAGCTTCTTCAACAGCTCTTGCCAATTCAGTAATATCAGTGACATTTGGTGATAACTTTACAAATAAAGGTTTTTTTGAGACTTGCTTAACAGCTCGTGTTAACTCATAAGCTAGATTAGGGTCTGTCCCAAACTGAATCCCACCTTCTTTAACATTTGGGCATGAAATATTTAATTCAAGAGCTTTAATGGTAGGATGTTGAGATAATTTTTCTGCTACTTGAACATATTCCTCTAAAGTACTTCCAGCCACATTTGCAAAAATAGGTGTATCATATGAATCCAGGAATGGTAGTTCTTGTTCCATAATCTTATCAACGCCAGGGTTCTGTAAACCTATTGCGTTAAGCATGCCAGACGGTGTTTCTGCTACTCTTGGCGTTGGGTTACCAAATCGCTGTTCACCTGTTGCAGCTTTTATCACAACAGCTCCTAACTCACTCAAATCATAAAACTGACTAAATTCTTTCCCAAAACCAAAGCATCCTGAGGCAGGCATAATTGGATTCTTTAACTGTAATCCTCCTAAATCAACTGATAGATTCATATAATGTCACCTCATTAGAATGAAATACAGGACCATCTTGACAGATCTTCACATAACCTTTTTCATTATCAGCTTCACAAACACAAGCAAAACAAGCTCCCACACCACAGCCCATACGCTCTTCAACAGATAATAGACCTTGAGTATCCCTCAATTGGAGTTGGATAGCTCCTAACATGATTAAAGGGCCGCAAGCAAAATAGTAATCAACTTGATTTTGCATTTGGTTAATCACATCAGTTACAAATCCTTCTTCTCCATAACTACCATCATTTGTAGCGACTGTTGTGTTTGCATATTTATTGAATTTTTCTTCATAAAAAACCGAATCGCTTGATTGATAGCCTAAGACTGCCTTAACGTCATTGCGTTGACTGAGCTGTTTAGTGAGGGCGTATAGAGGAGGTACCCCCACTCCTCCACCAACTACAAGCACGTTTTGGTTAGCCAGATGGTCAATCTCAAACCCGTTCCCTAATGGCCCTAATACATTAATGAAACTCTGATCTGATTGTTTACTTAACCATTTAGAACCTTCTCCAATTACCTTGTAAATAATGACGAGTTGGTTTGTTTCAAGCGAATAATCGGCAATGGAGAAAGGGCGTCTTAACATATGTGAAAACCCTTCTCCAATTTTTATATGAATAAATTGTCCTGGCCGCTTAATTTGTTGAACTAAATCCCCTTCAAGCACCATTTCATATGTGTCTTTGGCAATAACTTTATTTGAAACAATGGATAAGTCTTGTTGTAAAATCAAACTAACACCACCGTATCCTGCTTAGGCATTGGCTGAGCAGTAAATGTCATCGACTCGATTACACTAAGAATTGCTTTTGCTGTATCTAATGAAGTCAGGCAAGCCACTCCATGTTCAACCGCTTCACGACGAATTCTAAATCCATCCGTATGAGGTTGTTTTCCTCTTGATAAAGTGTTCACGACAAATTGGACTTTTCCAGTTTCGATTAAATCGAGTAGATCATTTTGGGCTCCAATTTTGTTAACAGTTTGAACTGGAAGCCCCATTGATTCAATAACCTTTGCTGAACCTTCCGTTGCATAAAGTTCAAACCCAATGGCGTGGAATCGTCGTGCAATGGCCTGCATCTCTGTTTTATCCTGGTCTGCAACCGTTAGTAATACAGCGCCTTCAGTTGGTACTGATAGGCCGGAAGCAATCATCCCTTTGTATAAAGCTTTTTCCATCACCCGGTCTCGCCCAATGACTTCTCCTGTTGATTTCATTTCAGGCCCTAAAGTAATATCAACACTTCTTAACTTCTCAAAAGAAAATACAGGTACTTTAACTGAAATCAGGTCTTGCTCTGGAATTAACCCTTCTGAATAACCTAGTTCATGCAATGATTTACCTAACATCACTTGAGTTGCTAGATTGGCCATCGTCACTCCAGTAATTTTGCTCAAAAACGGTACGGTTCGGCTTGAGCGTGGATTAACTTCTAATACATATACTTCATTGTTGTGATAAACAAATTGAATATTGATTAAGCCGATAATGTTAAGTTCTTTAGAAATTTGTTTTGTTATTTCAACACATTGTTCTTTAATACTAGGGTGTATGTTCTGCGTAGGATAAACAGCAATCGAATCGCCTGAGTGAACGCCTGCTCGCTCGATATGTTCCATAACTCCAGGAACCACAACTGTTTCTCCGTCACATATCGCGTCCACTTCCAATTCGACACCTGTTAAGTATCGATCAATTAACACAGGTTTATCTCGATGAACTTCTACAGCATGCTTCATATAATGTTTTAGATCACTCTCGTCATATACAATCTCCATCGCTCTTCCACCAAGGACGTACGATGGGCGAACTAATACAGGAAACCCTAATGATTGAGCCTGTTCAATAGCTTCAACCTCACTAGTTGCTATGCGAGCCATAGGTCTTGGTACATTTAACTTTTCAAGCATATTTTCAAATTTATCGCGATCTTCAGCACAATCAATGGATTCTTTTGATGTACCGAGAATTGGTATACCATATTTCTCTAAACCGTCTACTAATGAAATAGCTGTTTGACCACCGAATTGTACAATCACACCTTCTGGCTGTTCTAAATCAATGACATTTAGTACATCTTCAAGCGTCAGTGGTTCAAAATATAATTTATCTGATATTTGAAAGTCTGTTGAAACTGTTTCAGGATTATTATTCATTATAATTGCTTCATATCCGGCTTCTTTGAGTGCTAACACTGAGTGTACTGTTGCATAATCAAATTCAATTCCCTGCCCAATGCGTATTGGACCAGACCCAATTACCAGAATCTTTTTTCGGCTGGTAACAATTGATTCATTTTCCTCTTCATACGTGCTGTAAAAATAAGGTGTTTCTGACGTAAATTCAGCTGCACACGTATCTACCATTTTATATACAGGTTTAAGTTGGCTGGATAAACGGAACGAGCGAACTTCTTCTTCTGTTGATTCCCAGAATCTCGCAACCGTTTCATCCATAAAACCTTTCTCTTTTGCTTCTTTCAACAGTTCTGCATTCCAATGATTAGTCTTTAAAAGCTGTTCTAGTTTAATTAACTGATCCAACTTGTATAAAAAGAACAAATCAATCTCTGTGTATTGATGGATATCTTCTAATGTAAAACCTCTTCTGAATGCTTCAGCAATTAAAAACAAGCGTTCATCATCTGCAACTTTTAGTCGTTTCATCAGTTGCTCCATCGATAAATCGTGAACTTTTGGCAGTAATAAATCTTTCGTATTAATTTCAAGTGAACGAATCGATTTTAATAATGACTCCTCAAACGTTCGACCAATTCCCATGACTTCCCCTGTTGCTTTCATTTGTGTACCAAGCTTACGGTTAGCTGCATGAAATTTATCAAACGGCCAACGAGGTATCTTTGTCACAACGTAATCTAAAGCAGGTTCAAAATGTGAATATGTGGATCCAGTAACTGGGTTGATCATTTCATCTAACGTTAACCCTACAGCAATTTTCGCTGCAATTCTTGCAATTGGATAACCTGTTGCTTTAGAAGCTAAGGCTGACGAACGGCTAACACGCGGATTAACTTCAATCACATAATAATTAAAACTATATGGGTCCAATGCCAATTGAACATTACATCCACCTTCAATTTCTAACGCTCTTATAATTTTTAATGAAACATTTCTTAATAATTGATATTCACGGTCACTCAATGTCTGTGATGGTGCAACAACTATTGAATCGCCTGTGTGGATACCAACTGGATCGACGTTTTCCATGTTACAAATAATAATAGCGTGATCTTCTCCATCTCTCATAACCTCATACTCAATCTCTTTAAAACCGGCAATGCTTTTCTCAATCAAACACTGGTTAACAGGAGAGGCATCTAAACCATTACGAATAATTTCTGTTAGTTGTTTTTCGGTCTCACATATACCTCCTCCAGTTCCACCCATCGTATAGGCTGGTCTTACAATAACTGGGTATCCAGTCAATTCAGCAAACTTTAGTGCTTCATCTACAGTTTGAACGATTTCACTTTCAGGTACTGGTTCGTTTAATTCATACATTAAACTTCTAAACGATTCACGATCTTCAGCTTGTTGAATAGCACTTAGTCTAGTACCTAATAACTCAACATTGTTCTCTTCCAGAATTCCTCTGCGGTCGAGCTCCATCGCCATATTTAATCCTGTTTGACCACCTAGAGTTGGTAAAATAGCATCTGGTTTTTCTTTTCGAATAATTTTTGCCAGGAACTCAGGAGTTAAAGGTTCCATATAAACTTGATCAGCCATTGTATCGTCAGTCATGATTGTGGCTGGGTTTGAATTGGCTAGAATTACTTCATAGCCTTCTTCTTTTAATGCTTGGCAGGCCTGTGTTCCTGCATAATCAAATTCAGCCGCCTGACCAATAATGATTGGTCCAGATCCAATTACTAAAATTTTCTCAATATCAGTTCGTTTAGGCATGAATCATTCCTCCATTTACTTTTTCTAAAAACACATCAAATAGCGTGTTTGAATCTTGAGGTCCAGGTGAACTTTCAGGATGATATTGAACAGAAAAAACTTCATATATTTCGTGTTCTAAACCCTCAACAGTATGATCATTTAATGCAACTTGGGTTTCTTTAAGACTTGTTTTTGCTAATGATTCACGTGTCACTGCATAACCATGGTTTTGAGAAGTCATCCATACTTCGCCTGTTTTCAAATCTTTTACTGGGTGGTTCGAACCGCGATGTCCAAATTTCATTTTGTGCGTATCAGCTCCACAAGCTAAAGCAATTAACTGATGACCCAGACAAATTCCGAATACAGGAACTTTGCCAATTAAACCTTTAACTAATTCAATGCCTTCTTGTACATCTTTTGGGTCACCTGGTCCATTTGACAGCATGACTCCGTCAGGTTTTAACTGTAAGACCTCAGCTGCAGTGATGTTATATGGGACAACCGTCACATGACAATGGCGTTGAGTAAACTCTCTTAAGATCCCGTGCTTCATTCCGAAATCTACTAGCACAATCCGTTCACCTTGGCCAGGTACGACATACGGTTTAACAGTAGAAACACGTTTTACTTGATCATTTCTAAGTTTCGTTTCTTTTAATTTTTCTTTAATCTCGTCTATTTGATCGATGTTGTCTGTCATAATTCCTGTCATTGTACCTTGCTGACGAATAATTTTAACAAGTTTTCTAGTATCAACATTAGCTAAACCAGGTATATCTTTCTGTTGTAAGTATTCATGTAATGTCCATTCTTTTCGAAAGTTTGAAGGGTATTCAGCACACTCTTTAACGATTAACCCTGAAATAGGTGGTTGAATCGTTTCAAAATCATCTCGATTGATTCCATAATTACCGATTAAAGGATAGGTCATAACAACAAATTGATCACAATAAGAAGGATCAGATAATGTCTCTTGATAACCTGTCATACCAGTGTTAAAGACGACTTCCCCAACTTTCTCGTTTAAAGTAGCCCCGAATGCTTTACCTTCAAAAATCGACCCGTCTTCTAGTATTAAGTAACGTTTATGCATGTACTTCTTCCTTTCTCCAAGCAATATTTCCATCCACAATGGTTAACATCGGTATTCCTTGAACTTTCCATTGATTAAAAGGCGTGTTAGAACCTTTTGAAGCAAATTTCTTAACATCAACTGACTCTAATTGTTCTAAATTAACTAGTACTAAATCTGCTGTTGAACCAATCGTTAATTTTCCATAAGGAAGGTTGAATATTTTAGAAGGCTTGATTGTTAACCAATCAACCAACTGTTTTAGAGTAAAAATATTTTTCTTAACTAGATTTGTATATAAAAGTGGAAAGGCCGTTTCTAGACCAACGATTCCAAATGGTGAGTTGAGGAAACCGTTAGATTTTTCCAGCTCTGTATGAGGAGCATGATCAGTTGCGATACAATCAATCGTACCGTCCAACAATCCGTCAATTAAGGCTTGGCGATCTGCTTTCGATCGTAATGGAGGATTCATTTTATAATTCGCATCGTCTGATGGAATATCATTTTCAGTAAGTAATAAATGATGAGGAGTAACTTCAGCTGTAACTGGAATACCAGCGCCCTTGGCATCTCGAATAACTCTTACAGATTCTTTTGTGCTGACATGACATACATGATAATGACAACCCGTTGCTTCAGCTAAAAGAACATCACGAGCAATATGAGCGGATTCACTAATGGATGGAATGCCTGGTAGGTTAAGTTCAATGTTTTTGTTGCCATCATGCATCACACCATCGTAAACAAGAGTGTTTTCTTCACAGTGTGCAACAATCGAAGATCCAGCTTTTTTTGCTTGCTTCATCGCACGATACATCATGTGAGCTGACTGAACGCCTACACCATCATCGGTAAAAGCAAATGCACCTTGTTCTTTAAGCGATTCAAAATCCACTAGCTCTTCACCCTGTTGATCTTTTGTAATAGCAACATAAGGTAATACACGAACATGAGCTGTATCTTCAATTCGTTCTAATACATGTTGTAATGTTTCTTTTGAATCAGGAACAGGATTAGTATTCGGCATTGGGCAAATTGTTGTAAATCCACCTCTAGCGGCTGCTAATGTTCCTGTATCAATCGTTTCTTTAGCTTCACCACCTGGCTCGCGTAAATGAACATGCACATCCACAAAGCCTGGGAATAAGTAGTTACCTTTTGCGTCGATCACTTCAGCTTCTGTGCTCGATAGATTTAAACCAATAGATTTTATTTTGCCTTCTTTAATAAGAACGTCTGTTAATGACTCGTGATCTAATAATTGAACATTTTTAATGAGTAATGTCATATGTTAACCCTCCTTGGTTTATATAAAAATTTATAATCGCTTGCCTCATGGCTACCCCGTTTGACATTTGTTTAAAGATACGAGACCGTTCACACTCCACTAGCGAACTATCAATCTCGACTCCCCGATTAAAAGGGGCTGGATGCATGATAATACTTTTTGGTTTCATTAGTTTTCCTCTTTCAACAGTTAATCCGTACTGATCTAAATAATCTTCACATTGATAAGTTTGTTTGTGTCGTTCGTTTTGCACTCGTAATAGCATGATGACATCAGATTCTTTAACAGCTTCATCCATAGTGACATATTCAAAAGGTAAGCTTTGATCATGCCATTCTGATTTAGCGACAAATTGAACTTTGGCACCAAGCTTTGATAAAATTTGAGCATTAGATCGTGCAACCCGGCTATGAAGTATATCACCGCAAATAGTTATAACTAGATTTTCAAAGTGACCAAAGTCTTGTTTAATCGTTAGTAAATCCAGAAGACTTTGTGTAGGGTGCTCACCTGAACCATCTCCTGCATTAATAATAGGTATGGATATTTGGTTTAATTCATCATAGTATCGTTCTTGATTATGACGAATCACTACAAATTCAGCACCGATTGCTTCAACAGTTTTTACTGTATCGTAAAGGGATTCTCCCTTTGTAACGCTTGAAGTTTCAGGTGCGAATGATAAAAGATTCACACCTGAATTTATACAAGCCATTTCAAAGCTCATTTTCGTCCGAGTCGAAGGTTCATAGAATAATAGAGCTCCTGTATGTGGTAAATGCGGCGACTCTGATGACTCAATAATCTCATTAGCATCATCAATTAATTGATGAATATCTTCTACTGACAAGTCATTAATTGAGAATAAATGATTCATATAAAGCCTCCTTAGCTTGCTTGTTTATGATCCGTTTCAAACATTTCATCATTACCCTTTGCTTCTTCTCGCCCAGGTAAAATCAAGTTCAGAATGACACCGATAATTGCTGATAGAGCCATGCCTGAAAGCTGTAAATCAAACTCTGGTAGTTGAATTTGAATATACATACCACCGATTCCAATAACCAGAATGACTGATGAAATAATTAAGTTGCGATTCTTACCTAAATCGACGTTGTTATCTATTAACATTCTTAAACCACTTGAAGCGATAATACCGAATAGAAGAATTGATACCCCTCCCATAACTGGCGTTGGTATTGATTTAATTAGTACTGAGATGATATCGATAAATCCGAAGAAAATCGCTAGTACAGCAGCTCCTCCGATTACAAATACACTGAAAACTCTTGTAATGGCTAGAACCCCAATGTTTTCGCCATATGTTGTGTTCGGTGGTCCACCAAGCATTGATGCAATAATCGTAGCTACACCATCACCTAGAATTGAGCGGTGAAGTCCTGGTTTCTTAATGAAGTTTTTGTTTGTAACTTTTGATAATACCATCTGGTCACCAATATGCTCTGTGATGGTTACTAGAGCGATAGGAACCATAATACCAACGATTGACCAACTAATCACATCAAATGGTGAAAAATCAACAAACGGTATTAGGAATTCTGGTTTTGTGAAAATAGCAGCAATCAATTCTCCAAAACCATTAGCGTTCAACAATTCGTTCCAGCTGTATTTAATTCCACTGGTGTCTACCACACCAAGTATTAGTGCGAAGATATATCCTCCAACAATACCTAGAAGAATCGGGATGATCTTCCAGAAACCTTTAAAGAAAATTGATGCGACGATTGTTATTGTTAAAGTAACAAGAGCGATTCCAATAAACGTTAAATTGTAGTTCCCATCTTTATTCATTGCCATATCAATAGCTGTAGGAGCTAATCCAAGACCAATCACCATAATCACTGGTCCAACAACAACTGGCGGTAAAATATTTAGTAACCAGTTTACACCTGCCAATTTAATAAATAAGGCGACAATTCCATAAACAACACCTACTAAGAAAGCACCAACCATTGCGCCAGCCAGGCTCTCCACTTGCGTTGCTACAACAATTGGCGTAATAAAAGCAAAACTAGAACCTAGATAAGCTGGAATCTGACCTCTAGTAATTATTAAGTAAGCAAGTGTCCCTAATCCACTTGTAATTAAAGCAATGCTCGGAGACATTTCAGTTAAAAATGGTACTAAAATTGTTGCTCCAAACATCGCGAATAAATGCTGTAAACTTAGAATTAACCACTTGTTCCAATTTGGTACGTCTCTTACATCTAATACTCTCTCATTTGTGTTCATGTTTTTCTCTCCTTATTTTTATAATTACTCTATAGTTATTGCCATAAAAAAAACTCTTTGCGAAAGGTCGCAAAGAGGTATACCTGTACATACTACTCCCGGTAATATGACACAAGTTACATTCACAACCTTCTTAGCCTCTCTGGACTATCTTTTAAAGGTTCGATCTATTAAATTATTCAAAAATACTTACTTGATCCATTTCATCCGATTCAACGAGTTGAACCTTAATGACTTCATCCTTTGAAGTTGGGATGTTTTTGCCTACGTAATCAGCTCTGATTGGTAACTCACGATGTCCTCGATCAATTAAGACAGCTAGCTGTACACTTTCAGGTCTTCCAATATCGATAATCGCATCCATTGCTGCTCGAACTGTACGTCCAGTAAAAAGAACATCATCTACAAGAATAATTTTCTTTCCAGAAATGTCCTGTTGAATATTTGTTTGGTTAACCGTTGCTTCATCGACAGAATCCTTGTTAGATAGATCATCTCGGTAAAGTGATATATCTAATTCACCAGTTTCTACCTTTACATTTTCAATTTGTTCAATATTTGTTTGAATACGTTTTGCTAAAGGCATTCCTCGAGTTTTTATTCCAACTAAAACCAAGTCATCAGTACCTTTGTTTCGCTCGATAATTTCATGAGATATTCTTTTGATTGCTCTTGCTATAGCTGCTTCATCAAGTAGCTGAGTTTTTTCTTGCATAACATCCCTCCTAAAACAAATCACACAAAAAAACCTCTTTTGGCACACAAGGTGACAAAAGAGGTTTTAGATATACTAATCCCCAAATATCCGTACAATTTGTCACCTTGATAGCCTCTCTGGACTATGTTTAAAGGTTTATATTCTAATTGCTTATTTTACTTGATAATGTATAAATGTCAATAGATTTTAGAGACATTTTCTAATGTTTCTTTAAAAATATTAGGTGGTTCACAGGTGAATTCTAACTTTTCCCCTGTGATCGGATGTATAAACGATAATTTCCTAGCATGCAGAGCTTGTCCTTGGACATCTAACGTTTTTCTTCTGCCATATTTAGGGTCACCAACAAGTGGATGATCAATGTATTGAAAATGAACACGAATTTGATGGGTTCTTCCAGTTTCTAAATCACAGTACACATGAGAAAACTTATCGAAACGTTCAACTACTGAGAAATGAGTTATCGCTGGCTTTCCATTTTCCACAACAGCCATTTTTTGACGGTCATTAGGGTCGCGGCCAATCGGCGCATCAATAGTGGCTTTATCATGATTAATGGTGCCATGAACTATAGCCTCATATTGACGTTTTATTTCTTTATTAGAAAGTTGTTCTGAAAGTTTTTCATGCGCTTGATCATGTTTAGCTACAATCAATAAACCACTTGTATCTTTATCAATACGATGTACAATACCAGGACGATAAACCCCGTTTATTCCTGATAAATCGTTACAATGATAAAGTAATGCATGTACTAATGTTCCAGTTCGATGACCATGGGAAGGGTGAACAACCATACCTTTTTCTTTATTAACAACGAGTAAATGCTCATCCTCATAAATAATATTTAGCGGTATATTTTCAGGTTCAATTTCAAGTTCTTGCACTTCTGGTTCTTCCCAAGCTAACTCGTCACTTAACTGACACTTATAATTACTTTTGACATGTTCACCATTAACTGTAACATAACCATCTTTAATCCAAGACTGGATTTGGCTGCGTGAGGCAGTTAGGTTTAATTGAGTTAATACTTTGTCAATACGCTTATTTTTGTATTCTTCTGTTACAACATATGTTTGTTTATCCATTGAATTTCTTTCCTTTGTTTTTCATTTCATCAATCAACATAAACACAATAAATAATACTACCCCTACAGTTAGTGCTGAATCAGCTATATTAAATATTGGGAAGTCATAATTAAATATATAAACATCAATGAAGTCTATTACTTCTTGAAATAAAATTCGATCAATAAAGTTACCAATAGCACCACCAAGTATAAATGCAAATCCGATCATCAAACCAGGGTAACTATCTTTGTATAAATTCATGTAATAAATCAGCACACCAATAACAATGACAGTTACTATATAGAACAGCCACATCTGTCCCTCTAAAATTCCCCAGGCAGCCCCGGAATTTCTATGAGAAGTAATGGATAAGAATCCAGGGATCACTTCTATTGATTCATACAAATCCATCGACCTTGTGACGGTCCATTTAGTTAATTGATCTAGGAAAACAATGATTAGTGTTAATATGTAATATCTCACAATGCTACCTCCATTACTAACTATCCTATTGAATTTTACCATAAAAACAACGTTAAGACGATTAATAATGGAATAAAAAAAGAAATGCCCTACTTTTGTAAATAAATAAAAGAGCCCTACTAAAATGATTAGTAGAGGCTCGTATAATTAAAAGTAATCTTCTATTCAAATAAATCTTAAAGCTGATTAGTTAAATGGCTACATTAAAGTATGTTGTTGATTCTACGAATCGCTACAGGCGGACGCTTTCCGCGGGCACGGCCTCAACTTCCCAAAACTCACTGCCGTTCGTTTTGCGTGATTTTCGGCTCGCGCTGTTCCCGCAGGAGTCGCCGCCTTTTGCTTTACGTATTAATAATTTTCACTTATTTTATCAACATTAATATTTAACAGCTCCAAATAAATGACACGATAAATCTATTTCTAAACATAATATATCTTAAAAAATTAACCTACAATATCTGCGCAACGCTCACATAATTCAGGGTGTTTTTCATTGTTACCAACCGTGTGAGATGATACCCAACAACGCTGACACTTTTCACCTTCATGTTTTTCAACAGCTACAGATACACGATTATAGGATTTAGCTAAATCGTGATTCTGAGATAAATTAACTTCAGATACGATTAAATATTGATGCAGATGTTCCATTGAGTTTAATAAATCCATAGTCGCTTCATCTTTAGGGACGATTGTTAGTTTAGCTTCTAGTGATTTTCCGATGACCTTATCCGCACGTGCTTCTTCAAGAGCTTTTAAGACATCTTCACGAATATCCATAAAGTCTTCCCATTTTTGTTTGATCGTTGCTTCGCCTTCAACAGATCTACCTTCTGGCATATCAGTTAATTGTACACTGTCTTCCTCAACACCAGGAATATATTGGTAAACTTCTTCTGATGTATGAGATAAAATCGGTGATAATAATTGACTTAAGCTAACGACCATTTCATAGTAAACGGTTTGAATACTACGACGGCGGTGATCATTCGCTTGCTCAATATATAAAATATCTTTTGCAAAATCCAAGTAGAAAGAACTTAAATCAACTGTACAGAAATTATTAACTGTATGATAAATGGTTGAGAATTCATAATCATCATAAGCTTTTCTTACTTTGCGAACCGTTTCTTGTAAGCGAATAAGCATATAACGGTCAACTTCTTCTAAATCTGAATCAGCCACTGCATCAGTTGCTGGGTTAAAGTCATGTAAGTTACCAAGTAAGAAACGGAATGTGTTACGAATCTTACGATAGACTTCAGCTACTTGTTTTAAGATATTATCAGAAACTCTTACGTCAGCTGAATAATCTGTACTTGCAACCCAAAGGCGTAAGATATCCGCTCCAAGCTGCTTCATAATCTTAGAAGGTACCATCACATTACCCATAGATTTACTCATCTTACGTCCTTCACCATCTAGCGTGAACCCATGGCTTAAGATGCCTTTGTAAGGTGCTTTACCAGTTACAGCAACAGATGTCGTTAATGAAGAATTAAACCAACCACGATACTGGTCAGAGCCTTCTAGATAAAGGTCTGCAGGTCGAGCTAAATCTTCGCGTTCTAACAATACACCTTGGTGAGTTGAACCTGAATCAAACCAAACATCCATAATATCTGTTTCTTTAGTGAATTCACCGTTAGGGCTTGATGGATGTGTGAACCCATCCGGTAAAAGCTCCTTAGCTTCACGTTCGAACCAAACATTTGAACCGTGCTCTCTGAATAAATCAGCAACATGCTCAATCGTTTCTTCAGTAATAATCGGTTCACCATCTTCACCATAGAATACAGGAATTGGTACACCCCAAACACGCTGACGAGAAATACACCAGTCTTCACGGTCTTTGACCATGTTGTGCATACGAACCTCACCCCATTCAGGATGCCAATTCACATTTTTAATCTCTTCAAGTAAAGTTTCTCTAAAATCTTTAACAGAAGCGAACCACTGAGATGTCGCACGGAAGATTGTTGGCTTTTTTGTACGCCAGTCATGCGGATACGAGTGAGTGATAAACTCAAGTTTAAGTAAAGCACCTTCTGCTTCTAATTTCTCTGTAATTTCTTTATTCGCCTTGTCATAGAATTGACCTTCAAAACCAGGTGCTTCATCAGTAAAGACACCTTTCTCATCAACTGGGCAAAGAACATCTAAACCGTATTGTTTACCAATCCAAAAGTCATCTTCCCCGTGACCTGGAGCAGTATGAACACAACCCGTACCTGATTCAGTTGTCACATGAACACCTAAAATAACTAATGAATCACGGTCATAGATTGGATGCTTAGCCACAACATGTTCTAATTCAGCGCCTTTTAATGTTTTAACTACGTTAACTTCTTGCCATTCTAGTTTTTCAGATACTTCATTAAGTAAATCATGAGCAATAACAAAATTACGTCCGTCAGCTTCAACGACTACATATTCTAGGTCCGGATGAACAGCAATAGCTAAGTTTGCTGGAATCGTCCAAGGCGTTGTCGTCCAAATGACGATTTGCTCATCACCATCTAAGACACCTTTACCATCAGAAACATCGAAAGCAACATAAATTGATGGTGAGCGCTTATCTTGATATTCAATTTCAGCTTCAGCTAATGCGGATTCAGATGAAGGCGACCAGTAAACAGGTTTCTTACCTTTATAGATAAAGTCACGTTTAGCCATCTCACCAAATACTTTAATTTGTTGTGCTTCAAATTCAGGCTTTAATGTAATATATGGATTATCCCAATCACCACGCACACCCAATTGCTTGAACTGTTCACGTTGCCTGTCAATTTGATCTAACGCATAGTCTTTACAACGTTCTCTAAATTCAGCAATAGACATTTCTTTACGTTTAATTTTCTTTTTCTTAGTTAATGCAACTTCTATTGGAAGACCATGAGTATCCCATCCAGGTACATAAGGAGCATGGAAACCAGACATTGACTTATAACGTACAATAAAGTCTTTTAAAATTTTATTTAAGGCATGCCCCATGTGGAGATCACCATTAGCATAAGGAGGTCCATCATGTAACACAAATAACGGACGACCTTTTGTACGGTTTTGTACTTTTTCATAAATATTTTCTTGATTCCAGCGTTCTTGCATTTCCGGTTCACGTTTCGGTAGATTCCCGCGCATCGGAAATTCAGTTTGCGGCATTAAGAGCGTATCTTTATAACTCATTCAAAATCCTCCTAAAATAAGTTCTTTATTCGTTCTAATTCATACTTTCTATCATTGACCAAAATAAGAAAGTATAAAAAAAGAGTTTCCTCGAATCCCTAAATAGGGACGAGAAAACTCGCGGTACCACCCTCATTGAGTAACATCAATTTGTCACTCCACTCGACATTCGTAACGTGAATGAAACGTCCTCTTTTACTTCATTCAAAAAGGAACTCCGGGATGATCTTCCTTAAAAGGTCGTTACCAGGCTTTCACCAACCCCAGCTCGCTCTAAACGATTGTCTTTTAAGTACTGTTCCCATCTTCGTTTTCAAAATTTTATTATTCTTATACGATATGAAATTATATGAAAAAATGATTATTTCGTCAAGACATTTATTCAGAAGTAGAGTATTCACCTAAACGGTGGTTGTCTTCTTCATTCGATTCAATTTCAAATAAGTCTTCCCAATCATCATTATCAATAATGTCTAGTTGAGCTTCAACAAGCATCTTTAAACGAGTACGGAATACCTTCGCTTGTTTTTTTAGTTCTTCAATCTCTATAGAAACTGATCTAGATTTTGTTAAAGCTTCATTCACAATACGATCAGCATTTTTCTCAGCTTCTTTAATGATTAATTTTGCTTCTTTATTCGCATTATTTTTCACTTCATCTGCTGTTTCCTGAGCAACTAAAATTGAGCGGTTAAGTGTTTCCTCAATGTTATTAAAGTGACCATTCTTCTCTTCTAATTCAGATACACGTTCCTCTAAAGACTTCTTTTCACGAATAACTTTTTCAAAATCCTTAATAACTTGATCTAAAAATTCATTAACCTCATCTTCATCATAACCACGAAATCCTCTTGCAAATTCTTTATTATGAATATCTAATGGCGTTAAACCCATTTTGTAGCCCCCTTTTGTATTCATACGTCTCCAGATTTATATAACTATTTCGACAAGAAATGTTGAATTCCTTCAAAATTAAACGTTATTTTAATCTGGCAGTTCTTATTCTGATTTTATTTTTCTTTGTTTCTCCCAATAATCCAACGACTTTACTACGACCTTTTTTCTTAACTGAAATTAAATCACCTGACTCAAGGCTAAATGAAGGATCACTTACGACCCGGTAATTAACTTTAACAGCTTCTTTTTGAATATATTCCTGAGCTTTTTGACGAGACACTTGATAGATATCTTTTAATATAACATCCAGCCTGGTTGAAGAAACTGTACTATCTTTTTCATACCAATTATGATTTTGGTTAATTACCACTTGGAAAGGCACTTCTTTTAATGTTATCGACGTGTTTTTTATTTTTGTTAACTGCATTTGTATAAATACTGCAATTTCTTGATCAGCTATTATTTGAAAAAATCCGTGATCAACTAAGATGTCTCCAACTTTTTTCCGATGAATGCCCAATGACATTAGAGTTCCTAGCACATCTCTATGTGTTAAAGTGACAAACTTCGTATGAAATGAACCTTGTAAAACTGTGATATTAAAGCTATTAGATTGTATATCTTCATAAAATGGAGCTAGTATTGCTTTTTTTCTCTCGGCTTGCTTGTATCCCCCATAAAAGTCAAGGATTAGATCACTTTGCTTGCCAATTATGGATTGAAGTATCGTTTGTTCTCTGGGATTCAAAAAGTCAGTGACAATGGTTTTGTACTGGATTTCAACTTGCTCTTTCCAGTCTAGCGCTTGGTCAATGAAAGGTTGTTCATCTGGTCTGTAATGTTGATAAATATCCATGTGCTACCTCACTAACTTATTAAAGAAATCTTGTAAATAAAGTTATAGCACCGTCAACGGCTAAATTCAAAACAATAATAGCTACAATTGGTGAAATATCAATCATTCCAATTGGAGGAATAATTTTTCTGAACGGCTCTAAAAATGGCTCGCAAATTTTAGCTAAAAATTGCCCAATTGAAGATTCTCTTGCCCCTGGAAACCAAGACATTAGGATATAAGCAATTAAAGCAAAAGAATAACCTTGAATAGCAAAAATAATTATGGTACCTAATAATTCCATTGATTTACCTACTTTCTATTAAATTGTTCTTCATCAAATAATTCTGTGATATTACCCGATATATTCACATGCTCGGGTGTACATAAAAAAGTTTGTTGACCTAACTTCTGTATATTTCCATTTAATGCATAGACTGTCCCACTTAAAAAATCTACAATCCTGCGTCCAGTTTGATGATCCAAGCGTTGCAAATTAACTACGATTGATTGCCTTTTCTTTAAATGGTCTGCTATGCTTTGTGTTTCATCATAGCTCGTGGGCTCACACAAAACCATTTTTGCATCATTTTGTACCGATGTTAGGCTAACGATATTATCTTTTTGATCTTGATTTGAAGGTTGTTCCCGGTAGTGTTGATGAGTTCGCTCGTTGTGTTGTACCGTTTCTTCAACCTCATCGTATTCTTCAAAGTCAAAGAAAGCTTTGAATTTATCTTTAAACCCCATAATAAACCTCCTATTGTAGCTCTTTTCCTACTAAGCTTGTCCCTATTCGCAAATGTGTGGCTCCCTCTTCAATAGCAACCTCAAAATCCTGACTCATTCCCATTGATAGGTAATGACAAGGGGCATGATTCAAGTTCATCTCTTGAATTTGATCTCTAAGATTACGCAATGACTTAAAACAGTTACGAACAACATCTTGTTCTTCAGTCAATGGTGCCATGGTCATTAATCCAACAACCTCTATATTCTCATAATCCCCTAATAATTTTATGAAATCATTCACTTGTTCAGGTTGGAGACCATGTTTTGATTCTTCACCACTTGTATTAACTTGTATAAAGCAAGGGATTTTTCTATTAGATCGTTTGTTAATTTCTTTAGCCAATGATTTACGATCTAATGAATGTATGTAATCTACATCGTCTATAATTTCTTTCACTTTTCGGGACTGTAGAGTCCCAATAAAATGCCAAGTAGCTTGTTTACCAATCACTTCAAATTTCTCTTTAAAGCCTTCTAAACGATTTTCGCCTAAATCTTGAATACCTGCTTTAATCGCTTGGTTAGCTGTTTCAATTGACACATATTTAGTTACAGCGACAACAGTTATTTCATCTTCCTGACGATTGGAACGCTGACATGCTTCATTTATTTGGCTCATGATTTGATTATAATTTTCTTTAATGGTCATTAGACATCCCCTCTTGTTGATTAACTATTGTTAAGATAAATAAATGCCATCATACGTCCAGTTTCACCTTGATCTCTACGATAGGAATAAAATAATTCCTCATCTTTAAATGTGCAATATTCAGTTATATATATATAATCACTTATGACATCAGCATCGACTAAATACAGAAAATTTAATCGTTTTAGATCTAATAAAAAATGACCTTCTGTAGTCGGAGTTAATACCTCATCATGATAAGCTTCCGGTATATGATCAACGACACGTTGGTCAACCTCATAATTCTTCTTTGAAATACACGGTCCAATAATGACTTCAATTTCACCAGGTTTTATCCCTTTTTCCATAAACTTATTAACCATTAGTGGCCCTATGTTTTTTACCGTGCCTTTCCAGCCGGCATGAGCAATCCCTATCAAATTAGAGTGTTTAGCTTTAAATAGTAATGGAACACAATCAGCATAAAAAGCCGTTAGCACATGATTAGGGGTATCGGTTAACATACCATCCGCATCAATTGCAGCCTCGTCATGCTTTAATTTATTTAAGTCCCCATCCCATGTAGTTAAATCAATAATCTCATTACTATGAACTTGATTAAGGGATTTCCAATCACTTAAAGGTCGTTTAATCCATTCACTAAACTTTTGCCTGTTTTTTAGAACATGTACTCGTTGATCCTTCACATGTAGACCTAAGTTCATAGAATTAAATGGCGCTTGACTATAACCATTTTGTCGAGTAGAAAATCCAGCTGTTACATTTGATCCTTTCCATGGTTTCACTTCTAAATAATTTTCATGATGTTCCAAGATTTCCATACGATCGCTCCTTGTATTACTCCCTATTTTACCATAGATATCAACAATTTTCTGCATATTATTATTCAAATTGTCTATTCATATGCGGTATCTTCACAAGGATTACATCTGCTCCAATTCGTTCGATGTTTGACCATCGGATTAATAACTCTTCCTCTTCACCGAATAAACCAAACCATTTGGCTCTTGTGGTTACAACTAATGCTAAAACAACCCCTATGGTGACATCAACCTCTAAATCGTTAATAAATCCAATTTTTTCACCGTTATCAACATTTATAATATCTTTTGTTTGAAGTTCTGATAATAACATGAAAATCACCCCTTTGTCTTACATATATGAAAAGACACATAAAAATAGCCCCTGAAAATTTCAGGAGCTACTTTAAAATTAGTTTTGTTAAAGTTGTGTTAATTCTACGAATCGTTACAGGCGGACGCTTTCCGCGGGCACGGCCTCAACGAAGGAACTTCAATGAATAACCCTCATTGCACCATTGCGCCGAGTAAGCTTACTTCGAAGCATTACTAGTAGACGCAGGTGCATCCAAAGCGATTTTCGCTCGTGCTGTTCCCGCGAAGACCTGGACGGTCAAGTGTCGAAGTTGGCCACAAATGCTACTTGAAATACGTCTTTGCATTAGTTTCCGCCGAGTAACCGCAGGCGCAGGACGTGGCCGTTTTTAGTCGACCAGGAGTCGCCGCCTTTCACTCTTCATTAAATTCATATATGTTACCTTTTCTTGTATTAACATTTAGCTTTAACAGTGATTAAGAACTAGTTTTCTAATACACTTTTATTCATTTCTTTAATTGCTGATTTTTCAAGTCTTGAAACTTGAGCTTGTGAGATTCCTATCTCATCTGCAACTTCCATTTGTGTTTTTCCTTCAAAGAAACGTTGATTAATGATAAGCTTTTCTCGATCATTTAAACTTTTTATTCCTTCTCGAATGGCTAAATCATTAACCCAAGAAGAATCTTTTTGTTTCTCATCTTTTAGTTGATCCATAACAAAGATTGGATCGCTTCCATCGTTATAAATAGGTTCAAACAATGAAACTGGATCTTGAATGGCATCTAATGCAAAAACCACATCTTCTTGTGGAACATCCATCTCTTTTGCAATTTCTTGAGTCGTTGGTTCAGTAGATGTTTTACTCATTAATTGTTCTTTAATTTGTAATGCCTTATAAGCTATGTCTCTTAAAGACCTTGAAACTCTTATCGGATTATTATCTCTTAAATACCTACGAATCTCACCGATGATCATAGGTACCGCATAAGTCGAAAATTTTACATTTTGACCTAAGTCAAAGTTGTCAATTGATTTCATCAAACCGATACAACCAACCTGAAATAAATCATCTACATTTTCTCCACGATGATTAAAACGCTTAATGACACTTAATACTAATCTTAAATTACCATTCACTAATTCTTCCCTTGCTTGTACTTCTCCAGACTGCATGCGTCTAAATAAGTCACGCATTTCTTCATTCGTTAAAACTGGCAACTTTGAAGTATCAACACCGCATATTTCAACTTTATGTCTCGCCATTTTTGCCCCTCCCGCATGGAGATGATGTTCAATTTAAAGTTTCTCCAGTACGGAAGTTTTTATGCGGATTTATTCATTTTCAAAATATTGTATATCTATTGATTAATTTATTTGAAATGGTGCAACCCTAGTTACTACAAGGTTTTTATACCATTTTATTAAATTCTCGTTTTAAACGTCTGATAATTTTTTTCTCTAGTCTTGAAATATAAGATTGTGAAATTCCAAGTTGTTCAGCGACATCTTTCTGAGTTTGTTCCTTGTTACCACTCAAACCAAATCGCATTTCCATAATTTGCTTTTCTCGTCCTGATAACTTTGATAATGCCGATTTTAATAAATTTTTATCAACAGACAAATCCAGGTCTTTAGTAATAATATTTTCTTCAGTGCCTAAAACATCAGATAATAATAACTCATTACCATCCCAATCTACATTCAAAGGTTCATCAAATGAAATTTCTGTTTTACGCTTATTATTCCTTCTTAAGTACATTAATATTTCATTTTCAATACATCTTGATGCATACGTCGCCAGTTTAATATTTTTCTCTGGATTAAATGTATTAACGGCTTTTATGAGTCCAATTGAACCAATACTTATTAAATCCTCAATATGAATACCCGTATTCTCAAACTTTTTAGCGATATAAACCACTAATCTTAAATTATGCTCAATTAATTTAGACTTTGCCTCTGCATCACCATTACTCACCCGATCTAACATTTCTTTTTCTACTTCTTTTGTTAATGGTGGCGGTAAGGCTTCACTCCCCCCAATATAGTAAATTTCATCAGGCTTACCTTTAAGTTTAATAATTAACGTTAAGAAAAAGAATTTAATTCGGTACCAAACTCGCTTCATTATATTACTCCTTTCACATGTTGAACCTTTGTATTTTTAGATTGAAATAATAATGGATGTAACAGGCTGTTATAATTCAGACTCTGAGAAAACTCCCCAAAGTGTACACCAACATAAACTCTTTTGGATGAATGAATAAACTGACCAACTTTAATCGAAACTTGTTTAACCTGAAATACTGGAATGTATCCATGATCTCCGCCGGCTTTTTTTAATGGAATATACTCAAAAGGCAGTTCGTAGTCTGGACTTAAATGTGATTTGTTTCTTAACTCATTAATTTTATCGCTTCCAAACCATTCAGCTGCTGTAGGTTCGTCAATTAACATAATGGGTTTGTTCATGAGAGGATGGGTTAATTGATTACCAGTATCATAAAAACCTTTTAAGTGAAAGCTCATATTCTCGTTAATTTTTACAACTACATCATATAATTGTTCATGTTTTAACTTGATAACGGAAAGGGATTGTAATCGATCTTTTGTAAACCAAAGAAATAAAGGAAAAGTAATAAGTATAAATATCCAACTAACCATATTTCCATAGCTTATATGTGTTAACCAAGGAGCATCGATATATTGAGATTGTAAAAAATAATGAAGCCCAAACAATCCACCTCCGATTGCAAAGTTAATGAAATAGAAACTAAAAAAATAAATAAAAAACTTTTTCATTGATTGGAATGAAAAAGCTATTAAGATGATGCCAATTGAATACAACGCTTTAATAATTGGTAAATTGAGCCAGTCCAAAGAAGGGATAAACGATAATGGAATAATTAATGAAGCGTAGAATCCCGCCAAAACAACACGCCATTTAGAAAAAGGATGTCGCACAACCCAAGCTACGACGAACAAAACAAGGCAATCAAAGAAAAAATTTAAAATCCATATTAAATCTAAGTATATTTGCACGACAGTCATCCCTTTTTGAAATAGAGAAAGTTTTATGCTTGTACCTAAAAGTATAAAAAAAAGAGCCGAAAAATCATGTCAATTTTTCGGCTCTTTTTGCATCTATTTTTGCAAGGTTTTGTCATAATAAAGATTAGAATGATTTGAAATCAGTTATGAAGTAGCTTCCATAGGCTGGTTTACTGAATCTGTTTGTTTATTTTTTCTGGTTAACCAGTAAAAAATCGGTGTATCTAGTGTAGCAATGCCTAACTTAATTACATATTGGCTTAAGATCATCATCCAAATATTTGGTACATTACCAATAAAAGCAATCGTAATAAATACAGTAGTATCAATTAATTGAGAAATTGCAGTACTCAAGTTATTTCTTAACCACTTAAGGCGAGTGTGTGTTAATTTTTTAAGCATTGAGAATATCCAAACATCAATGTGTTGGGATGTTAGATATGCTGCAAGTGACGCTAACACAAAACGGGCATTTTGACCAAGTAAAGTTTCATATGCAGTCTGCGATTCTTGTGCAAAAGGAGCAACCGGTAAAAGTTGACCAAATAAAATCATGATGCTTGCAAAAATTTGTGCGATAAACCCAAAGATGATCGTCTGTTTAGCTTGTTTTTTTCCGTAATTTTCATGAATGATATCAGTGATTAAAAACGTGACTGCATAAACAACTACAGCAGCTGGAACAATAAAGTTTTCACTAAACATAACAAGTTTACCAGCAATTACATTTGCAACAACTAAAGCACTTGCAAAAATGACATTAAGCAGAATTAACTTTTGATCTTTACTCATCATTGTCACGTACCGCCTTTGTGGTGAGCTCAATGCCACCACGTGCCGATTGGTATACTGTGACTTCAACATTAAGAGGCTCAATAGCAAAAACAATATCATCTGCAATTTGTGCCGCCAATGATTCACAAAATGCTCCTTGATCTCTAAATGACCAAAGATAAAACTTCAATGACTTAGATTCAATGCATTTATTTTTAGGAGTATAAGTGATTTCCACTCTTCCGAAATCGGGTTGACCCGTTTTCGGACAGACCGCAGTAAATTCTAACGCATTAAACGTAATTGATTGAACATTCGGCGCATCAAACGCCTCGTTCTTTAAAATCTCGCGCCCTTCCTCGACGCTATTCGGTCTAGGCATTGGACCTGACCTTGGTAGATAATAGTTCTCTGACATGTTAATCATCTCCTTAGTTTTGATTAAGCAGGATTTCGCGAACTGCTTATATGTGCGGTAACACAAAATATAATTATAACAGAGAAGTAATATAAGTGGAAGACACAAAAAACACAAAAAACCCTATAGCTTTTTCAGCTACAGGGTTGTACTCTTATCGATCTCTATTTCTGTTTCTTAAGAACGTAGGAATATCGAGTGTATCTTCTTCAAAAGATTTGCGACTTGGCGTTTCTTGTCTTTGTGGTTGTTGTTGAGCTTGATTTAAAGAAGGACTTGGATTTGATGCTGGTCGCTGTTGAAATCCTTGTGGTTGTCCTTGGTCTTGTTTTTTGCTCTCATCAAAGCCAGTAGCAATTACTGTTACCACAATTTCATCTTTAAGATTTTCGTTAATAACTGAACCGAAAATCACATTAACTTCCTGGTCAGCTGCTGAAGTTACGATTTCTGCAGCTTCTTGTACTTCAAATAAACTTAAGTTAGCTCCACCAGAGATGTTCATTAATACACCGTGAGCACCGTCTATTGAAGTTTCAAGTAATGGTGAAGAAATAGCTTTCTTTGCAGCCTCTGTCGCTCGGTTTTCACCTGTAGCCACACCAATTCCCATTAATGCTGAACCTCGATCAGCCATAATTGTTTTTACGTCTGCAAAGTCAACGTTAATAAGACCCGGAACAGCAATTAAGTCGGAAATACCTTGTACACCTTGTCTTAGCACATTATCTGCTTCACGGAATGCTTCTAACATAGGTGTGTTCTTATCAACAATTTCTAATAAACGATCATTAGGAATAACGATTAGTGTATCAACACTTGCTTTTAGTGAATCTACACCATTCGTTGCCTGAGTAGATCTTTTTCTGCCTTCAAATAAGAACGGACGAGTAACAACACCAACAGTTAATGCATTCATTTCTTTAGCGATTTGGGCAACAACAGGTGCAGCACCAGTACCAGTTCCACCACCCATTCCAGCAGTAACAAATACCATGTCAGCACCTTGAAGTGCTTCTTCAATAAGTTCTCTGCTTTCTTCGGCAGCTTTTTTACCGACCTCTGGGTTAGCTCCTGCCCCTAAACCTCGTGTTAATTTTTCACCAATTTGTAGTTTAGTTTCAGCTTTTGATAGATTAAGAGCTTGGGCATCTGTATTAACTGCAATAAATTCTACACCTTGTACACCATGTTCAATCATTCGGTTAACAGCGTTACTACCACCACCGCCGCAACCGATTACTTTTATTGTGGCTAGTTGATCAACATTTGATTCGAAATCTAACATCTTTTGTTCCTCCTATTGTTCAAAATTCCTTTTCAATGACTTTTGTGAAGGAATCACTAAATATTAATCGAAAAAGTAATTCTGTAATCGTTTAACTAGGTTTTCTTTATCATTTGGTTTAGATTTATCTGTATCTTTCTTAGCTTTACTTACATTTTTATCTTTCATTGGTTTGACTTTTTGTGGCTCATCAGTTTGAATACCACTAACATAGTCTTTACCTTGTATTTTCGCATTACGATAGGCAAATTGCAAGGTGCCTAGACCAACTGTAAAATGAGGTTCTCTAACACCTATATGAGTAGGTACTGATGACCTTACATTAGTCTGAAATATATCTTTAGCCAAATCAATGACTCCTGGCAGGCTCATCACACCTCCAGTTAAGACATAACCACCTGGTAAATCTCTATACCCCATTCTTCTGAACTCTTGTAATACGAAATGAAAAATTTCAGCTAATCTTGCTTCAATAATTTCCGTAATTTGTACTTGGTTAAAGATTTGTTGATCATTACTTCCAATTGTTGTGACTGAAAATGTGTTTTCTTCGATGGCATCTTTTAAATAGGCATGCCCATAGTCTTGCTTAATAATTTCTGCATCCTCTGTAGTTGTCTTCATTCCAATGGATAAATCTTTAGTAATGTTATCTCCACCAAGAGGTATTACAGATGTTTCAACCAAGTTACCGTCAGAGTAAACAGAAACTGTTGTACTACCTGCTCCGACATTAACAAGGCCTACACCTAGATTTTTTTCATCTGGTGATAACGCAACTTCTCCCGAAGCTAATGGTTGTAAACAAATATCCTGTACTTCTAAACCTGCACGTTCAACGCATTTTAGAATGTTATGTAAATTTGTTCGTCCACAAGTAATTAATGTTCCTTGCATTTCTAAACGAACGCCAATCATCCCACGTGGGTCTGTTATTTCATCTTGACCATCTACAATGAATTGTTGAGGAATGACATCAACAATCTCTCTCTCAGGCGGAATAGACATAACTTGAGAAGCCTCAATTACTCGTTGAATATCTTCATCTGAAATTTCTCTTGTTTCACTTGATACAGCAACAACTCCATGGCAATTTTGAAGTTGTATATGACTGCCGTTTATACTTACAATAACTCGACTAATTTCCATATCTACCATACGTTCAGCCTGATCTACAGCATTTTGTATTGAATGAACGGTTTGGTCAATATCAACAATAGCTCCCTTTTTCATTCCTTTAGATTCAGCTACACCAACACCAATCACATTCATTGTATCATTTGAAACTTCACCGATAATTACTTTGACTTTGGAAGTACCAATATCTAAACTGACTAATATTTCACTACGATTCAACTTCTGCACCTCCGACTAAGGCATCTGCTACGAATTCTTTTGTTTTCCTTATACATTAATTCAATGTATTTTATATAATACCTTCTACTCAATTAAAAAAATTACATTTTTGTACATATTTAAGAATCAGAGTCTTCTTCTGAAGAATCCAATTGAACTTCTTCCCCAGATTCATAAGGCTGGAAGTATGCACCAACATCAATATATAATATCCCCTTCATATCAGGTGTTAACTGAGATGAAATAGAAGGATATACTTTCATTTTTTCTGAGAAATTGTGGATGGATGCAATAACTTCTTGTCCATCAGTTGTAAACATTCTCAATTGATCTTGATTCATATCGTCTGGTTCCCAATAAATTTCAGAAATTAACTGTACAATTGATTCATCTAATTTTGAAAGATGGTTAGTCAATCGACTTAACTGTTCTTCATTTGAGAAACCATATAAAATTGGTGCATCCCCTCTAGGAGTTTCCAATTGAATTTCTTTAAGTATTTTTCCATTTTCTAATATTGGATAAAATTGATTACTAGATTTCACATAACCTACTCGACTATGCTCATTAACAATAATGTTGACTTGATTATACCAACTTCTCTCAACATCAACGTTATTGATTTCCAGATGCTCTGAAACCTTTTGTTCGACATCCTCAACATCAATCATCCAAAAAGATTGGTTTGTAGATAATTCACTTAAACCAATAATATCCTCTTCTGTAACAACACGATTATCAGACACTTGGATTGATTGAATGTGGCTTAATGGAGACTGCAAATAAACAATCACCATTATTAAGAATAAGATTACGGTTAGATAAGTGAAGAAGCGCCGATTGGCTTTCTTTTTTCTCTCTAGTTTTAATTGAGGAATTCGATCTTCTATCGAAACTACTTTTTTCTGAGCCATTCAAAAAGTTTCCCCTTAAAAAATTTGTAAATTCTATTTATTTATTATATCACAAGTCAACCCTATAATAATAAGGTATTTTTGCTTAAATTAAAGAATTTCTACTTCTGTTACCATTTCAATATCATATTTGTCTTTAACACGGTCTTTAATTAACTCAATTAATGCCATTACATCATCATAAGTCGCGTCATCTTCATTAACAATAAAATTACCGTGTAAATCAGAGATTTTAGCGCCACCTATTTGGTGTCCTTTCAACCCTAGTTCTTCAACAAGTTGACCAGCATGGTTAGGTAAAGGGTTTCTGAAAATACTACCTGCACAAGGATGATCCCACGGCTGAGTTTCGCGTCTGTATTCTTTATGCTTTTTCAATTCAGCAAGAATCTCTTGTTTGTCGCCTTTTTCTAATTGGAAAATTGCCTCAATACAATACCCTTTTCTTTCATCTTGTAAAACCGATTTACGATAATCAAATTTCATTTCTTCATTTGTGAGCCATTCAGTAGTACCATCTTCAAACAATATATGGGCTTTAACTAAGATGTTAGAGATGTCGGATCCATGAGCACCTGCGTTCATGTACACAGCACCGCCTATACTTCCTGGAATACCTCCAGCAAATTCAAAGCCACTCAGTTCATCTCTACTAATAACAGCTGATAATCTAACAAGTGGATATCCTCCACCTACACGAATTTGGTCATCCATTACTTCAAGATGGTCGAGTCCTTTACTGAATTGTATGACAGCTCCTCTAATACCTTCATCTGGTATTAGAAGATTAGAACCTCTACCAATGACTTGAACAGGAATATCGTTTTCTTTAAGTACATCTATGGCATCTTTTAAGCCTTGAATAGATTGGGGTTGAATAAACAAGTCAGCAGGGCCACCAATCTTAATGGTTGTATGTTTCTTTAGCGGTTCATTTAGACTGACTTTACCAACTGATAGTTCATTTAATCGATCTACAATTTGTTGCATTTCAATCATCCTTTGAAGATTAATTATTATATTCACTAGAATATTTATTATTATAATTAAGTCTTTAATGTGACAAAGAACTTATTTTTACTTTATTGTCGCATAACGACTGATATTTAACAATATACCAATTGATAATAGTGTTAATGTTAACGATGATCCTCCATAACTTAATAATGGTAAAGTTATACCAGTAACAGGAATTAATCCTATCACTACACTGATATTAATCATGACTTGAATCATAATCATAGATGTTATACCAAATGCCAACAGTGATGCTGATAAATCCTGAGCATGCAAAGCAATTAAAATCCCTCTCCAAACAACTATGAAAAATAATCCAAGTATAAATGCCCCGCCTATTAACCCTAGCTCTTCAGCCATTACAGCAAATATAAAATCTGTTTGTGGCTCGGGCAAATAAAAATACTTCTGCATACTATTCCCAAAACCTAAACCCATTAAACCACCAGGACCTATGGCATATAAGGATTGTATTATTTGGAAACCGTCACCTAAAGGATCTTCCCAAGGGTTTAAGAAAGCCTGAATACGATTTATTCGGTATGGTGCAGAAATAATTAGCCCGGCTAAAGCCACCAAACCCAGCATAGCTAAACCGACAAAATGACTGATTTTAGCCCCTGAAACAAATAATAGCAGCATACCCGTTAGAACGAGTACAAGCCCAGTACCTAGATCTGGTTGAAGCATAATCAGGCCAAATGGCAAAACAATTAGAGCTAACATAGGAAAGAAACCTTTCATTAAAAAAGGTAAATCATGTTGCTTTTGTGGTAAAAGTTTTGCAAATAGTAGAATCAAACCTAATTTCATAAATTCACTTGGCTGTATACTAAATGCACCGACTCCAATCCAACTATTAGCTCCCCCTCTAACCATTCCAACTCCAGGAATAAATAGAGTTACTAAGAGGAGTAGACAGACAATGTATATGGTTACAGCCAAATTCACCCATTTAAAATAAGGAATTTTAACCATTACCCAAATACCAATTAATCCTATTGATGCAAATAATAATTGTCGCTTTAAATAAAAAAAAGCATCTCCAAATTTGTATTCTGACCACACGTAAGAAGAGCTGTAAACCATCACAACTCCAATAAGTAAAAGTATTAAAACAGCTGTTAACAGCACATAATCAAGATTTGACTCATTTTTTTTCATAAAAAAACACCCCTAACTCCTTATTGAAGTCGGGGCTAATAGTAGACAAGCCCCTATTAAAACTTATGCACCAATTCAATAAACATGTCTCCACGTTCTTCAAATGATTTGAATTGATCCCAACTTGCACAAGCAGGAGAAAATAAAATAATATTTCCTTCCTCACTCAGTTGGAAAGCTTTAATAGTCGCTTGTTCTAAATTATCTACTGTTGTAATAGTTGTGTAGTGGTTACGCAATGCAGCTTCTTTTATTTTCATAGCCGATTCACCATAAGTTACACAATGCTTGACATAATCAAACGCATGGATCAGTTCATCATATTCATTCCCACGATCTAATCCACCTGCAATTAATACAATTGGTTCCTGAAAAGCTTGAATGGCTTTTAAAGTTGCTTTTATATTTGTTGCCTTCGAATCATTATATACTAAGCAGCCTTGTACTTCACCTAAAAATTGCAAGCGATGTTTGACGCCAGTAAATGCTTTAAGTACTTGTGTGATTACACTATTTTTAACATTGAAATATTTAGCCACTGCTACAGATGCTAGTACATTTTCTAAATTGTGGTCGCCAGGTAATGCAATATCTTTTCGGTCCATTATTTTTTCGCCTTTATAGTATAGAGCTTCCTTATACATATAAGCACCATTGCTGTTTTCCTTTTTTAAAGAAAATGGCATTAAAGTAGCGTCCGTTAAACGAACAGCATTAGCTACGATTAAATCATCTTCATTGTAAATAAACAAACCTTCACTCGTTTGATTCTTACTAATATTCATTTTTGATTGTATATAATCACCCATAGTTTTATGGTAATCGAGATGGGCTTCGGTAATGTTTAATAACACTGCTATATCTGGCTTGAGTTCGTTAATTGCCTTTAATTGAAAAGAGGATAGCTCCATTATTACTGGCTGATTTTCATTTTGCTCGCGTGCTACTTGTGATGCGACTT
Organism: Filobacillus milosensis; assembly: GCF_004402015.1. Lineage (GTDB taxonomy): Bacteria > Bacillota > Bacilli > Bacillales > Alkalibacillaceae > Filobacillus > Filobacillus milosensis. The sequence continues at coordinate 210,525 of NZ_SOPW01000004.1, forward strand.
TTCCAATGTTTCCAGCGATTAACGGTTTAAGTCCAGCTGCGTTGAGTATTTCATGAATTAATGTGGTCGTAGTAGTTTTACCATTCGACCCTGTGATGGCAACAATTGGACCATCTATTAGATAATAAGCCAATTCAACCTCTGTGATGATTGGTATTTCTCTTCTTTCAGCTTCTTTTATTAACTCATGATGATAAGGAATTCCAGGGTTTTTGACGACTAAATCAACCTCTTCCAACACTGAAAATGGATGTTCGCCTGTAATGACCTCAATTCCTAAATCATGAAATCGTTTTGCAATATCATTTTCATTCAAAGGTGTTAAATCGTTAATTTTAAAGTTGATATTACTATCATATAATAATTGGGCTGCTGCCTCACCACTACGTGCCAGGCCCAGCACCAATACGTTTTGATAATCAAAATCTTGTAATGTCTTCATTATACGAACACCTCAATAAACAATCCAATTGCAGCGCAAAGAATTCCAACTAGCCAGAACGTTATAACAACACGCCATTCGGACCAACCAGAGAGTTCATAGTGGTGGTGTAATGGACTCATTTTAAAGATCCTTTTACCACCAGTTAATTTAAAATAAGTGACTTGCATCATAACCGATAAAGTTTCAATAACAAACACTCCACCAATTATGATCAGTAACAATTCCAATTTCATTAAAATGGCTACTGTAGCTAATATAGCACCAATAGATAATGAACCGGTATCTCCCATAAATACTTTAGCAGGATGACTATTAAACACAAGGAACCCTAATAGTGAACCAACCACTGCTAACGAGAAAATAGTGATCTCTGCATCTACATGATGATGCGTGCCGATAACAGCAAATGCAGCGAAAGCGATTGACGCTGTACCTGCAACTAAACCATCTAAACCGTCTGTAAGATTTACAGCATTTGATGCTCCTACTAACATGACTAAAATTAATACACTATAGAACCAGCCAAATTCAACAGATAAATCGGTACCGGGTACAGTGATTGTTGTGTCATAACCATTATTATGTAAAACAACATAAACCACTATAGCAATGAATAGTTGACCTAACATCTTCTGTTTAGACGTTAATCCTAAATTTCTCTTTTTAATTATTATTATCAAATCATCTAAAAATCCTATAAGTCCGTAACCTATTAACACGAATAAAAGTATAAAAAATTCACTTGTCATATTAGCCATTTCATATTTCCAAACCATAAATAAGGATGCAAAAATAATAGATAATATAATCATAACTCCGCCCATAGTTGGGGTCCCTGATTTGGCCTTGTGAGATTCTGGTCCTTCTTCCCTTATACTTTGTCCAAATTTTAATCGCTTTAAGAAGGGGATTAAAAGTGGAGATATAATTACTGAAAATAAAAACGCTATGCTAATCGTGATGATTAGTACAGATTGAGGCATGGTGTTCCCTTCCCTTCACATTATTTTAATTGATCAATGACTTTTTCTAACTCTATACCACGTGATGCTTTAAATAGAATAACGGTATCTTCGTCAATTTGTTTTTCTAAATAATCTGCTAAAGTAGTCTTATCGTTAAAGTGTTTTTTCTCTCCATTGAAGCCTGATGGTAATCCATTCAAAATGTGACGGCTTACATCACCGACTGTGTAAACAGCATCAATGTTAGAATCGATAGCTTGTCCAACTCTCTCATGATCGGATATGGCGTAATCACCGAGCTCTAATATATCCCCTAATACAACAATTTTCTTAATGAAGTTCATTTGTTTTAGTACATCTATTGATGCAATCATCGATGTTGATGAAGCATTATATGCATCGTTAATTATGGTAAAACCATGTTTAGATTTTAGTTGTTCAAATCTCATTGAAGGTAATTCAATATGTCGAAGTTGGTTGATTACCTTTTCAGTATCTAAATTTAAGCATTTACACAACGCATAAGCAAAAGCTGTATTCTTTGCCTGGTGTTTCCCTAATAATGGAATCTCTATTGATTGATCATTGATTTGGAATGAAGTAGATTCATTTCCTTGATTTATGTTTTCTATAATATAATCATTGTCTGAAGAGAAGCCACATGTTAAATTATTCTTAGTATGTTGGCCTTCTAACAAAGGTTCATCACCATCAATAATTAACACACTTTCTTCTCTAAAGCCTGAAGTGATTTCTAATTTAGCTTTTGCTATACCTTCACGACTGCCTAGGTGTTCAATATGAGATTCACCAATATTAGTAATAATACCGTAATCAGGCTTCACTATATTTGATAATAATTCAATTTCACCGAACGCGCTCATTCCCATTTCAACTACTAATGCCTCGGTATTCACATCCATATCTAATACTGTCATTGGTAATCCGATATGATTATTCAAGTTACCTTGAGTTTTCCAGACCTTATAGGTGGAAGATAAACAATTAGCTACGATTTCTTTAGTAGTCGTTTTACCATTAGAACCAGTAATTCCAACGACAATTGGATTAATTAGTTCCCGGTAAAATGTAGCTAATTGTTGTAAACCTTCAGTTGTGTCATTTACATAAAATACTGGAAAATTATCTTCCACTCCCTCAAGGTATCTACGACTTGAAAGGATAGCCACTGCGCCATTTTTTATGGCTTCAGGTATGAATTCATGGGCATCAAATTTATCCCCAATAATCGGTACAAACAATCCATTTTTAACTTGTTTGCGACTGTCAGTAAACACCTCGAATATATTCTTTTCATCAATTTTGCCTGAATAATTCGTGAATAATTGCTTTAATTGATTCAAGTTAAATTTCTGCATGATTTTAAGTCTCCCTTATTCGATCTTCTAAAAATGCTTTGGCGATTTCTCGATCGTCGAAATGGTATCGTTTACCTTCAATTTCCTGATAGGTTTCATGGCCTTTTCCTGCAATTAAAACAATGTCATCTTTTGAAGCTGACATGATTGCATGTTTAATGGCCTGTTTGCGATCGGTGATGACTTTGAATCGCTTATCATTCAAGTGACCAGTCATATCTTTTAATATGGCCTGGGGCTTTTCACTTCGGGGATTATCAGATGTAAAGTAGGAAAAGTCACTATACTTCATCGATACATTAGCCATTTTGGGCCGTTTAGAGCGATCTCGGTCACCCCCACACCCAACGACGGTTAATATTTTCCCTTTTTTGATTTCATTTAACGATTCTAATACATTTTCTAAAGAATCAGGTGTATGGGCATAATCAACAATCACTGGAAAGGTTTGACCTACATCAACATATTCCAATCGACCAGGAACACCTTTCGAAAGCTGTAGTGATTTTTTGACTACCTCAATTGGTATACGGTAATGGTATGCCACCGCAATTGCTGCCAACATATTGTATACGTTAAACTTGCCCGCCATATTCGATTTAATACTAAATGTATTTTGGGGTGTGACGACTTCAAAAGAAGAATACTTTGCACCCAGCTCTAAATTCTTCGCTTTAATAAAAGCCTCGTCTGATAATCCATATGGGATAATAGGAAACGATGTTGCCCGCTCCATTACTTCCGCATATCGATCATCAATATTAATAACAGCTACTTTCTGTTGATTATAATCATTACCCAACTGAGAAAACAGCAGTGATTTAGCATAAGCATAATCATTCATATTTAAATGATAATCTAAATGATCTTGAGTTAGGTTGGTAAACACAACTGTATTAAACTGTATACCATAGACTCTACCTAAATGTAATGCATGAGAAGATACTTCCATAAAAACGGTATCTATATTTTGTTTTAACATCAGATTTAAATGTTTATGCAGAAATAAACTATCTGGGGTTGTGTTAGATATAGGAAAAGTCTGGTTACCGATCTTCATATCTATTGTTCCAATAACCGCTGTCTGGTGACCATATTCTTTAAAAATTCCATCTAATAAATAGGTCATAGTCGTTTTACCGTTCGTCCCTGTTATCCCAATAATATTTAAATGTTGACTTGGATTACCATAAAAGCGATTTGCTAGTAAAGCTAAAGCTTTTACAGTATTAGGGACATAAATAACAGGTAAACTTGACTCGATTTGACGCTCTGCAATAATGGCACATGCTCCATGCTCTTCAGATTCACCTATAAAGTCATGACCATCTGAGTTAAAACCTTTGATACAAACGAAAAGAGAGTTTTTACTTACTTTTCTAGAATCCATTTCAATGTTGTCAACTAAAAGATTGGTAGGAATGTTTGCTGTGTTGTAGATCTTGAGGTCTTCTAAAAGCTCATGTAAATACATGGCATCTCCTACCTTCAACACTTATTTACATTCATAGTTATTATAGCAAAATTTAGCTTGTATAAATACGAAAGATTTAGATTTAGTTCGGGTCTCCTAAATAGACTCGGATTATAGAACCTGATTCTACTTTTTCCCCAGGACTAGGAGATTGCGATATCACTGTGTCGCCTTCTCCATGAACATCTAATCGCAAATCATACAAGTAGGTTCTTAGCTTTTTGATATCTTCTCCAACTAAACCTGGAACCTCCACTTTTGGAGAGTCTGGCCACTGATATTCCTTTTCTAAACCACCTTCACGCTTAGGTACATCTTTTTTCCTTAAAATATCACCTAATATCTTTCCACCAATAGGACTCGCAACTACACCACCGAATTGAATTGTATTTTTTGGATTATCCACCGCAATATAAACTAAGTATTCAGGGTCATCTGCAGGAGCAAAGCCAATAAATGATACGATATGGTTATTCTCTAAATACCGTCCATTAGGTCCTACTTTTTGTGCTGTACCAGTTTTTCCTCCGACTCGATAACCATCTAAATAAGCACCTCGACCTGTCCCTTTTGCTACAACAGTTTCTAACGCTCGACGTACTTCGCTAGAGGTTTCTTCAGAAATTACTCTCTCCTTAAGTGTAGGCTCTTTACTCTCAATTACTTCCCCTGTTGCAGGATCAATTAAACCTTTAACCACATATGGCTCATATAAATATCCACCATTAATTGCAGCAGCGACAGCAGTCACTTGCTGAATAGGGGTGACAGAAACCCCTTGACCGAAAGCTGATGTAGCAAGTTCAACTGGACCTACTTGTTCATCCTTAAATAATATTCCTTTACTTTCTCCTTGTAGATCAATTCCTGTCTTTTGTCCAAAACCGAATTCACGGATATAAGTGAAAAGCTTCTCTTTACCCAATTTTTGCCCCAAATTAACGAAGCCTGGGTTACAGGAATTCTGAACAACTTCTAAGTAAGATTGACTGCCATGGCCTCCACTATGCCAGCATCGAATTCTAGCGCCTCCTACTTTAATATGTCCTGAATCGTAATAAGTGTCTTTGTCTAAGTCAACCAGATTTTCTTCTAACGCCGAGGCTAAAGTGACAATTTTAAATGTAGATCCAGGCTCATAAGTACTAAATACGGGTAAGTTACGGTTATACACTTCTGGCGCGACAGATTGATATTCAGCCGGATGAAATGTTGGTCGGCTCGACATCGCTAATACCTGTCCATTATCTGGATCCATAACTATGGCTAACGCTCCATCAGGATCATACTTTGCCTGAGCAATATCTAATTCACGCTCAACGATTGATTGAATTTCTGCATCAATTGTAAGGGATAAATGATTACCGTCTTCAGGTGGGCTATAACGGTTAGATAATTGATTCAACCTTCTTCCTTTTGCATCAGAGAAAAAAGAAAGAGCACCGCGATCACCTTTCAGTTCCTCATCATAACTGGCTTCTAGGCCCATTAATCCCTGGTTGTCAATCCCAGTAAAGCCTAAGACATGAGCTAATAGTTCATCATGAGGATATAATCTTTTTGAATCTTGAGCTAGATAAATTCCAGGCTCGTTTAGCATTCTTATTTGGTCAGCTTGTTCTTCAGACAGCTTCTTACCTTCAGGATGAATAATTTCTACTGCGGCCACTTTCGTTAAATGCTTTAGCGCTTCTTCTTCAGTAATTGGTATTATATCTGCTAATTTTTTGGCAACTTCTTCTGGGTTTACAATCTGACGAGGAACGACAGCTAAGGTTGGCGCTAATTGGTTGTCCACTAAAACTTCACCATTTCGATCTAAGATTTTCCCTCTTTCAGCAAATAAAGGAATATCTCGACTCCATAATTCCTCAGCTTTTGCCAGAATCTCCTCACTGCCTATTAACTGAACATAGGCTAATCGACCGAGCATGATAATAAAATATAAAGCAATTAATAAAAAAACAGTAGTCAAACGTCTTTTCACAGTTACTGCAGCAATTCGTCTCAATGTGTCATTCTCCTTTGCACATAATCCTTATGCTTGTATTAAAACTATGAAAAAACGTATTAAATTAGACCACTGTTTCTTAAAAAGCTTTCTATAAAAGCTATTCATCTGATGATTGATTTGTATCTTGGTTTTCCGAGTTCTCCTCTTCGTTTTGATCCGTTTGTTGTTCCGTTTTAGTCTTTAGTTCTACAATCAAATGACTGTCATTAGACAGTTTTGATCCGACAGGAATATTTTGTTTAATAACAAAACCTTTTCCAAGGAAGTCAACCTTAATCTCAAGTAACTCTACCAGAGATAATACTTCTCTCAAAGTCCAATCAGAGACATCTGGCATGGTTGGCTCGCCATTCGTTTGTAAGATGATATGTTTGTTTCGTAATACCGTATCACCTTCTTTTGGTGTTGAATCTACAATTTGATCTCCATTACCAGCTACTGTTACTTTAAACTCTTGTTCTTTTAACCTACTAACTACCTGCTTAGTCGGTTGTTTGTAAAGGTCCTCTAATTTTGTTGATTTAATAGTCTGTTCGGCATCTTGGTCAGGTTCTACTTCTAAATAATGAAGACTGTTTTCCATGACAGTTTTATAAATGTATGACGTTGTATCAGATCCATAAAAACTATAATCAATTTTAGGTCGCTGAACAGCTACATACATCATTAACTCCGGGTCTTCTTTAGGTGCCATACCGATAAATGAATATAATAGATTATCAGCACCATCCATGTAGCCTCCACCTTCTGGATTAGGCATTTGTGCTGTACCAGTTTTGCCAAACGTTGAAAAGTTCTCTAGACGAAACTTTTTACCTGTACCGTCCTCTGACACGACTGTTGATTCTAATAAATCTTTTACTTTTTCAACTGTATCAGGTGATATTGGATTTCCTACATACTCAGTTTTATTTTCAAAAACTATTTCTTGGTTATTAGGATTTTTGATATGAGACGTTACGAAAGGCTTAACCATTTTACCTTCGTTGGCCAATACAGATGCAGCTTTCATAATCTGAATTGGTGTAAACGTTGAATTCTGACCAAACGCCGTTGTGATTTGGTCCATTGGGTACCTATAAGAAATCGTCCCTATTTTTTCCCCTTTCAAATCAATCCCTGTTGCTTGATCAAATTGAAACGCATGAAGATATTCCAAATATTTCTCAGGACCAAGCTGTTCCCATAGTATTTTAGCAAAGGCTACGTTTGATGAATGACGTACACCTTCATCATAAGTAATGACGCCCCAGCCTTTATCATTATAATCGCTGATATACCTGTAATTCTCATTAATTCTATATCGACCGGACTGGTAAGTATCTGACCCATTATAAACACCTTCTTCGATTGCTGCAGAAAGTGTAAATATTTTCATAGTTGAACCTGGTTCGAAAGGATACGATATGGCATCATTGTACCAGTTTTGAATGTTCTCCCGTGTGTTGGGATTAAAACTTGGTCTATTACTAATCGCTAATACTTCACCCGTATCAGGATCCATAACAATCCCGATAATTTTCTCTGGCTCATATTTTTCATCAACAGTTGTCATCGCATCTTCTAAAAATGTCTGGATTTTCTGATCAATAGTCAGATAAATGTCGTTTCCATCCTTAGGCTGCTGAACCTGTTCTTCAGCATTTAACAATTTATATCCATACTTATCTCTTTTAAAACGGATATAACCGTTCTCGCCTTTTAATTGTTCATTGTACTCTTGTTCAACACCATATGCGCCAACGATTTCTTCCTTCTGTGTTTCTTCGTTAACCTTCTCTTCTGTAAAGCCTAACACATGTGAAGCAAAGGAACCGTTTGGATAGTATCGCTGTAGTCCACTATCAAAATATAGACCTGGTAATTCTAACGACTCTATCTCTTGCTTTTTCTCCTCTGTTAAATTACTTCCAAAACGACCAAATTCAACTTGGAATTTTCCACCTTCTAGTATTTCAACAATTCTAGCTTCATTTAAACCGATAATATGTGCCAATTTCGCCGCTGTTTTTTGGAAATCTTCGACATGTAATGGCTTCGAGGAATTGCCCGTATATTCCTCATCAACAATCGCGTACAAATCATAACTAGGTTTATTGCCTGCTAATACCATACCTGTTTTGTCAAAGATTTCACCACGTTCTGCCTCTAGTTCACTGTTTGAATCTCTAAATTTATCAGCAAAATTAATTAAATCGACCGATTGTACTTCACCAGTAATTTGGATGTACATAAAACGGCCGATTATTAGCATAAATATTAGTGTAAATATACCAACGAGCATGATAGACATTACACTTTTCTGATTAATTTTTGACATATTCCCCGACACACCTTAATTAGATTGAGATGCCTGTTTAACTTTCGCGTTCTTAATGTTTAAACCATGTTCTTCAGCAATTGCCAAAATACGACTTGGTTTGCTCATTTCTTTTACCTCAGCAACTAATGTAGTGTTTTCAGATTGATAATGCGTGATGTTTTGATTAACTTGCTGAATATCACGGTTTAAGGTATCAATCGATGACGAGTATTGAACTGTAAAAATCATAGCGATGGCTACAATTATAATACCAGCCGAATATAAAACTTTTTCACCCTTAGAAAACCATGATTTTCTTAGTGGTTGTTGTTTTTTCTTTGGGGTAGGTGGTGATTGATACGTTTTTCTCTCAGGTACCATAGAATACTTTCTAATTTCTTCTGCCGCCATGATTAATTCCTCCTTCTATCCATTGAATATTGCTCTTCCCATTCTTTAACTTTCTCAGCAATTCTCAATTTAGCTGAGCGTGACCTTCTATTCTCTTCTAATTCATCTTCATTTGGTAAGATTGGTTTTCTTGTAATTAACTTAAATGGTGGTTGTACTTCATTTGGCATGATTGGTATATCTTTAGGAATATCTGGACCAGTACTCCACTTTTTCATTGATTGCTTACAAATTCGATCTTCTAATGAGTGGAAAGTAATGACTGCAATCCTTCCACCAATACTTAATTTTTTTGCAGCTTGATCTAACGCTTGTTCGAATACATTTAACTCGTCGTTGACAGCTATACGAATAGCTTGGAAGACTCTTTTAGCAGGGTGCCCACCTTTTCTTCTCGCAAAAGCAGGTATCCCTTCCTTAATTAAATCCACAAGCTCATATGTTGTTTCAATTGGCTTAGTCTCTCTGGCCTTTTCAATTTTTCTGGCAATTTGTTTAGCAAATTTTTCTTCTCCATATTTAGAAAAAGTTCTTACCAGATCTTCAAAAGCCCACTCATTCACCACTTGATAAGCGCTTAAATCACTGTCTTGATTCATTCGCATGTCTAATGGTGCGTTATACTGATAACTAAAACCTCTTTTAGCTTCATCCAATTGCGGTGATGAAACACCTAAATCAAATATGATGCCATCAACTTCTTTTATACCTAATCGATTTAATTCCTCATCTAAGTGAGCAAAATTTTCATGTACTAAAGTTAAACGATTTTCATAGTCACTTAGTTCACTTTTTGCATATTCAATTGCTTTTAAATCTTGATCAAAAGCAATCAACTTTCCATTATCAGATAGTTGTTCAACAATTCGTTTCGAGTGACCTGCACCCCCTAAAGTGCAGTCCACATAAATGCCATCTTCTTTGATGTTTAAACCTTTGATTGCTTCATTATTCAACACACTGTAGTGTTCGAACATACTGGCACCTCTTCGTTTTAAATATCAAAATCCATCATATTCTCCGCAATCTCAGCAAAAGACTCTTCAGACTCTTCAACGTAGTCTGTCCATTTATCTTTCGACCATAATTCAATGCGGTTTGATACCCCAATAATGATACATTCTTTTTCAAGGTCCGCGAAATTTCTTAGCGGAGATGGAATGTTAATTCGCCCTTGCTTATCAATTTCACATTCAATGGCTCCAGAAAAGAAAAACCTTGTAAAGGCTCGTGCATCTTTCTTAGTTAAAGGTAATTTCTTTAGCTTCTCTTCTAGAATTCGCCATTCTTCTTGTGGGTATGCAAATAAACAATTGTCTAATCCACGGGTTAAAACAAAAGAATCGCCAAGTCCTTCACGGAACTTAGCAGGAACAATAATTCGTCCCTTTGAATCTATATTATGTTGGAATTCACCCATGAACATAGACTTCGCCCCACTTTTTCATTAGTTTACCACATTCCCCCACTTTCTACCACTTCATTTTTTAATTTTTTTAAAAAAATTAAAAAACACGCATCCAGGATTAACCTGAATGCGTGTTACATCAACATTTTTAAATATAAATTTAAGGTGGGGGATGGTGGTGACTGAGTGGTTACAATTCTACCACTATGTGATCTTGTTCCCATCTAGGTGGAACATTTAACAACCTTTGAGGTAAATCCATCCCAAATTCATTCATAAAATATACGATATTCCACACTCTTTCCTGCAACCCTTGGCCAGGGTAGTAAAAACTGTTCAATTCATCTAAATAACTAACAGTTTGATTGTTTTTACGTTTAATTTCTCGTGACATCCTTTTACCTAATGTATCTAACTCATCATGAAGAATGTTTAAATTCGACTTAGCATAAGCGCCGATATCATCTTGTATTTCATAAGCTACATCCTGAATAGGTTCATGTAGTTTTGAAACTTCCCTTTTCATTTGAGCAATCAGTTCTTCCACTGGTTTTGATGTCTGGCGTTTTAACCAATTCATTTTGTACTGATTGGTTCCCTGATGAAAAAGTTTCTCTAGACTCAAACCAAATTGATTTAACCGTTGTTTGTGTTTAGGTGTTAATAGAGTTAATGACAACCTTGGGGTAACAATCGGAAATTGGAGACCCACCGCTTCAAAACTTTGCTTTAGTACAGACCAATAGGCAATTTCACCAGGTCCACCAACGAAAGAAAGAACTGGAAAAACCATTTCCTGCATCATTGGACGCGTAACTACATTATTACTAAAACAATACGGTTCGTCGTTCACTTTTTGGATTAATTCTTCTTGAGACAATTTGATTTGTTCATCTTTTGTTATCCAAAGGTTTCCATGCTTCTCTAATAATTGTCTCTCTCCATTCAAGTGATAAAACAAATGACCATCTTCTGCCGATGCATCAAGAGAAATGGTATAACCTTTTTCTGCTTGTGTATTTAATTCTTGAACGACAGAAGTTGAAATTTCTTCTTGCTTTTTGATGATTTGGATAAAATAATCTTTTTCTAACTCCCTTAAGCCCTCGTCATCTGAATCGACTAATACGAGGCCAGTATCCTTAAATAATCGATTAAGGAGTTGAGCAAAATAGTCAACAAAAGTGTCACTACCATCTATACAATCAATTAATAAACGATATAAATCCGAAGAGTATTCTGTTTCTTGCAGAGATTGGAATAAGTCCTTAATCCATTTTTGTAATTCATCTTGATTAAGTATACGGTTAGAAACCGGTGTCTTCTCAGAATCTTTTGCGTCTAATTTATACTTGTTCAACCTCTGATTCTCATAATTAAATACATGATTAATTTCTTCAAAATCATGGTCTTCTCCAGCTATCCAAAAAACAGGAATAACAGGTTGTTGTAAGTATTCACTCTGTTCTTTTGCTTGAAGAATAATAGAAATAATCTTATGGATGGTATAGAGAGGTCCAGTTAAAATACCGGCTTGTTGACCTCCAATGACTACAACTGATTTTGAATCTCTGAGCTTTTCAATATTATTTTTAACATGTTGGTCCATTCCCCATTTGTGATTTTGAGTAAGTAATACCTGAACCAATTCTTCACGTTTATAAGCCTGCTGACACAAATATTCATAACGTTTTTTGAAATTACTTAAATGATAAGGGTCATAATGAAATTGAGTATAAATAGATTCTTCTCTATTTCTATAATCAGATATAAGTGCTGATTGATTATCTAATGAGATCGACTGAACGTTCATGTTAATACCTACCTTTATCTATGTATCACGTTTTTCACTCTGATTAGTATTTTATCTAATTCTTACTAATAATTCACATCATCTGTTTCAATAAGTTAGGTAGATACCAATTGGAACTAATACCAAATAGCTTAATGCAAGCAAAATAAACCCTCCACGCCAAACTATTCGAGCTGCTTGCCATATGTTTATATCAATTTCATTCTTCCACTGGATAGTTATGACTGCTATGATGGCTAACATATATGTAATAATCGTCCATGTAAGAAATGAATTTTCAAATATGAGATAAAGCAAAGCATTAACTGCAATTATAAAAAAGACACTAGACAAATCTGCAGCAATTTTAGTTGAACGCGTAGCCTGATTAGTTACTTTTTTAAGTACGAAAAACAGAATAAAAAATGAGATGTAAGGTATAGTTGCTAGAATAGCCACTAATGTTAACAGTAAATCCATAGTGAACTCCTTAAATATTTTCTTTAGCTTTAATTAATTGATATATGAGCGAATGGGACGGTAGTGTCTCTTGAGATTGTTTTAAAATAAATCCGTTAATGTAATCAATTTCCGTCTGCTTATTTTGTTGAATATCTTTTAGCATAGATGAATGATTTTCTTTAGTTTGACTTGCTACTTTCTGAACTAATGACCATGCATGGTTTGAATCGATCTTCATTGCTAACGCCGCTTCATGAGATAATTGATGGGCTATATCTTTTAGATAATCATTTGTTAAGATTTCACCATTCTTCACTTCGAAAAGCGCAGTAAGTGGGTTAATAACACTATTAACAATTAACTTTTCATGCAAAACCTGTGATAAATTAGAAGCGAATTCAACATTTATTACGTCACGACTCAGTTGATTAGCAGTACGAATTGCTATGTCATTGTTATCGGCAACAGAAGCTATTCTGATTAGCCCCGCTCCCTTTAAACTGATTGAATGGTCCTCTAATTTACTAATACCGTAATCACAGGTACCAACTAATATATTTTTTAATTCAACAGAGACTTTTTCAATGTGACCTAATCCATTTTGCAAAAAAAGAAATGTTGTTGTTTCAGATACTTCTTTAAGTACAGGCAATAGATTATCAATGTGGGGTTGCTTCACGCAAATAATTAATAAGTCATGCTTTTTAATATTTTCTACAAGTTCAACATCAATATGAAAAGGCTTTTGATCAACCAATATTCCGTTCTTTAGAATACTTTGTCGTTGACGATCTCGTCTGCAATATCCCGTTACATTATGACTTTCAGACAATTGAGATGCAACAAATAAACCCACTGAACCTAATCCAATTACCCCAATATTCATAGGACACCTTCCCTACCTTTTCTTTTATTTTATCAAAAAATTGTATGAATAGAAGATTCTTGTCGAATAATTTATATTAGTGCTTTCATTTTCAACGAAAAATATTTATATTATAATGATATTAGCATAACTAAGGGGGCATTGTTCATGTCAGGGGAAGTAGAAAGACTGTTAATAAACTTTAAAACGCTAGAGGAATTCAAAAAATTTAAAGAGTACGGCATTCAAGAATTATCAATGTTTGAAGAGTTACAGCACAATATGATTGAAAACAATAGCGAATCCCCATTTTTCGGTATTTATTACGGAAATTCGTTAGTTGCTCGAATGAGTCTTTATCAAGTTAATCAAAAATACGATTTTTATTTTGATCCTAAACAAGACTATTTAGAGCTTTGGAAACTGGAAGTTTTAGAAAACTATCGACATAAAGGCTTTGGTCAAAAGCTAGTTGAGTTTGCTAAAAGCTTCGAGCTACCGATCAAAACAAATGCAAGAATCAATTCTCAGGGCTTTTGGGAGAAGATGGGCTTTCAACCTGCCACTTATGAAATGGAAAGAGACTTTGGAGAGAACCCATTTATTTGGATGCCTAAAGGCGTAGACGAAAAAAATAATTAAAAAAATTCTGTTAATGCACACAAAAATCTCTTCCACCTTTATTGTAGATGGAAGAGATTTTTTATTTGTGTTGAAGATTTCGCTTAACCTCTGTGATTTTCTCATAAAAATCATCTATAATCTTTTCATATTGAGCCAATTGTTGTCTCAGTTCATCATTATGTAAGCCATCCGATTGCCTCAAAGTATGAGTATCTCGTTTATAATAATCACCTTTTAGCTGTTCAAGTTGATTAATAACCTCGTCAAATGCTTGTAATCTCGGATATTCAGAAGGACTTATCTGCTTAGGTTGAGAAGTAAAAACCGTTTGATCATTTAATTTTTTTCTACTTTGCTTGGCTAAATCGATCGCTTGACGATATTGTTTCCTTAAATTAGCATTCCACCTAAAACCACACGCTTGTGGAGTTCGAGATAAACGATGACCAACCTCTTCAAACGCTTTCATTTGGGTTTTTCCTTCTCTTATATAACGTAATACTGTCTCAGCAAGAAGTAAGTCTTCATCTTTCGACCATGCATCCTGTCTCGTCGACATCACTATACACCCCTTAACTCTATTAACTTTAATATTACTCTATGCAATAACTAAAGGGGTTAGAAGAATTACTTATTATTTTTATTGAAAAATTGTTTTAAAGCTTCCTTGTGTTCCTCACTGACCCACAATTGACTGCACGCCTTTACTTCATTATCCATTTGAATAGCTAGTGAGTCTAAAGACATCTTAGATAGTCTTTGTTGTTTCCATAATGTCATTTGATCAAATGACCGATTTAAAAAAGGAGCTAATAATTCATGTTGAGAGCTGATCGTTTCTTCAGTAATGATTTTTTGAATAAATCCTATTTCTTTTAATTCTTGTACATCTTTCACATCAGCTTCAATCATCCATTGAAAAGCCTGCTGCGGGTGAATTCGTTCATATAATAATGTTCCTCCACCCCAGCCAGTCGAAATCCCAAGTTGACCTTGAATAAATCCATAATTAGCAGCATTGGTTGCGAATCTAAAATCACATGCTGATGCAATTTCTAAACCTCCGCCACGAGCCAATCCGTTCATCCAGGCAATAGTTGGAATAGGTAAGGTAGCTAATTTGTATAACACTTCTTGCATGGGTTTCAGTAAGTTATAGGCTTCATCGGCAGACATTTCACCGTGAAAATCATTCAAATCTCCACCAGCACAAAAAGACCTTGACCCAGCTCCTGTAATAATAAGAAACTTTAATGATTCAACATTTATATGATCTAAAATATCATTTAACTTTGACACCACAGATAAGGAAATGGCATTTAACTTATCTGGTCGATTAATCGTAATCACAGCGTAACCATCTGGCGATACATCATATAAAACTTTAGGCATATACACGTACCTCTTTTCTTAATGCTTTAATAAAATATAATTTTTATTTATTAAAGCTACAGGCGGACGCTTTCCGCGGGCACGGCCTCAACGAAGGAACATCTTTGAATAATCTCCATTGCACCTTTGCACCGAGGAAGCATACTGCGAAGCGTTACTAGAAGACGCAGGTGCATCCCGCGTGATTTTCGGCTCGTGCTGTTCCCGCAGGAGTGGCCGCCTTTCGCTCACTTATCCAATTTATTTTTCATTAAATGACAACAAAGAAATTCCTTTTTAAATATTTATAAGGACTATAAAAAAAGATGCCTCAATTCTGAGACATCTCTTCCTTATTTCTCTACTACCTCTTTACCATCATACTGACCACATGCTTTACATACGTGGTGAGGTTTTGTATATTCACCGCAATTTGAACATTCTACCATGCCAGGTACATGTAATTTCTTATGCGTACGACGTTGGTTTTTAACTTTTTTAGAAGTTCTTCTCTTTGGTACTGCCATGTGTTACACCTCCCTTAAAGTTGATCCAAACATTTATAAAGGATCACTAACATTAATCGTTTTTGTCATCAAAAAAGTTTTTCAATGAAGATAAACGAGGGTCCACCTTCTGTTTTTCTTCTTCTTCATCTTTAGCTTTTAAGTCTTCATGCTCATCTTCTTGAAGAAGATCCCAACCATTTCCTTCAGAAATGATGTTATCCATCGTTGCCTCATCACTGTAAACTCTAATGGGTACTTCCAATAGAATATTTTCCTCGATATAAGGCAGTAAGTCAAGCAATTCTTGATCAATATAATGAATATCTTCATCTTCTTTAGCTGCGTATTCTACAGTAGTAAATTGATCAACAGCCTGTACTGTAAAATCATAAGGAACATCAACTAATGTTCTTGCACAAGGTAACGTCATGGTACCTTTAATAGAATAGCGAAATGTAAACGTTTCTCCAGATACGCTTACTTCACCATCAACTTTAACATCATTGATTTCTCTAATATCATTTTCCATACGCTCCAGTCCACTAACATTAACTGTTTCACTGAAATCATATGGTGCTTCTCTTTTAATTTTTTGTAAGGAAAAATTCATAGTATCACCTCAAGGCAACAAGAGTTATTGTAAAAGGAAATTAACCTTTTGTCAATATTTTTTCTTAACACCACAAAATTAAACACAGATAAACTTGATTTTATCTTTAGTTCCTTCTAAATTAGATTATAGAATATTTAATTAGGCGGTGTCATTCATGAAAGCATGTGGTTTAATTGTCGAATATAATCCGTTTCATAATGGTCATGTGTACCATCTCCAGCAATCTAAAGAAGAAACTCAAGCTGATGTAATGGTAGCAGTAATGAGCGGTTCTTTCTTACAACGTGGTGAACCGGCCATTATTGATAAGTTTCATCGCGCAAAAGCAGCATTACAAAGTGGTGTAGATATTGTTTTAGAATTACCTTATGTTTATGCTGTCCAATATGCTGATTTATTTGCACGAGGTGCCATCTTAACATTATCAAGTTTAAATGTCGACCATGTATGCTTCGGAAGTGAAGCAGGGAATATAGTACCTTTTATAAATGGCTATCATCATTATATACAAAATGAAAAACAGTTTGAATCAAAACTTCATCAATTTTTAGATGAAGGTCTGTCTTTCCCTCAAGCAAGTAAAAAAGCTTATGAATCAATTGATTTAACTTCAGGTGAAGTTGATTTAAGCCAACCGAACAATATTTTAGGTTTTAGCTATGTTAAAGCTGTAAAAGAACTGAATGCTTCAATAAAACCTGAAACGATTCAACGAACTAAGAGTGGTTATCACGATGAAAAGATCGAACATGATATTGCAAGTGCGACAAGCATCCGAAAAGAAATACTTCAACAACAGTCCATGACATCAAATGCTCGAAATGCTCTTCCAACTGCCACTGTGGAACAGCTTAACAATTACATGCATTCAAGCGGACGCTGGCATAGTTGGGAAGATTATTTCCCATTCTTACAATTACTCGTACAAACTCGAACACTGGATGAGCTTAAGTCTATTCATGGAGTCATTGAAGGTCTTGAATATCGGTTAAAACAAACAGTTCAAGAAGCTGAATCTTTTGAACACTGGATGCAATTATTAAAAACAAAGCGTTACACATGGACACGTATACAACGAATGTTTGCACATTTATTAACAAATACCACAAAAGAAGAGATTGAAACTTATAAATCTATAAACCAATCACCTTACGTTAGAATTTTGGGTATGACTGATAAAGGACGTTCATATATTCAATCGATTAAAAAGGATATTGACGTACCATTAATATCGAACATCCAACAGTTTAACCATTCAATGTTGGACATTGAAGAAAGAGCAACTAATGCTTATTACTCTCCGTTACCTTCATCAGTCAAAAAAGTATTTAAATCGCAGGAATTAACAGGACCTATTATATTAAAAGAGACAGGAATTTAATTTCCTGTCTCTTTTTCATCTAATTCATTTAAATAATTTAAAGCATCTTCAAAAGTATCGACTGCAACTACTTTCATATCTGTTCCAATTTCTTCAGCAGTCTCTTTAGCTACTTGGTAATTAGAACCTTCCCGTCCCTCTTCATTAGGGGCAAAGAAAATATCTGCTCCTTCGTTATCAGCTGCAACTACCTTTTTATCAATTCCACCAATTCGATAAACATTTCCATCGTAATCAATTTCACCTGTTCCTGCAATTTGATATCCTTTTGTAATATCTTCAGAAGTTAACTGATCATAAATTTCCAGAGTTAACATTAATCCTGCACTTGGTCCGCCAATACCACCGCTGTCAAATTCAATCTCTGGTTCCACGGAAACATCACGATCTGTCACAAGGGAAATACCCATCCCTGCACGATCAGGGTCATTTGGAAATGATCCCAGCGCAAAACTAACATTAATCTCTCTTTCAACCTCTTCTTCTTCACGGATTACGGTTAAATCGATGCTTTCTCCTTTTTCTAGAGGAGATATTATATCTAATACTTCTTGAGCAGAAGTGACATCTTGACCATTTATTGCAATGATACGATCTCCACGCTCTAAATGGCCTTGAGCTGGCATACTATCTACAACAGCCATTACGTAGACACCTTTATAATCTATTGTGATATCCTTATTAGCTGCCTTATATGCCACTACCGTTGCCGCTTCTTGTGATGTTTCCATAAAATGAATTTGTGTTTCCATATACTCTTCTTGACTAACACCTTCTGGGCGAATTTGTTCTAAATCATAGATTTGATAAAAAGGTCTAATTTTTGCCCACAAGTAATATATAGGGGTGGCTTGCCCACCTCGAACAGTGACTAAATGGAGTTCACCTTCGCTATCAAAATGACCTTCAACATCCACCACATCATCTAATGCATATATACCACCTGGTTGATAGATGTAATAATCTAATTTATAACTTGTTAAGAAAAATATAAGTCCTAATAATATGACAAAGAAAATAAGCTGTTTCCGTTTAATTTGCATCTGAACCCTTCCAATCTGCTATTACATTTTTTATTTGATCGATATGCTTTATTCCTTCTTCTTCCCCCTTAGAGATTATTTCTTCAATTTGAGAATAATTCCTTGAACTATATGAATAAACTTCAGGACGCATAATGATATCTGCATCAACCATTCGATAATTTGTAATTTCATTTTGCATGATATCAATACTCTGCATGATGATGTCATATATTGAGTACACTTCAGTATTTTTCTCAAACTTTGAGCAATCAACCGCTATAACGATATCTGCTCCCATGTCTTTTACGACAGAAATAGGAATTCTATCTATTACACCACCATCAACCAGTAAATGGTCACCAACTTTTACAGGAACAAAAACCCCTGGAATAGAAATACTGGCTCTAACGGCAGTTGCTGCATCTCCTTCAGAAAAAACAACCTTTTCACCGTTGTAAACATCTGTTGCCACAATTGAAACGGGAATCTTAAATTCTTCCAGCTTTTTATTAAATGTAAACATACTAATATAGGATTTGATTCGATCCCCTTGAATCAAGCCCATCTTAGGTACAATAATATCCATAAAATATTTCCGTTTAAAAGTAAGGGCTAATTGATACATGTTTTCCACAGTTTGACCAGATCCGTAGAAAGCACCAACTAGTGCCCCCATACTACTTCCAGCAATATAATCTATTGGAATCCCATGTTCTTCTAATACTTTAATAACACCTAAATGAGAAAATCCTCTAGCTCCTCCAGAACCTAAGGCTAAACCTATTTTTGGTCGGCTCATAGGCTCCCTCCTGTCAAAATTATTTCATCTATGCATAAGTAAACAACTATCTTGCGTATAGTGTATAAGAAGTTCGTTATCATTATATTTTACTATTTGATGTTCTATTCGTACAGCCATCTTCATGATTAGGAGGCAGATTAGTGATCGATAAAGTCCGGACAATTCTTTATACGATTAGCACAATATTTTTGGCACTTGCCATTATTATATACCCTGATGATTCGTTTGAAGCCTCAATCAGAGGTTTAAATTTATGGTTAGAAATAGTATTCCCTTCTTTATTACCCTTTTTCATCGTAGCTGAATTACTATTGGCATTCGGTATCGTAAGGTTAATCGGTATGCTTTTAGAACCATTAATGAGACCTCTATTTAATATCCCTGGGGCTGGAGGGGTCGTTTTAGGTATGGGACTAGCCAGTGGTTATCCTTCAGGGGCGAAAATTTCTGCCAGGTTAAGACAAGAAGGTGTGTTAACCCAAACTGAAGCTGAGCGACTTGTATCCTTCACAAATGCTTCAAACCCTTTATTTATATTTGGTGCGATTTCCGTAGGATTTTTTCATGATGCAAAAACAGGTTTACTGCTTGCAAGTAGTCACTATATTGGGGCAGTATTAGTTGGTTTATGTATGAGATTTTATAAATATAAGGATTATTCTTATAGAGAACAAAGAGTAATTAAGACATCATTTTTAAGAAGAGCTTGGTCAACCCTTCACCATGAACGCATGAAATCAAAAGAACCATTGGGTAAAATTCTAGGACAAGCTGTCAGTTCTTCCATACAAACTCTTGTGTTGATTGGAGGATTTATTGTTTTATTTTCGGTGATCAATAAGTTACTTTTTTTAACCGGTGTAACAACTAAAGTAGCTGCAGCTATTGGGCAACTATTTAATGTATTATCCATTCCACCTGATCTATCCTTACCATTCATAGCTGGGTTATTTGAGATTACATTAGGTGCTCAAATGATTTCTCAAACAGAACATACAACTTTATTGGTGCAATTAGTATTTGTTAGCGCAATACTTGCTTTTAATGGCTTTTCAATACAGGCACAGGTTGCTAGTATATTATCAAATACAGATATTCGGTTTGCACCTTACTTTTTCGCCAGAATTCTACACATTTTCTTTTCTGTATGGCTAACAATTATTTTGTTTAAACCGTTATATTTAAACCGTAACGCGTATTCGCCTTATGATATTACTGTAGATTCTGAACAACAAACCTTACCCACATATTTTTGGATGGATTTATGGCAATGGTTAGAACAATACGGTCAATGGATTTCACTTGGTTCACTTTTGATTGGATGTTTAATACTATTTGCACAAATTAAAAGAGCCTAGTGCGGCTCTTTTTCTAATTCCCTTATTTATATTTCTCAATTAATGCTTGTGCAACGACACCTGGAACCAGGTCTGAAACATCTGATTTATATTTCGCTGCTTCTTTTACAATACTTGAGCTCAGGAATGAATATTGATTATTTGTCATCATAAAAAACGTTTCAATTTCTTCGTTTAGTTTTCTGTTCATAGATGTGATTTGCATTTCATATTCAAAGTCACTTACAGCTCGTAAACCTCTTAAAATAACATCCACATTCTTACTTTTAGCATAATCAACTAATAAACCCTGACTGACATCACAGCTTACGTTAGGTAAATCACTTGTTGCTTCCTTAATAAGCTCCAGCCTTTCTTCCACAGAAAACAATGGAGATTTAGATTGGTTATTGAAAACGGCTACGATGACATGATCAAAAATCTTCGCCCCACGGCGAATAATATCTAAATGGCCATATGTAATTGGATCAAAACTACCCGGACAGATTGCTGTTTTTGGCATGCTAGCTCCCCCTACTTAGAAAATTGATAAATAGTTATTTGTGTCAATGAACTGTATTCTTCACGCTTTAACATTGTATAACTATCAAAAGAATCTGGCAATTGTTCTTCTTGAGAATGTTCACAAATGATTAATGCACCATCTTCTAAAAGCTCATATTCAGTTAAAGCCGTAAATAGCTTCATAAATGGTACTTTTCCATATGGTGGATCTAAAAATATAAAATCAAACGTTTTTTTCCGTTTTCCCGCTGCTTTAATTGCTCTAAATGCATCATTACGATAAATGTCACAACGTTTATTTAATTCTAATTTTTTAACATTTTCTCTAATCGTTTGAATCGCTTGAAACTGTTGATCAACAAAAGTGACGCGATCCATTCCTCTACTAAGAGCTTCTATCCCTAAGTTTCCACTACCGGCAAATAGATCAAGAGCTCTTCCTCCTTCAAAGAAAGGACCTATGATTTGAAATAACGATTCCTTCACTTTATCTGTGGTTGGTCGTGTTTTTTGACCAGACACGGCATTAATAGGATGTCCTTTAAATTCTCCTGCTATCACACGCATTTAATCACCCTTATGATTTTTATAATTTGATGTATACTTTTCAACTCTAGTGGTAAAAATAGCTTCTAGAACGGAACTAAGAGGAATCCGTTCATTCGGAGAAAGTCTTATCATTCCCCATAAGACCTTCTTCCGGTTTCTCCTCTCCCTTTTTGTACTCTCTCTGTTGTGAAACGGAGAGTTGTGGCTCTTATTTAATCTGCGGATTAAAAAGAGCCACTTTTTTATTCCCTTATTTTGATCTCTGAATACTCAAAGAGAATATTTTTGAAGCTACTTCAGAATTGATATACATTCTATCATTTAGTTTAACCAAAAACTCTTCAATGAATTGATAATGTGTTTCATTAAGGATATATAGGTCTCTTTTAGGATAAATCCTTATACGCTCATTACCTTTACTAATCATTAACTCACCTTCTCTAAGTTCAGAAAACGTTAATTCAGTATCTTCAACAATATCTTCAAGCGGCAGATAGCTTGTATCGTTATACAGAATCCCTTTCCAATCTACCTCTTCATTATTTAAAGTAATTTCTCTTTGGTCATATTCATAAAAAGGAACATTAGGTTCGTTCGTCATATTACTTACAAAAAAATCGGTGTAGATATCCAGCTCCTTTAATGACTCATCTAAATACTGATCTAAGTTATTTAGTTCTTCTTTATGGTTTATTAAAACATTCAGCCACTCTTCTTTTTGTTTACGAGTTAAATGTTGATTTAATTGATTGGATAGAAAAGCAGCCTTGTCTGATTGTATTTCCATGGAAAAAAAGAAGGCATTCAGAATATTGATTAACAGTTCACTGTGATTGGTTTGCTCAGTTAACTGACGCTTTATAGTTGTCCCTAATAAACCTGAAGCTATCTTTCTTTTTTCCGTATGATTTATGACTGAAACTCCCGTATTATAAGTGGGATCTTGATCAGGGTTAATAATAAAGATTTGGTTTTTCACGTCAAATAAATCTAATAGTTCTATAAATGGCTCAAATTTATAAGGAATATGAGATAAGATTAATGTTTGATGCTTCTGACCGTATACCGCTTCATATTGTGCATTTGATTTAACCATTGGAATAGACTCAACATTGTTAAAAGTCCATTGGTGGTAATTAATTCGTTCTAAAACATCTGAATAATTTGGTTTTTTAAACGTGTACCAATTCCAACCTTCATTTATAGGACTTGTCATAGTCAGCTTAATAGGTAAAGTAACTTGCTGATCATTCAATTGAAATTTAGGTAGCCAATTTAATAATAAACCTTCTTCCTCATTAAAAGGCAAAGAATAAGTTAAGCTTACTTCATGAGTTTCTTTAAGTGTGATGGTTTGATTTTGAATGGTGCATGATTCATCTTGGCTGTTCGTACACGATACTTTTGATGCAACATTAGGTAATTCAATGATTAGTTTGTTATCTTGTAACTGATTAACTGTTAAATTAACATTAACTTGATGGTTAGATTCATAAAGGTTAACGTCTACATTGGGTCCAACATCTTCTTCAGCTATAATATTATGAAAATCCCACCACTGATAAACTGCTAATCCCAAGCTCATGGTTGCCATAAGAAGGGTTAACATGATCCAATTTCTCATGACCATCCACCTTTATGTATAATTCGATTTTATTTTACCAAAAGGGACACGTGGTTACTATGTTGTTTCACAAAAAAGTCGAAACGTGCTACATTTATGATTGATGCATAGGAGGTTTAAAAGATGACACAAAGATTTATAAAATTAGGTGAAGGTTATGGGGACATCTATGAATTATTAACCTTAGTTGAAGAAATGCCACATCGCGTGGAACGGTTGTTAGCTTTTCACACAATAAAAAACAACGAAGAACGTACATCAATTGCGGCAATATTTAAACCAACCCATAAAGGTAAATTTCAACCCATATATATTTGTTTAGAAGGCATACCCAAACCCAAAGAAGAATCAAGCAATGTTCGTTATGACGCTTTTAAAGAAGTGAGTGAAAAAAATAATTTACCAATAATAGAAATGGTCGTTCCGCCTTCAGATACATACCATGAAGAGGAACTGTATTACCAGCAACTTATAGCCGTACTTAGATTAAACCACATCTTACCACCTGCTTAAAGGTATAAAAAAGCTGAAGCATTTCGCTTCAGCTTTTTAAAATACCGTTCTTATTTCTTCTTCATACTCTTCTTTAACAGGCTCATGTTTATCTTTCTTTTGATAAACTGTATCAACATATGGTTTATAAGAGTAATCCACTTTCTTAACAAAGTTTAATCGTTGAATTTGTTCAATAACATCTTCAACTTGATCTTGATCCACATATAGTAATAAGTATTTTTGCTTTCTTGATGAATAGATCATATGACCGTAACGTCTTAACCTTTTAGCATACTTATGATGTTTAATCCATACTACAAGTCCTTGTCGTTTTACTATCATATATAAACCTCATTTCTTACTGATGTCTAAGAAGCGCAGCCACATGATCCACCGCTTCCACACCCGCATCCTGAACCAGTATCTTTAAGTGCTATCCCATCTCGAGGTGCTTTAATGTTTGGACTGATTGAATTCGCAATAATTACAGAAACATCATCTAACAATCCTTGTAATTGCGTTTCAGATTGTTTGTAAATTGCTACTGAATCGTGCATGTCTAAATCACGTTTAAGCGTTCTAATTTCTTTCATGATTTTACTATAATCTGGATGATAACGACCGAATCGTTGAACATCATCATAATCTTCTTTCATATTTGTAAAATCATTTATTAATTGTTGAGCCTTAGGGTCTTTGTAAAGCTCATTTTTGCGTTGTTCATATATATTAAAGTCTTCTGACTGCTTAATCATTTTTCCTAATCTTTCAGCATGCTCTAAAGCCTCAATGACTTCTAAATTAGCGAGCATAACCTCACCTCCGTATCCCTATCTTATCAAATTTAAGACAAGAATACTACCTGAGACTTATATGTTAAAAGAATCGCTTTCTTTGGTTATACTGATGATAAGGGTTTGAATGATTTGACTTTTTTAGAAAGCCTTGAACTTGATCAATTGTTTTTGATAAATTATTAACTTGCTTTTCAAGTTGGTCAATATCAACTTTTGATAACATATCAAATAAACTTGAAAACTTATTCATATAATCATTGTGTGACGCACTTTGCTTTTCATTGATTTCGTACTGGTCCCATATTGGATCTTGTTCGCCAGAAGTATGCCATTTATCAAATAATTCCTGCCATGAATAACGACCGCGTCTAACGTCATCAATGATTCCATGTCGACTTTCAACAAACTGTTTAAACTCTCTAACCTCATCTGGTAAAGGAGATTGATTCATTATAAATTCACACCTTTCAAATTAGACTTATAATATTATAATTTGGATTAAATAAAAATGTTCTTCAATATGAGTGAACTTATGAATAATTTGAAGAAATTGTTACACATTATCGATATTTGCTTAGAAATAATTGATAATTTAACGGTTTCATAATATGATAAATTTAATGAAACTTATGTAGAGGTGAAAAAAATGAAATTAGAACACACTGAGATTCAAGACACTGTACTAGATTTACAACCACTAACATATATCATGGAAAGAAATGGATTTGTTTTAGCTGGACAGTGGGATTACGAGCGTGTCACATATGATTTGAAAATTAATGCACCTGAGAAAAATATTACTTACTATTTACGCGTAAGTGGATATGCTCAAGAAGGTGACGTCGATTCTGGTAAAGCTGTTATTAAATTATTAACACCACTACTAGGTGTTCACCACTATCCTCACGGCGTAGAGTATGGTGAAGAACAAGATATCCCGAATAACATTCAGGAAAAAGCGAGACGTGTACTTAAAAACGTAGATGAACAACTTAAGCAATTCCAATCTGAAGAAGCTAATTAATAGTAAACAAAAACGTGAACTCAACTTATTGAGTTCACGTTTCATTCCATACATACCTATTACGTTAAGTATGAAAGGGGACTAGAATTCAATTGTTCAAAAATATAACCAAGCGCCATTGGACGATTGCGCTTTATCTTGTACTGTTATTAGTCATTGCCTACTTTATCTTACCTATTTCAGTCCCGCTTATTTTAGCTTTTCTAACAGCTTTGTTTCTAAACCCGTTAATCCGGTTGTGTACCAGGCGGTTTCGCGTTTCAAGAAAAATAGCTGTAACGATTGTATTCCTGGTTTTTATTCTTATTTTAGCCACAATTGGTACATATACAACGACAAAAGTTGTTGGCCAAGTCATAAAAATTACAGAGAATATTCCATCATACATAACTGATGTTGAATCAGAACTTGGTGAGTTAAGAACTGATTTCGATGCCTATACTGAAGAATGGCCGGTTGATTTTGTAAATACTATAGAAAAGGAAGTAACAAAAAATCTTGCAGGATACGGCCGTCAACTTAGAGAATATAATTATGTCGAAAACATTACTCAAATTTTCATGAAAGTTCCCGACTTTCTAATCAATTTTCTAGTTTATCTGATTGCTTTATTTTTATTTATGCTAGATTTACCTAACCTTCGAAACAAATTTTATGGCATGATGACTGACAATACTCAAGAGAAATTCAAATTTATGAATGCGAGACTCTCTTATGTTTTATTAGGGTTCTTGAAAGCTCAATTTCTAGTTAGTTTGATTATTTTCACAGTATCTTTAATAGGTTTATTACTTATTACGCCTGAAGTTGCTCTAATCATGTCAATTATCATTTGGCTCGTTGATTTAATACCGATTATCGGTTCGATCATTATTCTAGGGCCATGGGCATTATATATGTTCTTTACGGGCGATATCGTATTAGGGACAAAGCTATCTGTATTAGCCATCATCTTATTGACGATTCGTCGTACCATTGAACCTAAAGTTATGGGGCATCACATTGGGTTACAACCCCTCCCTACATTAATTGGAATGTTTTTAGGTCTCCAATTAATTGGGTTTTTAGGATTTTTCTTAGGTCCATTAGTCGTTATCTTGTTTAACAGTGCTAAAGAAGCAGGAATTATTAAATGGAGCTTAAAAATATAAAAGCGTTCTGACATAATGTCAGAACGCTATTATTTATCCAAAAATAGCTTTAAATAAATTTGTACCATGTTCACCATCATAAATAATATAGAGAAGTAAATAAACCATAACTCCTGTGATTGCTGTAAAGAACCATATAATACTAGTAATTGGACCAATCTTACGGTGCTTACTAATATTTCGTTTAAAAGCAAGTGTCAACGTTACAATCCCAAAAATTCCTCCAGTTGTAGCGAGAATAATATGAAAGATTAAAAAGATTGTATAAAAAATCTTCATATCTTCTGGCCCACCAAAACTCGTATTACCTATAAAAATGGTTCTGGACATATACAAAATAAAGAATGTTAGTGCAAATATAGCACCAGTAATCATCACATATTTATGTTGTTTACGCTTATTTTTGGCGATTAGCACCCATCCAATCGCTATAAATATTGCGCTTAGAACAATAAAAGCTGTGCTAATAGTTGGTAAGAACGGAATATTCAATATTCATCAACCTCTTTCATAATTAGGCGTTAAATTTTGCTGTGTTGGTAATGGGTCTGTTCCACGATTCTCTTTGTTGTACCAGTTATAAAATACGTGAGCTAACACTCCACCATAAATTAACTCTTGTAATACTTTCATAATGATCCCCGCTGCCTGCTGATCATAGACTAACGGTATCTTTAAGAACAGTTGCGGACCGCCAAGATTCATCCCTTGTAACACATCAGCAGGAACACAAAGTGACATAGCTGCCATGAATGCATCTGGTTCTGAATATGTCGCATATAATGGTGTATCCGCAAAGATAATTAATGCGCAAGCGGGTGTAATTAACATCCCATTAGCGAATATATAAATAATCTTATATAATGGCTTAATATATTCTTGTTCTTCTAATGGTGTAATCAATGGCCACCACATACAAAATGCCGCAAACAAAATAAATAGTGTGATTGACCAATGCACAAGATTATCTGTTTTTGAGAAATCAAGTATGGCAGGTAAGTGATATAAAGAGAATGTTGCATTAAAGAAAATAATAGCTATTAAAGGTTTAGTTAATATATTTAATACATGACGAAAACCTCTAAGATTAAATATTTTTCTCCACCATTCTTTAGGAAGCCCTTTTATTAATAAGATAGGAACGACCAGGTAGAATATGGCCATCTGCACCATATGTGCCATCAATACGATGTGAGACATTAAATATATTGGTGAACCCTTAACAATATAAAATAATATTAAAGCTGAATACACATATATTTGTTGTCTTCTTGTTGGGGCTACTGTTAAGCCAGATTTATGTTTAAATGGACCTGTAAATAAATAATATAGCAATCCTAGAATGATTGTTATAATTATTATTTCAGGGCTCCATAAAGCTTCAAAACCGAATATTTGGATTTTATCCCACATGTTTATCACCTCGAAGGTACTCTTCTTTCAACCATAAGTATACATGATTATGCCTATGAACTCGACCATTTCAAACATCGTTAATAAAATTGTTGAAATTAAGAAAGTTAGCGAACGGACTGAGATATTTGAAAGACGACTAGACAAACAAAAACTGCACGTTCGATTAGAACGTACAGCAAACTAAAATTATTTAATACGAATTCTCACATCTTCTTCAATCCAGTGAGGATAAGATGAGAGCTCTGCTTTGATAATCCCATCTACTTTACCAACAACGTACTTAAATGTATCTATCTTATTCTGATCATCACTCATGTGTGAAGAACTGTTATTATCGAGTTCGTTTCCATCCTCATCATAAAATTTAGTGAAAGGACTACTGTAATATTCGTCTATTTTGTCCATACTTAAACTGATACTTCCGTGACCATCATACTCAAAATCATAAAATTTATTATACGGATCAAAGAGTATTTTTTCATTATTCACGTCAAACTTCATATAACCTTCACCTTTAGGAACTGCTTGGGCTTTAGAAAATTCCAGGTACAATTCTTGAGGTTTTTCAAAGTAATTGCTTTGTAAGTAATAAGTGACTAAACCTTCATCATTTGGACCAGATTTAGTTGTACCATTCGTAATACCATTCCATACTTCACCTTTACCATCAACGAGTTTAAAATCATCAATGTTTAGAATCTTCATATTGTTGCCTTCAACATGTTGAATTTCAACAGAAGTTCTAATTGGGTTAATTGTAACTGAATTAACTATGATTTTCTGTCCCTCAATACTAACAGTTTTATTAATATCATACGTAACTGGTTTAGCATTATTTTTCGTTTCAAACTCAATTGAGAATTCTTGATTGTGCTCGGATATATTTGCATTTAGAACGAATTTCTCTGATTTGATAGGCTCTGTAAAAAAGTACTCGATCGTACTACTATATTCTTTCCTTTCACTGTTGCCAGGGAAAGACATTCCTGATGAACCAATTGGGAGTTCTTCCCCTTGCTGAGTGGTTAACTCCACTTCATCAAGTTTTAGACCACTTACTGGATCTTCACTTTTCAAAGTATAAAAAATCACCATACCAAATTGATCTTTTACCACGTCATCAATAGTTAGCTCAAAATTACCTTGACGTTCTGATACTCCAATATTTTCAGCGTACCCTTCTTCATAGGCTGATTGTAAGCCTTTATCTCTTGAAACAAGGTCAGCTAATTCGCCTAAGCCAGAAACTTTAGATACCTGTTCAGAAAATGTACTTGAGAAATTCACTAGAGCTACAAAACTAAACAGTAGAATGGCTGCTGCAGTTAATGCTGACATAAAAAAAGGTTTCCATCTAGAAGGTCGACCTTTTGCTTTACTAAATCCACTTTCAATAGCGTGATCAATTTCATCTAAATCGATATCCAAATTATTATAATTCTCTTTCCAATTTTCCAACTCTCTATTAACTGAGTCCTTCATTCCAGCCACCCTCCTTATAACTGCCTAAATCTTGTTTCAGTTTTTTTAAAGCGAAGTGAATTCTTGTTTTAAGTGTGCCTTCTGGAATCTTCAAATGATGAGATAACTCCTCGTAAGTGTAACCGTGAAAATATTTCAAATATATAAGTTCTTGTTCATTAGAATTTAATTTACTAATCGCATCACTTAACCACAACTGATGAAAGTTATCATTAGTTGTCAGTTGCTGCTCTTGATTAATAAATGGATGCATTCGCTTTTGTTTTTTTAAAATGTCTTGGCAATAATTAATCATGATTCTAATTAACCAAGTTTTTAAGTACTCAGGTTGTTTTAACTGTTTCCTTTTCTTATAGGCTCTATATGTTACTTCTTGAATAGCTTCTAGAGCTTCATCTTTATTTTTTAAAAAAGCCAACGCCGTTTTATATAGATCCAGCCGATACAGTTTCATAAATTCCAAAAATGTATCGTCATCATTTTGAATTTTTTTAATATCAAAAGAATCCACCTTACCCCCTCCTTTATTTCTCTTTCTATACATTAGACTATGTAGTTGGGAAATCGTTTTAATAAATTTTATTTTTTTATGATTTACTGCTAAAATACCTAAAACAAAAAACAGGTGTAAGTTAATAAACTCACACCTGTTAATCATAATTTTTACCACCAAACAATTGTTGCTAATGCAAGAACTGTTAAAAGAGCTGCAAAAATACCTGAATAAATCATTAATGCAGGCATTTCATGACCTTCTTGGTTCATGTGCATGAAATAATACAACTGAAATAACACTTGAACGGCAGCTAATACTAATATAATTGGAATTGTAAACAATGCACTAACTTCTGCAATAACTAATCCAAATGCAATTAGCGTAAACGCGATCATCATTGCAAATGTTAGAATATGATGTTTCATTTCCTCTTTATGCTTTTTTCTATAATATAGCTGTTTTTCGTTGGAATTGGTGTTATCCGCCATATTTTAGCCCACCTTTCCCATTAGATATACAACTGTGAAGATAAATACCCAAACAACATCAATGAAGTGCCAGTATAAACTAGCGATATAGAACTTCGGTGCATTGTAAAGGTTAATACCACGTTTAGCATTTCTAATCATTAATGAAATGATCCAAGCTAAACCAAATGCTACGTGCCCTCCGTGGAAACCAACTAATGTGTAGAAAGCAGAAGAGAACGCTGATGTTGTATATCCAAAGTGATATCCATGAACATAGTGATAAAACTCATAAATCTCAAACCCTAAGAAAGTAAAACCAAGTGCAACTGTAATTCCTAACCAAAGTTGCATTTTCTTAAAGTCACCGTTCTTCATATGATACATTGCATAAACACTTGTCAATGAACTTGTTAAAAGAACAATTGTCATTATAAACACAAGCTCAAGTCCAAATATTTCACTTGCAGTTGGACCTTCAGCAGGTGAATTCCTTAATGCTAAATACGTACCGAATAAACTTGCGAATAATACAGTTTCTCCCCCAAGGAAAAACCAGAAACCCATAAATTTATTACGACCTTCAAGGGAGGCTCTCTCAGGGTTTTGTGGCAAGTTATCTGACTTTAACATATCATCAGCCATTAGAACCATCCCCCTTTTCATCTTCTAAATCTTCTTTATGAACATGATAACCTAAGTCATCTTTGAACGAACGGTAAAGCATGCTTCCGGCTGTAATACCAAAACCAATAACGGCTAACACCCAATACGTTCCTTGGAACATTACACCGAATCCTGCGATGAATAAACCAAGTGACATCATAAATGGCACGAATGAGTTATTCGGCATGTGAATATCGCCTAATGGTGTCGCAGGTTGAATTTTACCGTTACCTTCAGTCTTCTCAATCCATAATGGATCTAAACCACGCACTAAAGGTTCTTGTTTAAAGTTATAAAAAGGAGGTGGTGAAGGAATTGCCCATTCTAGGGTACGAGCATCCCAAGGGTCTCCTGAAACTTTAACACCTTTAACTTGAGTAATAATAACGTTGTAAAGAAATACAATTGTACCAACTGCCATAAAGAATGCACCAATTGTACTAATTAAATTAAACAAATCTAAACCTTGATCAGGTAAGAACTTCCAGTAACGACGTGGCATACCCATTAATCCTAAGAAGTGTTGAATAAAGAATGTTAAATGGAATCCAATAAAGAATAACCAGAAGAACCAGTGATTTAGTTTTTCGTTTAACATCGTACCAAACATTTTTGGCCACCAGTAGATAATGCCGGCAAATAAACCTAATACCACACCACCAACGATAACGTAGTGGAAGTGTGCAACTACAAAGTAAGAATCATGGTATTGGAAGTCAGCTGCAGCAGATGCCAACATAACACCTGTCATACCACCAATAGTAAATGTTGGGATAAACCCTAATGCAAAGACCATTGGTGAAGTTAAGCGAATACTTCCTCCCCATAATGTAAATAACCAGTTAAAGATCTTAATACCAGTTGGAACCGCAATGGCCATTGTAGCAACTGCGAAAATTGAGTTAGCTATCGGACCTAAACCAACTGTAAACATGTGGTGTGCCCAAACCATGAAACCTAAGAATGCGATTAATACTGTTGCGAATACCATCGATGAATAACCGAATAAACGCTTCTTAGCAAATGTTGGGATAACCTCACTGAATACACCAAACGCTGGTAAAATCAGAATATATACTTCTGGGTGTCCAAATATCCAGAATAAGTGCTCCCATATAATGGCGTTACCACCCATGGCAGGGTCAAAGAAATTAGCACCGAACAAACGGTCAAATGTTAACATAAATAACCCTACTGTTAATGCTGGGAATGCAAATAAAATAAGTACACTGGCAATGAATGCAGTCCAAGTAAATAATGGCATTCTCATGTATGTCATTCCGGGTGCACGCATATTAACAACAGTTACAATGAAGTTAATACCACCCATTAATGTACCGAAACCGGATATCTGAAGACCTATAGCGTAGAAATCTACACCATGTCCTTCTGAAAAAATTGATAATGGCGCGTATGCCGTCCAACCTGCATCAGGTGCACCTGTTACAAACCATGATACATTTAGCATTACACCACCAAAGAAAAATAACCAAAAACCTAACGAGTTAACAAACGGAAACGCGACGTCACGTGCACCAATTTGTAAAGGTACAACTGCGTTCATTAGCGCGAAAATCAAAGGCATCGCTGCTAAGAAAATCATCGTCGTTCCGTGCATGGTTAATACTTCATTATAAAATTGAGCTGAAATAAACTCGTTGTTTGGACTAATTAATTGAATACGAATGAGCATGGCTTCGAGTCCACCGAGAATAAAGAAGAAAATCCCAGCGACTAAATATAAAATCCCAATTTTTTTGTGGTCTACAGTCGTTAAGTAATCCCATAATGCAGCCCCAAAGCCAGCTTTTCTAGCTGTTGCGCTCACGCTATTAACCTCCCTTTAGAAATGATGTCCCAAATACTACTCATCATTGTTTTCTTCACTAGAACCTTCATTAGATCCATCAGAAGACTCATCGCTACCTTGTGATGATTCTTCATCTTTATTATCTTCTTGAGATTCACCTTGACCTTCAGTCTCTTCTTCCTCTTTAGGGAATAATGATTTTAAATCTGAATCTTTATAAACACCATCTTTAGCATTTTCAGGTGTAATTCCACTAGGACTTAACGTCATTAAGTATTCAGCAATTTTTGCTGCTTCTTCATCTGATAATTCATATGGAGCAGAAGTCATTTGGTTACCTGGCTTCATGTTTCCATCCTCACCTAGACCTTTAGTTTGAATCCATTCAACAAGATTCTCTTTATTATAGTCTAAGTAACCGCCTAATTTGATACGATCACCAAAGTTAGTTAAGTTTGGTCCAATTTTGTTCGGACTAGAACCAATGGCATGACAAGTCATACAATTGTCTTGGAATAATTGCTGACCTTCTTGGGCTGTAGCTGATTCAGGAGTTTCTTCACCAGTTACACCCTGCATATCTTTAATCCACTGTTCAAACTCACCAGGACTAACAGCTATTACTTTAAAGTCCATAATGGAGTGAGAAGGACCACATAATTCAGCACATTTACCCCAGTAAACGCCTTCTTCTTTAGCAAGTAATGTCATTTCATTTGTGTTACCTGTCGGATTGACGTCCATCTTACCATCAATTGACGGTACCCAGAATGAGTGAATAACATCTTGAGATCCCATAGATAAATAAACTCTACGGTCGACAGGAATATATAATTCCTGACTCGTTGAAACTTCCATGTCTTGATACTCGAAGTGCCACCAGTATTGTGCACCAGTTATGTTCACCCATAATGAATCCTGTTCTTCACCTTCTTCATTTAATTCAGGTGATGTATCCGCAAGTGCGAACGTATACTGAACAGTTGGAACTGCTAAAATAAGTAATAAAATAATTGGAATAACAGTCCATAAAGTTTCTAATGCATGATTTCCTTCCGTTTGTTTCGGCATGAAATCCGGATCGTCTTTTTTCTGACGATACTTAACGATAACAAACGTATAAATCACCATAACTACAACAAATACAACTAACATGATGATAATACTTAGAATCATCAAGTCATAAATCATTTCTGCACCTTCACCTTTTGGTTGAAGAGCACTAAGAAATGGTTTACCAGTACAACCTGATAAAACAAGTGCAAGTACGACCAAAGCAAATATGGCTTTGAATTTACTCATCCACCCTTTCATCATCAATACCTCTCTTTCTCTTATTAATCTAAAGTTGTTGAATACATTATATAAATTTTATTAAGAAAAAGAAATTTTTCTTAATTTACATAATTAAACAATTGGTAATGTGGCTATAACTAGCCCAACAAAAAAGAAAGTTAAATAATTTAATGAATAGATAAACATCCACTTAGCCCAGCGGTCATCATCTTTCATTTTAAAACCATAAAAAGCAATGGCTAACCATCCAACGTTTAGTAATGTTGCAAATACTACAAATATTGTACCTAAAGAAAAGAAATAAAATGGTAGAGGCAATAAACAAATCGTATAAACCAATATCTGTCGCTTAGTAATATTATTACCATAAACAACAGGTAACATTGGTATACCAGCTTGTCTATATTCTTCTCGTTTTCTTATTGCTAATGCTAGAAAATGAGGAGTTTGCCAAATAAACATCACTAAAAATAGCACGAATGCTGCTGGATGTAATGCCGGGTCAACGGCAGCCCAACCAATTAACGGCGGTGCAGCTCCTGAGAAACTGCCAACAACTGTGTTAATAGTATACTTTCTTTTCGACCAAATGGTATACAAAACCACGTATACAAACCAACCCATGAAACCAAATAATGCAGCTACTGGAGTTGTTAGGTATAGTAATAATAAACCTGCCGCAGTAAACACAATTCCCATTAAAAGAATTAAGTTTAAAGGAATTGTTCCAGTAATGGTCGGCCGCTTTTTAGTTCTTGCCATAGCATGATCAATATCACGATCATACCAATTATTTATAACACACCCTCCAGCTATAACTAGTGCTGTACCAGACATAGCTAGGAAGAAAGTTAACCAATTAAAAGTTTGGTTAGTAAAATATAAGGCTAACCAAAGTCCAGCAAAAGCTGTTATTAAATTTGAATTAATGATTCCTATTTTAATAAGGGCTAAAAAATCACTCCAATAAAGCTTTAATGAATTTGTACGATGTTCAAGCCCTGACATTGATGTTTGAATAGAACGAGGTTCACTCATAGTATTCGCCGTCCCCTCATTAATCGTTTAGTTTTAAGAGAATATACTCTCTATGTACTAAAATGTTGTAACCATAGCTATTGTACCATTTAATTTTCTTTACTTCTATTTAACCACACAAAATCATTTTTAGATGTGAAAAATATGTGAAAAAAACAGCCCCAAAAAATAAATTAGCATATTTTATCGAAAAATGTCAGTACCAAAATGAAATATTTAATATTTTTCACACTTTGTTTAAATTTTAACTTATCCGAACTGAGCTCTATAATAAGAATTAATAAACTTAAAGTGTTATAATTTTGTAAAGAAATTCGTTTCCATCAGACAAATATTTATATTACGATAGGAATTAGGCATTTGGCAATGAATCGAGGTGAACAACCATGAAAAAGTTATTTCAACCTAAACCTGTTGCCCTTATTTCATTAATATCGATGTTAATCGTTTTAATAGGTGGCGCATTAGTTACAAAAACCGGATCAGGTTTAGGGTGTGGTCGTAGTTGGCCACTCTGTAATGGTGAATTAATTCCTTCAAATATAACATTTGAATTAATTATAGAGTTTAGTCATAGAGCAACAACTGGTCTAGCCATTATTTTTGTCGGACTGTTAACGATTATTGCTTGGCGGCAATATAACTATATTAAAGAAACGAGATTCCTAGTTGTTTTAACAATTGTATTTTTCATTTTACAATCATTGCTAGGTGCGGGTGCGGTTTTATTTGAACAGACAAGTTTAATTAAAGCTTTACACTTCGGAATATCTTTAGTTTCTTTTGCAAGTGTATTTTTATTAACATTGATTATTTTTAACATAGACGAGAAATTCCATACAGAACAACTAAATCTGCCTAAGAATCTAAGAATTCAGTTTTATAGCCTATTTGTTTATACGCTGGTTGTCGTTTATTCTGGAGCGCTGGTCAGACATAAATCAGCAAGCTTAGTATGTAGAGATTGGCCACTTTGTTTTAATGACCAAGCTTTTCTATTTAGTAGTCTCACTTTAGAGCAGTGGATACAAATGGGACACAGACTCTTAGCGGGTTTATTATTTATATGGGTAATTACTTTATTAGTCTATATGTGGCGAAAATATACTAACCTTGAATTTATTAAGAAATCTTGGCTGATCGCAAGCTTTTTAATCATTTGCCAAGTACTTTTAGGTGCATTAGTTGTCATCACACTTATGAATGAAGTCATTGCTTTAATGCACTCGTTATTTATCTCACTATTTTTCGCATTATTGTGTTACATGTTATTGTTAGCAAGAAGAAGTGCTAAAAAAAATAAGGGCTAAAAGCCCTTATTTTTTTATTCTACTTCTATAAGTAAATCTCCACTCTCAATAGCTTCTCCATCTTTAACGTGTACCTTCTTTACAAACCCTTCAAATGGTGCCTGAACCGTTGTTTCCATTTTCATAGACTCTGTTATCATTAAATGATCATTCTTGCCTACTTTCTCGCCTTCTTTAACTAAAACATTAATCACTGTTCCTGGCATCGATGCCCCAATGTGATTAGGATTGCCTTTGTCAGCTTTTACTCGTTGCTGAAGGACATTTTCCACATTTTCATCACGTACAATAACTTCACGAGGCTGACCATTCAATTCGAAGTACACAACTCTATTACCATCTTTTTGAGCTTCTCCTATAGATACCAGCTTCACGATTAATGTCTTTCCTTGCTCAATTTCCACAGCAATTTCTTCACCTAATCTTAATCCGTATAGGAATGAAGGGGTATTTAAGACCGATACATCGCCATATTTTTCTACGAA
This sequence comes from Filobacillus milosensis, assembly GCF_004402015.1. Lineage (GTDB taxonomy): Bacteria > Bacillota > Bacilli > Bacillales > Alkalibacillaceae > Filobacillus > Filobacillus milosensis. Next base: position 248,335 of record NZ_SOPW01000004.1, read on the forward strand.
ATCTTGATACTCATTATATACCTTTGGATAAAGAGCATAAGATATAATTTCTAGATCTGTAACCTGTCGATCTAGTTTTTCATATAATTGTTCTTTTAAAGCTTCAAAGTTAATACTTTTTAGGTGTTCGCCTGGACGGCTTGTAATGGCTTCTCTACCTTTTAATATAATGCGCTGTAACTCTTTAGGGAAGCCTTGATATGGTTGACCAATGTACCCTTGGAAAAACTCTACGACTGAATCAGGGAAATCTAATGAATCACCTTTATCATAGACATCATCTACTGTTAATTCGTTTTGAACCATAAATAATGCCATATCACCAACAATTTTAGATGACGGTGTTACCTTGATAATATCACCAAACATATCGTTTACTTTACGATACATTGCTTTAACTTCATCCCACCGTTCACCTAACCCCACTGCTTTTGCCTGTTGTTGCAGGTTACTATATTGTCCTCCAGGCATTTCATGAAAGTAAATTTCAGAATGTGGAGCCTTTAATCCATTTTCATAAGGTGCGTAGTAATCTCTTACATCTTCCCAATATCTTGCCAATTCATCGTATGCTTTTATATTTAATTCAGGCTGGCGCTCATCATGTTCTAAAGCATAATACAAGCTATTCGCACTAGGCTGTGATGTACTTCCAGCCATTGAGCTCACTGCTACATCAACAGCATCTACACCCGCTTCAACGGCTTTAGCATACATAAAAATACCATTACCGCTTGTATCATGCGTGTGTAAATGAATCGGGATCTGCACTTCCTTTTTTAATGCTGAAATTAATTGATAAGCTGCTTCAGGCTTTAATAGCCCTGCCATATCTTTAATCCCTAAAATATGCGCACCAGCATCTTCAAGCTCTTTAGCCAATTTTAAATAATAGTCTAAATCATATTTAGGTCGAGACGAATCTAGGATATCCCCTGTATAACACATAGAAGCTTCAGCTATTTTGCCTTGCTTTCTAACAGCTTCTATTGCTGGTTTCATACCTTCAACCCAGTTTAAACTGTCAAAAATTCTGAAGACATCAATACCCATTTGAGCACTATGTTCTACGAATTTATCGATAACATTATCAGGGTAGTTCTTATAACCAACTGCATTACTTGCACGCAATAACATTTGGAATAAAACATTTGGCATCTTTTCACGTAATTTACTTAATCTCTCCCATGGATTTTCACGTAAAAAGCGGTAAGACACATCAAATGTAGCGCCTCCCCACATTTCAACAGAAAACAGATTGGGCTGAAGTTTTGCAGTTGGTTCAGCAATATCTAACAAGTCTTTTGTTCTAACGCGTGTAGCCAACAAGGATTGGTGTGCATCTCTAAAAGTAGTATCAGTTAATTGAACCTTCTTTTGACCTTTTAACCAATTCGCAACAGCTTCTGGTCCTTGTTCATCTAAGATTTGTTTAGTCCCTTTTGGATAATCTTCATTTAAATCAATTTTAGGTGTTCTTGGTTCTGAGAATAAAGGCTTTTTTTCCTGTCCATTTCTCATTGGTCCGTTTATAGTTGTGTATCCTAAATAAGACAATAATTTTGTACCACGGTCTTTTCGTTTAGGAAATACAAACAGTTCAGGTGAGCTGTCGATAAATGTTGTGTCATAAGTTCCATTTAAGAATTTTTCGTGCAGTATAACGTTTTCCAAAAACGGAATATTAGTCTTAATTCCTCGAATACGAAATTCTTTTAAGTTACGTACCATTTTCTTAGCTGCTTGATTAAACGTTAGTGCCCATGTAGATACCTTAACTAGTAATGAATCATAATGAGGCGAAATAACCGCTCCTTGGAAACCATTACCGGCATCTAAACGCACACCGAAGCCACCACCTGTACGGTAAGCCATAATTTTACCTGTATCAGGCATAAAATTATTTAATGGATCCTCAGTTGTTACACGTGATTGAATCGCATAACCGTGAGTTGTAATATTTTTTTGTAACGGAATATCAATTGGTGAATCATGCAATCCATACCCCATAGCAATGTGAATTTGAGTTTGTACAATATCAACACCAGTTATCATTTCAGTAATGGTATGTTCAACTTGTACACGTGGATTAACTTCAATAAAATAAAACCCTTCTTCAGTAACTAAAAATTCAACCGTCCCAGCGTTAACATAGTCAACACTTTCCATTAACTGAACTGCTGACTGACAAATTTCTTCACGTTGCTGCTCAGATAAAGATACGCTAGGTGCAATCTCTACAACTTTTTGGTGACGTCGTTGTATCGAACAATCTCGTTCATACAAATGAACAATATTTCCATTCGAATCACCGATAATTTGAACTTCTATATGTTTAGGTTGTTCGATTAATTTTTCAACATAAACTTCATCACTGCCAAAAGCTGCTCGAGCTTCAGATTTAGCGCGTTCATAGGCTTCTTTTAAAGCTTCAGAGGTTCTTACAATACGCATACCTCGTCCACCACCACCTAAAGCAGCCTTGATCATAATGGGGAATCCGTGATTGGAAACAAACTCTTCAACTTCATTTAGTGAAGAGACTGGTCCGTCCGTCCCGGGTATGACAGGAATATCTGCTTTAATAGCTTGATGTCTCGCTTTTACCTTATCACCAAAAGTATCCAATAATTGACTAGATGGGCCTATAAAAGTAATTCCTTCTTCCTCACAACGTTTAGCAAAATGAACATTTTCAGATAAGAAACCATACCCTGGGTGTATAGCATCAACCCCTACACGTTTAGCAATTGAAATAATTCCTTCGATATCTAAATAAGCATCAATAGGTTTTTTTCCAACACCAACTAAGTAGGCTTCATCTGCTTTATACCGATGATATGATCCTGTGTCTTCTTCAGAATAAATTGCAACAGTTCGTATGTTTAATTCTGTACATGCTCTAAATACTCGTATAGCAATCTCTCCACGATTGGCAACAAGTATTTTGTTAAAAGGCTTAGTTTGACTCATTGATGAGAATCCTCCATTCTTTAAGTCCTTTTATTTTTAGTACTCTCATATTCTATATTCAACAGAGATAAACAAAATCCCTTCAAAAAATGAATGAATATTCATTTTTTTATATAAAAAAGCTCAAACAATATTGGTTTGAGCTTAAGATGATTTATGTTGTTGATAAGCCTCATGCAAGGCACTTAATTCTTTTTCAAGGTTTTCTAAAATTTCTTTCCCTGTCGAATTGTTAATAAGCTTTAAACGAACAGCAAAATGAATTTCACGAGAGAGTCCATACATTTGTGTATCTAAAACCTCTTCATATAAAGGACATTGAGGCATTGTTAAATTGTCCATTTGTACCTTGATTAATTGTAATATTTGATCCGCATCTGCCTTTAAGAGGGCTAGTGCTTGTTGATCTTCTTCAAGCGCTACATTGGATGACACGGTTATTCCCCCTCACAAAAATAAGCTATCTACTTTATTATATTATAGGTTATGGGGATAAAATGCAAGAAAACTTGTCTGTTTTAAGCTAGAAGATCGACCATCGTTTAACATCAGCTAATTTTTCTAAAAATCTTAACCCAACTACACTGTTACCCTTTTTATTCAATGCTGGTCCAAATACAGCAATTCCACCGGATTGTTTAATTGAACCCATTATGCAGCCAGATACACCACTTTTAGCTGGTATACCTACATTTATAGCAAAAGTGCCTGATTCATCATACATCCCACAAGTGACCATGAACGTTTTGCAAATTCGCGCTACATGATCTGGGAGAATTTGTTCATCCGTATCAGGATCCCTGCCATCATTAGCAAAAACAGCTGCCACTCTTGCCAGTTGTTTAACATTCATGTTTATAGCGCACTGTTTGGTGTAGACGTCCAATAACTCTTCAATACTACCAGTTATAACACCATGTTGTTTCATGAAATAACAAAGTGCACGATTTAAAAACGCTGTTTCATATTCAGATTGTGCAACCTCTTGATTATAGGTAATAGTCTCATCATTGGATAATTTTCGAACTAAATTAAGTATTTCTTCAACCATTTCTTCCGAATTTCTGCCTCGAATCATGTTAGTAACCGCAAGGGCACCAGCATTAATCATAGGATTAAAAGGTTTAGCAGGTTTTTCAACCTCTAACTTTGCAACAGAATAGAAAGGATCACTGGTAGGTTCTTTATCCACTCTTGAGAATACTGCCTGTTCACCATGCTGTATTAAGGCTACTGCTAACGCAAAAACTTTTGAGATACTTTGAATAGTGAAATCATATTGAGATTGTCCCGCAAAGATGACTTCTCCACCAATAGGATAATATGCAACAGCATTCGTTTCAGGCTGTTGATTTGCTAAAGCTGGAATATAATCAGCAACTTTACCATTATTCGCATAAATTCTTACATGTTCCAACCAATCGATTAAGTCTTGTTCTTCAATTTTAATCATAATTTCAAACTCCTCTCGTGCATTGTAAATAAATCTTCGTTATACTTTTATATGGACAAGTTAGTTTTATAAAGAGGTGACATAATGTTAATCGTACAAATTCAAGGTAACGTCAAGCATCCTATAACATTAGATCCAACTGTTTGGATTTTTGATGACAGAAAAATTTTATTTGATTCAGCTTTTAATAAATCAACTAATGACGATTTAGAAACTCACGATTCTCAGGAAAAACCATGGAATCGAGATCAGTACCAACAAAGCTTGAATCCACCGATTAATGAAAGTGTTAAAAAATTTGATCGTAGAAAAGTTCTTGAAAATAGCTATGTGATGCCACTAAATTATTTTTTACCTAATTCAGAACCATCAGATGATGCATCTAAAGCCATATTACATACACAAAACGGTGATAAAGAAATTAGCTTTAATGAACTTAGCGATTCATTATTATTATTCGCATTAAACGGAAAACCATTAAAAGAAGATGGTCCTGTACATTTATTTTTTGGTGACGGCCAAAATTATAATGATCCTATTAAAGGAATTCACAAAATTACAATTCAATAAACCTTTAAAAGTTAACTGCTACAGGCGGTTAACTTTTTTTGTTACTTTTTTCCTAACATGAATACTCCATTTTGATACAAACTAAAGAAAAAAGGAGTATGAATAATGAAATACAAAGGATTAAATATCATGATGTTTATTATCTTGTTTTCAGCCGGATGTATGTCACAACAAGGTAATAATAATTCATTAGAGAATATGGATGTTGAACAATTAAGTGATTCGGAAATTGAACAATCAAATAAGCACTCCAACCGAGAAGCTGCCAAAAGATTAGCTCACTTAGCATCAAGTGTACCAAATGTTAACGATGCACGTGTACTTGTATTCGGTTCTTATACTATTATTGGTATAGATGTAGATAAAGATTTAGATCGATCCAGAGTAGGTACCGTTAAATATTCAGTAACAGAAGCTGTTAAACATGATCCATTTGGACATTATGCTTTTGTCATCGCTGATGGGGATATCATGGAGAGAATTCGTAAAATGAACACGATGATTAGACAAGGTCAACCTTCTGATGCAGTTATTGATGAAATATCGAATGTAATTGGTCGTTATTTGCCAGAAACACCTACAAAAGAGAAACGTCCTAAACAAGATCAGCCCTCAAATACACGTGGAGATGCTGATGAAGATATAACGAATATACAACAAAATCAAGGGAAGACTCAAGGTGAATAACAATATTTTTACTTTGAGGTGATTAGTTTGTTTTACCATGTAAAAGAACTTCAATATCGAGCAAAGCCAGATAAACCAGATCCAGTATATGCTAAAAAGTTACAAGAAGTATTAGGTGGCCAGTACGGTGAAATTTCGGTTATGATGCAGTATTTATTTCAAGGCTGGAATTGCCGTGCTGAAGCCAAATACCGAGATATGCTTCTAGATATCGGTACTGAAGAGATCGCTCACGTTGAAATGCTTGCAACAATGATTGCTCAACTATTAGATAAAGCTCCCGTTGAAGAACAAGAAGCCGCTGCAAAAGACCCTGTAATTGAATCCGTTATGGGGGGAATGAATCCCCAACACGCTATTGTTAATGGATTAGGTGCAAGTCCTAATGACAGTGCAGGCTACCCTTGGAACGCGAGGTATACCATCGCTAGCGGTAATTTATTGGCAGATTTTAGAGCAAACCTAAATGCTGAATCACAAGGTCGTTTACAAGTGGTTAGGCTCTATGAAATGACTGATGACCCTGGTGTTAGAGATATGCTTTCATTTTTGATTGCACGTGACACAATGCATCAAAACCAATGGTTAGCTGCCATTGCCGAATTAGAGGAAAAAGAAGGTAAAGTCACACCAAGTACCTTCAATAAACAATATGAAAAAACAGACGTGGCTTATACATTTATGAGTTGTTCTGAAGGACAAGACAGTGAAACTGGGCGATGGGCCAGTGGTACCTCCATGGACGGCTTAAGTCAATTTAATTATGATCCTAATCCTAAAGCTCAAGGTCAAAACCCTACATTAAATCCTGCTCCTGGTTATATACATGGAACCCCTAAATTTAAAAAATAAGTAGTCAAAAAAGAACCGTATCAACGGTTCTTTTTTATTGCTTTTGCTTGTCCTCTTCTTTAACTTCGTTATAGTACTGAACGCCAAACTGAGAACCTTCTGAAACCATTTTAGAATTTTCGTGCTCGGCTTTCGATTCAGGGTTTCCTGCTTTTTCTAAAGTATCTTTATCATCATTATTGAATAGTCGATCCTTCATTTTATTGTATTGATTCATGAATTTTCCTCGACGGTTTTCATCTGAGAATATATAGGCACCAAGAGCAGCTCCACCTGCAACAATTGATGAAATTACACGTTTTCTAGCCATAAATAATCCCTCCATTTTTCTTCTATATAACTTATGTTCCCCGATTTTACTTTTTCAAACATAAATGGCCATGGGCATGTTATAATGAGTTTGTAGAGGTGATTGTCATGCGAGTAAAGTGTGTACTCTGTGATGCAGTCAATAAAGTTGACTCATTCTCATTATTAGCTAAAAAACTAAGAAAACGCCGAGTACAAACATATATTTGTACTGAATGTTCAGAACGTATTAAAGAGAAAACTTTAGAGCGAAGAAAAAATGACAACTTTAAATTATATGAAGCTCCAGAAGGAGACCCTCATATTTAAAAATGGTTGCCCGACAAATTAGGGCAACCATTTTTATGATTCAGTACGTCGTTCTTTGTGCAATCGGTAGCGATAGATCGCTAATACAATTGATGTAATGACTAGAACTTCAGCAATCGGAAGACCACCAATTGAAAATAAGACTAAAATAAAACATCCAAATCCTAAAATAATATATACAATTAACGATTTTAATAATGGTAAGTCTTTTGCAAAACCCAATTTATATGTAATTATGGCTAAAGCAACTACCGTAAGAAATAATAACCAAAAGCCTTGTACGCCACCAATTTCTATTAAAAAGTATTTTTCAATGGGCAAATAAAATTGATCTTCTAAAGTTTGATTATTTTGCTCAGACATGTTAAACCTCCTCTATATTTCCCACCTAATCATACATGAATCCATCTATTTAATCTATATTAAGCAAGCATGTTTTCAAATTTTGTCACATCGTGTAAACTTTAATAAGATGAGGTGAAAAAATGAGTCATAATCAAAAAATGTTTATACTAGCCATTTTAGTCGTACTGTGTTTCATATTAACTGCTATTGTCATTAGTTACCGTTCTTATGGACTTATGACCTTATTCTTATTGTCTGGGTTCGGACTCATGGGATGGGGTTTTAAATTAAAAAAAGATTATCAAAACAAATAATTAAAGCTAAAGAGGCTGGGACATAACTAGTCAAATATAACTTAAAAATCGCATCCATCATAAAAATTAAATGATGGATGCCATTTTTTGATGAATCGATATGATGATTGAGACTTCTTTGGGTGTTCATGGCGGTGTATTTTCTTAAATTCACCGCCATGAAGGCAAACC
>NZ_SOPW01000050.1 GCF_004402015.1 Filobacillus milosensis
ATTCAAAAGAGTCAAGCAAGTGGAATAGAGGTTGAGAACATTATTGGTGACGCCGCTTATTCTGATAAAGACAATCTGAAGTATGCTGCAAAAAACAATTTGAAATTAGTTTCAAAATTAAATCCGATTATTTCTAACGGGAATCGGCAAGGGGATGAATTTGAGTACAACAAAGATGCTGGTATGTATGTGTGTCCAGCAGGACACATGGCTATTCGTAAGGCAAAGCATGGTAAAAAAAATCAAAGCACGAACCAGACTATGACTTACTATTTTGATGTTGAGAAATGTAAGAAATGCCCTTTAAGAGATGGTTGTTATAAGCCTGGAGCAAAATCAAAGTCTTATTCTGTGAGCATTAAATCTAAAGAACATACAGAACAATTGGCCTTTCAAAACAGTGATGAATTTAAAGATAAAGCTAAAGAACGATATAAAATTGAAGCTAAAAATAGTGAATTAAAGCATAGACACGGATATGAGGTCTCTTCATCTTCGGGTCTTGAAGGCATGCATTTACAAGGTGCGATGACAATTTTCACCGCTAATGTAAAACGTATACTAAAACTTAAAACATAAAAGAACAATACAAAT
>NZ_SOPW01000051.1 GCF_004402015.1 Filobacillus milosensis
ATCGCTTTAATACCTCGTCAACAACTGTTATGCGCCGTTTTGATGATATTAGTTCTTCTATGTTAGAGGAAACAAAGGAATTGCCTGAAGTGATTGCCATTGATGAATACAAGGGTGATGCTGGAGGAGAAAAATATCAGACCATTATTGCGGATCCAATAGAAAGAAAGCCACTTGAAATTCTTAAAGACAGAAAAAAGACCACGTTAAAAGAGTATTTAAAACAACATGGTGACAAAGTAAAAATTGTGGTCATGGATATGAGTCAGTCATTTAAAGCAGCTGTAGACCAGGCGTTAGGTGGACCTGTTATTGTAGCTGACAGGTTTCATTTTTGTCGTTATATTTATTGGGCCCTTGAACAAGTTAGAAGAAAAACACAAAAATCATTTCATGATTATGACCGTAAAAAATGTAAGAGAATGAGACATGTGTTTTATAAGCATCAGGAGAACTTGTCTGAGAAGCAACGGTGGTACTTAGAACACTACTTAAGTAAATCTGATTATTTGAGAAAAGCTTATCAATTAAAAGAAGAGTATCGA
>NZ_SOPW01000052.1 GCF_004402015.1 Filobacillus milosensis
GGAGTTGGACGGATAAAGGCATAGTATCCGTTTTTCACCATGTCCGCGATGACCAAGGCATCCTTTTTGTCACTTTTTGATTGGGTGTTATCACGGTTTTCTTTGTTCTTTTTAACAAGATGAGGATTAACCGTTACCACATCCATGTTTTGTTCGTGTAGCCATCTGGACAGGTTTAACCAGTAATGACCGGTAGGTTCCATTCCGATTATTTCAGTTACAAAACCATTAGTAGCTTTTAATTTGTTGATCCAATTTAGTAGTCTAGTAAAGCCAACTTCGTTATTTTCAAACGAGATTGGATGACCAACTGCGATACCTCGGAAATTAACAGCACGAGCGACGTGAATATGTTGAGCAATATCCACACCAATGACGAGGTGTTGGTCTGAAATTCTTTCAATAAGTTGATTTTGTTGATTTTGCATTTTATACTTCATATAAGAGTTCCTCCTAAGAATTGGTTTACTTGTCTATAATCATCTTAGCGAGGGACTCTTTTTTTATCAAACTTGAAATTTAACGCTCTACAGGAATGCT
>NZ_SOPW01000053.1 GCF_004402015.1 Filobacillus milosensis
TGAAGAAGGCTGTCGCTTTCTTGAAGAGTTTTGCCAGAAGAAGTTATGTACTTAGCTATAATTGAAAAGGGGAATAATCTTGGGAGATACTTTAACATTTAAAGAACTACAATCACAAAACGAGATTTTAGAAGCATTTTCAGTGATGAAACAACTACGAAAACACCTTGATGAAGAAACATATCTTGATTTAGTTTTGGATGCAAAAGAAAAAGATAGGTATAAAATGTTTGCTTTAATTGATGAAGAAGAAATAGTTGCAGTTACTGGTTTCAAACCAATGACAACATTATATTACGGTAGATTTGTTTGGGTTTGTGATTTAGTCACTGATGAAAATAAACGTTCAAAAGGTTACGGCGAGAAATTACTTACATATGTTCACAAATGGGCAAAAGAAAATAATTATGAAAGTATTGCACTGTCTTCAGGTTTACAGAGAACTGATGCACATCGCTTTTATGAAGATAGGATGGATTACGACAAAGTAAGTTATGTGTTTAAATCGTCATTGAAATAAGTTGTTCTTAAACTAAT
>NZ_SOPW01000054.1 GCF_004402015.1 Filobacillus milosensis
TGTTTTTCACTATACTTCTCATAATATAATTCAATTGCTTTATCATAATTTGAATCCATAAGATTTTCTCTGATGATTCCGGTCTCAGATGGACCAAACATAGCCTTTATCTCATCTGGAGTAACCTCTTTGTTGTCAAAGTCCTTAAATACTGCTTGAAATGCATAAAAACAAACTGGCAAAGTATCAGCAAGTGTACCATCAAAATCAAAAATAATAGCTTTAATAATTACACACCCTTTATCAAAATAATGTAACTTCGAATTAAAAACTACCTCAAAAAACTAATGATCTATACTTGTATATATTGAATCTTCTACACCTGGGAGAAGTTTGTATATGCTTTTATTGAGCAGTCCTTCTAACTCATTTTTAATTTTGTAAAATCCCTTCCAGTGTAGTGAAGTGTGTAAAGTTGTTCCATGCCGTAAACCAACCGAAATTAACCTCTTCTCAAGTGTAGTAAAACCCTCGGAATCAGCAAGAGCATCGCACAAAGTGATGACTTTATTATAAATATCATATGTA
>NZ_SOPW01000055.1 GCF_004402015.1 Filobacillus milosensis
TTGTATCTTGCCTTTGTATGTGTAGCATCAACAATAATTGATTTAGATTGGATAATATCGTGCTTAACAGCTAACTCGACTGTTTTCCCAACCAAAAGGTCAAGAAGATTCTCGTCTTTTAATCGCCTACGGCGAAAGTGTGTTAATAAACTTGGGTCAATAACATCATCTTCTGGTGCCATATCAAGAAAATACTTAAAGGACATATCAACACGTGCACGCTCAATAAGATCTACATCGGAAAGATTATATATCGTTTTAAGTAAAAGATATTTAAACATACGTATAGGATGGACGGCGTTCCGTCCATTGTCATGACAATATTTATCCTTCAATTCATCGTAAACAAATGTAAAATCGACTAGCTCATTAATTTGTCTCAGTAAATGATCTTCCGGAATTATAGCATCGTATAATCCAGAGAATTCACTAATGTCTAACGAAAGTTGACGTTCAATCATCCAATCCCTCACTTTTATGTACTACTTAT
>NZ_SOPW01000056.1 GCF_004402015.1 Filobacillus milosensis
TGGAAAGAAAATATAAAGTATATCACGCGGGACGGAGAAATTATCTATGTGAATGTTGCGGTTCTATTATTATCACATTCTCGGTTCAAGGCTTTTTACCTGACGCTTTCTAAATCACAGAATGTTCTCATGTCTTTTCTTACAGAAACCTTTGAATCATTGGGTGGCGTACCTAAAATACTACTAACAGATAACATGAAGACTGTTATGGATCATCCAAGAACATCTTATTCAAAAAGCGTGGTCAACGAACGTTTTGATCATTTTTCAAAGGATTTCGGATTTAACCTTAAACCGTGTGAAGCAGGTAAACCTCAAACGAAAGGAAAAGCCGAAAATGTCATGAAATTATTGGATGAAATTCACGCTTATCAAGGTCAAATGAACTATGAAGAATTACATGAATTTGTACAATCCTTAAGTGAACGTGCTAATCATAGCTACCACCAAGGAACAGGGAAAATT
>NZ_SOPW01000057.1 GCF_004402015.1 Filobacillus milosensis
AGTGCCAAGGCATTCACCGTGCGCTCTTATTCACTTAACTTCTATACGTGAAAAGACGCTTTATTGAATCAATAAAATCGTTTTTCGATGCTTTGGCGTTCGTATTTAGTTTTCAAGGTACTGGATTAAAATTGGTGGAGCCTAGCGGGATCGAACCGCTGACCTCCTGCGTGCAAAGCAGGCGCTCTCCCAGCTGAGCTAAGGCCCCGAATTTAAGATGGTGGGCCTGAGTGGACTTGAACCACCGACCTCACGCTTATCAGGCGTGCGCTCTAACCAGCTGAGCTACAGGCCCATCTTAAAACTATTATATTATTAATAGTAAGATTTTCAACCCTCAAAACTAAACAAAATAGCACTGTCGTCGTTATAAATATCCTTAGAAAGGAGGTGATCCAGCCGCACCTTCCGATACGGCTACCTTGTTACGACTTCACCCCAATCATTGGTCCCACCTT
>NZ_SOPW01000058.1 GCF_004402015.1 Filobacillus milosensis
TTTTTTTAGGTGCTGAATGAGTTCATGACATTTAATGAAATAAGTACTGTTACGATTCTTAGCTGCAGCTATTCCAATCGATGTCGCCAAATGTGTTTTACCAACTCCACTTGGCCCCAGAAAAACTATGTTTTCTTTATCTTCGATAAATCGTAATGTCGTAAAGTCTAGTATCTGTTGTTTATTAACCGACGGTTGAAACTCAAAGTCAAAATCCTTCACCTCCTTCAAATGAGGAAAGGCTGCGACTTTGACCATGGAACGTACCATATTTTGTTCACGTCGATCTATTTCATGGTTGGTCCACTTAACGAGCGTTTCAACAAAAGATTGTTGGTTAGATACTGCTGTATCAATAATGTCATCAAGATGTTCATGCATTTGTTTTAGCTTTAAATATTCGAGATTTTTAACGAGTTGCTGGTAACTACTATTCATCTTTATAGACCTCCC
>NZ_SOPW01000005.1 GCF_004402015.1 Filobacillus milosensis
TCACTTCTTCAGGATAAAATCGATTTTTACCCATAAAGAAAAACACCTCCTAAATTGTCGAATACTTTTACATACGACATAGGGGGTGTTTTTTCCTGTCTCATATTATTGGGTCACTCTATAAAGACTAAAGGGTGCTTTGCTTTATTATGCCTTACTTTTTATTGAATAGTTTATTTGGAAAAATATTGATAATATACCTAGGACATGAAATAATTTATATAAATAAAGGACAAGGGAGAGGTTGGATGTTTTATAGAAGGAAAACTTACACCATAGACCCTAACAAACTAGATACGTTTAATAAATTTTTTCATGAATATCTTTATCCTAATCAAATCTACCATGGAGCCAAATTAGTCGGACGCTGGGTTAACGAAGGTCAGAACGAGATCATGGCGATGTGGGAATACAAAGATCAGGAGCATTATGAACAAATTGAAAAGAACATCAGACAAACTGATTTACATAAACAGGCTCAAGAAAGAAGAAAAGAGCTAGGCAATCTGTATATCGATAGTAAAGAAGAATTCATGCATTCGACTTCTGAAAACTATCATTTACCTCAACATAGAGTAGGGGTTGCAGGCTATATCACAAATGAAGCAGGAGAAGTATTACTTGTTCGAAATGAACATCGGTCACACACGGTCGAGATACCAGGGGGGTTGCTTGAAGAAGGTGAATCCCTAACGGATGCCTGTCATCGCGAAATCTACGAAGAAACAGGAGTAAAAGTAAATTTGCATGGGGTAGTAGGGATTAACCAAAACCTTAGCGCTGGGAATATCAGTGTAACTTTTAAAGGAGAGTATGTATCTGGAGAGTTGCGCCCTGAAGAAGGGGAAACAAAAGAAGTTTTCTCTCAAAAATTAGATGAGGATACGATGCAGGAGTTAATTACATCAAAACAACTATTGGACCGTACGAAAGATGCGATGAAAGGGTACATGGTTCCTCATCAATCCTATCGATCCAGGCCGTCATTTGAATTGGTCCATCGATTTGAAGGGAAATAAAAGTAGTCCGTCTACCAATGAATGGAGACGGACTTTTTCATAATTATAATTTAATTTTTAAATATTGTTCCATCCAAGGCTGTGCTTGCTCGAGTTGATGAGCTAATTGGAATAAAGTCGCTTCATCACCTAAGCGTCCCATGAAATGTGAGCCGATTGGTACACCTTCATTTGTCCAATATAAAGGTACACTCATGGCAGGTTGCCCGGTCACGTTGGCAATCGGAGTAAAGCTAACGTAATCCACCATATTTCTATACATGCTATCAATATCAGTCCCGTTTAGTGAGCCTGTTTTAACGGGCTTACTGTTAAGGACAGGTGTAAGGATCATATCATATGAACTAAATATTGAAAGGATTTTTTTAGCTTCAAAGTGTAACAAAACTCTGGCTTCTTCATATTCTAAAGCCGTCATTTCTGTTCCTTTTTTGAAAACATCATAAGAGATAGCTTCCAGATTCTCTGCGCTTGGCGTTTTTCCACTAATAAACCCTAAGTGTTTTATAATGACAGATCCACCTGCTACCCAATCTTTGATGAATTGTTCAGTAAAGGTTTTAAAATCAAAATTAGGTGAAGTGGATTCTACTTCGTGTCCAAGGTCTTCCAATAATTTTGCTGTTTGATTAATCGCTTGACGTGAGTCTTCATCAATCGAAACTTGTCCGCCCCAATCAGGCGCAACAGCAATCCTCAACTTACCAGGTTCTTTTTGACTCTCAGCTAAGAAATCTTCCTGATTGTTGAATGTAGGGTAGAGTTCAGTTGGAGTACCACCTTTAAGAATATCTAATAGAGCAGCACTATCACGTACCGATTTAGTCACAGCATGATTGACAGATAGTTGATCAATATACGGTGCATACGGCATTCTCCCGCGAGATGGTTTCATCCCGAATAATCCACAACATGAAGCGGGAATGCGAATAGAACCTCCACCATCACTAGCGTGCGCAAATGGAACCATCCCTGAAGCAACTGCAGCAGCCGCGCCACCACTTGACCCTCCTGGAGATAAATCCAGATCCCAAGGGTTTTTAGTCGGTCCAAATAACTCAGGCTCCGTTGTGGGAAGAAAACCGAATTCAGGTGTATTAGTTTTACCTAAGAAGTTTAATCCAGCCTGTTCAAAACGATTAACGAGCATATCACTCTCAGGTGCAATGAAATCTTTCAAAAGTTTAGATCCATTGGTTGCAGGATGTCCTTTAACTGAGTTTAAATCTTTAATTAAGTAAGGTAATCCATTAAGGGTTCCAGGTCCCTTGGCATGATTTTCAGCTTTTGCCAAAGCATCCTCAAACATAGGGTGAACGACAGCGTTAAGTTTTGGGTTTAATTCTTTAATTTGATTTATGTAATGTTCAGTCAATTCGAGAGGAGTAATTTCGCCTTGATCAATCAGTCTTTTCTGTCCAAGAGCATCTAATGATTGTATGGTTTGGGTAAGTGTCATAAGTTGATATCCCTTTCTTTATTAAAAAATGTCTAACATAACTATAACATTTCAAGATAATAAGAAAATCCTAACCACGTATGTGATTAGGATTCTCCTGATTGACGGGAGTCATCTTGGGTATTTAATACGCTTGGCCGGCTCTTTTGTAATGGCATAGGTGAACGGAAGATAGTAACGAAAAATGCTTTCGCATTAAACGGAATAAGTGGCCATAAGTACGGTGTGTTTAATGTTTTCGTAGATATAAGTAATAATAACCAAAGAACAATAGAAATCACCAGACCGATTACTCCGAATGCTGCTGCAGCGGTTAAAAATTTTAATCTGACAATCCTATTTGCCAAGGATAATTCATAACTTGGCATGGCATAGTTACCAAGCACGGCGATGGCTAAATAAAGTATAACTTCAGATGTAAATAATCCAACATCAATGGCAATTTGTCCGATCATTAAAGCAGCAATCAACCCTAGGGCTGTGGCTAATGCGCTCGGGGTGTGAATTGCAGCCATTCTTAATATCTCAACCCCAATTTCAGCAATAAAAAATTGAAGAAAGAGCGGTATCGAACCCTCTTCCTTAACTCCTATAAAACTCAAAGCATTAGGTAGCAGTTCTGGGTTCGTTGCAAATAGATACCATAGTGGAAGTAGAAAAAGCCCTGCAAATAATGCAGCAAACCTGACCCAACGAAGAAAAGCGCCTACAATAGGTTTCTGGCGATATTCCTCAGCATGCTGTAAATGGTGCCAAAAAGTTGCCGGACAAACCATAACACTTGGTGACCCGTCAACAATAATGAGCACATGTCCTTCCATGAGGTGAACACTTGCAGTATCACCACGCTCTGTATAACGAACCTGTGGATAAGGGTTCATCGTTTTTCCAAAGAGAAATTCCTCTAACGTTTTTTCCCCCATTGATAAATCATCAATGTTAATCTCTTTAATTTTCTTCTTAAGTCTTTTAACAAGTTCCGGGTCGACGACGCTATCAATATAAGATAAGCAGATATCAGTTTTCGAACGTTGTCCAACCTGCATGTATTGAAAAATTAGCGAACGATCTCTAACGTGTCTTCGGATTAGAGCGGTGTTAAATACGATTGTTTCAACAAAACCATCACGTGGACCTCGTACAACCCTCTCAAGGTCGGGTTCTTGGGGAGAACGAATAGGATATTCACGCGAATCCACCAAGACAGCTTCTTCACAACCTTCAATGATAAAAGCTGCTTGCCCTGATAAAACTTGTACAATAACTTCTTCTAAATCATTTGAAGTTCCAATCTCCTGGTGGGGGATGATCTTTTTGGATAGAGCATTAACCGGGTCTTTTTGAAGCTTTTCTTCATCTAATTCTTTCAAGCTCTTTAGCGTTTCAATCATTGCCAGACCACCGGCAAAACCATCAACAAAGAAAAGACCTAATTTAATACCGCCATGTTCTATCTTGTGGTGGATGATATCAAAATTTTGATCTACCCGTAATTCTTTAAGTAAATATTCTATATTCTTGCTAAAATCTTTATTTATTGGGATTTGAGTACCTTCTTTTCCCACAAACTCCACTTCCTTCACTTATAACCTCTATTTGCTTAGTATTTCAGTGAAGGTTGAGATTATGTATAAAAGAACAGCCTGACTTTAAGCCAGGCTGTGGTTTATGAACTTACTTTATTTAATTTTACAGCAGTACCATAAGCAATAATTTCTGCTGCGCCTCCCATAACTGTAGAGGTGTGTAAGCGCATCACTATAATGGCATTGGCACCTTTAGCCTCTGCATCTTGAACCATTCGATGGATTGCAAGTTTTCGCGCTTCATTCATCATGTCAGCATAACTACCAATTTCGCCACCGACTAACCCTTTTAAAGCAGCTGTTATGTCTCGGCCAACGTGCTTTGCTTGAATCGTACTCCCTTTAACGTACCCAATAAGTTCTTCTACCTCATACCCAGGTGCTTGTTCAGTAGTCAAAATCATCATAATTAATTTCCTCCTTTTTTTCTTTTCGCCTTTCAACAATAAAAATAGTTATTAATGAAATTAAAGAAATTCCGTAAATAATTGCGAGTGCGATGGCTAATGTTACATTAAAAAATATAGCTACAATAGCTCCAATTTGACTTGTCACAGTTAATAGAATAATTAAATACTTAGTTTTCTCATACATAAAAACGTCTCCAGAATTTTTGTTTTTCCTTATATAGGATAATACTTTGGTTTATAAAAAATGTCTATAAAGTTTTAGCCTAGAATTACCAGCTTAAGATTTCATCCATGATAAACAATAAAAGGAGAAAGGAGGATAATGCATGCGTTTATTATCAAGTTTAATTATTTTATTTTTAATGGTCCCATTAGTACTTCAAATAGAAGTTTCAGCTCAATCTCCAGAACAAAAGGTTACAGAGCTGACAAACGCTGAAAGGCAAGAGCGGGGGAGAAGTCCATTAACATATAGTGCAGAGCTTTCTAAAGTTGCTGAAGCAAAAGCTAAAGATATGTACAATAATAATTACTTTTCTCATACGTCACCTACTTATGGTTCACCTTTTGATATGATGAAGCAATTCGGAATTAGTTACCGAACTGCAGGTGAAAATATCGCCATGGGTCAACCAACTGCTTCTACTGTTGTTCAAGACTGGATGAATAGTTCAGGTCACAGAAGAAACATTCTTAGTCCTGATTTTAACCGTATTGGTGTTGGTTATTATCAAGGGTATTGGGTTCAAATGTTTGTTTATTCGACGACTAAATTACAAACAGATCAGCCAGAGCCAGCTCCAAAACAGGATAGCTATGATCCTAGTCCGAAGCGTCCGTCATGGCAGTATTATACGGTTAAAAGAGGGGATACAGCCTGGGAAATCGCCATTAATAACTGGATTAGTTTAAGACAATTAAAGATTTTAAATCCGAAGATTCAAGATTTAGGCAGACTTAATGTTGGTCAACAAATAAGAATTAGTGGAAATCAATATGAAGTAAAACCTGGTGATACAGCCTGGGAAATTGCTCAGAAACATGGGATGAAATTGTGGCAACTAAGAGAACTCAACCCACAAGATGAGAACTTAAGTACTCTGTATGTTGGACAAGGATTGTATGTGAGATAAAGAGACTAGGACAAATATAAATTTTCACAAAGAAAATCCAGACGATTCTGTTGAATCTGTCTGGATTATTTTTTGATTACACATATAAATTTGTTCCGTTAAAATACTCCGCTTTCCGCGGGCACGGCTCGAGCAGGGAACTTCATCGAAGAAACCACTATGTCCCTTGCGCCGAGTAACCGCAGGCGCATCCCTCGGCAGAAAAACACTGCCTGTGGGGTCTCGAGACTCGTGCTGTTCCCGCAAGAATCTCCGCATTTTAACTGCGCTAGATACTTCTCATACAAAAAACAATAAAATATTATTTTGTTTTGTCCTAGCCTCTTTTATTCCATATTATTTCTGATTTTTTTAGGAATCATGACGACTTCTGTACTTAAATCAACAGGCTTAAACGTTAGATCAATGCATTCATTCCAATATTCTAGGTGCTTTTTATCAATCCAATGGTCAGAGTCTAAAACATCCTGACCACCTTGACCTTGAATTGAATACCAATATAAAAATTCATCACCATGTTGAAGCTCTCTAAATATAGATTCAACATACATTTTTTCGTCTTCTAACGTTAATAAAACATCTTCCATATGGTCGTTTAAAAACTGAAGCCATTCATCAACTCGTTTTGATTGGCCATTTTTAACCTTGAATTTTGTTAATTCTACTAACATGTTTTGTCTCCTTTATCCTACCATTTTCTTCAGATTTCTTTTCTCCTTAATTAAATTAACCCTTTTAAACATCAATCCATATATAATTGTTAAACACATATATAGAACTCCTACTACTGCACCAAGTGTCCTTGGCTCGAATATTTCTAACAAAAGACCACCAATAGCAATAAATATACCTAAAGTTACATTAGAAATCATTTCAGTCAGTCCAAAAAATGTTCCTTGTTTGGATTGTGGTACAGTTTTCATAATTAACGTGTCAATACTTATATTGCTAAGCCCGGCACTGAATGTAATGAATAAAATCGATAATAGGGCTAGTAAGAATGTAGGGGACAGGCTTAAAAAGATGTGCCCTACTCCTTCTAAAGCAATAAAGATGATAATCACTGGGATGAGTTTGCCTTTCATCCAATTTGAGAAGAAAGAACTTAAGACTAAGCCAACCCCAAGACTTCCGTAAATCAAACCGACACCAAGGTCACCCATTTCAAATACTTCTAATGCATAAATGCTTAATAACACATTGTCTATTCCATTTGCGATCGGCATCGTAAAACAAATAAAGATAAAGATAAATAACGCTGGTGATTTGAAAAATAATTTATAAGGAACATCCTTGACTGGTTTGGTAAAACATGTGCTGTGTTCATCCTTTATAGACAGTCTAATTAAAAATGCAGCTGAAATTAAGAAGCTCATAGCATTTAAAATGAAAGCCGTATTCATACCAAATAGATAAGAAATGACACCTCCAGATGTCGATCCTATGATTAAAACGACTCCTAAAACAACTTGTTCAATAGCGTTAACGTGCAATAAACGATCGTTTTTAACCAAAGAAGGAATCGTGGCTTTACGGGTAGGCGCATAAACAGCTTCACCTAATGCCAATCCAAAAGAGCTTAAGTAGATTAGCCAAAGTTGATTGGGACTATCTACGAATAATAAAGTTAATACAATAGGTATACGAACTAATTCAATCGTTACTAATATATATTTCTTAGATAGGCGATCAGCTAATCGACCACCTATGGGAGCCATAATTAAAAAGGGTAACAATCTGATTAAAAAGAGGAGACCGATGGCAAATCCGGACTCCGTCATTTGGTAGATTAAAGCAAGCAATGCGACTTGGGTAAAGCGATTACCAACGCCATTAACAACTCCAGACCAGAAGAGTTTCTGATATTCTTTTTCTTGTAACCATATATGCCAGTTTTTCATTAATTACACTCTTTTCATACATATCTAATTTAATAATAATCTAATTAGTTAATCAAAAATTATAGCTGATTTAAATCAGCCATAATTCTTTAGGGTTCAATTCATAGTAACCCTTATCTCTCGTCATGAAGTGATGCATAATAAATTCTCTTCTAATCGTTGCGAAATCTTCATGATACTTTTTGATGTGCTCATTGATTTCAGGTTCAGGATAAGTTTTACCTGACTCTAGACCTTTAATAATGTGCTCTAAAACAATTAAGCGTTTTTTGAGCTGAGCAGGAATCGACTTTAACCGACCATTAGAATCTATGAAGTTATTAAGAACATTATGCTTTTCTTCTTCAGTCACTTGAAGTTCTGCATTCATGTCTTCATCCCCCAATCTTGTAATTGCCTCGGCTAATAAGGCAAGTTTTTTTTCGTTGAGACTATAATAAATCGTGTTTTTATCGCGACGTTGGTAAACAATATCAATTTCTTTTAGCTTTGTAATATGATGTGAAATAGTTGGAGGAGTTAAACCAAGCTTACCGGCAATAGCTTGACCATGAAGTGCCCCACCTTCTTTGAGTAAACCAATAATTCTTAAACGCGTTTTATCGCCAACTGTTTTGTGGAAGTTGACTAATCGATCTAATTGCATGCTTTAACCTCCATTAGATAATTATCTAATTAGATTGTAATCTAATTTTAGGTTTGTTTCAAGTCATTTTTTGTTGTTTATACTGAAGGGGATTAGTAACTAAGTTAGGGGAATTAGTGGACGAGTCTTTTCATTAGTATCTAAGTTTGAAAATAATTATCCAATTTTTTGTAAATAGTATCTAAGTTGAACTGGTAAGTTTCCAAGTCCATAAAAAAAGAACCGGGACGAATAATCCCGATCCTTCAATATTAGTAACCCATGCCGCCCATCATCATCTGTTCAAACTCAGACATTTCAAGGATTTCACTGTTTTCAGGGTCGATAGTGAATTCTATATCTTCACCGATACTATTGTATGTTGTGTCAGCTTCCAAGTTAAGTTGAACTGGAGTTCCTTCAGCGTCAAATGCGGTGTCTAACACAAATTTTTGGCTCTTGATTTGATCGCCATCCATTGTCACATGTACTTCAAATGTATTTAAATCAACTTCTTCAAGAGCTGTGTTCATTTCATCGATACCTTGTTGAAGTTCTTCATCTGAAATCGTGTCATCAAATTCAGTGACCATTTGAGCAACGAAATCAGTTAACTCTTCTTTAGTAAATGTAACGATATAAGTCTCGCCATCTTTAGTGAAGTCTTCTTCACTTTTATCTTGTAGAAAATCTGTCATCATTGTTTGTGCTTTTTCTTGAATTTCTTGATAATCAAGTGCTTCAGTTTCCGCACCTTCTAATTCAGCTAGATCGATTTTTAGTAATTTACCACTTAAGTCTTCAGATAAACCTAACATCATACCGAAGTTTTCAACTAAGCTGTCAGTTTCAATATACATGGTTTGATCTTCTATGTTTTGTAGAATTGGAAGATCAACATTAAAGCTCATAGGATTCATTTGTGCAGAGAAATGTACAACCATTTCTTGAAGGTTCTTTGTCATATCTACACGTTGATCTACGCTAAGTTCCATATCATTAACCATTTGGATATAAGGTTGAATGAAGGGGTCTTGAACCTCAGCCTCAACATTAACATCTAATGAACTTGTTGCTTCGTATTTTTCCATTTCCATCATCGATTGAAAAGCATCAACCGTAACTTCTTTATTACTTCTCGTTTCCTCTTCTGAACAAGCTGTTAATACTAATACCACTAACAGCATCACGCTCATGATGACCTTTTTAAACATGAAACGTATTCCCCCTTTGTTATTTTACTATCCTATGATAGCACACCTCATAATAGATATATAGTAAAATTTTGAAGAAATTATTCTATTGACCAGTGTGGTCGAATAGATTTATAATGAGGTTGACCGTGACGGTCAAGGAAGGGTGAAAGTCGACAAAATGGGCTTTTCAGATAACCAAGATGATAAACAACAAAGAATAATTTTTTCTGCACTGAATGAATTTGCAGAATATGGATACGATCGAGCGTCCACGAACCGAATAGTTAAAAATGCTGGAGTGGGAAAGGGGATGTTGTACTATTACTTTAATAATAAATGGGAATTGTTTTTGTACTTAGTTAAGGAAAGCTTAGATGTAATTGAAGAAGAGTATTTAAACAAAGTCGACTTATCAGAAACTGACTTTTTCGAAAGAATGAGCAAAATTGCAGAGTTCAAAATGAAAGTCTACTTAGAGCACTCTCAAATATTTAATTTTATGAGTCAGGTATTTATTATGGAAGAATCTAAATTACCAGATGAGTTACGACGACGAATCGTTAAGTTGCGTGAAGAATCTTATGCCAAATTGTATTCAAATATTGATTTCTCGTCATTTAAAGATGATATTGACGTAGATAAAGCTTTTCAGCTCATTCAATGGTCAATAGATGGCTATCAAAATAATCTTATTCATCGACATGAGGGAACAGATTTCTCAAATTTAGATTTTGAATCATTGAAGGAAGAATTTTTAGATTATATTGAAGTGTTAAGAAAAGCTTTTTACAAATAGGGGGATGAAAACTGTGGTTATGTTAGAAGCGAAAGGGTTAACAAAGAAATTCGGCAAGGTTAAGGCGTTAAATGGAGTCGATATGCAAGTGAATGAAGGTGAGGTTTATGGATTTATTGGACCGAATGGTGCTGGTAAATCGACAACGATTCGAATTTTACTTGGTATTATTAAGGCATCTTCTGGGGAAGCCAAGATTTTCGGCAAGGACGTTTGGAAAGATGCAGTAGATATTCATAAACGAATTGCTTATGTGCCAGGCGATGTGAATTTATGGTCAAATTTAACGGGAGGAGAAGTCATTGATTTCTTTACAAAAATGCGTGGCGCTAAAATTGATCGTAGTCGCAATGAAGAATTAATCGAGCGATTTCAACTTGATCCAACCAAAAAATGTGGAGCTTACTCAAAGGGGAATCGTCAAAAAGTAGCGTTAGTCACAGCTTTTGCAGCAGACGCTGACCTTTACATTTTAGATGAGCCAACTTCAGGTTTAGACCCTTTGATGGAACGAGTTTTTCAGGAGTGTGTGTTGGAAGCAAAAGACCAAGGTAAAAGCGTCTTGTTATCGAGTCATATTTTATCTGAAGTTGAGAAGCTGTGTGATAAAGTGGGTATCATCCGGCAAGGTGAAATTATTGAGTCGGGCTCACTAAGGGAACTGAGGCACTTAACTCGTACAAATCTTTATGTTGAAACTAGAGAGCCTTTATCATTTGAAGGATTATCAGGCATTCATGATGTGCAGGAGGAAGGGCGGTCTTATAAGTTTCAAGTAGATACGGAACAACTAGACCAGGTCATGACGCATGTGAGCCAACAAGGCATTGTGAAAATCGAAAGCGCACCACCAACATTAGAAGACCTATTCATGAGACATTATGAAGGGGAAACGGTTGGAGGTGAGAAGTAGTGGGAAAAGAATATTTTTCGCAGTCAGGAAGGTTAGCTCGATTAATATTACGTCGTGACCGTTTGCGGATTCCGATATGGATCTTAGGATTTTTAGTGATGTCATTATTAACGGCTGTTGCATTTGATGACCTTTATCCGTCACAAACAGAACGCCAACAAATTGCTTCAACAATGGAAAACCCGGCAATTACAGCTTTGATTGGCCCAGGGTATGGCTTAGATAACTATACCGAGGGAGCGATGATGGCCCATCAAATGTTAGCGATGACATTATTGGTGATTGGAATCATGAGTATTTTACTGGTAGTCAGACATACTCGTGCAGATGAAGAGGATGGACGAATTGAAATGATTCGTGCCTTACCAAGCGGAAGATTATCCAACATGAGTGCTACACTGATCGTGATGACAGGAACGTTTATTGTGTTGGCTTTAGCTATGGGCTACGGGCTTTATGCTTTAGGAATTGAAAGTATGGGATTAAATGGGTCAATGTTATATGGCGCAGCCTTAGGTGTAACGGGCATTTTCTTTGCCGCAACTACAGCTTTATTTGCTCAACTATCTCAATCATCCAAAGGTGCAACTGGTTTATCGTTTTTATTATTAGGTGTAGCTTATCTGGTGAGAGCTGTGGGTGATGTGGTTAATTCAACGATTTCCTGGTTCTCGCCATTTGGTTGGGTACTGGAATCTCAGGTATTTGTAAATAACTACTGGTGGCCAGTGATTATGACGTTAGTGTTATCAATATTAATCGCTGTTGTGGCCTTATATTTAAATGCTATACGTGATTTAGGAGCTGGTTTTTTACCAACTAGAAATGGGAGACGTCACGCGACACCGTTATCTCAAAGTCATATCGGGTTGACCTTAAGGTTACAAAAAACATCATTAATTTCATGGGCGGCTGTATTATTTATATTTGGCGCCACCTATGGATCTGTTTTAGGTGACACGGAAACTTACTTTGCAGAAATTGAAATGATGAAAGAGTTTATGGCCACAAAAGAAGGAGTTCCAATGACATTGCAGTTCGTGACCATGATTGCTTCAATTATGGCAATCTTAAGCACCATCCCAATTGTAATGGCTGCCTTTAAGTTAAAAAAGGAAGAGAAGAAGAATCGTACAGAACAAATTTTATCAACAGCCATTTCACGTAAACGATTTTTAGGGAATTATATGATAGTGGCATTAATAGCAAGTATGATTATGGTGGGTTCGAGCGCAATTGGACTAAGTGTTGCCGGAGCCAGTGCGATTAAAGAGGGTGTTACTTTTACAGAACTTTTTCAAGCCATTATGGTCTACTTACCTGCTGCTTGGGTGATGCTCGGTGTTGCTACCTTATTCTTAGGTTTAGGTAGATTAAATGGATTAGCCTGGTTATATTTAGGATTTGCTTTCGTCATCATTTATTTTGGAGGTATATTGAAGTTCCCAGATTGGGTGAAAAAATTATCTCCTTATGAGCATATTGCCAGTGTGCCGTTAGAAGATTTTGATTGGCTGGGTACTATGGTGCTAACGATGATTGCATTAGGGTTAATGTTTATTGGATTAACGCTTTATAGAAGAAGGGATATAAAAGGGTAATAACGGGCTTGACGTCACTAATGACGTCAAGCTTATTTTGTCTCAAAATACAGATGATAATGCAGCTGACAACCTGGGTTAAACAGGGCCTCACAATTTGGGCATTTATTATTGGATTTTAAATAATCTTCTATAGTCAATTCAGTTACGCATGAACCGCAAAGAATAGCTTTTTGGTTATATTCCTCAGCCTTCCATCGTTCAATCGAGTGACCCGCTTCTTCTTCATGACACTGATAGCAAGGATAATAAGTATTGCAGCACTTGAATTTAATTGCGATTATATCACGATCAGTATGATAATGTTCACAACGTGTTTGAGAATCGATAACCTGCCCTTTAACTTCTTTATTATGTATAAGCATTTATGTGACCTCACCTAGTTTTTATTTTCATTATACATTACTAAAAGCTGGTGCATAAAATCACTATTTCTGCCAAATCTAATGGTAAAAGGAGTGAATTTTACACATGGAAAATGCTATTAAAAATTTAATGAGTAAAAACGTTGTATCTGTAACCTCTCAACAATCTTTAAAAGAAGCTGCGGAGCTTATGGTGCAAAATGATATTGGTGCCATCCCTGTAGTGGAAAACGGTGCGTTAAGAGGGATTATTACGGACCGAGATATTACAACGCGTGCAACTGCTATGGGCAAAGATGGTAACTGTACAGTGGGTGAGTGTATGAGTAGCCAACTTACATCAGCGGACGCGAGTATGGATGTTCATCAAGCAGCGCAATTAATGGCTGAAAAACAAATTCGCCGCTTACCTGTTACTGAGAATGGCCAACTGGCAGGTATGCTTTCGTTAGGAGACTTAGCGACTCAAAACATATTCCAGAATGAAGCGGGACAAGCATTAACGAACATATCTTTCCCGGCACATAACCAACAAGGACAGCAAGCAGGTCAAGCTCAACCAGGTGCACAAATGACTCAGCAGCAAGGTCAGCAGCAAACGGGTGCACAGCAAGGAGCGCAAATGGGAGAGCAAGCTCAACAACAGCAACAACAAAATCAAGGTCCTCAAAGCTTCCAATAATAAATAAAGAGAGAACTCGAAATTTAGGTTTCGAGTTCTTTTTTTTAATAATCCAAACTTGAAAAATTCCATTAATCGAAGGAAGAACTCTATTATTAATGGAATAAACTCGATTAATCAGTTCGTAAACTCCATTAATCTGGTTTAGAACTCAATTTAAAAGATGACTAACTTTATTAATCATCATTAAAACTCAAATAAAATAAATCCTATAAAAAAAGAAGCCGCCTAGTTGGCAGCTTCTTCGTAAAAAATTAATAATTAATAGCATCTAATGATTGAACGAGACCATTACCGTATTGGTTAGAGCCTCCTAATGGTTGAGCAGTGTCATTTAGTAATTGACGAAGCTCTACATTAGTAAGACCTGATTTAGCACCCCAAACTTGTGCAGCTACACCTGCTACATGTGGGGAAGCCATGGATGTTCCATTATAAGAATCATAGCTGTTACCAGGTACCGAGCTTAATATGTTTACACCTGGAGCAGACAATTCAACTGCAGGACCTGTGCTTGAGAATGAAGCACGGTTGTTGTTTTGATCAACTGCTGCGACTGCGATAACTGAAGAGTATTTTGCTGGATAGCCGACACTATCATTTTTACCACCGCGGTTCCCGCTGTTACCTGCTGCAGCTACTACTAATAGACCTTCATCATACGCTAGATTTGCAAAGTCTTCTAAAATAGAAGAGCTTTGAGAACCGCCTAAGCTCATGTTGATGATATCCATACCGTTTTGGATTGACCATTCAATACCTTCGGCGATACCAGAGTAAGAACCACTGCCATCATTGTTTAATACTTTTACTGCGTACAATTCAGCCTGTGGAGCAACTCCTAGCACACCTAAAGTGTTATTTGTTGCGGCAACCGTTCCTGCTACGTGCGTTCCGTGTCCGTTGCCATCATTATAAGGGTCGCTATTTTCTGCATCATCAAATACTGAGTGGCCACCTGAAACAGTTAAGTCTTCATGAGTCGCATCGATTCCAGTGTCCAGAATTGCAACTTTAACACCGTTACCTGTGTAACCAGCATTTTGTGCATCCGTTCCTTGGACGTGAGGTACACCCCAAGGGGTTGTTTGAGCAAATGCATGAACTTCAGCGTCTTCCTCAACGGCCTCAATTTGAGGGTGGTTGAGTAACCCTTTTGCCTGACCTTCTGATAAGCTTAGAGCTACTACTGGAAGTTCATCAAACGTATGTGAGATGTCACTGTCCTCAACTCCAAAAGCTTTAAGCAATCCTTTATCTGCAGGACCATTAAATTTTACTAAGTAGTCATCTTTACTTTGAGTGTTCACTTCCTGCGCAAAACCTGTCTGTAATGGCATAAGAAGTAATACTAATGCACTGATTAATACTAAAATTTTTTTCATTAGTAACCTCCTAAAATTTTTATATAAAGCAGAGTGGGCCCTTACCCTGCTAAATAACTAGATTAATAGTTTATAGCATCATATGACTGAACTAGACCATTTCCATAATGGAAAGGATCACCTAAGTATTGTGCGGTTTGATTAAGTAATTGTCGTAACTCTACATTAGTTAGACTTGGTTTTGCTGCCCAAACTTGTGCAGCAACACCGGCTACATGAGGTGAGGCCATCGATGTCCCATCATAAGAGGCATAACCATTGCCAGGAACACTACTTAATACACCTACACCTGGTGCCGAAATCTCTACAGCGTTACCTGTACTTGAAAATGAAGCTCTGTTATTGTTTTGATCAACCGCTGCTACAGCCATTGCAGAATCATATTTGGCAGGGTAACCGACAGTGTCGAACCAACCTAACCATGTACCGCTGTTTCCTGCTGCTGCAACGACTAAAATGCCTTCTTCATAAGCTAAGTCTACAAATTCTTCTAATACAGAAGAGTCAGTCGAACCTCCAAGGCTCATATTAATAATGTCCATATTATTTTCAATTGCCCATTCAATTCCTTCTGCAATACCAGCATAAGAACCGCTACCATTATCATCTAAAACTTTTACTGCATATAACTCTGCATCAGGAGCAACCCCGACAACACCTAAGTCATTATCAAGGGCACCAACAGTACCAGCCACGTGTGTGCCATGACTATTACCATCATTGTAAGGTGAGTCACCAAATACCGAGTAACCACCTGCTACTACTAAATCTTCATGTGAAGCATCAATACCAGTATCTAGAATAGCCACTTTTACACCGTCACCTGTGTGGCCATTATTTTGTGCTGTTGTTCCTTCTACATGAGGAATGCCCCATGGTGTTTGCTGGGCAAATGCCTTGGCTTCAGCGTTTTCTTCGACATATTTAATCTGAGGGTGATTTTTTAATCCTTTGGCTTGTTTTTCAGTAAGTTTTAAGTGAAAGACAGGTAGTGAGTCATATTCTGTGAGGATATCCTGATCTTCAACACCAAATGATTTGATTAGTCCTTTTTTCGCTGGACCATCAAACTGGACTAAGTATTCATCCTTGGCTTGAGTTTTTGCTTCATCTGCGAAGCTCGTTTGTAGTGGCACCAAGAGAAATAATACAGTGATAAACAATACAAAAAACTTTTTCAAATTTAGCCTCCTAAAGAATTTATTATTTAAGTAGAGTTAATCTACTTATAAAAGAGTTCATTGAGTCAGTTTTCATATGTATGGATTGAAGAATCTAACTCAATTGATTTTACTTTGGAGTGCTTTCTCAGGTGTTTTGCCTGTTTATCAGTTATATTTAAGTGGTAAACAGGAAGTAGTTGGTACTTGTGAATAATATCTTGATCTTCAATCCCAAAAGTTGAAAATAGGTCATTATGTAATGGACCTTTAAAGTGAACTAAGTAGTTGAACTTTTGACTAGGCTTACCAAAATTGCCAATGGAAGTTTTTATTGAAATTAAGAATAAAATAAAAATACTAATCAAAATAATGAATCGTCTCACAAAAAATTCCTTTCAGAAAACTAACACGACAATGCCAAATATATTGGTGTTTGTCGTGAGGTATTCGTGTTCTATTGATAATTGCTAAAATATTACCACTATTCAAAATAAATAGTAAATAGTGATTAAGTTGTAAGTTTTTGTCATGAAAGCTCGAATAATCAGATTTTCATATCCGATGTGCACTACTTTATTGGGATTTTATGGATGATATGCAAATAAAAGTTTAAGTTTTGGGTTATAATTGGATAAATATTGTAACTGGGGTGGGCGGAAAGAATGAAAAACAACATTTTAACGCTTTTATATTTTATCGGTGTAACGATCATTAATCTCTATCCAATTTATATAGCGGTGGCAGTCGTAGGATTTGTGAACCAGAGAGGACAGAACATTGATGGCGTGCTGGAGGTTGCTTTTTACGCACTTGGATTGACCGTATTGGCGATTATCATTACGGTCCCCGTCTATATACTAGCGTTACAATTGGGACAAAAATACATGAATCGTTTTCATACAATCACTTATTCTTCTCTTGTGGTTGTAGTTCTATTGTCTCTATCAGCATGGTATATATATACCGCTGTAAGATTATATTAATGGCTAATAATTTTTAAGAAAATATGTTTAAATTTCTCCCGGTCTTGGTCAGTCATAGCTTTCGGACCTTTTGTGCGTTTTCCACTTTTTCGTTCCATCGCACTAGCATACCTTGAGTTCAATAGCATGTCCATTTTTTGAGGTGTGTATATAAACCCTTTATGGTGTAAAATGGTGCAGTTTTTTGCTAATAAAAGAGAGGCTAACCCATAATCCTGTGTAATTACGACATCCCCAGAATCGACCATTTGCATTAGTTTGTAATCTGCAGCTTCATTGTCAGAGTCCACGTAAACTGTTTCTACGTGCTGCTTTTCAATTTGGTTGGAAAAATGGGCATAGCTCTTTATTAAAATAACAGGTAGGTTAAACTTTTCTGCTTCCTCAATAATAATGTCTTTTACTGGACACGCATCAGCATCTATATAAATCTTCATTATCATCACCCTCCTTTATATTATCATGATATCCTTATATTGACTTCATTAAGGGGTTAAGTTACGATTTCTATAAGAAAAAATGACTAATTCGTCAGCTAAATTATAAAAGGCGGTGTCTATATTGAGAAAATATGTGGTTTTTAGAATGAGAGATGAGCATTTTGGTGTGCCTATTGATCAGGTTCAATCGATTGAGAAGGTAACTTCTTTCACAAAAGTTCCTCAAGCACCTGATTATGTGAAGGGGATTGTTGAGCTGCGTGGAGAGGTCACAACGGTAGTAGATTTACGTCATCTACTAGAGATAGGTGAAACAGAAGATTCATCTGAAACCAGAATTTTAATTGTCCAAGTTGAAGGATTAAAGATGGGCTTATTAGTGGATGAAGCCAAAGAAGTTATTGATGTCAATGATGATTCAGTTGAAGATCCGCCTCAAATGGTTGGTGGCGTGGAAAAAGAATACATCATGGGTGTCTCAAAGCAAGATGATCGTCTCTTGATCCTCGTTCATTTACATAAAGTGTTGGACGTTGAACAAATTGAAGAAATGAAAGAAGCAGTACAAGCATAATAAAAATCCCAACTTCTCAAGTAGAAGTTGGGATTAATTTTTGTGGGAGGTTATTCATCTATAGTTCAGTTTAATTATTCTTTAACTTCAAATTCATGTTTTGGCATCACATGTTGCGATACCGCAGTTACATGAGCATACATTTCATAGGTGCCAGCTTCTTCAAAGTTAAAGGATGCTTCGTAAATACCATCTTCTGTGTATGTACCTTCAACTTTCTTGCTGTTTTCTTTATCACCTTTTTTCCAGACTTCAAACATGACTTCATCAGCTTCCTCAACAGGTTCACCGCCATGAGTCACTTTAGCTTCTAATGTTACTTCACTTAAAGACACTTGATCTTCCGTTAAAACCTCAACTTCAACAGGTGTTAATGAATCATTCTCCATATCTTCGTGATTCATCTCACCTTCCTTGTTCTCATCTTCCTTATTATCACTGCTTTGACCTTCATCATCCCCACAGGCAACGAGTAATGTTAATAACCCTATAAGTAAAAAGAAAAATAATTTCTTCATCATTTGAACTCCTTTGTTCACACTAACTGTCTCTATTATTAACTTTAACATAAGGATTTAAAAGGTTGTCATCAATTTGTGAACGTCAACTGAAAAAATATTGAACAAAATATGTAAAAGTAGTTGATATTTCTAAAAAGTGTCATATACTTAAATTAGTACATTACATCACTAATGCACTAATTCGCATGAAGGTGGGGGCGAAGAATGGTATTGAATCACGATAGTGTCAAACCAATATATGTTCAAATTGCAGAATGGCTGGAAACAGAAATACTTAATGAGCACATTTCACCTGGAGAAAAAATGTATTCGCAATATCAACTAGCAGATATGTTTAATATTAATCCAGCTACAGCTGCAAAAGGGTTAAATATATTAGCCAACAACAATATTCTATATAAGAAACGTGGACTGGGCATGTTCGTGAAAGAAGCTGCTAAAGAAATGATTTTACTTAAACGAAAAAATGAAAACCTGAAACAAATGGTTAGAGACCTTGTTCAAGAGGCTAACTATTTAGGTGTTAGCAATGATGAACTGTACCAATTGATTAATGATATTAGAAACGAAGGGCAGGGAGAATGATGGGTATTGTAATCTGCGACAACGTATCAAAAAGCTTTAAGAAGAATCGAGCAATCAAAAATTTAAGTTGTACATTTCAAGAAAATAGAATAACCGGTTTAATTGGAAGAAATGGAGCAGGAAAAACCACTTTATTAAAAACAATTGCAGGTCGATGGAGACCTAATGAAGGGGTAGTGAAAGTATTTGATGAAGACCCTTATGATAACTTAAAAGTCTCAGCTAACATGATCTGCGTTAATGACGAGTTAGTGTTTTCTCCTGAGCTTACACTTGATGAAATCTTAAAGTCAGGAGAGATGTTTTATAGTAATTGGGATATGGAGATTGCAGAAGGTTTGTTCGATTATTTTGAACTAAATCCTAACTTGTATCATGACCAGTTATCTAAAGGTAAATTAAGTACATTCAATATGATTGTCGGTTTAGCTTCAAGATGTCCATTAACTATATTCGATGAGCCTACAACCGGGATGGATTATTCCGTTCGACAAGACTTTTATCGTGCACTATTAAAAGACTATATCAACCATCCACGTACTATCATTTTATCTAGCCATTTACTAAATGAATTAGAGGATATACTTGAAGACATTGTGTTAATCGATAAAGGTGAAATATGTCTTCATGAATCAATGAATGACTTAAAAGAGTACGCAATTCGGATCACGGGGAAACGAGAGGATATTGAGCCCTTTATTGTGGAAGAAAACATTCTTCATAAAAAGAAGCTTGAATTTAACTTAGAATCACTCGTGGTGAAAAATGAGTTTTCTAAAGAAGAAATCGAACAAATGAAGCAAAGAGGAATTCAAATATTGAATGTTGATGCGGCGGATCTCTCAATGTTTTTAACAGGTCAATCCAAAGGGGGAATTGATGATGTCTTTTAATCAGCCAAGCGTAAGTAGTGCTGTGAAAAATCAGTATTTATATAAGCTAAAAGGGTATAGTAGCGTATTTGTGGCATTAATGACGGTACAAATTATTGCAATGTTTTTTGGGGTTCTAGGAGGGGTTGGGCAGTATGGTACCTCAAATGGGTCAATGTATTTAGACCTCTACTATGTGTCTGGTGATTTAATTTTTGCGTTTACTTGCATTTGGGCTTTTGTGATTGCATTTACGATGGACAGTAAAACGAATCGCCAAGCCATGCAAGTGTTTGTGACGAATCAATTGACGCGTCACTTAGCAAATGGAATTTACTTGGTTACCCTCTCAATCATAGGTGCAATAACTGTTTTATTAGGCGGATTTTTCATAAAATCAATCGTGATGATCTTAAATGGACCTGAATCTACGTTTATTTTTGTAGGATATACAATTGGTGATTTTTTTATAGGGTTAGCAACTACAAGTCTCTACTTACTCCTATGTAGTGCAGTGGGTTACTTTGCGGGGAAGATTGCTTCAATGGGTCTAGTTGCAAAACTAGTATTAATCATCGGCTTTTTAAGTGTATTATTTTATAATGGTTTGATTGAAAGAATATCTGAGTTTTTTATCATGGAAGATGTTTTTTCCATATTTATCCTAAAAGTGTTAGTGACAAGTTTGGTAGCTTATGTGATGGCTATTTGGTTATCCAAGCAGTTGGAGGTGATCAAATGACTGCATTACTAACTATAATACCTATTATCGTGCTTGCGATTGTATTTACTGTAGTTATTATTACAGTAGCAAAATCAAAACCTCCAGCCCAAAAGCCTAAAAAAATGGTTCAAAGAAGGAAATCTATTTTAAAAGGTTACTTTATTATTCTACTAGTCTCTGGTGTTGTATATGGAATGCTTCAAAGTAACTGGGGTGTCATTGGTGACGAAGAAGTTAATAATGAGTTGGAACAAATAGATCAAGAATTTTATGAAGCTATAAATAATCAAAACTTTAACCATGAATCCGTAAAGGAAGTACAAAACTGGCAGTTTAAACTTGAGGGAGATGAGCTAATGCTGACGAATCTGAATCAAGGTGAAGGGTTATCGTTTATGGTATATGTTGAGAAGATTGATGATTTAGAGGGTGAAGTCGTCGCCACATATTATATGAAGGGTATCGGTGAAGAGAAAATCTATCATCCGAATAAACCAGTCATTACATGGGATGGCACTGAATCTGAGCTCATGATGAAACAACATAGAAAAGAAGTGAAGCTTCATGTGATGTCTAAAGAATTTCCGATTAGGCAGTTTACCGGAGAGAGATGGTTCGGTGAGCGTCAGAGCCATACTTTTAATGTTCATAATCAAATCGTTTATATTCAGGTACCAAGAGGCACTGTAGTTGAGACAAGTGATTTTTTGTATATATACGAAGTAAATTAATTTCCATAGGACAAACACGACATGAATATGATAGATATAGGCTACCTAGAGGGAGGTTAAATCCATGAATATTCATGTTGTCCGAAGCGGTGATACGCTTTGGCGCATTGCTCAACGTTACGGGGCTGGTATTAATCAGATTGCATTAGTTAATGGGTTAGAAGACCAGAACGTACTTGTGGTCGGTCAAGCGCTAGTGATACCAGACCCTAACATTGAGTATGTCGTGCAACCTGGCGATACGTTGTGGCGAATTTCTCAACGTTATGATGTATCTGTTAGTGAATTAGCTGAGTATAACAATATTGCAAACCCAGACCAGATTCAAGTAGGAGATATGTTACAAATTCCTTATCGAACTCACACGGTCCAAAGTGGCGAAACGCTTTGGATGATTGCGAACCAGTACGGCACAACGGTTTCAAACCTAGTCCAAGTGAATGATATTGAAAATCCATCGTTAATTAATCCTGGCATGCAATTAAGAGTTCCAATACCGTCAGAACCAGAAATCGAAGTCAATGCTTACATCACACGAACTGGACCAGAGGGAATTAGAGAAGTCTATGATGTGGGCCGCCACCTGACTTATTTATCACCGTTTACCTATGGTTTTAGAGAAGACGGAACGATTACCAGTTTGGATGACGAAGGGTTAATAGATGCTGCTTTGGCTACAAATACAGCACCTTTACTAGTTTTAACTAATTATTCAGGTGATGGCTTTGATTCTGATTTGGCAGCCACGTTGTTCAGAAATCCTGAGTTGCAAGAAACTTTGATTACTAATTTGATTAATTTAATGGAACAGAAGGGTTATCAAGGTGTAAATTTTGACTTTGAATACGTTTATCCAGAGGATCGGGAAGGTTATAACGACTTTCTTAGAAGAGTGGTTGAGAGACTTCGGCCACAAGGATATATTATTTCATCTGCACTGGCTCCAAAAGATTCAGCAGATCAAGCAGGTCTATTGTATGAAGCTCATGATTATCCAGTGCATGGTGAATTGTTAGACTTTGTCGTGTTGATGACCTACGAATGGGGATGGGCTGGTGGAGAACCTTGGGCGATCGCGCCAATTGATGAAGTTCGTGAGGTGCTAGATTATGCTGTGACTGAAATTCCTCCAGAAAAAATTTTGATGGGGGTTCCGTTGTACGGACGTGATTGGGAAATTCCATGGGTGCAAGGGACATACGCAACGACAGTTAGCCAGCTTGAAGCGGTTGATTTAGCAGCTCGTTATGGAGTCGACATCAAGTTCAACGAGCAGCATCAGTCACCATATTTTCAATATACAGATGAGAGCGGCCAACGCCATGAAGTGTGGTATGAAGATGCTCGAAGTGTTCAGGCGAAATATGAGACGATTAAAGACTATGGGCTAAGAGGAGCGAGCTACTGGGTACTTAATATACCGTTCCCTCAAAACTGGCCAGTTTTACAAGACGAATTTCAAGTGGAAAAATTATAAGTCAGATTGATCCGGACTCGCAATTAAGCGGTCCGGTTTTTGTTTATTTAATGAATATTAGAGAAAAACAATGGTTTTGAGCTACTGGGATTATCCACTATCTTATCTTAATATTTTATTAAGTCATCAAGTAAAGTGACTCAGAATTTGTCAAAAACATAGAAGTTTTGTCGAAATAATATTTTTACTTATAATTTTGTATATTTTGTGAACTTCTTGTATAATATTTATTAAATTAGAGAGGAGGACATGTTATGGGGAATAACAATGAAGAATTAAATGAAGCGACCGCCTCGAAAAAAGTCGAAAAACTTGAGTTTCGTGGTGGTCCATTTGTAGCGACTATTCCACTTGTCTTTTTCATTATTTGGGCAGTTGTATTAAGTGTAACTCGCTTAGTGACTGAAGAAGCCCTTATTCTTGGAATGGTTATTGGATTAATTTTAGGTTTATTATTAACAAAGTCAAAATGGGGCGATTATGCTCAAGGCCTATTTGATGGGATGGCGCAACCAATTGGGGTTGTTGCGATCATCGCATGGTTCTGGGCGGGTATGTTCGCAACCCTCCTGCAAGCAGGTGGCCTAGTTGATGGTCTGATCTGGTTTGGTTTCGTAACTGGATTTGAAGGTGGTTTATTCGTAGGTTTAACTTTCATATTAGCTTCACTATTCTCGAGTGCAGTTGGTACAGGTTATGGTACGGTTGCTGCCTTTGGTATTTTAATGTATCCAGCAGGTGTAGTATTAGGTGCAGACCCAGTCATTCTATTAGCTGCGATTTTATCAGGTGCGGTATTTGGAGACAACTTAGCACCGGTATCAGATACGACAATCGTTTCAGCTACAACTCAGGAAGCTGATGTGCCAGGAGTTGTACGCTCTCGTTTTAAATATTCAATTGCTGCAGCGATTCCAGCATTAATCTTATTTGTGATTTTTGGTGGAGGTTCAGGCATTGATAATGCAGGGTTATTGTCCCAACTAGAAAATGAGGTAAGTGCGAACGGCTTGATCTTCTTGATTCCGTTTGCTCTGGTGTTGTTCTTAGCGCTAAGAGGACATCATTTACTTACATCTTTAACTTGGGGTATTATTGCTTCAATAGTTTTGTTCTTCGTAGTTGGTGTACCATTTACAGAAGTCATCAACATTTATAATGGTGAAGATGGAGCAGTTGTTGAAGGTGCTTTAATGGGTGGTCTTAGCGGCTACTTCAATATGGCAATTTTAATCTTATTTATTTTATCAGCTTCATATTTACTTGAGCTTGCTGGTACGATGGAGAAGATTATGGCATTCTTTATTAAGATTATTAATGGGGTTACAAGACGTGCAGAACTTTCAATGTATGCCATTGTTGCGTTTTTGAACTCATTTATTACGATTAACACTGCAGCAGAAATTGCGGCAGCTCCTTTCGTAAGTAAAATTGGTAAGAACTCGAACCTACACCCTTACCGCCGTGCGAACTTCTTAGATACAGTAAGTTCAGCATTAGGTTACATCTTCCCTTGGAGTGGTGGTGTATTATTAGCTTACACAACAATCCAAGGTGTAACAGAAAACTATGATGTACCTGGTGTTAACCCGGTGGAAGTATTCCCGTTTGTATTCCAAGGTTGGGGTCTATTAATCGTTATGTTAATAGCTGCAATCACTGGATGGGGACTACGCTACCAAGGTAAAAATGGGGAAGAAGTAAAACCAGAAGATTATAAAGGTTAATTTTAAAAAAGGTTGACTCAGATGTGAGTCAACCTTTTTTTATATATACTGTATTCTTAAAAGGGAGATTAAGAGTGGTGATTTAAATAATCAATGGTTGCGGCTGTCATAACTTTTGCACCATTTAAAATTGAGCGTTCATCAATGTCCCACTTGGGGTGATGATAAGGATAAATGAAACCTTTTTCCTCATTAGCCGATCCAGTGAAGAAATATGTTCCTGGAATTTCATTTAAGAAATAGGAGAAATCTTCAGCTCCCATATTAGGTTCCATATGAAGAACATTTTCTTCCGGAATCACTTCTTTTGCTGCTTTAATAATTTGATCAGTTGCGCTTGGGTCATTCTTAGTTGCTGGATAACCCCAATTGTAAGTCACTTCGTAATCTGCTCCAAAAGCTTGGCAAGTATTTTTCGTAATTGATTGTACCCAGTCGTGAAGTTCTTGCCTAACTTTTGGATCATACGATCGAATAGTAGCATCAAGGTTTAACGTGTCGGGGATAACATTTCCTTTTTCCCCGGAATGTAGTGAACCAATCGTTAGTACACCCGATTTTAACGGGTCAATTTTTCTGCTGACGATTTGTTGTAAGCTGGAAATAAGCTGGGCACCAACCCCAATAACATCAATACAATCGTGAGGGAACGCTCCATGTCCGCCTTTACCTTTTATTGTAATTTCAAGGTGATCAGACGCAGCTAAAATATAATTATGGTTGTAATAAATGTGGTCTACTGGTAAATAGTTTTCCATATGTGTTGCATAAATTACATCAACACCATCTAGTGCACCATCTTCAATCATAGATTTTGCGCCACCCGGTTCCTGTTCTTCAGCATTTTGATGAATAAAGACTACATTACCTTGTAGCTGATCACGATGTTTAACTAATGCCTTGGCCATACCTAATGCAATTGCAGTGTGGGCATCATGTCCACAAGCATGCATAACCCCAGGGTTTTGAGATTTATAAGGCACTTCATTTTGTTCATCAATTGGTAAAGCATCAAAGTCGGCACGGATAGCAACTGTTTTCCCGGGCTTAGCCCCTTTTAAAGTGGCTACAATTCCGTATCCATTACCGACATTTGTACGAACATCTAGCCCTAGTTCTTTTTGGTATTCTTCTATGATTTTTGCCGTACGTTCTTCCTGAAATGATAATTCAGGGTGTTTATGAAAGTCACGGCGTAACTCGATCATTTCTTCATAAAGGTTTTCTATTTCTGTTAACACTTGTTGTTTCAATCAATATCCTCCTGTGCTAGACAATACGTTTCTTTGTTCTTCTTTCCATGAATCCTAGGATAGTGTCAGCGAAAATCGCTAATAGAGCGGCTGGTATCGCACCAGCATAGATTTTAATTTCGGATCTTAAACTAATTCCAGATACAATCTCACGACCTAATCCATCTGCACCGATATAGGGAGCAATACAAGCTACGCCAACAGCGATAACAGAGGCTACTCTTAATCCTGCCATAAAGAAAGGAATGGAAAGGGGTAATTGTACTTTTCTTAGTACCTGTAACCCTGTCATACCCAATCCTTTACCAGCTTCAAGTAAGTTAGGGCTAACTTCTTTAACTCCAACATACGTATTTCTGACAATAGGTAGCAGGGAGTAGAAAAACAGACCAATAACGGCTGTTGTAAAGCCAAGACCGAAGTAAATCATTAAAATCGCTAACATGGCTAGACTTGGGATGATTTGAATCACGTTCACTGTCGATAAAATAAAGGGTGCTATCTTTTCATATCTAGCTGCCAGGATTCCCAAGGGAACCCCAACAGCAATAGCCATACCAATTCCGTAAATGACCATTAAAATGTGGTCAAAAGTATACTGCAGCAGATTCTCTTTATTTTCTGCCATATACGATAAAAGTTCTGTTATAAATTCCATATGAACCCACCTATTATTCTAGTAAGCCTTTTTCTTTTAAGAACTCCTTAGCAACTTCTTCTGTACTACGACCTTCAATATCAACTTCATAGATTAATTGAGTCATTTCTTCTTCAGTGATTGTACCGATAAATTCTTGTAAGATTTTATCTACTTCGGGA
Source organism: Filobacillus milosensis (assembly GCF_004402015.1). GTDB lineage: Bacteria > Bacillota > Bacilli > Bacillales > Alkalibacillaceae > Filobacillus > Filobacillus milosensis. The sequence goes on from NZ_SOPW01000005.1 coordinate 26,941, forward strand.
TATTTTTCTAATGTATCTTCACGTCCTACAAGTGATGCTTGGTAAGGAGGGAAGAATTGACGGTCATCTTTTAATACTTTTAAGTCTAATTCAATAATTTGAGGATCTACTGTATATGCCGTTACTACGTCTAGTTCTCCAGCTTCTACACCTTCATACATTAATGATGCTTCCATGCCACGTACGTCACTGAATTCATACCCATAAGCTTCTTGGAATGCGCGATAACCGTCATTCTCACGGTTTGGCCATGATGTATCTGTACCTAAAACTAAATCTCCAGCAAGATCACTTAAATCAGAAATTTTTTCAACACCATGTTTTTCTGCAATCTCTTTAGTTACAGCGATTGAATATTTGTTTTGGAACCCTAATGAGTCATACCATTTGATTCCGAATTTTTCACTGAATAGTTTTTGTGCTTGCTCTAGAGTTTTCTTTGTATCTGTTGTAAATTCAACTTTTTCCTCGTCAAAGTGGTTGTTGTAAAGCTCTCCTGAATATAAAGTACCTAAATCAAATTCACCTTGATCTAATGCGCTAATAATTTGAGGGCTTGCTTGAATATCTTCTGTAATATTAACTGTATGATCTGTTTCTTGTTCAACCTTAGCTTTTACCATTTGTGCAATAATTTTAGGGTCAGTATAAGATTGAGCACCCATTTCTAGTTCAATTCCGCCTTCGCCATTCTCTTTGCTGTCTGATCCGCATGCAGCTAGTAGACTTACCATAGCTATCGCAACTAATGCTAAATATAATTTCTTCATTTAAAAAATCTCCTTTTTTATCTTGTTAATTTTTTCTCTACTTTTCCAAAAATCAGGTCCATGGATAATGCCAAAATGATAGCAATGAATGTACCTGTGAAAATCATAAATTTATCATTCAATCCGATTCCGCCCAAAATCAAATCGCCAAGCCCACCAGCGCCAATAACAGCGGCTAGTGTTGTCCAGCTAATGATATAGACGGTAGTCGTTTTAATCCCTGACATAATATATGGCAGTGCCAGTGGAATCTCGATTGTAAATAACTGTTTTGCTTGTCCAAACCCCATCCCCTTAGCAGATTCAATAATTCCAGGGTCAACTGATTTAATCCCTGCATAGGTGTTTCTGAGTAATGGTAATAATGAGTATAAAAATAAAGCAATTACAGCAGGCTGCAACCCGATTCCGAAGAATGGAATCATAATTGCTAACAATGCGATGGTTGGAATCGTTTGGAACACATTGACGATGTTGAAAACTGTACTATTGAATAGATCATTTTTTACTCTCGTCAATAAAATTGCTGCAGGTACTGTTAATAAAATCCCAAACATAATTGCCAAGAACGAAATGAGTAAATGTTCGTACGAATACTCTAAAATTGAAACGTATCGTTCTTGTAAATACTCAATGTAATCAAGGATCGTCTCCATTTAAACAACCCCTTGTTGTTTCTCATAATAGTTCTGGAGTGCTTCTGAAATATCTTTGTAGTTAACGACACCTGCAATTTCGTTTTGATCTGTCAATACAGTTACTTCATTTAATTCTTGTTCCTTAAGTAGCCTCATTGCTTGACTGGCTTCATCAGAAGGTTTTAATGTTTTCTGATCAGTATTTATGACATTTGATACAGTTTCTTCACTGCCCTTTAATAAATCTTTAATTGTTACAAAACCAGCATATTGTTTGTTATTAATTACAGGCAATTGAGTTAAATTGTGATTAATTAACTTGTTCAATGCCTCATCGATAGATTCACTAACATATGTTGAAACGAAATCCTGATTCATCATCTCTCTAACTAGTGGTAATGTTTCAGCTTTTTGTAAGCGTTCAGTACCAATAAATTCTTTAACAAAATCATTTTTAGGTTCTGTTAATAATTCATGAGGAGAACCTTTTTGAACAACTTCTCCATCTTTCATCAAGATAATTTGGTCAGCAATCTTAATAGCTTCATCCATATCGTGAGTAACGAAAACAATAGTTTTGTTAATTTCAGCTTGCAAATGAGTTAACTCATCCTGCAATTGTTCACGACTAATTGGATCTAATGCACTGAACGGTTCATCCATTAAAATGATGTCTGGTTCAGCTGCAAGAGCACGAATAACACCAATGCGTTGCTGTTGTCCACCACTTAACTCGGATGGATAACGTTTTTTAAATGTTTCAGGTTCCAAGTTAACTAAATTAAGTAAACGATGAACTGTCTCATCAATTTTGCTTTTATTCCATCTTAATAATTTAGGCACCGTCGCCACGTTATCGTAAATGGTCATATGTGGGAAAAGTCCAATACTCTGAATTACGTACCCCATTTGTCTTCTTAGTTGTATAGGGTTCATTTCTTGAATATCTTTTCCTTCAACTAAGATAGTTCCATCGGTATGATCTACCAAGCGGTTTAACAATTTCATTGTTGTTGTTTTCCCGCAACCGCTGGGGCCGATTAGAACATTAATTTTACCTTCATCAAATGTAAGGTTTATGTTTTTTAAAGCTTGGAAACCATCATCATAGACTTTGTTAACACTTTTTAATTCAATCAATGTAACTCCCCTTTCGCTTTTTCAAAAGCACAACTAATAGATTAACAGTGTTTAATACATATTAAAAACATTGTATAAACTTATAGGTTTACAAATTACACGAATTTTATAAAGTTTATGTTGTTCAGTTCTTTTTTTCTTAAAAATCCTTTAATTATCTCGGTATTTAGACAGTAAATAATTCTTCTGCCTTAATCCAAATTGTGTTAACGTAGTAATTAACGAGAAAATGAGGAGAGAGGTTATGGATTCAAACGAAAAACTTAATCAATTAAAAGAAGAAGTATACAATCAAATCGCTGACAATATGAATTCTTACGGTTTTCCCTCAACTATTGGTTTAGTCATGGGTATTATTTATTACGAACGTGAACCAATGACTTTAGAACAGCTTTCAGAACGTACGGGAATGAGTAAAACAAGAATGAGCCAAGCGGTTCGTCAATTGATACAACTAAATCTGGCGCGAAAAGTATATGGTCAAGGTTCAAGAAAGGACTTATATACGGTTGAACAAGATTACTATTCTACTTTTATTAACTTATTTACACAGAATTGGAGACAAACTGTTCAACGCAATGAACAAATCAAACGTCGTATGCGTCGTGAGTTAGAAGAGTTATTAGCTGAAGATAATTTGACGGATGCAGAGCGTGAAGATGCAGAAGATCTATATCAGGAAACAGAGGTATCATTGGAATTTTCTGATTGGTTGTCTAGAATGGTAGACTTTTTCGAATCTGGGGAAATTTTTAAATATGTACCTAAAAATGTAAAAAAGTAGCTTGAGAATACTCAAGCTACTTTTTTGATGAAGTAGAATTTATTTAAAACATTAAGTTCTTAAGTTTTCTTGGATAAGAAGTAATAGTTCTACAACCATCCTTGGTAACTATTACAGTATCTGAATGACGAAAGCCACCGACCCCAGGCATATAAAGGCCTGGTTCAATTGTGTATACCATACCTTCTTCTAAAATAAGATCGTTATCGAATCTAAGGTAAGGCTCTTCATGCTCCGTTAAACCTAGACCATGGCCGATGCGGTGTTGTATGTAGTCCCCGTAGCCAGCATTTTTAAATATATTATAAGATGCTTGATCAACTTCACTAGCTTTTACTCCTGGCTTGACTGCGTCGAATCCAGCTTGTTGAGCATCGATCGCTAGTTGTAAACACTCTTTTTGTTGGTCAGTTGGTTCACCAATTAAGAAAGTTCGTTCATTTTCAGCGCGATAACCGTTAATCCAAACTTGTCGGCTGTGAACGACCACATCATTTTGCTCATATTTACGAGTAGAAGAATAAAGGTGAGGCATAGCGCTACGTTCAATACCTGAACATGTCCAGTTTTCAAAACCTACAATTTGATCGGGAAATTCTTCAGAAGCAACTTCTAATAGTTTTTTATCCCCAAAAGAATCAAACTCAAGTTCACTTATACCTGGTTTCAAGTTATCGAATGAGGCTTCAAGTGCGATGTCTGATAAGCGACCTGCTTGATCAAGCCAGAAGATTTCTTCTTCATCTTTAACCGCTCGAAGCTCGATTAAATCTTCACCAATGTCTTTAACACTGAACCCATTATCTTGGAACATCTTTAACATTGAGGCAGGAATTATATCTAATTCAAGTCCGAAAACGGTATTAGATTCTAAAGAATCCATTATGCGAAGTAATGGATCTAAATGATGAGTATTCATATGGCTGTGAGGCTTTGTTTCATAGTATACAAAGAACTCATTTACTTGAGCATTAAGTTTAGCGTGTTCTTCTTCTAAGGCTGGAATGATGTATTGTGTGTGATCTTGATAAACCAAAAGCATAATTGGGCGGGAATAAGAAATAGCTCTAAACCCACTTAAGTAATATTCATTATCAGGGTCCCAAAATAAAGCGACATCAATACCCTTTTGTGACATCCTCTTGCGTAAATCTCTTAAACGTCTATCGACAGATTCTTTTTTTACTGATTGCATTTTGTAAAACTCCTCTCAGTGTAAGATTGATTATCTGACAATATGAACACGTTAACATAACGGAGGAACTATACAAAGTGATCCAGAACTAGATAGAGTGGAAAACTAAAAATAGAAGAGTTGCTAGATGTTGTGGTAAAATTTAGTAGTAAGGCGTGGAAGGTGGTAAGTAGTGTATGTTAATCTCAGCGATTATATTAGGAGTGGTAGGGTTAGTATTATACCTTTTGATTTTCCTAACCTACAGAAAATTAATCCAAAATAACGAACATGGATTTCTTCATCTCATAATGGCGTTAATGTATGCTATGTGGCTTCCGTTGCCGATCGTTTTGTATCAAATATTAAACACGGAAGTTCTTATCATTGGTGCAATTTTTGGTATGACATATCTAATCATGATGATCATGACTATGTCTCTTCAGACTGGTCACATTGTACATATTGTTAAACAGGAAGAGAGTCCGATTTGGAATGAAAGAGCGGAGTGGTTGATGACAACTTTAGGTAGTTCAGTTGAAGGGTTGGCTAATATATTTAAAGCCATTTGGGCATTATTCCTTGCCATTGCTTTTTGGGTGAATGGTTCAATTGTTATGGCAATTATACTATTGGTTTTTCAACTTGTAACGATTTATTATTTTATAAATTTACTCGATCAAAGCTTGATCAAACGTTATAAATTTCTGGAAAAATTTAAACCAAACCCATTAATCTATAATATAGAAGCATTTCTGTTCTTTTTAACTTTAATTCTCTACTTATCATTATAATAAGTATCGTCAAGATTCATGAATCGCCTGCTTAGCAAGTCTGTCAGCATGGTGGTTCTTTTTATTTGGAATCCATTTTATAAAATAGATGGGGAAGGTGCTTGCTTTTTCTTTAATTTCTTCTAATAAGGGCTGGAAAACACGGTTTTTAGTGTAACCTTCTTCAATCGCATTAACGACAATTTGAGAATCGGAGCGAAATGATAAGATTTCTTCAGGGTATAACTCCTGGCAAATATCTAAAGCCTTAATGACAGCCATGAATTCAGCTTCGTGATTAGATAATGTACCTAACGGAAATGAGTATTCATAGTTATGTCCTTTGGCCTTAATATATACTCCAGCGCCGCTAATGCCTGGATTTCCTTTCGATGCACCATCTACATAAACTTCGATCAATCTTCATTCGCCCCTTAAGTCTTAGTAATAAAATTATAGAATAGCGGTTATTGTTTTTCAAATGACCCATAAAAAAGCACTCTCGCCAAAAACGAGAATGCTTAATCATATTATTCAACTTTTTGGTATTCACCTTGTTCATTTAACTCATACTTTTTTGTAATCTCATTAGTAGCAATTGTGTATTTATACAAGTCACCATTATCCATGTCAATGTAATACCAACCATAAGTTGCTGTAGCATGTTCGTTCGTTTCATATACTTGAATTAACGCCATGTTTTCCCCTTCATATTCACTTTGGCTGGGTTCAGCGCCGTCATAACGAACTTTAAATTTCTCATCTAATTGTAATGCGCGTTCTACATGTTTTTCAGCTTCACTAGTTGTTAATTGTTCTGATTGAGTAGCATCTGTTTGTTTATCTTGTTGATTGGACTGACTTTCTGAATCTTGTTGTGTTTTTGGCGTATCTTTCACTACTTGATCACCATTTACTATTTGAAATGAAATCATAGCTACAACTGAGATGGCTAAGATTGTCTTCATACTGACCCTCCATAAAAAATGTTCTACTAATCAGACGAAGAATATAATCAATTGTTGCAGTTAAGTATTAAAAAGCTGTCGTACATACTGGTTTTTCTTTAGAGTAGAAGAGCTGTTCGAGTGTATCCATGTGCTCTTCATTTGAAACTTCTGTACGCCCAAAGAGGTGAAGCTTTTTAAAATCAACCACCCCGAGAACAAGGCTTGAAAAATCTGAGATGTCTGTATAAATGGTAACATCTGATTTCGCCCCTGGTGCAACTGTTGGCTTTCCGTTATTGAACATCACGGTTACTAGTTCGTTATTGTTTTCAAAAAACGTATCATTGATGTTAAACTCGACAGTTGTTGAAACCCCATTGAAATTATGTTTTCCGAGTTGTTGGAAGAACCTTTTTACATTAATCACCCGATACATCAAACCAAGGCCTGAGGTGTTCGTTTGATGATAAACTGAAGGGATCAATACGTCTGAATCATCTCGCGCATCATCAAATAAATGATGAAAATCTGAGTCCTGACTTAGAAAAATTATGCGGTTGACTTGATCGTTTTGCGTATGGAAAAAGGTTGAGAGCTGCTGCAAGGCATCTCGGTCTGTGTAAATGATTTGATGGATATGGATATTGTTTGATAAAAAGTTTTGATCGCTCTCAGGCTTGAATGAGAATACAGCAAAACCTGTAACTTTTCCGTTTCTCTTAACACCAATCGTTTTTACTTTTAATGATTCGAGTGCATCATCAAAACGCGGTCCTTCCATTCGGAACATGCCGTGATGCCTTGACGCAAACTCGTTATAACAATCCACGACTGCTTTTGAATCCTTTTTAGTTAAATAAGATAGTCCTTGTTTGTTTTTAAAGTTTGGGAAAGCGCTAGGTTTAACTTTGTAGCTGTCTTTCTTTGTGCCGTATCCGAATCCCATTTGATAATAAAAATCGGGGCGGAATGGATATAAAGCAGCTAGAGCAAAACCTTTTTCATCATAATAGTTTAAATAATATGTGATGAGGTCTTTGGCGACTTTTTCTTTTTTATGTAACAAATCAACGGCAACAGAACCTACACCACCTGTAGGCAGAAACTTTCCAAAAACATTCATGCTAAAGTCATATAATTTCATGGAACCTCGTAACTCATTATTCTCGAACAAACCGTGAAAACTAACCTCTGGGTCTTCATTCAACATTTTTTTATACCGTTCAAGCCGTTCATCAATCTCGGATTGAGTGACACTTCTTAATGCTGTATAAGCTAATTGTTCAATTCTATTCATGTCTTTCAGTTCATCTTGTTTAATTTCTCTGATTTCGCGCATGGAAAAATCCCCCTTTTAATATAGTATAGTTAAAACCAGAACGTTTGAAAATACAAAAAAGTCCGCGCTGACCACGACGCGGACTTTTAATATATTACGAGGGGGTAAAACTCACGATATTATTCAGATAAAAGCTTTTCTTCTAAGTCATCTAACATTAAGTTAGCTGCTTTTACGCCACCTGCTGTATTCCAGATTGTATCGCTTACTTCATAAACGTTACCTTCTTGAACAGCACTTAAGTTTTTCCATAATGGATCATTAATCCATTCGTCTTCTACAGCCTGACCGTCTTCACCTTCAGGATCGTAAGTGAAGTAGAAGATTACGTCTCCATCCATTTCATTGATACGCTCTTTAGTTACGCCTTTTGCAGCGAAATCATCCACATCCTGCGATTCCGGACGAGCTAATCCAATTTCATCTAAAATGATACCTGAGAATGAATCTTTATGATAAATACGTACATCTGATGGCATGAAGCGCACCATAGATACTTTCGTGTCTAGTTTACCTGCTTCTTCAAGTTTAGTGCTTAAATCTTCAACACGTTTTTGGTAGTCATCTAGTACTTCTTGACCTTTTTCTTCCATATTAACAGCTTCTGCGATTAACTCGTAGTTAATCTTCCAATCACCACGTAAAGTTTCTTCGAATACTGTTGGCGCAATAGCTTTTAGTTTATCAGCTTGTTCTTCCTGGCGCATTTTATTAGCTAAAATTAAGTCTGGCTCAAGCTCAGCAATTTTCTCTAAGTTTAACTGGTGTTCTAAACCTACAACTTCAACGCCTTCCATTTGGTCTGAAATATGATCATACCAAGGATCTCCAGTCCATGACTGAACCGCACCAACTGGTGTGATACCCATTGATAGTAGAGCTTCAGTACCGTGGTTAGTTAGAACAACGATACGTTCTGGCTGACCTTCAATTGTTGTTTCACCCATTGCGTGTTCAACTGTGTACGACTCTGATTCCTCATCAGACTCCTCACCTTGTTCCTCGTTTTGATCTCCGTCTGTTTGATCACTTGCGTTTTCGTCAGTATCATCTGAGCCCCCGCAAGCAGCTAATGCAAACACTAGAGCTAATAGAAGTAAAGCTAACTTCCAAGCATTTGTTTTAAACATTGTGTTCTCCTCCTATTATGTAATTTTATATGGTCCTGCTTTTTATTGGCAGAAGGTATAATGAGAATGATTTTCAATCACAATAAAATGATAATCGTTATCAATTACAAAGTCAATACTATTTCTTGAATTAATTGAAAATGATTCTCAAGTTCATTGACAATGATTATCAATTAGATTAGACTTAAAACAGCGACACAATTGATGTGAAAGGTATAATACTATGCTTACAAAAACATCGACCCGAGTATTCGGGCTCTTCATTGGACTGATACTTGTCTCCTTATTAGTATGGGCAAGTATTGTTTTAGGTCTAACAAAAATTACAACACAAATGGTCATAGATTCTTTCACGGATTTTGATCAATCAAATGAACATTATATTATTCAAGACGCACGAATCCCGCGTGCATTAATCGCAGCAGCCGTTGGTTCTAGTTTGGCTATTGCAGGTGCGATTATGCAGGGCTTAACGAAAAACCCACTGGCATCACCGAGCATTTTTGGTGTGAATGCTGGGGCCAGCTTTTTTGTGGTATTAGGTGTTAGCTTTTTTGGTGTAACGTCTATTACAGGTTTTACTTGGTTAGCTTTTGCTGGTGCTGCCATCGCAGCTGTTGTTGTGTATATGCTTGGTTCTGTGGGAACAGACGGGTTAACACCAGTGAAATTAACCTTAGCTGGTGCTGCAATTGCTGCGCTATTTTCTTCAATGACACAAGGTATTTTAACCTTAGATGAACGAGCGTTAGACCAAGTGTTATTCTGGTTAGCAGGAGCTGTTCAAGGTCGTGACCTTGAATTGTTAAATGGTGTTCTTCCTTATTTTATAGTTGGGTGGGTTGTTTCCCTTTTTATAGGAAAGAAGATGAACGTCCTCACAATGGGAGAAGACGTTGCCGTTGGGCTTGGTCAGAAAACGTGGTTAGTTAAAGTGATTGGAGCGGTCGTAATTGTTCTATTAGCAGGTGGCTCTGTTGCGATTGCTGGCCCAATTGGGTTCGTCGGTTTAATTATTCCGCACGTTGCCCGATGGTTCGTCGGCTATGATTATCGTTGGTTAATTCCTTACAGTGCACTACTTGGCGCGATTCTTTTAATTTCAGCTGATATCGGTGCACGTTATATCATTATGCCAGCAGAAGTTCCAATTGGTGTTATGACAGCATTTATTGGTGCTCCTTTCTTCATTTATATAGCGAGGAGGGGCATAAATGAGTAAGTACTTTAATTTACGACTTGGTAAAACGCAATTATTAATAAATAAAAAATCATTTACAGTTATTCTTACTTTATTGCTTCTTACCGTTGCGATGGTGATCACCAGTTTAGGTTTTGGACAGATGAAAGTTAACCCTGTCGAAGTCGTTAAGGCAATTTTCGGTTATGGAACCGACATGAATCAACTCGTTGTGAACCATTTCCGCATGCCAAGAATATTACTTGCCATATTGGCAGGTGCAGGGCTTGCGATGTCTGGTGCCATTTTACAAGGGATCATACGAAATCCATTGGCGTCACCAGATATTATCGGTATAACGGCTGGTGCTGCTTTAACAACAGTTGGATTCCTGGCTGTATTTAGTGATCGAAGTAATGCGCTAAGTGTCAGTATTCAATGGCTACCACTTGCTTCTTTAGTTGGAGCGGTATTAATGGGGGTTTTTGTTTACCTATTAGCCACGACGAGAAATGGTGTTCAACCTATAAAATTGGTGCTGATCGGCGTTGGACTATCAGCTGCTGTTCAAGCAGTAACTACGATGGTTATGACATTTGGTCCTATCTATACTGCTGCGAAAGCAAATATTTGGCTGACAGGTAGTTTGAACGCTACAAATTGGACAGAAATTGGAATTATCACTCCTTGGATTCTAGGGTTGGTGGTTTTAATATTTTTCTATACATCACAGCTGAACATGCAAGAGCTTGGTGATGATCTTGCAACCAACGCGGGGGCAAGGGTACAGCGTGATCGACTTGTCTTACTGATATTAGCAACTGCCTTAGCAGGTGGTTCGGTTGCCTTCGCTGGTGGTATAGGTTTTGTCGGACTAATGGCGCCACATATTGCAAGGCGCCTTGTCGGTTCAGTTTATGGAGCCTTGTTGCCGGTATCAGCGTTAATTGGCGGTTTGATTGTTCTGCTTGCAGACTTAATCGCCCGGACCGCCTTTGATCCGCTTGTGGTTCCAGCAGGTGTATTTACATCACTAATCGGTGCGCCTTATTTTATCTATTTATTATTTAAAACTCGAAAGTAATCAATAAACAACAAAGGGTGTTTTTACATGACACAACTTTTGAAGTCAGAAAAAATTTATCTTAAAGACAACTTCAGAATGGTGGACTATGCTGAAAATGTTTCGGTGACTTTAGATCAACTATTGGATGAGGAATTCTTGTTGGAATATTTGCAGGACATCAAATCTGAATTCAATACAGAAAGCATTTTTGTAGCCGGATCTCAGTTGATGAAACGTCTCGGTTTCAATATAGTTCTGCCGTCGCTATATTTGTTAACGGTCCATGACTTGAAGTTAGATATGGACTTTGGTCGAACTGGGATTGTACCTAATACTGTTGGTGATAAATGGCTACCGAATTTGTGTTTGGATGAATTTATAGTAGAAAAAGTTGACCCGGCCAAACGTGAAGAAGAGCGACGTGAGGTGGTGGAGGAACTTTTTTCTAAGATGGATGAGCTTGTGAATGTGTTTAACAAGGTATCTCGCGTACCAAGGCCCAACCTTTGGGAAAACATATCGATTTATGTTTATTGGTTATATGAGACAAAGTTAAAAGAAGAACGTTTTGTAGGTTTACTAGAACGAGTGGATGAAGATTATAAATTTCTTATTCGAGGCATGTCAGCTGAAGTATTCTCTGACGATTGTAATCAGCTGACGAACTTTTACTGGGGACGTCGGATTGAGGATGACGGCAAGCGAATCAGGCGCACATGCTGCTTCTACTACGGCGCAAATTCGGACCGCAAGTGCTGTAAGACATGTCCTAAATCATCATCCGACGTTGAGAAACCGCTACCCTTTGAGACGGTGAAAAATTAGAATTTTTGATAGGAGGCTTTTGCGCTGAACGCGCAAAAGCTTCTTTTTTTGTGGTGTTACTAGAAACTTAAAGTGAGTTTTATTATCTACTTTGATTACTTTATTATCTAGTTTGGTACGTTTATTATCCAGAATCCCTAATTTATTATCCACTTTTAAAAATTTATTATCTACTTCTTGAAATTTATTATCCATTTCAACGATTTTATTATCTAGTTTCGCAGATTTATTATCTACTTTTCATTAAATGTGCATAGTCTTTTTGGAAATCAAAGTTCAAATTATAAACACGATCTTTTTTGTATCCTGTAAAAGGTAAACCACTCTTTTTTAGTAATTTACTGACTAATAAAATGTCATCAACTTGCAGCATCCACCTAGCTTCGCGGTTACTTATATGATCTTTAACTAGAAGTTGGAAATCCTTTAGCGCATACAGGTGGGCATCGCGACTAATTGTTTGGCATTTAGGGCACAACCATCGTCCATAAATGCGGTCCATAGGTATATATGAACAATTTAGACATGGTGCTCCAGGTCCGATATCATTTAGTGTTAAGTTATATTTCTTGAAGACATCGATGTGAAGGGGGGCGTGGCGGTTTTTCAACATATGAGCTAAGTTGACTAACTGTTGGTGCGTGAGTATAGGTGCTGAGTGTTTCCCTTTAAGTTCTTGATATTTTTCTATAAATTTCCCTGCACGTATAATTCGTTTATCGACTTCTTGATCACCCTTTCTTGTTAGATGAACGTGGTTACTAACGAACACAACTAATGACTCGATTGGAACAGCTGCGATCCCTTGTTGCATAAGCCAATTTTGAAGGTGAAATGTTTGGTTATCCACTTGGGAAATTGGGTCTTTGAAGGATCTTGTTCGACCGTTAGAGTACTGCGTCATCTGTCCGAATTCATGATCGAATTCGATGGTTCCCGTAAAATTCTTCACTTCTACAATGAGGAAAAAACTAGGTGTCAATATGAGAGTATCCATTTGGAAAGCATTCGGACCGACAATTCTCAAACTATGTAATAAACAAATTTTCTCACCATCAATCGCCTTCAAATAGTAGTCAAAAGCCAACTCTCCTCGATATCCAGATTGATAGATAACGTGATCATCTATTATTGTTTGAAACTGCAGGTGGGTTGACTCAATACGTTGTTTCAATGAAGCTAACTGCAACAGAGTTATGGGAATTTCACGAGATTTAATAATCATTGATTACGACTCCTTTTTTAAATAAAATTAAACTCAATTTCTATAAATCTGTCAAAGTGATAAAATTGCTCAATAACAAGATTTTATCAATCGTTTTGAGAGAAAATTGATGAATTATGATAAGATAATTGGTAAAAGAAGGGGGAGGTAGGATGTACGAAATTTTTTTCGAGACATCAAACTCATCCCGCTAGACTGGAATTTATAGTAAAGGAGATCCAGTTATGAAGCGACTCCGCGAACAACTTAAATGGCTAGAGAAAATTATATATTTTGATGAAGATGACTATCTAAGAGAAAAAGCAAATGATAGAGAAGTGCTTCAGGGTTTAATTGATGATGCGGAACGCGTACTAAATCAAACCAACGACAATGATAAGCTTTATTTTCTCTTTGGGACGCTGGGAAATTTATATCGAGTAAAAGAAGAGCCTAAGCAAGCGATTCAGTATTTAAACCAAGCCTTCGAATTAGCAGCACCAGATTCAAGAGAAGAAATTATCACCCTCATCAGATTAGGTGAAGCTTATAAATACGACAATGAGCACGGTCAAGCGTTTAAACTGTTTGAACGTGCGCTTCTCAAATGTTACGAGACTGAACGAGGGTATTTGGACTTCGCTTTTCAGCACAAAGGAAAGTGTCTAATGGAAGTGGGGCGTTTATCAGAAGCTATGGAAGCTTTCCAAGGTGCGCTTGCCATTAGAAAAAACAAAGGAAAACAATCACTCATTTATTCAACAGAACAAGCTATTAATTATTTGAAAAAGTTAGGTGAAACCTATGATTGAACAAGATTTAAAACAACAATTAAAAGATAAACCTAAAATAGAACTGACAGAATCTATGTTAAACCACATTGGCTCAACAGACCCTGAACTAAGAGATGGATTAATTTATCCTCAGTTTGTCACGTTCATCTTAGAGAACAAGTATTCTAAAAAGGAAATTGAAAATATTTTAGACCGTTGTTTAAACAATTTAAAAAGTGATAATGTTTATGAACGTTCTTTTTCTGTGCTAGTAATCGCTGTGATTTTACATCAACACCAATTTAATTCTCAAAAACTTTCAACCATCACAACATGCTTAACCTTATATATAACACAAGAAACAAATATTGTCGGACAAGTTGAAGATGAAGGTTGGGTACATAGTATCGCACATGGGGCAGATGCCATCTCTGAAATTGCAAAGCAACCTCATTTAACAAATAACGACCTTGAAAAACTTTTTCATGTTTTAAATGAAAAAATGCATTATGACCAAGGAGTGTTTACAGCCGATGAAGATGAAAGAGTGGCAGTCGCTGTAAATACAATGCTGGTGAACGGTTTAAACAACGAAGTATTTATTAAAGCAATACAACAAGTGAAAACAGACTTAGTTAACCAAATGGCTACAGGGAACCAACTATACTTCAATTCACGTATGAACTACAAAGCATTCCTTAGAAGTCTTTATTTTATAAAGAAAGAAAAAGACGATCATCAGGAATTAAATCAGTTTATAGAACGAACAATTATAGAAATAAGCCAAATTTATTACTAATTAAAAAACCTCTCGTCCATGCGAGAGGTTAAACAATTTATTTCCCTTTTTCCTTCGTCATTTCCATCATCTGCTTCCAAATCGACCCTTGAGCTTCTTCGCCTTCTTGAATTCTTGATAAGGCCATCTTCGCTTGCATACGTACTTCGAATTCAGGGTCTTGTAGGGCTTCTTCTAAAGCTGGAAGAGCTGTTTCATCTCCATATTCATAAAGAAACATAGCTGCACGCCAGCGAACGATTCTACTTTGGTCCTTTAAGGCTTCAACCATTTTAGGAATGGCTTCGGTAAATCCTAAATCAGATAAGCAGTCCCCGGCTGTCCGACGTACGGTTACTGTTTTGTCTTTCATTGCTTTATAAATATAAGGTAAAACAGTTTTGTCTTCAACTTCGCCTAGGTAAGCAGTCGCCAGTCGGCGCACAGACATTTTAGGGTCTTCTAAAGCTTTGTCTAAAACAGGTAAATCCTCAACAGTCGGATCTGGCATACGATCTAAGGCTGCATATCGCTCTTTCCAGTCTTCAGATTCAAGTTTTGCAAACGTTAACTTTTCAGCAGGACGGGCTTGTTCAACTGCACCACCGGTTACAGCCAGTTTCACCAATTCATCTAATCGATCTTGATCATAAGTGGCTTCAATTTCATCTACCACAACTTGTCCAATCTCATCAGCGTCACCATAACGTGGGGCTTGCTCCACCCATGTACGTTCAGCTAACATATCTGCATCTTTAGAAGCCTCCATGGCAGCTTCCATGAATCGTGAAGATAAGCCGAATCGTTTTTCTTCATCATTTTCCTCAATCTTAACTTGCATGGGGATATTTCGAAACTTCTGAATGAAAACCTTAACTTCCCCAAAATTCTCTTCATGAGAATCTGCTTGTTTTTCTTCACTTGACTCTTCACCTTCAGCCAACCCCAGAACATTTTTAACTTGAGGTAAAATGTCTTCCCAAGGTACCTTAGGATTTCTTTCGAGCGCGATAAAATCAATCACGCGATAAAGTTCCTTTACACCTTCAATGCCAAAAAGTTCTCGGACATATTCAGGTGCATCACTTAAATCCTGATCTTGCTTATATTCTTCCGTCTCGAAGTCATTTAAGGCTTCATCGACGATTATTTTCATAGAATATGGACTTGGAGTTGGTTCAATTGAGACTATCTTCATCATGGGACCTCCTAACTATTTCTACTAAAAAGTTTAACAAATCTCACATGAACAGGCTATTTTTAACATAAAAATGGGTAATGATATAGTAAAGACTATTTTTGAACTAAGGATTTTGCCAATAGAGCATGGCACCTTGCCAAGTTTCTTCTTTAGGAGGATGAGACATGAGTGAATTAACAATCAAGTTTAAAGGTTACTTTGAACAGGCTAAAGATTATATGATGGAGAAATATGAAGAATTAAAACATGTTGAAAAAGATGTTTGGATGAAAAACGCACCTTCTATTGGGTTTTTAATGATATATTTAGGCTATTTTCTATTTGCAGCAAAAGGCGGTTCATTGTTTTGGGCACTTATTTTTATGGCTGGATTTGGCTATGCCATTTTTGCACTATTATATTGGAGAAAAGACCGTGATTATAACTTATATTTATCCTTAGCACTATTGATCATCAGCTTTCCGCTTTTAGGATATGAATTTTTCAGCTACTTACTTTCAACTGTATATGATAAGTTTTTTTATTAAGTATAGCTTCTTCACTCCAAAGACATGAAATTTTGTAGTAAAATAGGTATGGACTTTAACATAAGGAGGTCTTTACCTTGTTTTGGGCAATTATCATTGCGATAGCATATGCGCCAGTGATTTACCGTTTTCAACGAAAAATCACTAAACTAGAAGAAGAAGTATCTGATTTGCAAAAAGAGGTTTCGCAATTAAAACCTAAAAAATAAAGTAAACGCTCGATTTCAAAGGTCGAGCGTTTTATTTTTGCCCTTAACCTTCATTAGGTAAATGGTCAATGGATCGAATGTCTCGGTCAATAAAAGGTATGACCCCTACTAACATTAGCCAGAAACCTGAAAATATAAATAGATAACCGACTTCGTAAATATCAGCTACGTATCCACCTAACAAAACTATTGGAGGAATTAAAATAGGAGAGAAGGCTCCTAATAAAGTGTTAACTCGACCACGAAATTCATCTTTAACCAGAATAATTAACAGTGAGCCGAAGATAATGTTCATCAATGTGGTGGCCCCAGTAACTACTAAGAAAAAAACCACGCCAATGTAATAGTTGGCGGTCAACCCCATGCCAACAAAACCTATCCCTGCTAAAACCAGGGAGATTGCAAACATCATATAAGGTTTAGCTAGATTAACGAGTTTATTAGCAAACAGTCCAATTAGTATTCCAAAGCCAGCGGCCGACGCATTCATTAGCCCATAATAAGTGGCGTTGACATTGTACTGATCGCTGACTAAAACAACGAGAAGAGACCCACCGATCATTGATACGTTTGCAGCAATAGCTAACAAAATTATTTTTAAAATAGTCTTCTCCTGTTTTAGTATTTTAAATCCGCCTTTTAAATCACTCCATACAGTGGGCTTTGAGTGTGGAACACTCTCACTTTTTCTCAATGAAATATTGATCACAAACATTAAAAGAATACTTGCAAGTAAATAAACGGCTGAATGAGTCAACATTACTCCAACAAACCCAATCACGCTAATGACTACCCCACCAATGGATTGTCCTATTAGATCACTTGTTTGTGTCGTCGACGATAAATACCCTTTAACCTTAACGATGCGCTGTTCCCCGACGATTCGAGGTAATAACTTGCTTTGGGCCGGTCCAATAAATATCATGCAAATGTTGTGCAGGGTTAAAGCTATGTAAATGACAGCAAGTAATCCATCAACATTAAAAAAGTAAGTGCCACCTAAGATAATACCGACTAGAATCATGATCGCGTAACCGATTTGCATGGATGTTTTCGGTTCCGTTCGGTCTATAAAAACACCAATCATAGGACCTACAAGTATGTTGGTGGTCATTGAAATCGCGGTCGTCGTTGCTGTGAAAAAGGCTGATCCTGTTAATTGATAAACATACCAAGCAATAGCCAAGTCAAAAATACTATCGGCCAAATAGGTCAGGAAATTGTTACTGACAATTAAACTCATATTTCGTTTAACCATAAAAAAACACACCTCATTTAAATATATTAAACTATATTTTAAATATATTTAAAAATAAGTCAACATCTATTTTTGGAATAAAAATCCATTAAAGCGTTCATATCAGTTTAAAAAACCTTATAAAATATATTTAATTTTTTATTAAATAAGTTAAAATATGATTATAGTACAGTCGGAAAAGAGGCGTTTTATGAGTCATATTGGAGAGCGTATAAAAAGGGTTCGTAAAGAAAAGAAACTGACGTTAACTCAAGTGGCTGGGAACCATATGTCTGCTGCGATGGTCAGTTTAATTGAGAATGGAAAAACAAAACCGACGGTGCAGACACTACAGCACATCGCAGGTCAGCTAAGTGTAGACACGGCTGATTTGATGGGAGAATTGAATCGTGAGGATTTAAGGAAGGTCTTAAAAGAATTAAAGGAACAATTTGAAGCTCAGCCATCGACCATACATAAAATAATTGAGCGACTTCATGAGACCTTGCCGAAACTATCCACAAATTATGAATCAGCTCGTTTGTATGAGTGGTACGCACGCTTGTTGTTTTGGAATTATCAAGAGCATCGTGGCGAAAATGATTTTGTTAAATTCGATGATTGGAAGGAACCGGCTTTAAAGGCCAGAGAAATTTATGAATATTTACAAATGGATACATATGTAGTCAAAGTGGAAATGTTTTTAATTCAAGTTGAATATTCTCAAGCCAATTATTATGAAACAATCAAGAAGATTCACGCCCTTTTAAATCAAATGGAAGGGTATGAAAACACGCGTGAATTAATAAGTAATAAGATACTACTTAAGCAATTATTGGCTGATTCAGAGTCAGGCATAGGGAATTTGGACCGAGCTTATGAATTAATCAAAGAAGCTCTAAGTGTAGCGAAAAAAGAGCTGATATTTGATTATTTTTACTGGCAGCATAATACAGCAGTTCTCCTTAATTACAATGTTGGACGCAATGATATAGCACATAAACACCTTGAAGAAATTGAAAAGTTTGCAGATTTAGCTGAAAACCCTATCTTAACTCTTGAAAAATTATTAATTGAAGCTCACTATCAAGAGTTTTTTGAAAATGATCCCAAACGGGCGCTTAACACTTGCCGTCAGATTAGGGAAGAGTTTGAGAAGACGACAGGGTATGTTAACTATATGCTTGAAGGATTTAATAAACATATCGATGAACAAGAAGCTCGCTGCTATACAAAATTAAAGCAGCCTGAAAAAGCTTTAGGATTGTTTCGTGAAGAACTGCGTTCGATCTATATACAAGATCATCCTTTTGATCGATCTCTGCGAGAAATCATGTATTCCTATCGAGCCTACTGCTATCAGCAATTAGGCCGAACTGATGAAGCGGTTAAAGAGGCGGAAATTGCGGTAGAAAAATTAAAAACTTATCCACATACAGAGTACTATCAATTTGCAAGAGAAGTTCTTAGAAATATAAAGGCCTTAAAATAGAGTCTAGGAATAGCCCATGCTCTTTTTCATGAATGAATACCTTGCTTAGTATCATACTAAAAGTGAAATACTGGAAAGCTCTTGTATATCCCTTGTGTTATTGCTTGGCCTGTGGGTGGGTTAATGAATAGCAACAGGGGTGCAGTATGGAGTTTTCAGTCATTGTGTTTTTAGTTATTTTAACTCTCACTGCCTTATATTATGAATTGATTAAATATTCACAATGATAGACATCAAAATCTTATAGGTTATAGTTGAGTGATTCATAGCATACAACTATATCACGGCTGTTATATGAAAGCTCGTTTCTTGGATTCTCAACTTGAAGTATACGTTATGGAGGAAATAGCTTTAAATATTTGGTAAAATGGTGATATTAAATTGATAAATAATGTAAAAGAAAACATAAAATAAAATGATTGACTTCCAAATGTATAAAAGATATTCTATCCCGGTAAGGAATATCTCCATCTAAGGGGGAACGAGTTTGTTAACAGAATCGCAATTAAAAGATATAGAGAGACTACAAATGATCGTAGAGCAAGCAGATCGCTTAGAACTCAAGTTGAACTGGTATTTCCTCCGCTCACGAATGACCGAAGATAACGATTTTTTCTATTATGAAGGTGAACAATTATTAGGGTATGTTGCCCTTTATTATGTGGGTGGCGCTTATGAAATGTGTGCAATGGTGCACCCTGACCATAGAAAGAAAGGCATTTTCACCAAGCTGTTTCATGAAGTTTTAGATGCTTTAAAAGAACGAAATACTCAGAAGTTATTTATTAATGCACCACCAGAATCACAATGCGCTAAAAAAACCTTAAAGAAAATCGGGGCCACGTACGCCTATTCGGATTACCAAATGCGTTGGAAAAGGAAAGAATTACCCGAGTCTGAGGTTGATATTAAGTTAGTTAAAGCCACGGCAGAAGATCGGGATGACATTATTAACCTTGATATGCATGGGTTTAACTTAACTAGAGATGAAGCAGAGCTATTAATCA
The DNA here is from genome assembly GCF_004402015.1 of Filobacillus milosensis. GTDB lineage: Bacteria > Bacillota > Bacilli > Bacillales > Alkalibacillaceae > Filobacillus > Filobacillus milosensis. Next base: position 47,138 of record NZ_SOPW01000005.1, read on the forward strand.
ATGTGTTATTAAAAGATGCTGGTCATCGTACTTATATGATCAAAAAAGACGGTCAAACCGTTGGGAAAATTCGTTTGAAAGCGGAAGGAATTGAAACGTATATATTTGGATTTACTGTTACTCCAGAATACCGACGTCAAGGTATTGGCAAAGCAGCCTTAATTGAAGTTGTGCGCCAGGAGGCAGAGACAGGACATATTATCTTTGTAGAAGTAGGTACAGAAGACGATCGCGGGCTTCATTTATATGAAGGAATCGGTTTTGAAACCTACCAAGTACAAGATTATTATGAGTATAAAGGAGATTTATAAGTCAGTTCGGGCTCGAGCTGGCTTTTTCTTTTAGGGGAGGATTAAAATGGGCTACATAGAGGGCTTGAGAAAATTAGTGGGCACTCGACCGCTTATATTGGTCGGAGCGGTTGTCATCGTAATTAATCAAAAAGGTGAATTATTACTCGAGCAACGTCAATTCCCTAAAGGGGTTTGGGGACTTCCTGGAGGGTTAATGGAGTTAGGTGAATCAACCGAAGACGTCGCCAAACGTGAAGTTTTAGAAGAAACAAATTTGCAAGTAGAGGACCTAAGCTTAATTAATATCTACTCCGGATCTGACTATTTTACAAAAGCTCAAAACGGGGATGAATTTTACTCGGTTACCGCAGCCTACTTTACTCACAACTATAGTGGCAAAGTAAAACACGATGAAAAAGAATCAATGGATATACAATTTTTCGCGCCTGGGGAGTTACCTGAACAAATGATCGGGAGCCACCGTGAAATTATAGAAGATTATAAGAAGAAGTTTTTATAGCTCGTCCATCACTTATGGGCGGGCTTATTAAAATCGACCACCCAAAACTCGCGTCGACCCGTACCCACACCCAGCACCCACGACACCATATAGAAACATCCATTTCCCTATATCTAAAAACAACTCACGCTTAAAATCAATCATGCCAAAAATAAGAAAAATTAACCCAAATACAAGAAGTGGACCGAACACGAAAATGTAAAGGTCGACTCTTGCCATCGTTTTAATTTGAACAAACCTTAAAACAAATGCAATAACGGCGATTACGAAGAAAATAACCAACTGGTGTGAAAAATCCAAAGCGCCATCAGCTCCCTTAGACAGGTTATTATATTATACGCGCAAACTTCCATAACATGTTATAAAAAACGGGCCAACCCCCGCAATAAGGAGAATGAATCATTAGTAAAGGAACTCCGACTTGTCTATACTAAAGACAAGAAAATTTTATGCAGAGGTGATCTTGTGATTATAGGTATGAATCCATATTTTATGTTTAACGGCCAAGGTATTGAAGCGGTGCGTTTTTATGAAGACGTTTTTGGAGCAGAAGTTATTGAGTTTAAAACATATGCCGACTTACCAGAATCACAAACCGGTGACGAATCATTATTGTTACACGCTAACTTAAAAATCGGAAATAACGAGATTATGTTATCAGATACTGACCCAGATCACCCGATTGAAGCGGGAACACATATTTCTGTTGCGATTGTGACAGATAATGCGGATGAAACGAGTGACATGTACCGCAAAATTCGAGATAATGATGGAGAAGAAGTAATGCCAATTCAAGAAACTTTCTTCAGCCCAGCTTATGGTAAAGTGAAAGATAAGTACGGGATTGAGTGGCAATTTTCAACGACTAAAGAATAAGTTAAGCCTCCCTGTTCGGGAGGTTTTATTTGTTTGGAAAACACTAAAAAGCGAGGTATTACCACCTCGCTTCATGATCCTCAGCCCAACCAAACAACTGATCGATTTGTATCGATTCTCCATCTGTGGTTTCAACTGTTCCACTATAATAACCAAATAATTGATGGACCATTGATTTAACTACTCCTAAGTTAAATGCAGATACTCGCTCGAATATAGGTTCGAACATGAGTTTAATTTGTTTATCATTAGGCGTGTGAATTACCCAAGGTTTTGTATAATCTCGTCTATTGTACAACCATTCAATTTCATCATGAATTTTGTGCAATTGATGGTCGATGATTATTCCGTTTTCAGTTTGGCCAGTACCACTTGTCCACTGTCCTCCTAAGTTTAATCCAATTCGATAACCTTCCGCAAAGCCAGAAGCAGCGCCCCAATTCCATTTGGATTGATATGGCCATTTTCCACGCCCAAAATCAAGGGTTGCGAATGAATGGCGTGTTTGAAGCTTATAAATTCCCTCTACCCAGGCTATTTCACCTTGAACAGGAAGGGCTATTTGTTTAGATGTAAATTGATAACGTTCGTTACTCCATGGAATGACAACATTTAGAGACTCGTGAGTGGGTGACCGGTGAATCGATAAATCTACTTCTAATGGTTTATTATTTTTGAAATTTGGCCAAAGCACATAGAAGTTGCTGGCATGGTTATTTTCCTCAATTTCCACGCGAAGTCCTTTATGTTGGAGACTAATGGAGTCTTGTACATTATCAGGTAAAACAACACCTTTACCAAACGGGACGATTATAGACTTTTCTACAAAATCAAATGTTTGAAGGTCTAGTATGTACGCGAAAATTACCGCAGCATAATCGAAATGAGAAACCGTAATAGAAAACACAGCTTCTGGTCCAGTGATACACCAGTAATTCCACTTCTTTTTTCGAAGGTAGCTACCGTTTACATTACATAGAATCATGGGGTGGCGGGACCAGCCAACGCTCTCGTGATTAAGAGTCCCATCATCATGACATAGTTTGACGGGTCGTGTTATTTCCTTTCCGCGCATGCTAATCCTCCTTCTTATTAATAAGCTTATACCTTTGAACGGTGATAAATTCCTTTTATTTGAAAAAAGGATAAGGGTAACACCATCTTAAATGAAAATCTTTGGTAAAATGAAGGAAGAATAACTTGGAGGGTAGAGGATGTCACGCAAACCAATCTATGTAGAGATTCCAATTAAAGCAGAGATGAATAAGCTATGGAGCGCCACGCAAGTACCCGATCAACATGAACAATGGGATTTGCGTTTCTCATCTATTACATATTTACCGAAAGAAGGCGGTGAACCGCAGCACTTTACCTACCAAACAAATATAGGGTTTGGTCTTGCGGTGAAAGGGTGGGGTGAGAGTGTTGGAACCCATGATGCCAAAGATGGATCGAAAACCTCTTCACTTCATTTTGGAACAGATCAAAAAATGTCTCTAATTAAAGAAGGAAGAGGCTTTTGGAAGTATAATCCCCAAAAAGATGGATCGATACAGTTTTTAACGCGTTATGACTATGAAACTCGTTGGGGAATGTTGGGGCGTTTAATAGATCTAGTGTTTAGGCCATTAATGGGATGGGCAACAGCGCTGAGCTTTGATGTTGTGCGTCGCTGGTTAGAGTTAGGTGAAAACCCTAAACTGCAATACATTCGATTTTTTAGTGCATGGCTAATTGCACTACTATTTTTCTGGGTGTGGACCTATCACGGGCTAGTACCCAAATTATTATTCATGCATCCGACTGAGGTATCCATGACGACCGGGTCATTACCGATAACTGAAAAGCAAGCGGTTTGGCTAAATTATGTAGTTGGTGCTGGGGAAATAATTATTGGATTGATGTGGCTTTTTTATCGAAGGAAAAGTCATTTATTTAAATTACAGTTAATCGCGTTCCCGATGTTAGCAATAGCCGCTATAGTAGCTAACCCTGGCAATCTCGCGCATCCTTTTAATCCACTAACATTTAACCTAGCATTAGTTGTGTTATCGGCGGTAGGTTTAATGGTCAGTCGAAACCTGCCATCAGCTCGCAATTGTAAAAGGTAAAGGAGTAAGGCATGTCGATTTACGAAAAAGTACTTGGAGATAAATTCAACAAGCTCCACCCGATGCTGCAAAAACGATACGAATTGATGGGTGAACGCGCGATCGTTGGAAAAGGAGTCATGTACACTATTCAGGGTGGAACTCGACTATTGAATCCGATTATGAAACTAGGGACGAAGCGTAAACTCTTGTTTCCTGAAAAAGGTGAACAAATCCCATTTATGATCAAAAACACACCAAGGGAGAACGGACAACAAATTCACTGGGAGCGAGCGTTTGAGTTTGAACGCTTACGGTATTTTAATGCCTTAATGAGTTATGATTCTAGGCGTCAGGTCATCAAAGACTATTTAGGAGAACCACCGATTGTCTACTCTGACTTAATCTTTCAAGTATCAAATGGTGAACTAATTATTACTTCTAGTAAACAACGATTAATATTGGGGAAGATTGAGTTGCCTTTACCTAAATGGTTGCAAGGCCAAGCGAGGGTTAAAGAGCGTTTCAATGACGAGCTGAATAAATTTGAAATTTCTGTTGAAGTGACGAATTCACTCATCGGACAGATATTTGCCTACGAAGGGGAATTTACAAGTGAAGACCTTACATAGAATAGCTTTACTCAATTTAATAGTTTTGGGTGCAATTGCCTGGCTGTCGCCTCATGAGTGGTACTTCTTACTTTTGACTGTTGCACAGCTCGTTTATGTCCCATTTTTGCTTGGGTCGTTCTTGAAAAAAGACGAATTAGCAAAACTATCGTCAGCAGCCTTTCTTGCAGTCATCATTCTTCAATTAACTGGAGATACAAGGTTTGATGGGCTACTTGCTGCCATATACTTTTTCTTTACAATTGTGATCGCTTTTCATGGGGTAAAGAGGTTCCTCAATCGTGGTTTTACTCATCTTGAGGAATTTATGATTGATATAGGGATGGTGTACTTGGCCGTTGGTGGAATGTGGTTCTTTGCCTATGAAGCGGGAATTAATACAGGATTCAGCCCCATGTTGAAGTGGCTAACAGCGATTCACTTTCATTATTCAGCATTTATGTTACCTATAATAGTTGGACTTTTGGGGCGAATTGACCAGTTAAGAGGGTACCGTGTACTTGCGACAATTATTATTGTTTCTCCAATTATAGTTGCGCTAGGGATCACCTTCTCGACGACGCTTGAACTTGTATCAGTGCTTGTTTATATCGTAGCAATCTATGGTTTAATTCTTTTAAGCTTTCGAACTAAATATACTAGTGCATGGCAGAAGTGGTTTATGCGGCTGGCTTTTCTCGCTCTTGGGATGACCATACTATTTTCATTAGCTTACGCTTATGGTAACTGGTCAGGTTCATATCATATTTCAATTACTTTTATGTTAAAATTCCATGGCTTAATGAATGCCGTTATTTTTGGAGTGAGTGGGGTAATGGTAGCCACTGCATTTCTGCCACCTACTAAATTCCAGAAGCCTAATTTTCCAGTGAGTAAATTACGAGGTAAAGCGAGAGTGGGAGAAGGATTTTTAAAAGGAAAAGTTGATTATAAGCAGTCGGTTCAAGGTTTAGTCGATGACATGACTATTTATCAATTAGACTTTGCTCGAACCATTAAAGATTTCTATGAAAATACAGGTAACTACAGATTATTTGCCGAAGTAAATTGGCGTCACTGGTTTCTGCCGTTTGCTATGGTTTACCGTTTATTTAGTAGAGTTTCCCAGCAGATTAATCTACCAATCTCTAAGCAACAAGTTGAAATGACTGGGGATATTTATTCTCTAAAAAAAGACTTAGACTCACGCGATCGTGTTCGGGCCTGGGTCAGGAAAATTAACCACGATACAACGTTCGTCGCGCTTTACTCTGAGCACCAAGAAAGTGACAAAACGTACATGAATATTGCTCTGCCATTACCTGGAGCAACAATGACTGGAATATTAGCTTTATCTAAAGAAGATGAAAGCTTAATTTTATCCAGTCGTGAACAAGGTATCTATTTAGGTTTTCGGGATTACTTAATGAAACTACCCTTACATGAGAAGTTTAAAGTACGAGAAATTGCGGATGGTCGACTAATTGCTGAACATAGAATGTGGCTGTTTAATCTACCATTTTTAACGATAGATTACGAGATTGTAAAGGATGACATATATGAAAAATAAATGGTTAATTCTGACCTACAGTCTGTTGGTCATACTAATCATTTTTCTATTTGTAAAAAACCAAGATTTAAATGATCAACAAGTCAATAAAGAACGCGAGCAATTTCTGGACTTAGTATGGTCTGATCAAGAAATGTCACGCAGGATTAGTGTATCTTTAGAAGGGTTTAGCAACAAAGATGAGGAAGCACAACAAGAAGCTCTATTGAAATCATATGAAGCGGCAGCATTAGTGCAGCTATCTTATCTTCGCCATGACTTAATCCCTGATGAGGTATTTAACCAGTTTAAACATTCGAAATATACGTCAATATGGCGCGACACTTATGTTTATCTGCACTATTTACAAGGAAAGAAGAAGCCGTTGTCTGAGCTAGACTTTGAACACTTAGAAACTTTAAGACAAACACATCAAATGATTGATTCAATGTTTGATGAAATGAGTATGATGATTCAAGAAGATAGGGAGTGGCATGATCTTGTTAAAAATGATTTGCTGCCCTATATGAAACGATCGATTGAACAATTAGAAAAGCAACCAAGTGTTTGGAACGAGCGAGAAAATCAACCGATTGGCCAGAAGGATTTTATTAAACTGAATTGGACGCAAGTTGATATAGTGAATGAGGAATTACCTATTATAGAAGAACCTGAGTCCTTGGAGAAAGAAGGGCCATATGTGTTCTATGAAAATGATGGTCCAATACATGGTGCAATCCTCCACAATGATCGGTATTATGATTTAGGTAAAGTTGCTATGGTCAATGCATCGCATACAATCAACATTTCGGAGAAGACTTTATTTGGAGAAGGCGTTATTAGAATTGATGGTGTTTTAGGAGCTAACTATTCTCAATCTAATTATTACAAGTTAGGAGAGAATAGTGTAAAACTAATTTTGACGGTGGACGGAAACTTACAAGAAGTAGATGTTGATCGTGACGGACAAAGAGAAATTGTAGTATCAACAGGTACGGCATCAGAAACAATAGTTTATAGAAAACAAGAAGATTATTTAGAAAAAGTGAACATCAATGACGTTCTTGGTGTTCAATCGGTTATTTACAATGAGCAACAATTCATTGTTCATTATCAAAAGGCTAATGAAACAGTGAAAGTGACTTATCAATTATACGAGAATCGTTTAATGGATCAAGAAGAAATGTAATGCAGTTTCAACCGCCTTCTCCTATAATAGGAGTACAAGATTAATTTTAGGAGTGAACATATGACTTTTATAGACATAGTAATTATTATTGCTGTTCTTTTTATTGCAGCTTTTGCAGTCGAAATGATACTGATAAAAGTATTAAATATCCCAATACGTGAATCTCGATTTATTAATGATCAGCATAAAAAACGCTACAAACAATTTTTAATAATTTACGGTGTTGTCATGCTGGTAATGTTTATATTCTACATACTTCAAATGATTATCGTTTTTATCCCTCTAACATTAGTAATTCTTTACCCAGTTCTAAGTGCGCTGGTTGATATGGTTATGGAAATCAAGTATGCACCAGAAAATCGTCGATACATTATTTCAATATCAAATATTGCCGTATACATTTCATTTTTAGTGATGTTATTTACGACAGACTTATTTGGGTTGGTTGGATAGCTTTCGAATTAAATGGTGAAAGTTAGCAAAAGGAGTGATCTCATGTTTCATGCAAAATCAGTTGAACAGTTGATTGAAAATAAGCAGGATTTGTTCACGAAAATGAGTGAACAAATTTGGGAATATGCTGAAACAGCTTTTCTTGAAAAACAATCTACTCAATATATTATTGAGAAACTGGAAGATGAAGAGTTTGAAGTTGAGCGCGGTCTTGCAGGGATTGAGACGGCTTTTGTTGCAACTTACGGAAAAGGAAAACCTGTCGTAGCCTTTCTCGGTGAGTACGATGCGTTGCCAGGCTTAAGCCAGAAAAAAGGTGTTGGTGAGTATGAACCTATTGAAAAGGGTGGCAATGGCCATGGGTGTGGTCATAACTTACTCGGAACAGGTTCATTTGCAGCAGCTGTTGCTGTGAAAGATTACATGAAAGAACATGGAATTGAAGGTACTGTTCGTTACTATGGATGTCCTGCTGAAGAATTCGGTGATGGTAAAGCGTTCATGGCAAAAGAAGGTGTGTTTGACGATGTTGATTTTGCATTATGCTGGCATCCAGGCCCAGTTAACACCCTTTTTAAAATGAAGGTGCTTGCGGTTAATCAAGTCTATTTTCGTTTTAAAGGGCGTTCAGCTCATGCCGCAGCTAGCCCTCACCTTGGACGAAGTGCACTAGATGCAGTAGAGCTAATGAATATTGGTGTGAACTATTTGAGGGAACACATTATTCCTGAGGCTCGGGTACATTATGCTGTGACAAACACCGGTGGTAACGCACCGAATGTTGTGCAGTCTGAAGCGGAAGTGTTGTATTTGGTCCGTGCACCGAAAGTGTCCCAAGTCAAAAGCATCTATGAACGGGTTTGTAAAATCGCAGAGGGTGCGGCGCTTATGACTGAAACGGAGCTAGAGATTGTATTTGATAGTGGGTCATCAGATATGGTTGATAATGAAGTTCTCGATCAAGTTATGGAGAAAAATTTTACTCAAATCGCTCCACCAACTTATACAGAAGATGAAGTCGCTTTTGCTGAAACCATTCGCAAGTCATTATCTGAAGAAGAGCTGAATGAGCTCTGGGCTCAAAATCTACAAAACGTCACCTTGGCCCGTGATTTTATTGATAAAGAAAACCTGGACCTCCCGGCTGGTTCAACGGATGTTGCAGATGTCAGTTGGATTACGCCAACTACGCAAGCGGTAACCACGTGCATGGCAAACGGAACGGCTCTTCATTCATGGCAAGCCGTATCACAAGTTGGCACGTCAATTGGGCAGAAAGGCATGCTTTATGCTGGAAAACTCATGGCTGCAACTGCATTAGATGTCATGCAGGACCCGGAACTTTTACAAAAAGCAAAAGATGAACACTATCAAATTGCCGGCAAAGACAAATATATAAGTCCGATTCCAGATGGCGTAAAGCCAGGGTTGGCTTAAAGATAGGAAAAAGTTACTCAGATCAAGTACTGAGTAACTTTTTTTATCTAGTATATATGATTTATTATCCACTTCATCGGATTTATTATCTACTTAATCAATTTTATTATCAACTTTTTGAGGTTTATTATCTACTTCTTAAAATTTATTATCTACTTGCCCCAATTTATTCGCCACTTCATAAGATTATCAATACTATTCTGGAATAATTGACTATCTTTTAATTCAGCGGGCTATCCACTTTAAAATTTTGGAAAAACTTTCAATCTTTTATAGTTTGCTTTTTAACGCTAAGCGTTGTAAGATTAACGCGCATTGAAAATATTATATGCAACTTAGTAGTTTTACCTGAACCTGGTAGATAGAGAGAAAAGGGAGGGTTGAACGATGAGAATGAATCATACTATTGCTTACGCTATGGTTGTTCTCGGCGCGTCCTTATGGGGCATACAGGGTTTGTTCGTTCAGAACTTATACTCATATGGCCTCACACCGTGGCAAGTTGTTACGGTACGTTTAACGATTTCAAGCCTAATTTTATTAATCATTTTAGGCACTTTAGCTAGGAGTTACCTTAAAATAAGGTTAATAGATCTTCCTTATTTTATTGGCCTAGGAATTTTAAGTATCGCCTTTTTCAATTGGTTTTACTTCCAAGTGATGGACCTGGCATCACTTTCTGTCGCCGTTGTCTTTGTCTACACATCACCAATCTTCGCAGCCATCATTGCAAAAATCCTTTTCAAAGAAACACTAACTACTGCAAAAATCATCTCAATATTACTGACCATTATAGGCAGTGCCTTAGCTATTGAATTTATTCCACTTGGTGAATCTTCGCTTACTATACTAACAGTCATATTTGGCTTGCTCGCCGGTTTTTTCTGTGCGACTTATAGTTTAATAGGTAAAAACGTCAGTCAATGGTATCATCCTTTTACCATAACGTTTTATTCCGTGTTTTGTGGCAGCTTGTTTTTAATACCAACAAGTCAAATCTGGGAACATGGTGACGTTCTTTTGGAAGGTGGAATTTGGGGCAATATATTAGGGCTCGCAATTTTTTCAACAGTCATCGCTTACATGCTTTATACTATTGGATTAACTTTTATCGAATCTAGTAAAGCAACGATTTTAGCCTCTGTTGAGATTATCATTGCGGTATTAGTTGGTGTGGTTGTACTTGGCGAAGTATTAACTGTTTGGCAGTTGCTAGGCTTTGTGTTTGTCTTTTTATCGTTATTCTTAACGGTCTTTTCATTTAAACCTCAATTGAAAAAAGGTCAATTTAACCCGAGTAAAGGAAGATGATTCTTCCTAACTCGGGTTTTTCTTTTATTATCGGACCTTTTTTCGTCGTTTCCGGACGTTTTCATCGATTATCCATGGTCGAATCGTGTCGAAAGTACTTAAAAAATCTGTATTTCCGGAGCTCCAAAAGGGTTTTCCGGACTTTTAAATAAATAAAGGGACCGATTAAATGTCGGTCCCTACCAATCTAATTATGTTTATCGGCAATAAGCTGATCTACTTTGTCTTCTAATCGTTTTAAGCGGTCATCCTTTTTCTTCATAGATAAGAATATAAGAATAAGTATTAAAGGAATTCCGAGTGCAAATACAAACATGATGAGTTGGGCGAACATGTCACCGGTATTGAGTGCTGACATCAATAGATTCATATATACCCCTCCTAAACTATTTCACGATCATCACAGGGCACTTAACGCGTTTTGCTACTTTGTGGCTGACACTACCTAAAACCATTTCTTGAAGAACGTTTAACCCACGGCTACCAATAATCACAAGGTCGAAGTCCTCATCATTGGCATACCTCACAATAGTTGGGCCCGGTTCGCCTCGTTTAATTTCAATAGAATAATCTAAATCCATTAAATCAAATTTTTCTTCAATGGGTTTTAATCTTTCTAGGCGTTTCATTTCTACCGTTTCTTTGTCGCCTACTTCAAGAACATCATGTTTAGACGTATCACCATCAATGACATAAATGATAGTAATATGTGCATCACCTTGCATATTTGCAAGTTCAGCGGCATGTTCTGCTGTACGTATGGAATGGTCCGAACCATCTGCGGCTACTAAAATGTTTTGATACATAACGTTCTCCTTTTTCTTTTATTCTATCATGCATGGAAAAAATAAGTACAACTTTTTTACTAATAGATTAGATTGACTATTATATCGAAGAAAAAAAGAGTATAAGAAAGCATAATTCCAAAGTATACGCTTACATGCGATTATAAAATTTTTTCTTTACGTGGTATAATCACTTTCGTTCTTGTCGAATAAGCACTGCTACGGGTGGTGCAAAAATTAATGGAAAAGAGGTGCGATATTGAACGTACAAGCAATAAAAAATAGTTGGTTTGGAAACGTAAAGAACGATGTGCTTGCAGGTATGGTTGTTGCCATGGCTTTAATTCCTGAAGCGATTGCCTTTTCGATCATTGCTGGTGTGGACCCAATGGTGGGACTTTACGCTTCCTTTAGTATAGCTGTGGTGATTGCATTCACAGGCGGACGTCCCGGTATGATTTCCGCTGCCACAGGTGCCATGGCATTATTGATGGTGACGTTAGTTGCAGAGTGGGGGCTTCAATACTTACTCGCAGCAACGATTTTGACAGGTATACTCCAAATAATATTTGGGTTTTTGAAAGTTGGTCAGTTGATGAAATTTGTTCCGAGATCAGTAATGCTCGGATTCGTTAATGCGCTTGCAATTTTAATTTTTATAGCGCAACTCCCTCATTTTGTTGGAGCAGATTGGCCGATGTACGCATTAGTAGTAGGTTCTTTAGCTATCATTTATTTATTTCCACGTGTGACAAAAGCGGTGCCTGCACCCCTTGTCGCTATTGTTGTAATGACAATCATCGTGATGGCAACAGGAATAGGAGTTAAAACAGTAGGAGACATGGGTGAATTAACAAGTACGCTTCCTGTCTTTTTAATCCCTGAAATTCCACTTACATTTGAAACACTTCAAATTATTTTTCCAACCGCATTAGCATTAGCTTTTGTTGGTTTACTTGAATCGTTACTAACATCTCAAATTGTTGATGATATGACGGATACACCAAGTGATAAAAACAAAGAAGCTCGAGGTCAAGGTTATGCGAACGTCGTAACTGGGTTCTTCGGAGGAATGGCTGGTTGTGCGATGATTGGACAATCGGTGATTAACGTTAAATCTGGCGGAAGAGGACGCTTGTCGGCATTAACTGCTGGGGTATTTTTAATGACATTAATTATTGTCTTTCAGGATTTATTAGTCCAAATTCCAATGGCCGTCTTAGTTGGTATCATGATTATGGTTTCTATCGGAACATTTGACTGGAGTTCACTGAAGAAGCTACATGTCATGCCAAAAACGGATGCAGCAGTTATGATTGTAACGGTTGCGACCGTTGTTAAAACACACGACTTATCAAAAGGTGTGCTGGCAGGTGTAATCTTAAGTGCTATTTTCTTCGTCGCAAAAATTTCATCTGTTAAGGTGGAAAAAGAGCTGGAAGAACGCACGCGAACGATGGTTTACCAAGTCAAAGGTCAAGTATTTTTTGCCTCAGTTGAAAGTTTGCTTAAGCATTTTGATTTTAAAGCAGACGCAGACCATGTAGTTGTAGACTTTAGTCACGCGCATGTTTGGGATGATTCAGCTGTAGCTGTGATAGATAAAATTGTACTGAAATTCCGTCAATACGAAAAAGAAGTCGAGATAACAGGTTTGAATGCAGACAGTTCGAAACTCGTAGAACGCCTAGGTGTTCACGATAAACCGAACGCCACTCTATCAAACCATTAATAGATGAAAACGTCTGGAGCTCTCCAGGCGTTTTTTTGTTATAAAAAGTGGCTGGCGGATAGACTATTGGTTCTAGCGGATAGAGAGGTTGATTTAGCGGATTGAATCATCTAATTAGCGGATAGACAACAGAATCTAGCGGATTGGCGCTTTAATTTAGCGGATGTACACCTCATTCTGGCGGATTACGACTATGACTGTCAAAGATAAAATTAAACACTTAATGGATCCAAACCTAGATTATGAGACGGAAGAACTGGCGAATCAAACTCTATACTACCTAGAGAGAGATAATAATAATAAAATTATCGCCCTAACATTTTTTGATGATATCATGTATAAAGTTGAAGCGGAGCTGGATGACCGCCTAACAAAACAAGATGTGTTTGATTACATGGAAAAAGTGATTACTAAAGTTAATAATTAAGACTAAGCTCGCCTTTTAGGTGAGCTTTTTTATGTTAAAATTAGGCAAAAGAGGTCTAGGAGGGTTTATGGAGAATATTACATTAAAAGAACTCCAGGAATATATCAGAAATAGGGATTACAGACCTGAATTAGAACATGCTTATTTTCAAAAATTAATTGAAGAAGTCGGAGAACTTTCGGAAGTATTGCGAAAAGGAAAGCGCATGGAAACGGAAGATACAATCAAAGGGACAATCGAAGAAGAATTATATGATGTACTTTACTATGTAGTCGCCTTGGCAAACCTGAATGACGTAGACTTAGAGAAAAGCTTCCACCTCAAAGAAGCTATTAACCAACACAAATACGGGAGGTAACCATGACAATCACCATTAGGCAGGAACATCCGAATGATTATATAGAAACAGAGAATGTGGTGAAAAAAGCATTTGACCAAGCAGAAATGAGTGACGGAAACGAACACCAACTTGTTGAGAAAATTAGAAAGTGCGAAGCCTTTGTTCCTGAGTTATCACTCATCGCTGTCGATAATGAACCGAATACAATTGTTGGACATGTTATTCTTTCAAAAATTAAAATAAAAGATGAAGAGGAAGAGTGTGATTCACTCGCCTTAGCACCAGTGTCAGTCATGCCTGATTATCAAAAACAGGGTATAGGAAAAAGTTTATGCCGACAAGTAATCGTGCAAGCAAAAGAACTAGGTTTTAACTCAGTCGTTGTACTGGGTGACCCTGGTTATTATTCAAAATTCAATTTCGAAAAAGCCTCGAACTATAATATTCGAGCACCTTTTGAAGTTCCAGATGAAGCATTTATGGTTCTTGAGCTAAAAGATGATGCACTTAAAAATGTGTCAGGTGTTGTTGAGTATTCACAACCCTTTTATGAATAAAAGGTAGAAAACGTGAAGGAGTTAGAGAAATGAATTTTAGCGGTAAGAAAATGGTGTTATTAATTATTATCGTCATTGCTATTATGGCTGTTGTGACTTGGGCAATTTTTAACTTCATGGATCGCAATAATTACATTGAAGAGATGGGTCTTCAATATCTAGGAACCATTTTAAATCAAAGGAGTGTCTAGTTTGGAAATTAAGCGAGATGAAAAAGGCTTTTACGTGGGTAATCCAAGTAACAAAGATGCTGAGATTACATTTGTGAAAAAGGATGAAGACACAATCGACATTGACCACACAGAAGTATCCGAAAATCTTCAAGGTCAAGGTGTTGGAGGTAAATTAGTCCAAGCGGTGGTGGATTATGCTCGTGAGAACAACCTGAACATCACTGCAACCTGTCCTTATGCAGAGAAAAAGCTTTCAAGAACGGATGAATATCTGGACGTTTTTGTTGGTTAAAAATTTTTAGGAGGTTTTTTATGTGTATGAGTTAAAAACCAAGCAGAATGACGACAGTGTTATTGAATTTATTGAAAATGTTGAGAGCCCCAAAAAGCGTGAGGATGCATTCAAGCTTCTAGATATATTTACTGAAACGACAGGCTATGAAGCCAAAATGTGGGGCACGAGTATAATTGGGTTTGGCGCTTATAAATACAAGTACGAATCGGGCCACGGAGGAGAATTTATGCTCGCCGGTTTCTCACCTCGAAAAGCAAAATTCAGCTTATACCTAATGTCAGGCACAGATGAATTACGAGACCTCCTAGAACAATTCGGAAAGCATAAAACAGGAAAGTCATGCATCTACTTAAATAAACTCGATGATATTGATGAAGACGTATTAAAACAAATGATTCAACGATCAGTTGAGCTTATGAAAAATAATCACCAAATCATAGAGTAGCCTCAAGCGGGCTGCTCTTTTTCCAATTTCTAAATTTATAACGAAAATTGAGAGGAATTATGATGAATATACCCAAAGACATCCTAAATAAAATTGGAGAAATACAAGCCATAACTGATCCAGAAGAACAAGGCTGTACCTCACAAGTCGCATTTATCAAGACTTCTGAACGTACATATGCACTAAAGACAAGCAAAGACCCACTATTTCGTACTTGGCTAAAAAATGAATCATACATCTTGGAACATCTGAAAGATTTAAATTTACCAACTCCCAAACCTTTTTTATTTATAGAAAAAGATTACGCTTCCTGGCTATTGATGGAGAAACTCCCTGGAAGGACACTAGCTTCCGCATTGAGTGAAGAAAAAGACGAACAAAGGCGAGCGAAGCTAATCTCTGAGTTTGGTGCAGTGGTGGCTCAGGTGCACAGCGCACCTGCCCCGGCAGCGTTGCGTACCGCAACCCAGCCGTGGCTTGAAAGTATGCTCGCAGAAGCCCAGTATAACTTAGAGCACCATGAAGTCGACGGTTCACAACAACTTCTTAACCAGTTGAAAGCGACGCCACCGACCCCAATAGAACCAACACTCATTCACGGTGATTTAACCGTCGACAACGTTCTTACGGATGGTCGCCAAATCACAGGACATTGACTGGAGTGGAGGTGCTTACGGTGATCCCCGTTATGACACGGCCATCGCCGTTCGTCCAAAACAAGGAATTTTTCGTTGGCCTCAGGACTGGCACATATTTTTTGAGAGTTATGGCAAAGAACCTATTAACCGAAAAGAGTATGATTATTTTGTAGAAGGTTTGTATGAATTTTTTTAATAAATTATAAGAAAGAAGGAATTAAAATGTCTGAGAAACTAATTCGTGTAGGAACAACTTATGTACCTGTCAGCAATGTAGAGAGATCTGCTGCTTGGTATGAAAAGACCCTCGGAGCTCAAATCAACTATAAAGATGAATCAAAAGCAATTATCGATGTAGCTGACCACAGTATGTTTCTGGTTAAGGCTGCTCCAGGTCAAACAAACACATTTCAAGTTGAAAATGGGAACGATCACTTCAATATCACATTTGAGGTAGACGGTTATGAAAAACTTCATAGATTACATAATGAATTCTCGCAAAATGATGTTATGGTCGGGCCAATTGAAGATCGTGGACATCCAGGTAATAACTTTACCTTTCAAGATCCAGATGGAAACCTTTTTGACGTTTGGAGTGAACTTAGCCCGACATTTCAAAATAAATAATATCAAAATCTGGACCTTGCTCCAGATTTTTTTCTTTTATAAAAAAATTTAGGTTTAAAAAACAAATTTTGTGCAAAACATAACTAACTAACTTTTATATAAAGAGGTGAGCGATGTTGAGTGGTTCAAATGGTTCCAATAATAATATCAAACTAATAACAGCCCCAGGTTTCGCGAATGATATTGTTGACGAAATTAAAGATGAACTACCTTCATTGCTGAAAGTTTATATAGATGATTCCTGTGAGTGGGAAATTAATCATGTCACGGATTCTCTTACAGGTTCCACGGGAAATTCACGTCAAATCTTAGAGTCTATTTTGGAAAATATTAAAGAGGGCGACAAAGATTATCTTATATGCCTTACGGATTTACCACTGTTTCACAATAAAAAAGTAGTGGTGTCTGAAGCTTATGAAGAAGAAAATATCGCCATCCTTAGCTTGCCTGGGTTGGGTTCAACTCCAATGGTTAAACGAATACGATCATCTATTATTCAGCTCGTTAGTGAAATGTACTTTGGAAGTTCGGATCAAGACCGTGAACAAGCAGAGAAACGATTGAAAGATAAGATTAAAGAAGATGGGAAAACTGGTCTGAAATTAGTCGATGGTCAAATTATTGCAGGGCATAAAGGATTTGAGAAATTCTCTCCAATACGTCGAGAAACACCACAAAACGGTGAGCAAAACATAGATGTACGATTTACAATCCCTTCTAAAATTTTAGGTGCAATACGAATTTTAACTGGTATGGTAAGAGCGAATCGACCTTGGCGAATGTTTCCCGCATTTGTGAAGGTATTGGTGGTAGCTTTTGCGACAGGGTCTTATGCAGTGGTTTTTCCAACGATATGGAAGCATACGAGTAATTACGATCTATGGCGCTTGATTACTTTAACTGTTGTAGCAATACTAGCTATGATTTTATGGGTTATGGCAGCACATAAGTTATGGGAGAAACCTTATTCTAAAACCAATAATCGCTTAAGAATGTTATACAACATCGCCACATTATTTACTTTACTCATTTCAGTTACTTTGTTTTACCTAAACTTATTTTTAATGTTTTTAGTTGCTGTCTTCCTATTCATCCCTTTGGAAACACTGGAACTCCAAATTGGTGAGTCTGCAACGTATGTTAGTTACATTTATATCGCTTGGACAATCACAAGCTTTGCAACAATCATTGGTGGTTTAGGAACTGCGTTAGAAAGTGAAGAAACAATTCTTACTGGCACTTACGGCTACAGGCAGCGACAAAGATATGAATACTTGAAAGAGAAAAAAGATGAAGAGGAAGAATAACGATGCATAAGTTCTGGCTAAGGCCAGAGCTTTTTTTGTTAAAAAAAATATAGTTACTCACTTAATTTATAAGTAAACTCCATTATTCCGAGATTCAACTCCATTAATCGAGCTCCCAACTCCATTAATCATGTTCAGAACTCAATTAATCACAATAAGCGCTCCATTAATCCAAATCAACATCGCACAATGGTCGTTTTTCATAAATTTCTCAAACATATTCCTTCGCAAAACGAAATATATTTGTTAAGATGTAATGTTAGCGACTGAATAAAGGGAAGAAGGAATAGTATGTCAGAAGAAAAAGAACAACAAGAAGTGAATATTAAACGCGGACCTTTAATGGCCGTGCTTATTTCAGGAGCATTTGTAGCTATTTTAAATCAAACATTACTCGGTACTGCACTACCTAAAATTGCAGAAGCACTTGAAATTAACTATGCTTCAGCACAATGGCTGCAGTCGATATTTATGTTAGTAAACGGAATTATGATTCCAGTTACCGCCTTTTTAATCGGAAGGTTTACAACCCGGGCACTCTTTTTAACCGCTATGGGATCTTTTGCGGTTGGAACGGTTGTCTGTGCGATCTCGCCAACCTTTGAAACCCTTATAGTTGGCCGGATTCTACAAGCAGCAGGTGCAGGTATTATGCTTCCACTAATGCAGACGATTATGTTTCTGGTCTATCCACTTGAAAAACGTGGAGCTGCAATGGGGATGTTCGGGATGGTCATCGCCTTTGCGCCGGCAATAGGCCCGACATTATCGGGGTACCTTGTTGAGCAATTCCCATGGCGTAGTGTGTTCTACGTGGTATTACCGATCGCGATTATTGACATCATTGTCGCTTATTTTATTTTGAAAAACGTAACAGAGCGGACATTCCCGAAAATGGACCTTACATCTATTATTCTATCGACTTTGGGTTTCGGTGGACTTTTATATGGATTTAGTATCGCAGGTAACCCTGAAACAGGTTGGGGAAGTCAAAACGTTATTATTTCACTCATGATTGGTGGCATTGCGCTAACTTGGTTTATCTCACGCCAGACGAAACTCAAAACACCAATCTTAGAGTTTAAAATCTTTAAATATAAAGTTTTTACATTAACGACTGCCATTGGTATGATCATGTTTATGTCCATGATTGGCGGGGCTGTTATTCTCCCGATCATGATGCAAGATATGCTCGGATTCACAGCCTTCGAATCAGGGCTCATGCTCTTGCCGGGTGCCGCATTAATGGGAATCATGAACCCAATTACCGGTCGACTATTTGATAAGTTCGGTGCAAGGTATTTATCGATTATTGGATTATTGTTAGTAATTATTACAACATTCATGTTCACGAACCTAACACCAGCAACAGGTTTCGTTTACTTAGCTGTCGTGAATGCTGCACGCATGCTTGGCATCGCCATGGTTATGATGCCTGTTACAACACTTGGCCTTAACCAATTACCTAAGCAACTCATGCCACACGGGACTGCCATGAACAACACCATGAGGCAAATGGCCGGAGCAGTCGGAACAGCCTTACTCGTGTCCATCATGGCCAACGAAGCCATACCAGAGCAAGGCGTTGAAGGCGCGCTCCACGGTGTAAACATGTCGTTTTTAACAGCAGGGATCCTGTCTGTTGTAGGGTGGTTCTTAGCATTCTTTATTAAAAAATCGAGCCCAACCCAAGAAGCACAGCAATCTTCATAAGATGTGCCGTTAGCTGAACATGGCTGTATCAAAAGACGAATAAAAGCAGATGCGGTGCAATTCTCACGCATCTGCAAGTAGTATATAAGAAATAGCTCTCGTTAAACCGGAGCTATTTTTTACATGATTATCCTAATTATTTTATGGGAAGCGTATTAGATAGAGAATGGTTTAAATTGATGTCCGAAATGTTCCATGTTAAACTCAGTAACGCAACATTTAGCAAGGAACGAGTAGCATAGGAGGATCATGGCAATGAAACTAATAGACATCGAAGTAAAAAATGAAACAGGCATACGAGCACGTCCAGCGCAACAGCTTGTACAAGAAGCAGCTCGCTTCACTTCTGACATAAAAATTATTAAAGGTGAAAAAGTAGCCGATGCCAAAAGTATTTTAGGCGTGATGACTCTAGGAGATGAACCGGGCACAACCATACAGCTTCAAGCAGACGGTGCTGATGAAGATGAAGCAATTGAACGTCTTACTGAAATGATCAATAACGAATTAAAATAATAATTGGGATAAACTTGGCCGAGGCCAAGTTTTTTCTTTGTCTAAATCTATTTGGTGGACAGCTATTTTAGTTAAATTTCAATAATCTACTTTAGAACTCAATTAATTAAGTTTGAAACTCTGTTAATCGGACAGAAAACTCTATTAATTGAGTCTTCAACTCCATTAATAACGAAATCAACTTAATTATTATTGATCTGCACTTCAATTAAAAATACACTCATTGGAGCGACGAAGGTTTAGGGTGTGAGAGAGGCTTTTTCAGTGAAATTCGAATAAACCTCATCAAAACTCCTTTATTCTGGAACTCAACTATGTTAATCGAAAACCAAACTCCATTAATCGAGATTAAAACTCCATTATTCACGCAAACAACTCCATTAATCACAACTTAAACTGCAAATAAAAAACCGCTCGCAACCATGCGAGCGGTGATCCATATAAATTTTTAGAAAAGCATATGCGCGATTAAGATAATGACTGGTAATGTGATAATTGTACGTAATAAGAAAATAACTATTAATCGCCAGAAGTTAACAGGAACTTTAGATGCTAAAATTACGCCCCCAACTTCTGACAAGTAGATTAGCTGTGTAACACTTAATGCTGCAACAATGAATCGCGTCATCTCATTAGCAACACCTTCAATCATAAGAGCCGGTAAGAACATATCCGTAAAACCAACTAGAATCGTCTCAGCAGCAGCTTGAGCTTCTGGAACTTGTAAGAATTCTAGAATCGGTACGAATGGTGCACCTAACCATGTGAATACTGGAGTGAACGTCGCCACCATTAAACCAAGTGTACCAATAGCCATAACAATCGGTAGCACACCAAACCACATATCACTAACGTTTTTAGCACCTTCTTTTAGGAAACGCCCAAAGCCTGGTGAACGTTTTGCACGGTCAATAGCTTGAGTGTAGCCCCAACTTAATGCATTATAGTTTTCAGGAATATCTTCATTTAATACCTCTTTTTCTTCAGAATAATAGGTATCAGGAATTCCAGATAAAGGCGGAATACGCGGCATAATAATTGCTGCGACTAAACCAGCTGCAAATATAGTTAAATAAAGCGGTAAAAACATATGCATTAAACCGACTTGATCGACCACAACAATCGTGAACGTAATTGAAACAACTGAGAATGTCGTACCAATAACGGCAGCTTCACGCTTTGTATAATAACCATCTTCATATTGACGGCTGGTTAATAGAACACCAATTGTTCCGTCACCTAACCATGAAGCTAAGTTATCGACTGTTGAGCGGCCTGGTAAAGTGAATACTGGACGCATAATCTTAGTAAATAAGGCCCCAACAAACTCAAGAAGTCCGTAATTTAATAACAGTGGTAAGAAGAATCCAGCAAATAAGAACACAGCGACTAATGAAGGCATTAAATCATTAAGAATAACTCCTCCTGTGTATTCGTGCCTTATAGCTTCCCAGCCAATGCCGAAGTAAGTAAAAATGATAAAGAACATACCTAAAATACGAATTAATAACCAAAAAGTAGATACGCCAAAGACAGCTCCAATAAAGGAGTCTTCAGGAAAACGATGAGGCATTAATTTAACAACAATAGACATAAGTGCAGAAATCGTAATTAATATTAATGCAACAAATAAAATGTTATCGTCTAATAAATCTTTGAACCAGCCAGCTAATACAGCAACTGGTACACTTGTTGAACCATCATAAGGTACGGGTGTAACAAATAAGAAAATACCGATTAATGATAAAATTATAAACTTTAGTTTTGCCATATGACTTCCCTCTTTTCATAAATATACACCGTATTGTATTAACAATACGACCTTAACATGAAAAAACCTTTAAATAAAGAGGACAATCTTTTATTTTAGAGGAAAAAATTATCATTCTATAGCGTCTTTATAGTCCAGAAGGCTTTAAAATCATTAGAATAAAGATTAAAACACCCATAGTTGAAGCAAGCCAAAATAATCGATTCGCTTGATAGAACATTTTTTTATATTCGGAAGGTAAAACATCAAGCCTTCCTGTTGTAGGATCTGATAAATAAAGTCTCAATTTTTTAGATTTCGGACCTATAAAAGCAATAATCAAAATTTGAATCAAAATATACAAAATCAATGTTCCCAATAACCACAATTGTGTAAAAGCTCCCCATTCCCCGATGAAATACAAAATAATACCCGTAATAACAGCTAGTGTTCCACCAATCTTAGGGAAAATTTCAAGTTTCTTAAACATTGAAAGTGAACTACGTAATTCCGAAATACTTTGTTCTTTACGAAATAATACATGAGCGAAAAAAGTAGGCCCCACACCAATAATTGCAGATAAAATATGAATTAACACAAGTGTTTGATACATTGTATCCCTCCTCTCTAGAAATTGACAAACCACCCCAGTAAAATATAGTTAAGATATGTCCAAAACATTCCAAAAAAATTAAATATATTATGATAGATTTCTCCTTTGAATGGCATCTGTATATTAAAAGTGAAAAGAGAGGAGGACACAAATGTTGCTCGAACAGTCTAAAGCAAAAGAAGAACAATTTATTGCCGACCTGATTAATGACCAAGCCTTGATTGCACGTGCGAAACAAGGAGACCCTGAAGCGTTCGGTGAACTCGTCAGCCGTCACCGCGCCAAGGCGTATGGCTGGGCAAGGAAGATGACTCAGGATACATACATGGCCGAAGATATAGTTCAAGAGGCATTACTACAAGCTTTTTTGAAAATATCAACGCTAATTGATGCTGAAAAATTCATGGCTTGGTTTCATCGCATTGTACAAAACCAAGGTCATATGAAATTGAGGCGGGGTGGCCCATATGCCCACGAGCAGCTCTTTAGTGGATTTGCGACTAATAATCAAGAAGTTGATTGGTCAGATATCGATCACATATTATTTCAACTTAACCAGTCTATTGAACACAGGCCAACCAACAACCCTGTCGAGCAACTGATACGTAAAGAAACACTCCAAGGTGTGGCAACATTACTAAATTGTTTAACCGCCCATGAACGCAGCATCTTTGAACAATTCTTTTTCGAACAATTATCACCGAAAGAAATTGCCGAACTGTTTGAAATGAAGGTAAGCAATATTTATAACGTCATCTCAAGGTCACGTAACAAACTGCAGCGCGAACGTATAAGGGTTGAAGTTAGTGATTACATCAAGGAGCGTCAAAATAAAGGCTTATCTACTAAAAAAGTACTCGATTCATCCAAGTTATTGTAAAGGGGAAATGAAATATGAGTGAAAAAAGTCAGGTATTAAACTGTAATGATTTGACAGGAGGCTGGACTTCCGCAGGTGTAGCTATTTTAAATACAGTTAGATTTTTAAAAGAAGATTATGACCTACCTCAAGTTATGGGGTATACAGGTTTTGCTTTTCGAATTAACATTAATGCGGCCGATGTAGATGTCGCTGGACCGACAGCGTTTGATTGGGAAAGCATTTTTGAAAGAGGACTAGCTAATTTAGGAATTAAAGCTACAACCGTTCGTACAAAAGACTTTGTGGCACCAACTCCAGAAGAACTGAAACAGGCGATTGCGATGGTACAAGATAGCATTGATCAGGGTGTGCCTGCGATTTCATGGGATATGCATGTCCCTGAATTCGGGAATATTTATGGTTATGACGATCAAAAACAAGCATTCATGGCTAAAGATCCTGCCGGAGATCAGCCACTGCCTTACGAAAAGCTCGGTCGTGGGCAAGTGAATGAAATGTTCGTCGCAACCGTTCAAGACTCGTTTGAAATCGACAGAAAATCTCAGTTGAAAAACGCTTTAGAAATGGCGATCGAACATGCGAGATATCGTGAACACCAACATGAATTACCACCTTATGAAAATGGTTTAAAAGGTTACGATGCATGGATAGAAGCGTTTGAAAAGGGTCAAGTGAGTGAATTCGGAAATGCCTACAATATACACGTGGTCCAAGACGCAAGAAGAGTTGCTGCGAAGTTTTTTGATTGGTTAAAAGTTGAATGGAAGGATGATGAGCGAATATCTAATCTGTGCTATGATGCGCAAGAGAAATATAATGAAGTAGCCAATCATTTAGAAGAACTCATAGAGCTTTATCCATTTCCACAAGGTGGGGAGCCAAACAAGCCACAAAATGCTCAGATTACGATAGATAAACTACAATTAGCAAAAGAAGCTGAGTTCCAGGCAGTAAACAAATTAGAAGAGCTATTAGAAGAAGTGAAATAGTAGAATGAAAGAGTCTAGTTGCAAAATGTGCTAGACTCTTTTCTAGTTTTAGCTTTAAATAGAGTTAAGGAGGAAAAATGATGACAAATTGGCAAACATGCTCTTCAGATGTAAAAGATTTTACATTTAATATACAAAAAGAAACACAAAACATTTTAAATAATAATCTTGTAGGGATTTACCTCCATGGATCTCTAGCAATGGGAGGGTTTAATCCTAATAAAAGTGACATTGATCTACTGGTGGTCACGAAATACCCAGTAAATGTAGAGGCCAAAAAGGAACTAACTCAGCTGTTCTTAAATCACTCATCCCAACCTTATCCTGTGGAGATAAGTGTGCTAAATGAATCTCAACTTCAAACGTGGCAACACCCAAGCCCATTTGACTTCCATTATGGTGAGGATTGGCGAGAAAAATATAAAAATGATTTTGAAAGTTTTATTAATGAAGTACCTTTAACTGACCCTGACCTGGCTGCCCATATCACAATCATGAATCACTATGGAATAAGCTTAACTGGACCACCAATAGACGAGATTTTTCCAAAAATTCCTCAGTCTGATTACAAATCTTCAATTGTAGAGGACTATAATGATTGTTTAGAGAATATTGAAGATAATCCAGTATATTGTGTCTTAAACTTGCTAAGAGTGTATTGGTATTTAAAAGAAGAAGTTATTTCATCGAAAAAAGAAGCAGGGGAATGGGGGCTTGTAGCGCTTCCTGAAAAGTTCCATCCGACAATTCGTAAAACCGTTAATGAATATAAAGGAGTCAAAGAAGCTCATTTCAATCGAGAGGAGCTTTTAGCAGTAAGGAATTATATTTCTGATCGTGTGAGTAGATTGAATGATTAGATTTTATGTAAATTTGGGGTGTGTTATCCATGACTAAAAAACGATTTGACCTAACGATTGAGCTACCAAATAGAGAAGAAGATAAGCGGCCTTGGTATGAAGAAGTTGTGCAAGATGCACAAGAGAGGATTTCTATTTTTGCTAAAAACCATCATTGGGATGAACATGTTACAACTCCTTTAGTGAAAAAGGTCCATGTATTTGATTCAAAAGAGCAGTTCGATGATAAGGTCAAAGAAGCATTGGATGTAGATCCAGAGGTTGAGTTGCCACTAACCGTTTCAGGCATAGTTATTAATGGAACTTTGACGGTCGTTACACCTGAAATCTATGCTGCAAATTACAAAGCTGGTCAAGAAGAGCGTGCTTATGAAAAACTTCTTGCACACGAAATGGCCCATGAATTACATATTCGAATTCTCCATGGCGAAGAAGACTTAATGGGGCCAAGGTGGTTCTTCGAAGGATTTGCACTTTATGCTGCTAATCAGTTTAGTGAAACAACGCTTAATTTAACTGATGAAAATATTCAAGAAATCGTTACATCTGATAAATCTGTTACCTATGCTTATTATCGATTGTTGATGGATGAATTACTACGTCATATAAATCTTAATGAAGCAGTTGAACATGCTAAAAAAGCTGACTTTGAAGATAAAGTAAAGAACGTTTTAAAGGTGTAGACTGATGGAGGGGAAAAGTTTGATTACGAACCAAGATGTACCTCAACATAAGCTTAATCAGTTTTTTGAAAAACATTGGGGAAGTCCCAAGATGGTCACATCAACAGGGGTCTATCAATGCAATGAATTAGATGGCTATGCAGTAATCGAAGACAATGAAATCGTTGGTTTAATCACTTATGTTATTGAAGGAAATGTATGTGAAATTATTTCATTGGATAGTTTAGTAGAAAATAAAGGCATCGGATCAAAACTGATTCAACAAGTAGAAGAAATGGCCAAGTTAAACGACTGTCAGCATATCAAACTCATCACAACCAATGATAACTTACGTGCGATTGGTTTTTATCAAAAGCGAGGATACCGCTTAGCTGAACTTTCGATAAATGCAGTTGAGAAAGCAAGGGAGATAAAGCCCGAAATCCCACTTGTCGCTGAAAATGGGATTCCGATTAGAGACGAAATTTTATTGGTGAAACCTTTATAAATATTTATTTTGATATTCGTAATAAACGAATTTTAATGGTTGGCCATTCATCATGAATTCCTCATCACTCGTATCAACGAGTTCAAAGCCGTTTTTCTCAAGCACCTTCTGTGAGGCTATATTGTTTGTCGTTGTCTTTGCACGTACTTGGTGAACATCCAATGAATCTAGTTTTTCCATCAAGAGTTTTAATGATTGATTAGCGATTCCTTTGCCTGTATAGTCCTTACCTAATCGGTAACCAACATGTCCGAATCGTTGGGTTTGATTAATGTCTACTAGATTCATTCGCCCAAGGATGGTCCCTTGCATATCTTTTATTAAATAAAAATAAGATAATCCTTGATCTTGCTCATCCAACAACGATTCAAGGTTTTGAATGAAATTTTCAGAGACATAATAATCATCACCGCGACTAGGTACCAATTCCTCAAAGAACTTACGGTTTTTACGTTCGAACTCTAATAACTTTCTCGTGTCTTCTCTATGTAATGGTTCGATTTTAATTTCCATACATTATCCCCAATCTAATGTCTCTAAAAATTGAGATACATCCTCAACTATTTGTTCACGCTCTTTCCCGAGAGTTATGATGTGCCCGGATTTTTCATACCATTTAAGCTGCTTTTCCATAGTACTAATGTCGTCATAAATTAATTTAGCACTGTTGATGTACAACTCTTCGTCTAATAGGCCTTGTAAGACGAATGTTGGTATTGTAATTGACTTAAGTTGTTGGCTCACATTCACGATTAATTTTTGTAGTTCATTAAGTGATAGCATGGGTTGTAGTTTAAACTTGGCTATTTCAGCTTCAATCTGGGCGGCATCTTTTCCTTCAATTTTCTTATAACTTAGGGCATAATCATGCACACGCTTGGTCAAGTCTTCTATACTTTTTGCCTGCATCGGAGCGCACATCGAAACTACTCCATTAACACGATGTTCGGCTGCTAGTTTAAGAGAAAAAACAGCCCCTAATGAAACGCCTGCAACTGCAATCTGTTCGTACCCGCTATTTTTAAGTAACGCGTATCCATTTTTTACATCTTCCCACCACTGTTCAGGGCTGGATTGAATAAGTTGATCAGGCCCCACACCGTGCCCTTTATATAATGGTGCATGGCAAGTATACCCACGCTTTTGCAAAAAACGACCTAACTTTCGAACGTCGACTGTACTTCCGGTAAATCCATGTAATAATAAAACTGCTCTATCTCCACCTTCATAGGTGAAAGGTTTTGGTGTGACAACTTTCATGGTTTTCTCCTTCTAATCTTTAATTCTATGATTTTCAAAACGACTATTATTCTCTACACTTGTATATTTAGAACGACCAAGATATAGAGGGATTGATAATTGATCAAAATCTGGTAAACCGTTATCCAGGAATTTTTCTTTATCTTGATGAAACTGAACGATATCGCCAACAAACCAATCGTGGTCGCCGTATGTATTACAATCAGTTACTTCACACTCATAGACCACATAGGCGTCATTTAGAACTGGTGCACCTGTGGCCTCACCGTACTCAAAGCTCATTCCGCCTTTTTCGAACTTGTTCACTTGTGATCCTGTGTATGTTCCAGCTTGTGAAATAAATCTAGCTTTTTCAAGTGGTAGAAAATTAATCGCAAACTTTCCTGACTCTTTAACTAGTTGATGTGTGTGACGCTCGGGGCCAATCGCTACGCCATATATGGGCGGAGTAAACGATATGTAAGAGTGCCACCCAGCTGCCATGACGTTTTCTTCTCCGTTATGAGCTGCAGTCACTATGGCAACCATCCCTGGGTAACAGTGCATTATTTTATGATCTATTGCTTCTAACATTTAGACGCCTCCTTTAGTTTGATTATCATATTATCACCAAACGATGCGAGTTGCATTTAATTGGTTTAACTCAATAATCTCTAGGTTTCTCTTGCAGTAATCTCAAGCGATAGGCATTCATAGCGGTCTCGCCCAAATGGTCAAGTAAATTATAGTTGGCATATGCTCCAACAATCGCGCCTAGTCCTGGGACAAGCTGAAGCATTTTCACCAAATCAATATAATCACGATACTCTTGTTGAAAGACTTGCCAATCCATATCTTTTAAGCGTTCTTTATGATCTTCCCAATTCTCTATAATATGAAAAGTCTCTCGTCTGTGTTGGTCATCTGAAAATGCGAGCTGGAAAACATGCAAAATAAACAAACGTTCTTCATAATGGTTTGTATCATAGCCATAAACAGCAGCTGCATCAAATAAGAATTTCATTTTCACTGATAAAAGAAGTGGAAAATCAGCAAGTCCAAGCAATATTCCGCCTGCTCCAGTGCTCGCCCCTTCAGCAGCAGCCGTTTTTCTATAGTTTGATAATTTTTGACGTAAAAGCTGATCCCGCTCTTCAAGACTCATCCCGTTATACTGATGCTTACGGGTTGTAATGTTTGAACCGACCAATGTTGTTTTAACCATTCCTTTAATGCCTTCAGTAATCACTCGATGCACACGGTCTGGAATCATTCCGTTAAATTTCGTTTGTGTCTTCTTGGATAAACGTTTAAATGCATTGGAACGTTTTAAAACTTTTCGTCGCCAAGTCTGCAAATCTTTATATACTTTCACTTCATAAATGTTCATGGTCATCACCCTAAGTCTATTTTAACAAAAGGAAATCGGAACAATTCATAGAAACGACTCATTTTTTGTAGAGGAAAAACGTCAAACTATGTAGAAATTGGTAATAGGTGTAAAAATGGAGGGGAATATATGATTTTTGAAATGACTATTCAATTTCGAGTTAGTGATATAGATGAGGGCCAAAAATTTTATGAAGAGCTGTTTCAGAGAAAACCAGATTTTGTTCCACATGAAGGGTTCGCCGAATGGGAAATCGTTCCCGGTAATTGGCTTCAAGTCGCTGAAGGCATACCGACTGTAGGGAGTGGTCCTTTACGTTTAGGCGTTACTAATATTGAAGCGGCAAAACAACGATTACTCGATAAATTTAACATTGAAGATTTTGAAGTGCATTCAAGAAAAGAAGTACCCGTCAAATGGGGAACATTTTCTGACCCTTGGGGGAATAGGTTAGGTTTTTTTGAATATCTGGATAAAGGTGAGGAGCAGGAAAGAATTACAGAATTATTAGGCGATAAAAAGGAGATGTATTAAGTGTACAATGCGATTGTTATGCTGAGTTTTATTTTTACATATAGTGTTCTTATTGCAAGTATTGCCATCTCCATGAAAAATCGTTTCCACGCTGGAACAGTAGCTTTTGGGCTTTTAGCCTTGCTCCCGTTACTTGGATTATTATCTGATATGTTCATTACAAATGTTATAGATGGTGGTGGGCCAAGTAACATGTCTATTGGTTCAATGGTGGGGTTTGTCTCAACTAGCTTTAAGATATTAGAAGGTATTGCATATGCAATATTAGTATTCGGCCTATACCGACTTTGGAGAATTAGGCAGGCATGAAGACTCTACTAAAAGAGTTAGATCTACCCCAACATGTTACTCTAGAATCTATTTCATGGGGGAGAGATAGCCAAGTATATAAAGTTAAAGATGGACGTAATCAATTTGCTCTTAGAGTTTTACCTAGCAATCGTCATGATCAATTTGTTAAAGAAGAAAAAACTATTCTCTATGCGAAGCAACACGGAATTCCGGTGTCTAATGTACATAAAGTAGTTAAAGCTGAAGATTATTCAGCCATGTTGATGGAATGGGCTGATGGTAAGACGCTATTACATCAGCTACAAGAAACTCCAGAACACGCAAAATTATTAGGTGAGGAATTCGGTCACATGCAAGCTAAAATTAATCGCGTAAATTATAATCAACCATCTAATTTATTGCTATCTAACCAAAAAGAAAAGCGAATGCTGGATTCCATAAAACTGAACAACCACTTTCTCATCCACCTTGATTTTCACCCACTAAACGTTCTTACGGATGGTCTTAACATTACTGCAGTATTAGATTTGGTTAATGCTGGTGCGGGAGACCCACGCCTCGATTATGCCAGAACTCAATATCTATTAAAAATGGTAGGCGATCAATATTTAGAAGAACAATCACTAAAGCAATTTTTAGATGGGTGGAGAAAAGGTATAGGAGGCCAAAAAATAAATCAGGCGTTGGAAGAATGGGCTGAAATTAGGACGAAAAGAGATTTAGGTTTGGGGTGATACCATGGGTTGGGGTTATATTATCGGTCCCATTTTAATAGTTGCATTAATTTAATGGGAGCCTAATAGAAAAATTAAATTGCGTTCTTTTTTAAATGGTGTTCTAATTTTTTATATTATTACTATCTTACTAAAAATAATTGGGCATTTAATACATAATCACATTTATATATCTCTGTCACCATTTGATTATTTACCCGAGGTAGTTAACCTCTGGATTGGTGGGTTATTGTGGTTCGGTGGAGCTTGTTATCTTTCGTATAAAGTTTGGAAAAGCAATAGTCAGTAAAAAATAATTTATATCAAATTGTTAATAGCAGTATCTATCAATAAGATGTTTGGAGGATGAAATATGATTCTTTCTATTAATTGGTACGACTGGGTCACACCCACAACGCCAACCGCAGCAATCATAACAGGTTCTGTTTTTGCGATATTAATCGCGTTTATGGTTTGGTTTGAAGATAAAGATTGGAAGGTGTTTTTCGCTTTTGCGGGAATCGGTATTGGCGTGACACTTTTAGGGGCGGGATTACTAGAATTTCTAGGCTGGTTTAATTAGAAAAACGCGATTATGCAATCGCGTTTAATTTTTTGTAAATCTCACGGCTAAAATTGCCCCAACCACTAGAAATATAACGAGGAAAATTAACATGGTTAATGACATTATGAGTGCCCACCTTTCAGCTTATCATCTAATTTAATATTTGGATTAACTTCTAACAAAGCTTGGGCAAACTCTCGTTCATGTTTAGGGGATATAACTGCATAACGAAAGTCACGTTCGTATAAAATTTCTAAGCGATCTAATGATAGTGCAGGAGATGCCCATAACGTATGTGATTTTTTTAAAGACTGAATTTTAGTGATGTCTATCTTACGTTTAATCGGCCCTGACTGTACATACAGAGTTGAACCATCAATTTTATATCCAGTTTTAAACCAAATCCACATTAAAAATAAGGATAAAATTGGGGATATTATTAAACCGATAACATCAACAGAAATGAGAGCATTAAATATCATAACAATAGGCAAACCCCAAATGATTACCCCTAACCACCAATCACGCTTCGAAGGAAAATAATTTACCATAACAACTCATCCTTATTAGATAGCTTCATGAAGAACGGGATGATACTCATATAAGCAAAACCCACTCCTAAAATTACTAATGTAGTTCCCAACCAAGATAAATTAAAAATATTAACAATTGGAAGTCCAAGAAAAAGTGGTAATATACCAAACATGGACGTCTTCATCATTGAATCTCTTGATTGATATTGCGTTTCGCCACAATGAGGGCAAATCATTCCTCGCTTAAACTGCATCATACTTTTCTGTGTATCTTTCCACGACCACTCTGTGTGGCAATTTTGACAAACAGGTCTTGCCATTACAATCATCCTTCCAAAATTAGCTGACACTTATATAGCGTTAATTGACACTTAAATTAATATATTGAAACTTAAGGACAGTCCGCTCGTACACTCTGACACTAAAGTTCTACTTGCTGAAACTTAGTGCTTCTTACATTATAACGTAATTAATTACCAAAAGGTTTCACAATAAAAATGCTGTACCAAACTCTCTTCATATGATAATATGACGTGGTTGAACATTCAAAGAAAAGAGTGACAATCATGAAAGAACTCACATATTCGATTATTTTTTATATTACAGGAATGCTGATGCTATCATTTGGTGTCACAATGCTTATTAAATCTGAATTAGGTGTGGGCGCTTGGGATGCGCTATTTTACGGATTATATGACTTGATTGGACTTACTGTTGGGTCATGGATTCTTATTGTTGGTATCGCACTAATGATTATAAATAGCTTTTTATTAAAAAGAAGAATTGACTATGCAGCGGTCATCACAATCTTTTTAATCGGAGTTTTTATAGATTTTTGGATATTAATCGTTTTCCCTGAATTCGCTGTCACAACATTGGCAATGCGATCACTATTATTAGTGATTGGTGTTATTTTTATGGGTGCGGGAATTGGAGCTTATCTTCAATTTGATTTCGCAAAAAATCCGATTGATAATCTAATGATGGCGGTTCACTATCGTACAGGATGGAGCCTGGCGGTTTCGAAATCATCATTAGAAGTTTTGATTATGATGATCGCATTCATCATCGGTGGTCCAATTGGTATTGGAACCTTTATTATTGCACTCGGAATCGGTGTATTCGTGCAATTTTTCTTCAAACGATTTGAAAAACTTAAGGCATGGTTTGTTCATGGAAAAACTACGCCCCAGAAAGCGTAAAACGCGACCACGGTCGCGTTTTTTATTATCTATAAAACTATGATAAAATTAGGAAAAATTAACAATAAAGAGGGGATGTCGCATCATGATCAGACAGGCAACCGATAATGATATTAAGGCTATCTTAGAAATCTATAATGAAGCTATCTTAAAAACTACAGCAGTCTATGATTATAAACCTTTTACATATGAGAATCGAAAAGAGTGGTTTGAAGCTAAACAAGAGGCTAAACTTCCGATCATTGTTTATGAAGATTCTGGAGAAGTTGTTGGTTTTGCGACTTACGGACCTTTTAGGCCTCGACCGGCTTATCAATACACAGTTGAACATTCTGTTTATGTTAAAAAGAAAAGTAGTGGGAAAGGGATTGGTGCCACACTTTTAGAAGAAATTATTGAATATGCTAAAAATGCCAAGTATAAAACGATGATTGGCGTGATTGATGCAGCTAATGAAGGTTCTATTAAACTTCATGAAAAATTAGGTTTTGACCATGCTGGTACCATTAAAAACTCAGGATATAAGTTCAATCAGTGGCTAGACATTGCTATATATCAGCTTGAGCTTCCAGGACCTGCTGAGCCCACTGAAGAGTAGGAGGAAGGAATGTTAAAGAGAAAATATGCCGATCGTAGGCACTGGAGTCGCATCTTAGAAAATGGCTACTATCAAAAATACGTGAAGACCTCAGAATATTCAGGCTATATAACTCTTTTCACGATGAAAAGCGTACAGGAAAAGCTGACATTTACATACGGTGATGAAGAAGTGTGTGTAGTTGATAATGGCTATGCATGGATGCAGCACTTTCCCGATGATGACTTTTACTCCGTCACTACTTCATTTAATGAAATGGGTGAACCGGTTCAATTTTATTTCGATATTTGTAGAGGCATTGGTACTGAAGACGGTGTACCATACTTAGATGATTTATTTGTAGATGTTGTTTACCTGCCTTCAGGTAAAGTCATTGTATTGGATGAAGACGAACTTGATGAAGCTTTAGAACAGCAAGAGATAGATGAAGATCACTATCAATTTGCGCAAACGACAACCCAACAAGTCATTCAAAAACTTGAAGAAGGCTATATACCAGAAATAGATTTAGCTAAAGAACACAAAAAATTATTTAAATAGAGGAAAATGTTATGGACATCAAATTAAAAAAAGCTACTAATAAAGATGCCAATATTATTTTTGATATTCAAATTAAAGCCTTCAAACCTTTGCTGAAAAAGTACAAAGACTGCTCTACTAATCCAGCCAATGAGGATATTAATCGAGTCTATGATCGAATTAATAATCCATCTGGTGGCTTCTATAAGATTATTTTGGAAAGTAAAATAGTTGGTGCAATTTGTGTACAAAGTACAGGAGACTTTCAATACTGGATTAGTCCAATGTTCATCCTTCCAGAATTCCAAGGGAAGGGGCTAGCTCAAGTATCTATTAAGCTTTTAGAAGATATGGTTCAAGAAGCCAATTCATGGCATTTAGCCACCCTATTAGAGGAAAAAGGAAACTGTTATCTCTACGAAAAACTTGGATTTAGAAAAACAAGTGTTATCAAACGTATTAATGATCGCTCAACGCTTGTTTACTATAGAAAAGTCCTGAAACCTTAAAGAGATAGAATCGTCTAATTAAGTATGGAATAAATAGTCAAAGGGTGGTTAGTTTGATTTGGATTATTTATGGTGTTATACCAGTGTTAGTGATTGTATTAATTAACTTCATTACACACATATACAAACCAAAATTTACATACGTTTGGTCAATATTGCCGCTATTTGTTGCTTTCTATTTTATTTTCCAAACACGGGATAGCCCACACAGTTTAGAGGGTGTTTATGAAGGTATACAAGATGGTCTGGCTGTAGGGGTGGCTGTGGTGAGCTTAATACTCACGAATGTAATTGTAACCATAAGAAAAGTGAGACAAGAAAATAGTTAAAGGGGAATCAAGATGAATAATCATTTTCTAAACAATAGCAGAGGATATCGAGTTAAACCTGGAAAAAGTCAATCAATGTTAGGAATGATTGTTGGGGTTGCATTTGTATTTATAGGGATTACGCAGATCTCTAATTTCGGCGCTTTTGGAATCATATGGACATTAATTGCAGTGGCTATTACGGGCTATCATGCGGTTAATGTGTTTTCAAATAAAGGAGTGGCAACTTATGAAGTTGATGTTCAAGGAGAAAGCAAAAGTCCAACTCAACAACAAACGGGGTCTGAGGACTATGAATCAAAACTCCGTCAACTTCATCGCTTAAAAGAAGATAACATTATAAGCGAAGAAGAATATAACGAGAAAAAAGAAGAACTATTAAGCGCAAAATGGTAGAAAGCAGTGGTTCTCATGAGTAAACAAAAACAATCTTTGATAAAAATATCACACAAAAGTGATATCAACAGCTAAAACTGGCAATAGTAAACCGTTTAATAGTTAATGAGGAGTGAGAACTATCAGATACATTTTATTATTGTTATGTTCAATTCTGATATTCGGTTTATACGGCTGTGGAACAAAAGGCGATGGTGCAGCAACTGTTAGTCAAGTTGTAGAAGATGAGAAAGCAACAGCTCAAGAAGGTGAATTCGAAGTTTCTATTAACGTTGAACAAAAAGGTGAAAATTTAGATGTTTATGCCACGATTACATACCTTGGGGATCAGGATCAAAAGACAATCTATCATGGAGGAAGTATCTTTTTCTTTAATGTTTATCAAGTTGGTGGGGATTTTGAACATATCGGTGGTATGGAACAACCTTTATTATCAACAGATTTGAAGAAAGGGGAAGCTCATAAGGTTGAATTTAACCATCCAGGTCTAACTGAATTAAAACCTGGCACCTACGAATTTGAAGCTATTGCTGATATTTCAATAGACGATGAAAAGATGGTCGACACAAAACTTGAGGTTCCAGTGACCACAGTAGTAGAAATTGATTAGGGGTGGGATAGTTGAATAATGTTTATAAATACACATCAGTAGTAGGTGTGGTAAGTACAATCACTTTAATTTTTGGGGCTTTTGCAGTACTTGCAAATGGCTTTAACGGAGGCATACCAATAGTTATTGTCGGTTTGTTGTTAATGTTCATTAGCTATTCTATATATAAAATTGCAGCTAATTTAGAAAAACAAAACATATATTTTAAAAATCGAATCGCAGACTTAGAGAAGCAAATAGATCAATTGAAAAAATCGCAATAGAATATACAAAAAGTTTTATATCAAAACTGTCTTGGTATCATAGCAGGCTTCTCTTTTTTCTCAATCCACTTAAACTTTTGGATAGTCTTATACATATCTTCAGTCAAAAACACAGCAAATAGGTCGTTGCCACCATAAAGAGAATATAGTCTCTCTTTTAATCCAGCTTTTTCTA
Source organism: Filobacillus milosensis (assembly GCF_004402015.1). Taxonomy (GTDB): domain Bacteria; phylum Bacillota; class Bacilli; order Bacillales; family Alkalibacillaceae; genus Filobacillus; species Filobacillus milosensis. Next base: position 83,153 of record NZ_SOPW01000005.1, read on the forward strand.
AAAAGCATATTAATCACATCAAAAGAACGATGAGTGGCCAATTCCCATGGGTTTTCAACATTATCATCATATATCATATATGTACGGTCATTGACTTTAATTTCGTCATAATTATCTTTTTAATTTATTGATTTGACTTTGCATCGATTGCAGGACTTCAATCAAATAATTTTGATGATTAATATGTTCTTGGTTTTGTTGTGTTAATTCATCTATTTGTTGTTGCATATTTTGTAATTGTTCTTCAAGAACTTGCTGGTCTTGGGCATCTTGTTTAATAGATTCTTTTTCTTCATCGATGGCTTTTAAGGCAGATATCGTAGCTATTAAATCTGCCGCTGTTGTTAATGCAGCAGCTAATAAAGCCAACCTTAAACTATCAGAGGTTTCTAGATTTTCATCATCAAAGTCGATTTCATCAAAATCCATAGTAATGCTCCTTTGTGTAAATAAGGTATAAAATTGTGGCTTTTATGGAAGAGGGGATATGGTTAATATGGCAGGTAATATATTATACATACCATATTCAGTCATTATGATAATTGGGTTTATGGTAGTTGGGGTGATTCTTTTTATTAAGGAAAAACCTTAACTTATAAATTTTTAGTGTTGGCTCTTCCTGTTGTGTTGGTTTTTCAGCTTTATTTTTGGAATATAGGTGTTAATAATTATGTGAAGAGCTATTTATTCGCGAGCGAAGTATTTCATTGTGAACTAATGGATGAGGATTATTCTATCTCTCTCCCTAAGTGGACAATATTACAAGGGAAGGAGGATATTTGTTCACCTTTTTACACCACTTATTCGACTGAAAAGGAGATGATTTATTTCTATAATCAGCAATTAGAAAAAAAGGTGAGTCGTGGCCAGATAAAAAGTTACAAATACTTAGAAGATAAAGGGTATATTGTTGAGCTTACCTCAGAAAAAATGTGGATATATTTTATACTCAAACATCTTCAAAAAAACTAATGTTAACATTGGATTACCATGATAAGGTTATAAATTAAGCCCCAGAGATAATATACACATAATACCGATGGTTACAGAAAGAACGATAAAATAACGACTTTTCTTTTCCTTGCTTAGTTCAATAAATAAAGTTATCAAACTATAAACAATCCCGGTCAGAAATATGAAATTTAATATCACATGACCCATTAATAATCTCCTTATAATGCTTCTAGAGCGAGAGGTGCGAGTAGTAATATAATAGAAGCTCCAATTAATGATAGTGTTACAGATTTCGAAAGTTTGTTTCTTCCTTTACCCTTATACCAACCAGAGAATTGTAGTATGTTTCTGTATAACACAAAGAATATTATTAAAACAGCTAAAGAAGTAACCCATGCTGTTGTGGAAGAATTATCATAAACATTTTCTATCAACGCCCACAAGACTCCACCTATTACTATAAACAAAATTGCAATACGCAGTAATTCTAAAATAAAAGCAAAACCAGTCTTCATAAAAAAACTCCCAATATTATAGATTTGAATCATGATAAACCCACTATTTTCTTTTATTCTCAGGTTGCTTGATCCAATAGCGTAATCCCTTTCCAGCTAAAGGTTCATCGTTATATCGAGGGATGACATGAAAATGACTGTGACGTATAAATTGATTAGATGCGTCTCCTACATTCCATCCAAGGGTATAGCCGTCAGGATTAAATTTTTCTTCAAGATAGTTTTTAGCTTTTTGTAGCAATTCATATGAGTCGTTCCATTCATCTTGTGTCATGGAGAAAGTGTCTTTACGATGTTTTTTTGGCACAATCACACCACTGCCTTCTAGAACATCTTGATGTTTATCGTGTTGCAGAAAATAACAGGTATCATTTTCGAAAACAATTTTTTGATTTTCATCTTCTTCTAGGTTACAAAATGGACAGTTTTGATCATGTGTCATAAGAAAGCTCCTTTAATAAGTTAAGGTTATTTTACCATAAATATTAATATTGCAATAATTTACCAAAACATTTAAATTTAAATTTAAATAAATAGAATCCTAGAAAGAGGAGGTTATATTATGGGTGAATACATTGGAATGTTTGTGCTATATGCACTTGGGCAATTTATTTTGTTTTATTTATTAATGACGTTTATTGGTTTCATGCCCGCTATAATTATCCTTATTGTGTTAATTGCGTCTTACATATTTATTTGGTTCCATGTCATATTGGATGAATTAAGGGAACGAAATGTAGAATAGGGGGAGAATAATGGTACATTATTTAAGCAAAGTATTAAGTGCATTACTTTGGAGTTTTGTTATATTTGCAGTGAGTGGGCTTTTAATTGGTTTTTATAATATTTTATTAAATTTAATTATCGTAATCATAGTTTTATTATGTTACTTGATAGGGATGGCCTATTATATTTTAGATAATATTAAAGGAGATTCAACTCCAACCGAAAATAAAAACCAAGTGCAGTCACCATAACACTGCACTCGGTTTAGTTAGAGTAATATAAATCAATTGAAATTCCTATTCCAATCATCATAAGAGTCTTTTCTGCCTCATTCAATACTGGAATATAGTAACCATCAGCATTCATCAAATTCTCTTTAACAGATTCATAAACCATAGATCGTTTTCGAATCGTTCCTATTGGTTGATTATTTTTAACATCAGTTAATGAATAATCGATCCCACTTGTGCGCCACTCACATTTAATCAATTCTTCATCATTTGCCCCCATTACAGAAATGCTGGGGTCTTTTAATTTGGCGTGAGTTCTAACAGATGCCACCCAAGATTGATCAGCTCGAAATAAATGAAGGTCCTTTGAACGAATGCCCATCTGTTTACGCAAATAACCTAGAAGCTCATTTTGTTCATTGACTAATTCATAATTTAGACTTATACCGGAATGCCATCCAATTAAATTTAATAAAATATTACCAAGATTAATTGATGTACCTTTCATGTTTTGAATGGAACCAATTTCTTCTCGGTTTGTTAGAATGACATATTTTCGACCAGGATTTTTGAAGCTGCTATTTAATTGGAGAAACATTTCATTTGTTGAATCAAACATAACGGACTTCCTTTTCCTATTTTTCTTACGAATGTTTCAATTTTAACGTATATTTATAGACATTCGTAACGAAAAATGAAAAAATATAAAAAAATTGAAAGAAAATGAAGGAAATTATATAAAAAATGTCGTATACTAACCTTTGTGGAAAACTCGTCATGGGGTAACCATTGAAAGATGAACCAGGCGGGATAGTACATTTCAATCGCAGGAAGGACCCCACCCATTTCCCACCCCCTTCCTGCGTAACCAAAATTATAATAAAACGAAAACGTGGTCCTCTAACCACGTTTTTTTATACTTAAATATAGGAAAACCGAGCTACTACAAGAGCAACTCGGCAACCAATCTTCAGCGATAGTGATCAAGGTATTTTCACCATAACAAAGCAAGGGTTACACAAACGTTACACTTATGGTATTTTAGATAATGATTAAAATTAAAATATAAGGTGATTGCCCATGACTACACAAACTTACACACAAAATGGAATATCTTATACATATAATTTTATAGATTCACATAAAGAAACAGTTGTATTAGCTCACGGTGCCGGCATGAATCAAGCTACATGGAAACCTCTTTTATCATATTTAAGTGAGTATAATCTTTTAACTTTTGATTTTAGAGGTCATGGGGAAAGCGATGGGTTTGAATTTGACGTAAGCTGGCAAGTCTTCCATAAAGATTTTAGAGGTTTATTACACGAACTATCCATAAACGAGTACCATTATATTGGTCATGGACATGGCTTTTTCTTCATTTTAGATTATATAACATCTTATCAGCCTGCAAACATACAGAGCATCGTATCTTTAAGCACACCAGGGTCCTATCCCAAGAATGTTGCCAAAAAAGGTGTACGGTTGCGCAAATCTTTAGCAGAAGAACATGGGTATAGTTTTTTAGTAGATGAAATGATAAAGCAATTCATTCATCAACAATCTAGTCGTCATGTTGACCTTCTCAAGAAAAGCTTTCATCAGCTGAATCCTGAAAATTATTTTAAGCTGCTAGATTTAAATACTAGTAATTTTTCATATGATAATTTATTAAGTATAAATGAACCCGTTCTGCTATTGTCAGGAGAACTGGATCAAAACTATCCACCTCAACTAAATTTTATAAGCACCAATTATTTCACCACGAGCAAATATTACATCATTCCTGACGCATCGAATATGGTTCATCTAGACCAACCTCAAGAAACGGCAAGATTAATTAAAAAATTTATTCGTCAACTTTCAAACCACAGTGGATCAACAATCACTGTACCGAAACATTTTGATGAACTCCAACAATCTATTCAATCTGTTTTAAAAGATGGTATGAGTAAAATTGATAACAATTACAGCCTAAAATTGAATTTATTAAATGGATTTATGGCCATTTACAAAAATGAAAAACTAGAAGGTAAATGGAATCAACGTAAGGCTAAAAATATTATGGCTTATCTAGCGATTAATCAAACAGTTACTCGTGAGAATTTATGTGATTTGTTTTGGCCAGATTTGACGGTGACGAATGGGTTGAAAAATGTTCGGGTAGCAATTAATCATTTGAAGAAAATCTTTGAAGAAAATGACTTGTCTACTCATAATTTCCTCGAGATTGAAACCGATCGAATTTCGCTAGCAACAAATATAGACTGTGATGTAAAAGATTTAATCGATCAATTAAACTTTATTGAAAAAGAATCAAACCTAAATATGAAGCTCATAAAATATGAACGCGTAATTAAAGAATTAAATTTCCCTTTATTTGAAGGCTTATATGATGAATGGCTTTTATCTGTCCGTGAATCTATAGAGAACCGATTAAGAAACATTCTATTGTACATGATTGACCATGCTGACGAGGCAGGACATTCTGAATCCAAAGACGAATATAAGCTGTTATTAGAACAATTAAATTAAAAATAAAAATGCCACCGATTCTCACGGTGGCATTCACTCACAGTGAATGATTAACTCAAACTGACCATACTCTTCCTGAAGCCTCTTTTTCGCTGCTTCCGCATTCCTAAAACGAATCCAACCTCCATCACGCTTCAATTTACCAACGCCTTTATACGGTGTCTCGCACATCTTATTCGTATATATGCACTCACGATGAACCGTATAACGTTTAGTTGGCAAATCAATATTTACCCACACCGGTTGATGATCTAACATCGCAAAGCCCCTTTGCGTAAGATTGTGTAATGTTATTGTATGTTATGATATGGTAAAAATATTCAATCTTCATGAAGTTAAACTTAAAATCTTTTGTTGCTTAATATACTCTTTGTTATAAGCTTCAGCCCATTGCTTTAGCTGGCTAATGAGAAGTGAAATAGATACTGCTTTGTTTCGATATTGATCAATCATTGTTGAAAAATATTCTTTTTCTTGTAATGTAAGCTCATGTCGAAAATATCCGTAAATATGTTGAAAAGCATTAGACACCATTCCGCGTGAAGGTGGTTTGTAAAATAATTCCTTAAGAGTATATTTGAAGGCAGTTAAAACCTCCTCAAATGGAAGATTGTCTGGATTTGCTGTTTACCTGGATGATAAGCCATAAACAAATACTTATATTGAGATTGAAATTCTATAAGAGCGGATTTACTCTCTACAGGTTGAAAGTCTTTACACGCTAAATCACGATAAAAATGGTGACTAGTTTTATTCATTAGACCACTCCTAATAAGAATGAGTGAGGGTGACGTATGGATCAATCACAATTCCAATCCTATATCTTAAACCGCATTCCAGATGAAGAGAAATCTATCTATCAAACGATGAGACATTTAGATCATTCTGATAAACAAATTCTCTGGAAACTTATAAAAGATTCTAATAAAGAAAACGTTGCGATTTATAAGGGAAATCAGAGTACATTAAATGGACTATTAAACAAACGTTTGATTGATATTAATCGAGCTTATAAAACGAAGGGGCCTGAAATTAGCTTATTTGTGTTGAATCGTGCACCTTATTTAATGAGAGTGTTAAAACGAGAGTATTTAAGTTAAGTCTTTTAATTTCTCACAGTAGCGGTCTTCGTTAAATGCTTCTTCATTTTTTAACATGACCTTCATTTCCTGCACCATGACCTGTCCCATCTTTTGTTTAGCTTGCACGTCGGAATAACCTAGCTCAATCAGTCTTTCATAAGTCTCTTTTGTACATTCGTGACCATTTTCATTAAGTTGATTATCTATAATTTCAATAACTTTATATCCGTTTTTCATATATAACGACCTTTCAATTAGTGATATACATTAGAATACTACAGGATGATTTTAAAGAAAAATAATATAAATGGAGAGGATAAGAATGGGAATAGTAGGTCTAGTTTTAATGATTGTCATTTTGATTTATGTTGTTCGAATCAATTCCAAAATGGATAGGATTATGAAAAAAATGAAGATTAGTGAATTTGAAGGAGATACTGAAAGGGAAGTTAATAAGAAAATGAAATATGTGAAACAAGAGACTAGTAGGGGATGAGGTCGGTTTATGAACACTCGAAAAGCTGAACCAAATGATGCTTTTGTACTTAGTGATATAGCTTATAAGTCAAAAGCTTATTGGGGATATTCTGATGAATTTTTAGAAGCATGTAAAGAAGAATTAACAATAACTGAAGAAGATATTATCAAATCTCCTATGTATTATGTGATTGAAAAAGATAATCAAATTATTGGGTTTGACAGCTTTAAATGTGATCCTAATAAACTTGAAAACCTTTTTATTAACCCTGAATTTATAGGTCAAGGTATAGGCAAGCAAATTTGGCAAGATATTTTACATAGAGCGAAAGATTTTGGAATTATAGAGTTTACGATAGACAGTGATCCATATGCAGAGGGCTTTTATTTAAAAATGGGCGCTGTACGAATAGGATCAATACCTTCAACTGTGTTTCCAGACAGGGACTTACCACTGATGAAAGTAGAGGTAAAATAATAAAAACAGGGTTATTCTGGTATAAAGTCGAATATTGTAATTACAGATTTAATATTGATAGTGAGGTTAGGATATGTCGATTAAACAAAAATTAAAGCTAGATCAGTTTAGTAATTTTGTAGTGATTAACGAACCTGAAGATTATGATACGTTCGAGGGTTATTCAAACGAGTATTCCAAGGAGCATGATGGAATCTTTGTCTTTGTAGAATCCTTAGATGACATGAAAGAAAAGATTAAAGAGATTATTAATCAGAAGTATTTGATTGAGAATGGTTATATTTATTTGGCTTATCCAAAGAAAGGGAATAAGCGTTACGATTCTTACATACACCGTGATGATATTTTTCCTGCGCTAGACACAAAGGATGGCTTTGTATTGGGAAGTGATATCAAGTTCGCTAAAGTTATGAGTTTGGATGATACATTCACGATTATGGGACTGAAGCGGGTTGGTAAATCTACTAAAAAATCAAAGGCCTCAAGCCAAAAAGTTTCAGATTATGAGAACCTTGTGGGTGATGTTGAAGGTTTACTAAAAGACCATCCCGAGGAATTGAAGTTTTATCAGAGTTTAACACCAGGGTACCGGAAGGACTGGGCTCGTTTTATATTTTCAGCAAAACAACAGAAAACTCGCGATAAACGTGCTAATCAAATGGTAGAGGTCTTATCGCAGGGTTATAAAACAATGGATTTATTTAGAACTGGGAAGAAGTAATAGGTTTGGAGTGTACAATGTATTCTAATTGGTGAACTGATTAACATGTATCTTACCCCTACTAGATAACGTCTTTCTAGTAGGGTTTTTGTTTTTCTCTATTAAAATCATCAATTAAGATGTTTCTCTAATCTTCCTTATGCAATTTATTAATTTCGATGACGGTGCAGATTAATATGCCGGAGATTATTCCTAAAAATAACGTGATAGCTGCTGATGATGGATAAACCATCATTCCAACTATAAAACCAACAATAGCTCCTATTATAATACTGCCCGTTAAACGTTCAATCACCCGTGTTCCCTCCCTTATTCTGATAGCGCCAATCGTTAACTTCCATTATTAACACTATGATTAGCCCTGCAATAATACCTAACATAGTTATAGTTGCAGGGTTTGTATGATCTGCTCCAAGGGACGATACTACAAGATTTAATATTAACCCTGATAATCCCCCAAAAATGACAGCAGCTATTATTCTCGCACTCATAATTTCACTCCTACTGATAAATCTTTCCAACCGTAGGCCATGATGTCCAACTGATCTCCACCAATCTTAACTTTTTGGTCATCGATGAGAACTTCAGCACCTGTTTTTTCATAAAAATGTCTTGAACGATTGTCTTTAAGCACCCATACAACTGCAGAATTGTAGCCCAGGATTCTAAATTGGTAGAAAACAGCTTCTAATAGTTTTTGGCCAACTCCTTGGCCCTGATATTCATCTAAAAGATAGATTGAAGTAATATCGCCATCATAATCAGGGAAATTACCTGAATCTTCTTGTTTGCCTGAAGCAAAACCTATAATTTCTCCTTCTTCATTTTCCGCAACAACAATGTGAAATTCATTTTCTGAGATGTTTCTTTTCCAAAGGTTAGTGCGGTTGTCGTAGGAAAGTTGATTTAGGAAACGATCCGACACGATATTCTTATAAGTTGTTTGCCAGCTGTCAACATGGACTTTCCCAATCCCTGGGGCATCTTCCATAGTGGCTTTTCTAATATTCATCATCGCACCCCCCCGACGTAGTTCATTTTTATCATTATAACAGAATTAACAGAATTGTATGTTAAAATTTACTATTATAGAAAGTACATTTTATAAGAAGATATAGGTGAATATTTCAGGTCACCAACGTAAAGAAAGGGGAGTATGATATGAATTTTTTACAGAAATCAGAGAAAAAATTGGTTAAAGGTCTAGTCTATGGATTTATCATTGGAATTTATAGTAGTGTTTTATTTATTTATGAGGATAGTGGAACGCTTTCAAGTTATTTTATTGATGTATTGAAGAATTCAATTATAATATCCATCATTACATTTGCATTCACTTTGTTGTTATTATATCTTAACGAATTCTCCGATTAGTAAGTGATTGTTATCTCGTGCACTTTTCCCATATTATGCTAAAATGGATATTAAAATCTAAGCAGAAAAAATAAGAGGTGTTATTGTGAGAGTCATTACAGTTGATTTCGATGGCACGTTGTATCAGGGAAATTCGTTTAAAGTTATGTTTGATGTCGCAAAGAAACAATATAGTGCGAAACAATGGGTGTCTGTCGGTTTAGGAACAGGTAAAGCGATTGGAAAATTAGTAACAGGCGGTAAGACAGCAGGTAAACATACGTTTTTCCGCTCTTTCGTAAAATCCTTTAAGGGTAAGTCAAAAAAAGATCTAGAAGAGTTCTTTCATGCATTGGCTAATGGCGACTTAGAGCGAGTTAACCGTCCTTTAGTTGAAAAGATTAAACAACACCAGGCAGATGGCGATCAAGTTGTAATTGTATCTGGTGCATTAAATCCGTTCTTAACGGCATTTAAAGATGCGGTTGGTTTAGAAGATGTTGATATCATTGGTTCAGAGTTGTTCTATGATGAAAATGATATTGCAGTTGGTAAGATGGGTGATATCGTCAATGGTGAGAAAAAAGCTGAAGCTGTACAAGAATGGTTAAATAACCGCGGTCTGACAGTGGATGATGTAACGTTATGGGCATATGCGGATAGTGAAAGCGATAGTCACTTATTAGAAATGGTGGATCATCCAGTGGTGGTGAATCCAGATGAAGATATGGAAAAGTTAGCCCAACAAAAAGGGTGGCCAGTTTTCGGTAGTTAGTAGGGGAGTAGTTGTATGAAAAAATATCAAGCCAAAATCAATCCAATTTATATCTTAACGTATTTAATTTTACTAACTAGCTTACTTTTCATAACAACTTCAACAATAGTTGTAGTCTTAACACTTATTTTAATGCTTTCTTTTGTATTAGTTGGATTCTTAAGATTCAATTTTCAAATTTCCAATAAGAAACTGACTTACTATGTCTCATTTTGGAAGTTTAAGTTGATGTATAAAGAGGTTCAACCAAGTGATATTAAGATGATTAATTTTAAGCGAATTGGCCGGTCTAAAAAAGGCGCCATTATTCAAATGCAAAAAGGGAGTAACTTTAGAATTGTTGACTTTAAACCTGATACCGTAACAGATGATCTTGAAAAATTTTCTGGTAAGCATAATATTCCCCTACATATGACGAAAGATTATATGAAGCTACAAGGACTAAGTGTTAATCCAGATTAACAAATGCGTAAAAAAGGATTATAAATGCAATTAGTTGATATTGATGGTGTTGAGTTGTATTCGTAGATTATGGTGAGGATGCTTATTTTAAGCCAGGTTTTCAATTGTTTACCTTCCAATAGTATTAATCAGCCATTTCAAAATTATGGAGTGGTTTTTAATACTATACCATAATTTTACAGAATGGAAGGGTATAGAAATATAATCATTAAATAAGGCAATAAAGAGACAAGGGGGGATTGGGTGGATTCGATTAAAATTTGTGCAAAGAAATCTGATGGGAAAGTATACAGGGAGTCATTTGCTACTGTAATCGAAGAGAGACCTAATAGAATAGTTGCTTATCAAGAGGCTGGTGCAGAAATTTCCCAAAATGGTGAAATATGGTATACGCCTAATAATGTGTTCTTATATTTTTGGTTTGATCGTCCCTTTAATTTATTTGAAGCTTATCATACCAATGGGGAAAAGAATGATTTGTACTTAAATATAGCTTCTCCTGCTAAATTTAAACATAGCGTTATCACTTATACAGACTATGAACTAGATTTAGAACTAAAAGTTGATGGGGAAATAGAGTTGAAAGACGAAGACGAATTTATAATAGCAAGACAAGAATACAGTTATAGTGACGATTTTGTTCAAGAATGCTATAAGTGGGTCGAGCAAGGTAAAGAATTATTAAATAACTGGACATGGCGAGGCTGGAAGTGAAGTCGAAGGGGCTAACCTTCGACTAATGCTTTATATTTAAGAGTTTTACCCTCAAGTTCAACTAATATAGTAAAAGGGGCATCCCCATTGTTGTAGTTATTATCCTTAGTGGTATACACATCTGTTCCTTCAGGAAGCTTGGTGGCATATAGGTTCCAGAACCACCAAGAAGTAGAGGACTGACCTTTAATTTCTCCGATTTTTTCTCCCTTAACTAACTCACGTTTATCTGATTCCGTTGCATTGAGGTATATTAAACCGTCAAGTTTAATAATATCTGCGTTAGGGCTGTTGTTTAAAATGTCACGAGCAGTTGGGTTATCTATGCCTGGCTGAAACATAGTAGCCCATATGGTAATAGATAAGAACAAAATTATAATAGCACCATAAATAATCATTTTTTTCATGGAATCACCCTAAATGTATTATTTTACTAATTTTAACATAAAAGATTACTGTCTTTGAGGTTTCTCTTTGTTCTTTGACTCATTCATTGAATCTAAATTTTTACTAGTCTATCTTTCTTATAGACCTTAGTTGGGTTTTGGTTATTTTTTCTAAATATCATAGACTTTTGCAAATTATTACAATAAAATTAATTTATTGTTTTAAACATCATGGAATTCAATGGGGGGATTCAATGAAGTATTTAATCGTTCTGCTCGTGTCATTAGGGTTATTAATGGGGTGCCAAGATGATGCTGTGGAAGAACCTGCTGCTCCGGAGCCGGTTGAAGAAGAAACAGAAGAAGATGTGACTGAAGAGAAGAATCAAGAAACCACTGAAAAACCTGAAGAAGAGGTAAAATTTGAAGAGGAACCTGAAGAAGAGCAAAAACCTTCCGAAAGTGATTCGAATGAACAAGATATAGATGAAGGTACGGATAATGTAGGATCAGGTGAAGGCGATCAGGTGTCCAAAGAAGCAGAAACATTCTTAAGTGTGGATGAAGCTCGTGAAATTGTAGAAAATAACTTAGCGACATCGATTGGTATAATGCAACAACTACAATCACAAAAACAAAATTGGTTTGGTATGGTAGAAGGAACGCAAGAATATAATGAGGCTGTTGAAGTCACTAAAACGCACCTAAGTGATACAATATCTAGTCATGTTATTAACGAATGGGCTGAACATTACTTAAAGGAATTTTTCATTTATAACCATTTTATACTAGTTTTACAGCCTTATAGTTTAAATACCAGGTTTAATTTAGAGATGAGCAATAATTATCAATTTACGCTTTCTTTTGTTCAATTAGGTGATGAGGCGTTTAATGAAACCATGCAATTCAATATTCATTACTATAATGAAGCGGGTAACTGGAAGTTTGCAGGGTACGACGCTGAAGAAATTAGTGAACCTCTAAACTTAACTTTTGAAGATTTAGAAGAAGCGTTTATAGATGGGGAGAAAAATGAACGATATGCAGGTACGTTGGTTGAAAAAATGGAGCATGAAGGTGAATCGTACCTGATTATTGACTATAAATACACAAGAAAAGCAATTAATGTGAATACGGGGTATGATGAATCATATATTTTACAAAAGCGTTCTGGTTAAGATCAGAACGTTTTTTTATTTGGTCGCTTCCATTTCATTTGTGTTACAAATCATTACAATTTGAATACCGCCCCCAGGTTTATGAATTGATTATGTTAAAATCTAGAAAAAGGATTGGGAGGGGCCATATGCGGAGCTACTTCAATATATGGGGATTTACGTTAATAACTGTCACTTTGGTTCTAGCAGGGTTAAGTCTTTATATGCGTTTGTACTCGGAGTGGAAAGTGATCCCTTCTGAATCAGTATTGATAGTAATGGCGGTTGTGGCATTTATTTTAGGTTTATTAGGTGATGCACAAAATAAATGGGCTGTGATGCGAAGCGTTGTAACCCTTATAATTTCTCCTGTTTTAGCATTACTCTTAGTGGCTGTAAGTGGGTTGTCAGGAAATGTTTTAACTCATATCGACACAACAGATTCTCCAGATGGTAAATATACGGTGGATTTATATCTAGGTAATGGTGGAGCAGCAACTTCCTATTGGATTGTAGGTAAAATAGACGGGCCACTGTGGACGGAAAAACAAATTTATTATGAATATAGACAAGACCAGGCAGATTTTGAATGGGTTAACGATGAAGTTATAGAGATTAACGGTCATCAGGTCGACCTTGGCTCTGGTGAAACGTTTACGATTAGTAATGAACGTCATGTATATAGAAACCCATAAAAATTATTATTATTAAAAAATAATCACACACCCAACCATTTTGACATGAAATAGTATGAGCGATAATTTCATGAAAGGTGGTTGGGTTTTTGTATTATGGGTCAAATTCAATTTCAGATGATGAACGTCAAGAAGAAGAACGAGTAATGACTGTAACTGGAGAAGGAATTGTCACAGCTGAGCCTAATGTTGCTGAAGTCACTCTAGGTGTGGTGACAGAAAATCAGGATTTAGCTACTGCACAGCAACAAAATGCTGAGGCGATAAATCAAGTTATTCAAGCACTAGTTAATCAAGGGATACCACGGCAGGATATTCAGACAGTCGATTATTCAATTACTCCTCAATACGATTATGTTGATGGTGTTCAGCAGTTTAGAGGTTATCAAGTAACACATTTACTTAGAATTAGTGTAGATGAAATTGCAACGGTCGGTCGTGTGATAGATTCTGCAGTTGAAGCGGGTGCGAACCGTGTGATGAGTATCGAATTTTCGGTTAGTCATCCAGAAGTTTTTTACCAGATCGGGTTAACACGTGCCATGGAAGATGCGTTAGCCAAAGCTGAAACATTAGCGGAAACAGTTAATGCGGAGCTAGATCCCCTTCCTATAAAAATTGAAGAACTAACTGGTGATAGTCCTGTTATGTATCAGACCTTTGCAGCTTCATCCGGGGGGACATCCATCGAACCGGGGCAACTTGATATAACGGTTCGAGTTAGAACAAAATATAGATATGTAGAATAGAAATGACCCATCAACCTTATGTTGATGGGTCTAGTTATGGCATTTGTCCACCATGAAAGGCTTGGATGATAAAGTCCCGCTGTGGGACATCGAGTTTTTCGTAAGATTTAAGGAAATATGAATTATCATAAGGCGTTTCCATTAATTTAACATTTAAAGAATCATTACTTACATCAACGATTGCGTATCGTGCAGCTGGTTGATTGTGACAACCTAAAGCACCAGGATTTAGATAAATTGTATGAGGGTTTGTGAACAAGTGGGTGGGATGGTGATGACCAAATCCAATCAGTTCTGCCTCATATCCATCAAACAACTCTTCCATGTTCTTTAAGCTTGGCTCAACAATTCTATGAAATGGGTTTTCACTAATAGGTGTTTCAAGTTCTTCATCATTAATGTGATAATGAATGAAATTGAAATGGTGACCAACTAAATTTTCGTTTAAATAACGAGGAAGTTGTTCCAGCTTCGATACGAATGATGGGTCCATGCGTTCAGCAATCCATTCGTGGTGCTGCTTGACGTGTGGATGATTATTGGGGTGTTCTTCGCCATTAATTATTGCTAGAACTGATTCATCATGGTTTCCCGTTATCATCGTTAAATTTTTTCGAGAAAATAATATATGTAAGACCTCGTTTGTCTGTGGGCCGATTCCAATCATATCTCCCAGGCAGTAAATGTGATTAATATTTTTCTCGTCAATTTCACTGAGAGCAGCTTCCAGAGCTGATGCATTCCCATGTACATCAGCAATGATGGCGATTCTCATATCATCACCTTCTTATTAATATCGTTCTATAAGCTATTTCTATAAAAGTATGACTTTTCCTTTTTAGAAATGTATTATAAGCGAATAAGCAAATAAAATTTTAGAATGGCCAAATAAATTTTTAAAATAGGCAAATATTCTTTGAAAATAATCAAATATATCGATGTGATAAGCAAATAAAAACCGCATTGACCTCCCAATGCGGCGTTAAACTTATGCGAACTCACCATTTGGTTCATAAACCTTAGCATCCATGCTTTCCAGCCAATAGCTAACCAGTTCGATTCCATCAATCAATTGAATATCTAGTTCTTTTGCGTAATTTCTAGCTGCTTGAGTAAAGCCACTCGTTGTTATAACATAACCACCTTTGGCTCCTGCTTTCACGACATTTGAATGAAGGACGGCAATAGGCTTTGGACCTACATTCTCTTTAAAGACATTTACTTGCCCTAAGTAAAGTTCATTATTTAAGTGATGTTCAAAATCTATACCGTGATCATCACTTTGTGGCGTCGTATATATATTTCCGCCAAGTTTTTGTTTGATTATTTTTGCAACAAAATCTTCAAATTCAAGTGGGGTTTGTTTTAAGAAAATATCTGAACCTTTTTCAAATTCAATTTCATCTTCATCATTTATTTTACGTGGATAATTGAATCTATAAGAGAGACCCATTGCCATGGTTTTCATAAGCTCTTCACCTTTTTCAATTTTTCTAGCGACCACAGCGTCTTTTTCCTGCTGTTCTTTACGTAAAAACCACATGAGTACACCGATTAATATTAGCTGCAAAATGATTAGCGTTGTCATCATATCACCTCACTAAATAATGTGGACAAAACTAAGTCAAACTAAAACAAATCTCTTATTTTTATTTGAAATTGAATTGTATAATAGAATTTTATCAAGTAAAATTAATATATTGTAGTATAATTTTCCTATGATTGAATTAGGTGTAAGGGTGTGCTGACTTGCGTATCAAAAAATGGCTTGTACTTATACTTGTTTTAGTTGTTTTTTCGCTTGTTTGGTATTGGTTAAACCAAAAAAATTCAGTCCCAAATAGTGAAGGTTTATTTGCTTTGCAAGAGGCAAATTTAAACGAAGAGGTTTATGTATTAAATGGGGAGTGGGAGTTTTACCCAAATCAGTTGCTGTCACCTCAAGGATTAAGAAGTAAAAGTATGGAACAACAACTAGTAGAGGTACCTCACGCTTTCTCCGATTATAAATATGCAACCTATCATTCGACATTAAGCCTATCCCAAGAACAGTTACTTAATTTGTATTCGATATATATACCTAATTTGGGTTCAGCTTATAAGCTTTGGGTTAATGGTGATCTATACCTGGAAGAAGGTCAAATGGGCACCAATCGTCAATATACCATACCTTCCAATCAATCAAAAATAGTTGACTTATATGCAGAAGAAAAAGAAGTTAGTGTGACGATTCAGATGGTTAATTTTCACCATCGTGTAATGGGTTTACTCGATGAAGTGATGATTGGTCCAAATGAAAAAGTCTCTCGAATACAAAAGCTTAGAGTTGGTTTTT
The DNA here is from genome assembly GCF_004402015.1 of Filobacillus milosensis. Classification (GTDB taxonomy): domain Bacteria; phylum Bacillota; class Bacilli; order Bacillales; family Alkalibacillaceae; genus Filobacillus; species Filobacillus milosensis. The sequence goes on from NZ_SOPW01000005.1 coordinate 99,497, forward strand.
CCTTCTTAATTATTGGTAGTCTATCTGTACTGATGATGTACTATTTATTGAGTTATTTTATACAGGGACGAAATCGATACCACTTATTCTTTTGTTTACTCGCATTGATTGTTATGACACGTTTATCTTTAGAGGGAGAGAAGTTCTTTTTTGAGGTGTTTCCGGATTTCCCTTGGGTTTGGGCTATAAAAATGGAATATTGGTCATTTTTATGGCTTGCACCTTTATTTTCAATCCTTATTTCTTATATGTTTCCGAAACAGTCTTATCAAAAGTTTATTAGGTTTTACATCATACTAACCTTAGGATGTTCGTTATTCATCCTATTAACGCCAACATATATATTTACAAATTATCTCATGGTGTTTCAATCGACTCTAGTATTTGGTTTTGTCTATATTTTGTTAGTTATTATAAAAGCTTGGAAGAATCACGAGAAATATGCCTTCCTAAATCTACTAGGGTTCATCATTGTGTTATTAACAGCAATTAATGATGCATTGTTTTATAACGGTTGGATAAACGCCGAACCAATATTGTCTGTTGGATTTTTAACCTATTTATTCGTCCAAGCAATGATCTTAGCCATACAACACGCGCAAACGGAGGAAAATCTTAAACATTCAACGAATCAGCTAATGATTTTAAATGAACAGCTGGAAGAAAAGGTCAAAGAACGCACCGACGAATTAGTTATGTCACAGCGAGAGTTAATAGAGAAGAATAAATTCTTGCAGAAAATCTCTTACCTTGATGAATTAACGCAAATTCCTAATAGACGTTCATTTATGAATGTTCTCGATAAAGATATAGAAGAAGCAAGAGTTAATGATGAGTCTGTTGCGATTATGTTAATGGATTTAGACCGATTTAAAAATATTAATGATCGATACGGCCACCAAATGGGCGACGCTTGCTTAAAAGTGTTTGCTGAACGACTTAATCAACATTTTACTAATCATAATGGGTTTATTGCTCGTTATGGTGGTGAAGAATTTGTAGCTATTCTAAGAGATAAGGATCAAGAAGATGTTAGGGTGTTAGCTGAAGAATTAAGAGAAAGCATTCCAAAATTAAAGTTCCCTGGTGTTGAAGAAAGTTTAAGTGTTAGCATAGGTGTTTGCTATGATGCTGAGGCAAGTATACCAGGAGATGTCTTATTAAAACATGCTGATGAAGCCTTGTACAAAGCAAAAGATCAAGGTCGTAATCGAGTTAGATTTAAGCACTCAGCTTAGGCTTGTGTGCTTTTTATTTTTGATAGAAAGCCTGTTACTTCTCGTAGAGGCTCGTCCTTTTCTCATAGAAGGACAGATTTTTCTTATAGAACCACGATATCTTCTCATAGAAAGAATTCTTTCTCTATGAATATAGTTAATAGAGAAGGAATATACCTTACTATAGAGAATTTAATAGATAATCAAAAAGTGCGTTGGAGGGATGTTGTGGCTAATTCACGTTTGTTGGTGTCGGTGTTAATTCATGCGGGGCTGGGGATTGTATTTTTTTACTTTACAGGCCTGATCTTTAAAATTATTAGTTTTTTAAATCAGGATCTTGTGATTGATGGTACAATTACGATCGCTGCGATGGTTCTTTTCTTTTATACTTACAGCAAACTACTGCCTGAGAAATATGAGTCACATATTGCGTTGTGGTCCGGATTCTTTCCTGTGTTACTGTTGATGATGTATGTTGCCTATTAATAAAAATGTAAGGCACGTGAAAGTTCACGTGCCTTTTTGTTCTCTCTTAAGTCGCAACCACATTTGTTGGTTTGTCGTCTTCTATAGCATCCGGAATTTTCTGGTCCAAGTACTGGACGCGTGGATGGAAAATACCCCCCCTCATGAACGAGGGGGAAACGTTATTTGACGCTGCTTTTTAGGCTTCTAAATGCATTCCAGATTAGGACGGCACCAAATATAACTGCTGCTACAAGACCAATAACATATAATAGTGTATCGAGGAATTGTGCTAATCCTTCCAATAAATCTGATCTTACTGGAATAAACATAAATGCAAAACCGGCAACGAACCCATACATTAATCGACTGTCCATGAAGCATCCCCTTTCAAAAGCTAGTCCTTAACATATTATTCAGGGCTTGGATTAAATAGTATTAAAATTATGATTCTAGGTCTTTTTTCTTTTGTACCAGTCGTTCAAATTCTTCCTCGAGTTCATCGCTGGTTCCAAAGCCCATTCTGCTTAACACCTCGGTGATTTGTGTTTCAACTTTTAACAGTTCTTCATTTGAATCAGCTTTCTTTAATGTTTGCCAGAAATCCTGTTCAGAGCCTTGGTGGACATGTAGATTGCCCTCATGCAAGATCATTAGTTTATCGGCCACCTTCTCCACAAAGCGACGGTCGTGTGATACAAAGAGTACAGTTCCTGGGTACTCAACAAGTAATTGTTCAAGAGCTTCTAATGCTGCGATGTCGAGAAAGTTAGTGGGTTCATCCAGAACAAGTACATTCACATCACTCACAAAAATTTTAGCCAATGCGACTTTAACACGCTCGCCTCCACTTAAGACAGCTACATTTTTAAACACGTCATCTCGGAAAAAGCCTAACCGAGCGAGTACTGTTCGGATGAGTGTTTCGTCCTGGGATGATTTTTCTTTCACATTTCGTAAAATAGACTTTTCTGTATCTAAATGTTCCAGTTGTTGACTGAAGTAACCAAACTTGGCTTGTGGGGAGCGCTGAATGTGTTCGTCATTTGTCATGAGTTCACGGATTAGCGTAGTTTTACCACTCCCATTTGGGCCAATAATCCCAATTTTTTCACCATTACCAACCATAAAAGTGGAAGGTTTCCAAAGGTGTTTAGGCCCCACGTGACCTGGTAACTGCTCGGCACGAATTAAATGCTTATTGGCAGCGGTTAAGGGTGCTGCCAAATCCATTTTGATAGGCGGAAGCTCTTTTATTTTCTCAACTTTGTCGAGTTGTTCAATTCGGGACTCGATTGCTTTAGCGCCTTGATAGAGCTTTTTTTGCTTTTTTGCATAATAAGGGGCAGAACCTGTGATTTTTGCTTCAGATTTAGAAACTTTCTTAGGTATAGTTGTCGCGCGGTTAGCCTTTTGTTCCTTTAGTTGTAAAGCATTTTCAAGCTGCTTTTTCTTCTTAACATACTTCTCGTATTGTTTTTCATGATGAAGAAGTTGTTCTTGTTTCTGGGCCTCATAATCTGAGTAATTGCCTGAATATTCTTTAATTTTCTCTTCATCAATTTCCCAGATTTTCGTGCAGAGGATGTCAAGGAAAGCTCGATCATGCGAAACGACTAGGAAAGGTTTATTCAGTTGTTGTAACTTCTGTTCTAGTTTTTCTATGTGTTGTTGATCTAAATGGGTCGTAGGTTCATCCAGCAATAATAAATCCTTATCTTGGGAAAAAATACGTTGAATCCACTCTTGCGTGATTTCGCCACCACTTAAGGTATCTTTCTGTGGTTTTAACTGAGGAAGGTAGGCAGTCGTTCCATAGCTAGACACTACACCTTCAGTGGGCTGAGTTTCATTCGCAATCATTTTCATCAATGTAGATTTACCAGATCCATTCAGACCTATTAAACCTATTTGATCTTCTTTATGAATAGATAAATCCTCTATATTCAATAATGTTCGTTCAGCTAATTCATATTTGATATTGGTTAATCGACAAATCATCAAATCACTCCTATCATAGTTTGGATAGGAATAAAAAACTCCTATCCTTTAAATAAGAGGATAGGAGGGCAAAAAGATACTCCTATCCTACAGGTAGATGAAAGCATGACAACTAAGCCCTTATAAAAGGGTCTAATTTACTGGCTTCATCTGTTTAGTAGAATAAGAGTATTAAATCATTGACCTACAGTTCACTTCTTTCTTTTGAATTTAAGTCAAAAAATAAAAATTAGGGTTTTCGAGTTGAGTTAAGTGTACAATAAATCTTTTTTTGTTCAAAACGGTTTGCAGATGGAAATGTTATCAGTCTCGGGTCGGATTAACTATAACCACCTTCAGCTTTTGGCAGTTGTTTATATTCATCTTTGGATCTAACCAGTTGCCAGATCTCTTGTCGTAAATCATACAGTTTTCTAGCATCATCTGTTAACTCGCAGTAACTTTCAGTCCACTCATGTGTAATGGTTTCTCCTTTTATAGTGATTTTCCAAGAATCATCTGTGTGTGGTTCCTGGCCGCAATTAGTGTCAGGGATTAAATCCTTTTCTTCCATAATGTTGATTTCTCTCATTTTTTTATAAATATCTTGCATCTCTTCATCAGTCAACGTTAAGTCAGCAGTAGCCGTCCCATTAGCAATCAAATCCTTAGTGATGGTGTCAGTGTAAGTATTGACTTGGTTTTTACTACTAACTCCGAATTTGACCGAAAAATTGAAGTCCTCAGGCATTGCTTCTGGCATTGAGTTTCCAGATGCAGTCCCACAAGCCGTTAAGACGACAGTAATAAGAATGATCATCCATAACTTTTTCATTGCTATTCCCCCCAGTCAAATATATAGACGTTTAAAATTGTAAGAAGTTTCTATTAATGAAAGGAAAACGGTAATGAATATAGAAATGGGTTAGGAGGTTGTATTTTAGAGAAGAGAATATAGTTTTCTATGAGAATAGACATTGGTTCTATGAGGAGATTTAGCAAATCTATGGGAAAAAGAGTGCTTTCTATGAGAAAAAATAATAGTCCTATAAGAAAATAGAGCCACTCTACGAGATGATATAAGAAAAAACGCTATGAGGAATGATTGAATTGTTATATAAAAAGGGAAAGTTATTGGTAAGAAAAACTGAAAATAAAGATCAGCAATGGTTGGCTAAATGGCTATCCGACCCAGATGTTTTACAATATTATGAGGGGCGTGACAATCCATTTGATTTGGAGAAGGTCAAAGAAGAGTTCTACGATTCTGAAGGTATCGCAAAGGGTTGTATCGTTGAATACGAAGGTCAGCCTATAGGGTATATCCAATTCTATGAAGTCGAAGGAAAGTATCTTGAAAAGTATGGTTATGACCAGTCGGAGAAGACGTTTGGAATCGATCAATTTATCGGCGAAGTTGATTATCAAGGTCAGGGGATTGGTACCTGGCTTGTTTCGTCTATGACCGAGTTTTTGATTCAGGAAAAAGAAGCGAATCGAGTCGTAATGGATCCGCAAACTTGGAATGAGCGTGCACTTAAATGCTATGAAAAATGTGGTTATGAAAAAGTAAAGCTATTACCGAAGCACGAGTGGCATGAAGGTGAATACAGGGACTGTTGGTTAATTGAGTTTAAACGATGAATGTTTTTGAGAACTAAGCAATAGGTATACATATATACCTAAAGGTGGGGATTCTATTGAAATTTGCAGTAGCATTTTTAATAGCCGTAGTCATAATTATAGTTGTTTTTGAAAATAGAAAATAAGAAGAGGTAGAAGATGGACATATCAAATCTAGTTATTGAAACAGAACGCTTAATATTACGCCCTTATATAGAAGAGGATTATGAAAAGTGGTATGAAAGTTATGATCAGCGAAAACCATCACAATATAAGTATGATGAAGGCCGACCTAAAGATCTATCAGGAAGTACCCGGTCATGGTTTGTAAAATGGATAAAAGGTTTTGAAGAATCGGCTAAACAAGATAAGATGTACATTCTTGCGATATTTAGAAAAAATGATGGTGCCAATCTAGGAAAAGTAGAGTTAGTTACCATTTTGAGAATGGATTATCAATGGGCGATGATGGGTTATTCGCTTCATAATCAATTTTGGGGTCAAGGTTACGGGACTGAGAGCGTTATAGCAGGAAGAGATGCATTCTTCAAGCATCTGGATTTCCACCGTATTGAATTACACATTAATCCAGATAATCAACCGTCTTTGAAACTCGCTGAACGGGCAGGCTTTCAATTTGAATGCAAACGTATAGACTTTTCATTAGAAAATGACGAGTGGGTGGATTATCTGATTTTTTATAAGAATAGGGATTAAATTGTGGCAATATGGTAAAACATTAATTAGTATATAGTTAAAAGGTTGTGGTGGCATGGACAATAAATTGCTAGACGTTGCTATAAAATATTTAAAAGATAAAATCAACCCGGAGTATATAATATTATTTGGCTCCCAAAAAGAAGGGCTTACACACCCTAAAAGCGATATAGACTTGGCTTATTATTCAATTATGAAGATAACACCTTATGAGTTATTTTTGATTGCCCAAGAATTAGCTGATTTAATTGGCTATGATGTTGATCTTATAGATCTTTCTGAAGCCACTACGGTAATGAAAGCTCAAATATTTTACACAGGAGAAGTTATTTTCTGTAATAATGAAAAGGTTCGACAAGAACACCATATGTACTCGTATCGTATGTATGCAAAATTAAACGAAGAACGTGAAGTGATTTTAGACCGCATTAAAGAAAGTGGGTCTGTATATGGAGAATGATGTAATTTTAAATAAAATTAGTATTATTGAACGCTGTATAAATAGAATTAACGATGTATATGATAACAATCCTGCTAATTTATCTGATTACACAAAACAAGATTCAATAATATTAAATATTCAAAGAGCCTGTGAAGCAGCAATTGTTTTAGCAATGCATATCTCAGCAGAAAACAAATTTGGGTTACCACAACAAAGTAGAGATGCCTTTTCTTATTTAAATGAACAAGGAATAATAGATGATACTGTAACACGTAGCCTAAAAGCTATGGTAGGATTTCGAAATATTGCAGTACATGATTATCAAAAACTAAATCTAGAAATATTAAAACAAATTATTGAAAAACATTTAGACGATTTCATTAAGTATAAAAAACAAATACTACAAAATAAAAATGACTAAAGACGTTTATTGATCTTTAGTCATTTTTCAACTTAGAATGGCAGGTTGTTTAACATGCCTTGTTTAAGTTCATCGATGTTTGGGAGTGTTTCTTTCACATTACTTTGAATATTCAATTGCTCCAGTAAAGGTGAGAGGTGCCGATAGGCTTCTTGTTGCAATACGACATTATTCGGAATAGCGTTTATATTTTCAACGAGTTTTAAAAATGTATATTGTATTTGCTCAGTGAATGGTCCCGGTTCTAGCATATCGTGGAAAATGACCATGCCGTTACTCGAATCCGCTGCAACAAACATTCTTGGATAAAAAGGTCTTTCTTCTGGTTTGTTCTGGACCGGTTCATTGAGCTGAAAACTATCAAATTCCAAAGAAATATTTGCTTTTTGAAATTGTTTTTGAACACCTTTGATATCTAAGTCTTTGACAACTAACGGAACCTCGTAATTTAATAGTTCTCCCCAATCAATCTTCAATACTGCATCGTTATACTCTTCACTGTTATTAAGTGTTCTTGCAAAAAATTCCCCGTTTGTGGAATCGGGTAATTCAAAAGGCATCGTATTGATTCGTTTTATGACTTTAATTACTTCTTCTAAAGCGATCGATAAAATATAAGAGCTTTCTTTGCTTAGAGTCCATGGGTAATAGCCGGGCACATAAGTTCTAAATAGTGGCCACTGCTTCTTACCTCTATAAGACAAACCTAAGCTTTTAATAATTTCATAGTCTTCAGGTTCAAGTTCTTCTCGGTCAGATAATGAAAGTTGAATCGCACTTTGACTTCTGGCAAATTCATCTATCGAATCTATTTGATCGTTTAATAGTGTGTATAAATTTTTTAATCCAACTTGACCAATGTAAGCAACTAATCCAAATTCTTCTCCATTTCGTCCTAAAATCGAACAAAAAGCATAATCATCAAGCTCGGGAATGTATACAGCTATGATTTGATCGTCATATAATCTTTTCCAAGGTTTGAGTTTATTAAAGTCATCTGCTAATTTAAATAATCTTAACCACTCTTCATTTGGAATTTCCTGGCCAGAGTTAGAAGCTGGTCGCTTGAGTGGTTCTAGCGCTTCATCCACTTCTCGGGCAATGGCTTTATGGTCAAATTCGGTTTCTTCAGCTTGATCTTTCAGCCACCAAATTTTGTGTACCTCACCAGGACCATCCCTGCGTGCTTTGATACATTGTGGATACAAGGCATCAGGATCAGGGTTTAGAACGGATTCAAGCCTTATTTCCAGTTCCCAGTCTTCACCAAAATCATAGGAATAGTTAGACTTGTCTTTAACTTCAATAAAATGGTCTTCTAAAATCTCTTCAGCAGGTGAAAGGGTCTTTTTAAATGGAAGTTGAAACTCTTCAAGTGTGTTTTCAATATAGTAGAAATTAGACCCATAAACAGGTTCTTCTCTAAATTCAAACGAATGAAGGTGTTCATTCTCCCAATCGAATGCCAACTGTATGATGTCATGTAGTTCAGCAAAAGTAGATTGACTATCTACTAAAATCCTTCTCCAAACAGGTGGCTTACTATCTTTAATCGTCATTTTAAATTGATAGATCATTGAACCATCCTTTGTAATCATTTCTTTATTTAATAGTTTATATTATCAATAATAGTATGTACAAAAAAAACAAGGGTGCAATTTGGCAAGCCCTTGTTTCTTAACTTGTCATCTGTTCTTGGAAAATTTCATCAAGCTGAGCGTCGATGTTACGGATCAGCCTTAGCTCTTCTTGTTTATCCATATCTCTATAGTGGTGCGCGTCTCCAGGTTGCTTATCACGTTCGTCTGCCAAATGTACAACTTCTTGTAATGGACTTCTCACGAATGAGCCTTGTGGTAATGCTGATTCTGTATGGAATAAGACAGCATGCGCAATTTCTTTTGCTGCTTGTTTATCTTCATCATGATTGGGCAGTGAGTTGTGTTCGTTCTTCAACTTCATGTTTAAATTGTTTTATCTCTTCATCAGTTTCGAAAAAGTGTTTTGGAATAATCAATGCTTTATTTTTAGATACATAGAGTTGAAATAGTTGAGGGTGTTCTTTAAATTTAATGAAATGTTTCCACTCAAACAATGTCTTCGAGTTTCTAATTTTTTGTTCAATTCCTTTTGGTCCTATACTTAAAGTCATTTCTTCTTGAATGAGTTGATCACTTTTATATTCTCGTTTAGCAACAAACCTATTAGTGATAAGAAGCATAAACGTGGATATCCCACCAATGACAGATCCTAATATTAGGGCAATGATCACCACGATAGGAAGAGATCCTGTCACTGTACCCGTTGCCAGTAATACAATTGCAAATGTGATCATTACAAACAAAAAGTAACCAAGCACGAGTTTCTTTTTATGGTGTTTATTATGTATTTGATAATCTTCTAGAGAAATTGTTCCTGTTATGTTTAAACGTCTTTTGCTCAATATGTTCACTCCCTGAATAAAATTCTAGCAGATTTTAATAGAATTCAAAAGAAAAACTCGCCAATAAGATGGCGAGTTTGTATATTAAGCTTGTGCGGCTGCTACCCCGTCATGATCCTGGTCTTTGTGTTTTCTGCGTGATCTTTGAAGCAGCCAAACACCAACGATTAAAACAAGACCAACGATGTTTGTGATCGTTTCTGGAATAATCATCATCATACCGCCTGCGAAAAGAATAAACCTTTCCCAAACTTTTGAAGCGGCTGAGAAATGCCCAATTAACGAACTGCTTATCGCAATCATTCCAATTAAGGCCGTTGCTATAGCCATGCCTAAAGCAAGTGGTTCAACATCAACCCAAAGTAAGATAGGTTGAGTCACGAATATATATGGAATGATAAAGGCAGCGATGGCGAGCTTAACGGCAGTCGTTCCGGACCTAAACGGATTGGCATTGGCTATACCTGCGCCTGCATAGGCTGCTAAACATACAGGTGGTGTAATATCTGCAACAATACCAAAGTAGAAAACAAACATGTGAACTGCGATTGGCTCAAGTCCAAAGTTGTTGATTAATGCTGGAGCTGCAACTGTTGCTGTTACAACATAGTTCGCTGTTGTTGGAAGCCCCATACCTAAAACGATACATGCTAACATCGTGAAGATTAATGCTAGTGGTAAGATACCGTTAGATAACGCAATAATCGCATCCGCAAACTTGTTACCCAGCCCAGTCATACTAACGACACCAGCGATAATACCTGCAGTTGCTACCGCAGCAATTACCGGTAGGGCAACCCGCGCCCCTTCTTCAAGGACTTTAATCGTTTGTTTAATTGACATACGTGTTTCTTTGCGAATTAAACTAACTAAAAATGCTGAGAAAATACCCATTAATGCTGCACGTTGTGGTGTAAACCCAACAACGATTGTCCCAACAATAATCACAAGAGGTAATAATAAGTACCCTTGCTTTTTCATTAGTTTTCTAAAGCTTGGCACTTGATCTTTAGGTAGACCTAAAATGCCCAGTTTCTTTGCTTCAAAGTGTGTACCAATTAAAATTCCAGTAAAATACAGAATGGCTGGGATTAATGCTGCTAACATAATGGTAGAAAAACTAACGCCAATATACTCCATCATGATAAAAGCGGCTGCACCCATTAGTGGTGGCATAATTTGACCACCAGTTGAGGCAGATGCTTCGGTCGCAGCTGCGAATTCCGGTTTGAAACCTGCTCGTTTCATCATTGGAATCGTGAAAGAACCTGAAGCCACCGTGTTACCAACTGAACTTCCAGATACCATACCTTGTAATGCACTGGCAGAAACTGCTGCTTTAGCTGTTCCACCTGTATATCTTCCAGTTAGCGCAAAAGCTAAATCATTGAAAAACTTACCGATATTCGTATGAATCAGCATGACCCCAAAGAATAAGAAGAGGAAGATAAATTTGGCAGAAATTTTAATGGGTGTACCGAACACACCGCTGTCTTCAAACCAAAGCTGATTCATAATACGGTCCAAGTCAAAACCTGGGTGAGATAACACTTGAGTTGGGATAACATTACCATAAAGTGTGTAAAGAATTGCAGCACCGGCCACAATTACGATTGGTAAACCAACTGCTCGTCTAGTCGCTTCAAGTAGCAACAAGACTCCAAGTACAGAAACTAAAAAGTCGAATTCCGTATAACCTTGAATCCTGGCATCTCTTAAAGCGTCATAGAAAAATATTTTGTGATAAGCCACATATATAGATACAAACGCTAGAATTACATCATACCAAGGGATTCCTTTTTGTATTTTGTGTAATCCTTTTTTTGCGGGAAATAATAGAAAAATAAGTCCCAGTGCAGTACCTAAGTGAATGGCGCCTTGTTTTTGAGTCTGAATAACACCAAAATATCCAGTATATAAGTGGAAAATGGTTAAAGAGATGCCTAGAAAAGCGACAATCCAGGCCCATTTTCCAATATTCGTACGTTGGTTACTTTCACGGTCATATTTTTCCCTGATTTCATCCGCGTCTACTTGATTGTGTTGTTCTTGCTGCATAGACATCCCGCCTTTCGAGAAAATTAGAAGAGATAACGTCAAACGGCGTTATCTCTTCGTCAGTGTTATTAATCTTGTAAATCTTCGAAACTTTCAATTCCAGTTTCTTCTCGAGTTACGATTTGTATAACCTCAGGGTAGATATGACCAATGAACGCTACGTTTTCAATAGCTCCACCGTCAAATTCACCTTCACCATTAACCGCATCTTGTGCTGGAACGTGAACCGTCATACCTAAGTCCATTTCACCGTCACGCATAGATGCTAAGTTATCTAGTGAAGCACCTGTTTCAGTAGATGTTACGTTTAGACCATCAATGTTGTTCTTCCAAACGTTTGCCATCTCACCACCTAGTGGATAGTAAGTACCGCCTGAGCTACCTGTACCTAAGATTAGGTCCATGCTGTTAGCGTCATCGCCTAGCTCTGCGATTGGGTTATCAAATTCTAATCCTTGTTCTTTATAGTATTTTGCTGCACCTGGGTGGATTGGAAGTCCTTCAGAACCTCTTAAAGCGTTATCAAGAATCATTTGCTTACCTTGAGCGTGAGTGATTTCACTTGAGTTTTCAACCATTGCTTTTGCTAGTTGATATCCTAATTCTTCACTGATCGTATTAGTGTTACCCATTAGGATTGCATAAGCAGTTACAGTTTGAACGTCCTCTTCTAGGAAATCGTAAGAGTCTGCTGGAATCGTGAAACGCATATAACCTGTCTTCTCTTCAATATCTCCAATAACGTCATCAGAGATTGATAGGAATTTAACATCACCTACAGATGCCTGTAAGTTGTTGATACTACTTGCTGGTAAGCCTAATACACCAGAAGAAATATCAATGTTTCCATCTTGAAGTAAATCAGCTGCGTCGCCGAAACCTTCTTCGTACACTTCGTAATGTTCGCCTGCTTCAAGTCCATAAGCACCTAAAATTTCAGTCGTTACTGTGTTTGTCGCACTACCAGCTGGACCAATTGCTACTTTAGCTTTGTCTCCAGCTCCCCCACTACAAGCTGCTAGTACTAGAGTTGATACTAATAAAACTGCTAAAAATCCAAACAACTTCTTCACAAAAATTCCCCCCATAATATAATAGATTTTTTGATGTTAACGCTTCCATACGCAGTATTCCTAGTATATTATTCTAGTAACTGAAATGAATATTGTCAAGTTAACTAGCTCTCTGAAAAGGCATTACAGCGATGATTAACCGCTTTCATAACATGTCTTAATCCAAGTGCTATCATTTTATTCCAATAATTAATTTAATATTATAAAAAAATATATTTCCATAAATTTCAAGTTAACTTTTGTGGCTATAATTTACCAAAATCAAGATCATCACATGTTAAAATAATAGTAGTTTACTAGAAAGGGATGAAAATCGATGAAAATTTTCCACACAGCTGATTGGCATTTAGGGAAGCTTGTTCAAGGCGTTTATATGACAGAGGATCAAAAGCATGTCCTTAGCCAATTTGTTGAAGATGTTCGTAATGAAAAACCAGATGTGGTTGTCATCGCAGGTGATTTGTATGACCGTGCAGTACCACCAACCGATGCAGTAAATTTACTAGATGATATCCTTCGAGAAATTATTATAGATTTAAAGGTTCCAGTGGTGTCGATTGCAGGTAACCATGACAGCCCAGGGCGTCTGAACTTTGGCTCTAAAATCATGCGTGATCAAGGTCTACATATCGTTGGCCAGTTAGGTAAAGAGCTAGTGCCCGTGGTTTTATCAGATGAACACGGTGAGGTCCATTTTCATTTAATCCCTTATGTCGATCCAAGTGTCGTTCGTTATATATTTGAAGACGATGACATTCGAAGTCATGATGATGCATCCCGTCGAATTATCGAAGAACTCTCATCAAAAATGGACTCGAATGCACGTCATATCCTAGTCGGTCACCAATTTGTTACGCCATTCGGTGAGCCTGAAGACAATACCAGTGACTCCGAACGTCCGTTATCCATCGGGGGTGCAGAGCATGTCGATGCCAAACATTTTGAAAAGTTTCATTATACAGCCCTTGGCCATTTGCACCAGGCACACCATGTGGGAAATGAAACGATTCGTTATGCCGGCTCACCACTTAAGTATTCAATTTCAGAAGAGAACCATAAAAAGGGTTATTTAGTGGTAGACCTAGCTGAAGATGGCTCAACATCTGTGGAAAAACGTGAGCTTATCCCACGTCGTGATATGCGAACCATTGAAGCAACTATGGACGAGCTCTTGAAGCATGATATGAGCGAAGATTACGTATTTGTTAGATTACTTGATGAAACACCTGTCTTATATCCGATGGAAAAAATTCGATCTGTTTATCCGAACGCGATGCACGTTGAACGAAAACTAATCGTGAGCCCAACTGAAGATTCGGACGGAACTGAAAAAGTTGAACGCCATAAGTTGAGTGATTTTGAATTATTCCAAGCATTTTATGAAGAAGTTAAAGGCGAGGCCGCGGCTAATGAAACAGAAGACATTTTTAAAGAAGTATTAGATGATGTATTAAACCAAAAACGCGAGGCAGTGACGAAATAAGGAGGGAAAACGATGAAACCGATAAAACTAACGATGACCGCCTTTGGCCCATATAAAGATCAAGAAATCGTAAATTTTTCAGAGCTTGAAGAAAATCGTCTGTTTGTGATTTCCGGTAAAACCGGAGCCGGCAAAACAACGATTTTTGATGGCATCTGCTTTGCCTTATACGGATCAGCGAGCGGGGAAGACCGCCAGGATTATAAAATGCTACGCAGTGACTTTGCGAATGATGAAGTACATACAAGTGTTGAGCTGGTTTTTGAATTACACGGTAAAACCTACCGAATCTTACGTCAGCTCGGTCATGTTAAACAAGGAAATAAAACCGCAACCGGTGAGAAATATGAATTCTTCCAATTAGAAGAGACTGGCGAAGTTCCTTGTGTTGACCGCCAAATGGTCTCTGAAATTAACCAGCGTGTAGAAGAACTTGTAGGCTTAACTAAGGATCAGTTTTCCCAAATCGTCATGCTTCCTCAAGGAGAATTTCGTAAACTCCTTACTTCCAAGACGGAAAATAAAGAAGAAATCCTGCGTCGTATATTCCAAACCTATCCTTACCAGGAAATCACCGACCGCCTTAAGGAGAAGAAGAAAGAAGCAGAAGACGAATTTGAGCGCATTAAACAGATGCGTGACCACTACGTTTCAGAGATTCGTTCAAAACTACCCGAACGCGAGGAATCACAACTTTTTCAGGTGCTGCAACAAGATCACTTCAATATGAACCAGCTTGTTATTGGTCTTGAAGGCGAAGCCAAGTTTTATAAAGAACAAGTCGAAGTTAAGCAGAAAGAAAAAGGTCAAGCTTCCGAACACGTTCAAAAGATGCAGGACCAATACCAAAAAGCTAAAGCCTTAAATGAAAAATTCGAGGAATTAGCACAATACGAAAAGAAACGTTCTGAACTGCAAACGAAAGAACCCTCAATTAAAGAACAACAGGTTTTATTAGAAAAAAGTGAGCGCGCCAGCCAGATTGAGGTGCATGAATCCCATGTGAAAGAATTGCGCCAGGATGAAGCTCAGAAAAGACTAGCGAAAGCAGATGCAGAGCAGGCTCTAAAGACTGCAAACGAGACATTAGAACAGGCTGAATCCCACTTCAAAACCGAAGAAGAACGAAAAAGTGAAAGAGAAGCAATTTCTAAACAGGTTGAGAATTTAAAAGACCTTCGCCCAAAAGTGGAAGAGTTAAATTCTAAGAAAAAATTTGTCGATGAAGCGGCAGCCGCCATGAAGCAAAATGCCACTCAATATAAGTCTATTGAAACTCATTTAACTGAAACACAACAAGAAAAAGAGAAACTTGAGAAACAGATTAATGAAGGAACAGAAGCCGTCGATCAACTACCTAAAAAACAAGAAGAATTACAACTACTACGAGAAAAATGCCGTGAGATTCAAAGTTATATTAAATTAACGGGTGAACATGGTGAACTTAGTCAACAGTTAAGAGCGAACGAACAAGCTTATAAAGAAGCAAAGCAATTCTTTGAACAAAAGGAACAAGCATGGGTTCATGGACAGGCAGGAATCTTAGCTGAACATCTTAATGATGGTGAACCTTGCCCTGTTTGTGGTAGTGTTGACCATTCGAATAAGGCTGAAATTGCTATTGAAACACCTTCAAAAGAAGAACTTGATCATGCGAAAGCAATATATGATAAAAAGTACCAAGCGTATACCGAAGTGGTTGCCAAGTACAAAGCGAAGAATGACCAACTGGAAGAAAAGAAAGAAGTCATAAAAGAGTACGACATCTCATTCGAAAATATCAATCAAACATTTGATTGGTTAGTCGAAAAGGGTAAAACGCTTAAAAAAGAAGTTGAACAGCTTAACCACACTTCAGAAAATCTAAAAGCGTATCGACAACGTTCTGAGCAACTAAACGACGAAATTAAAAAAGTTGAAACGAATAAAGAAAATTTAAGAAAACAATATGAAGAACAAAAGCTTGAATACGAAAAAGCTAAGGTCACTTATGACGGGCTTCTTGATTCTGTGCCAGAAAACGTTCGTGAACTAAGTGTCCTTGAAGCAAAAATAAAAGAAACAGAAGCTAAAAAACTGGAGTTAGAACAGGCTTGGGAGAAAGCCCAACAGCAGCTGAATACGGCACGTGAGCAGGTTGCGAAGGCTACCACTCATAATCAGAATGGTGGTCTTTCGCTACAAGAGGCAAAGGCTAAACTTGAGAAGGCGGAGCAAGTCTTCCAGCAAGCACTGACTGACGGCGCTTTTTCCAATGAAGAAGAGTATCGAAACGCGAAACGAACGGAAGAAGAGCGTAAAGCGTTGAAAGATGCGATTGAGTCGTTTAACCAGCAGTTAGCGACAGTTAATGCACGGCTTGGCGAGCTTCGTGAGCAGTTAACGGATCAGGAAAAAGTCGAGTTAGGCGCATATGAGTTAAAGCTCAAAGAAGCGCAGGATCAGTATGAATCAGTGTTACAAGCATATAATGCCACGGTTCAAAGTCAAAAAGATGTGGCTGATTTGAAGGTGCGAATCGTTGAAGCGAGTGAGCAAGTTGATGCACAGGAGAAATCGCTTAATCGCATTGCTGATTTGTATGATGTGGTTCGTGGTCAAAATGATCGTAAAATCTCATTCGAGCGGTATTTACAAATCGAATATTTAGATCAGATTGTTGATGCGGCAAATGCTCGGTTGAAGCGCTTATCGAATGGGCAGTTCTATTTGAAGCGCAGTGATCGCCAGGAAGCACGCGGTCGTCAAAGTGGTCTGGGACTTGATGTGTATGATGTTTACACAGGTCAGGATCGCGATGTGAAAACGATGTCTGGAGGCGAAAAGTTTAACGCTTCATTATGTCTCGCACTCGGGATGTCTGATGTCATCCAAAGCTTTAAAGGTGGTGTGTCGATTGAGACAATGTTTATCGATGAAGGGTTCGGATCTCTTGATGATGAGTCATTGAATAAGGCCATCGATACGTTGATTGACCTGCAGAAATCCGGACGCATGATTGGTGTGATTTCGCACGTGCAGGAACTGAAATCAGCCATACCAGCAATACTTGAAGTCAATAAATCTCGTGACGGCTACAGTGAAACGCAGTTTGTATTAAAATAATGTAGATAAGCTCCAACCTTATTGTGGGTTGGGGTTTTTTTTGGGAAAAAGTCCGAAAGTAGTGAATGAAAGCCCGGAAAACTACTGTTTTTAAGTGTTTTCGACAAGGTTCGACCATGGAAATCACTAAGATATGTCCGGAAACGCTGAAAAGAAGTCCGGAAAGCCTAAAATATTGACCGGTTCAACTTTGTGATGAAGGTGTTGTCATTTCGTGAATGGTTTATTAGGTTATTTTTTTAGATGTTCATTACTTTACTTATAAAATATGGTAACATTTAGTTAATTATCAGAATTATGAGAAGGAATAAACATCATATTAAATCGTTTATTTACATAGAAAGTAGGGTGGAAACAATAAACAATCAAACTGTAGCATTAGTCGCTAATCATTTAAACAAAACTAATTCAAAATGGGCAGTAGGTGGATCTCTCCTATTAAAGCAACGCGACATCATTAATCAAGTGAATGATATGGATATTATTGTTCATAGAGATGGGGTTAATCAAATATTAGGAGAGTTGGTCAAATTAGGCGAAGAGCGTGTTGTTACCCCACTAGATCCCTATGCAACAACTTATTATTATGAGTTTAATATATTGGATCTATCGATGGATGTGATGGGGGAGTTTAAAATTAGACATGAAGATGGGGTTTACGTCCTTCCATTCGAAGAACAACAAATTGAATTTTACGATGTAGAAGGTGTAGATGTGCCGTTTTGTACATTAGAGAGCTGGTACATACTCTATCAATTAATACCGGGTAGAGAAAAGAAGGTTGCCATGATTGAGAATTACTTTAAATTAAATGGTGTCAAACATCCAAGCATTTTGGAGAATGCCATAAATAATGCTTTGCCTAAAAGGGTTATTGAGCGGATACAGCCTTTAATAGAAAAAGTCGTATAAGAAATAATCTAAGAAAGGTTAGATTGTATGAAAGCTCTTAGTTTCCAAATCCCAAATGAGTATGGAAATTATCTCGGGGAAATCTTAAAACCTATCAATATGAGCAAGTATAACTGGTGGTTCGATGATGTTGAGTCTTATTTAAAAAAGACTGAGAATAAATTCGCATTACCGGAAGATATAGTGCCTCTTTTTACAGAAGAAATCAACCATATGAACAGCTCGAATTTACAATCATACTTTGAAGACAATACTTACTATTTAATATTCGCAGATATTAAAGCTTTTCCAGAAGGTTCTGAAATAAAAATGATTAAGACTTTTGGTGAGTTTATGGAGAGTGATTGTGAACTGTCCATGCTAATCATTGATCAGCAGTATGTAGAAATTTTTTGTAAACAAGAGGAAATGCTTCAACAGTTATATCAAAATGCGGTTGAACATAATTTTGAAAATGTTAGATACATTAATGTAGAAAACGATACGATGTTAAGTGTTTGAGGATAAAAAATAAGGAGGAGTATTAATGGATTATCGTAACCATCAAGACTACCTGATAAACGAACAACAAAAAAATCGGGGGTTCAAAAGTGATCATAATTACACTGATGATGAAGTTGTATCTTTGGGAGCTTGGATTTTAATACTGATCCTAACTGCAATACCAATTGTAAATATTATTACAGTATTAGTATTAGCTTTTGGCCATGATAATGAAAACCTTAATAATTATGGGAAGGCGGCATTAATCCTAATGGTTCTGGGGCTATTTTTAGCCATGTTAACAGGTGGTTGCAGTATGTACTAATGTTGTACGGAGGGAAATTAAATGACCAATAAAATCACCATTAGAAAAGCTATTCAAAATGACATTCCATATATACAAAAAGTGGCAAAAGAAACCTGGCACAATACATATGACGGTTTAATTCCAAGAGAGATTCAAGATGAGTTTATTAGTCGTGCCTATTCAGATGAGACGATGAAAGCAAAAGTAGAGCACTCCATTTTGTTTGTTGCAGAACTAAAAGGGGAGATTGTTGGTTATTCTAATTTTTTTACAGATGGAGAACGCGCTGATTTAGGTGCAATTTATATTTTGCCTCACGCGCAAGGTAAGGGTGTTGGCACGATGCTGCTTGATGCCGGCATAAAAGAATTGAAACAGTTCGATAGAATTTTTGTCGAAGTGGAGAAGGGGAACACGGTTGGAGAACAATTTTATGAAGCTAAGGGCTTTGAATTAATTGAAGAATATGATGAGGATTTCTTTGGATATATGTTAAAAACTAAGCGGATGGCACTAAACATTTAAGGGTGGTAGATTTGGATGACCAAGGAAAGAATTGTATATATAAGCTTAGTTTTAGCTGCTCTACCGTTATTTTTACCTGGTCATTATGCGGATGAAGGAATTAGTAGATATGAATATGCTTTCCTTTTCCATATACGTTAATTTATACTCTGGAACCCAATAATGTATGGCTGGGCTATAACCTATTTTCAGATGAAATCAATTTTTCAGTAATGTCTTTCTTGCAATAATCGCAGGGGTTTTAGTAGATATATTTTATTTATTATATAAGAGATTATAGGAGTTCGTATATAACAAACTCCTATTTTTTTATGTACGCTCCTAAATTAAATCCTTTAGGAAGAGGCTTCCCCTCGACCAGATATTGATAATCATTTTCTAAGTAATAGATTGCCTCACTTAATTGATCGTAAAATATTGGGACAATATCCAGTTCTTCAAAAGCGTAAACCTCAATATCATTAGCACCACATTTAAATGCTTCATTGATTCGGTGATTACCATTAATACAATAAAACTGATTATCTGTAAGTACTTGGCTTTTTACTATCATAACAGGATTCTTATGGTTGGGATTAATTTTGCTTGGATCTGTATTAACATTACCTTGATCGACGGCGTGAATAATATCGCCAGGGTTAAATATCGTTGGAGTCATTTGTTTTTCTTTAATTAACATTGTTGCTCCATCAATATCTAAGGCATATTCAAAAATACCAGAAGGGAAATCGCCATATAATGAAAAAGTTTCTTTACCGACTGGATGATTTACGGGGTACTTTTCATTCAACAATTCTTCAAGTTTATGTTCCCACCCTAAAGCTATTTTTGCCCCGATATCAGATGAGTTAGCGATTTCTTTAATTCGTGTTTTGACATGAACCTCTGGTCTGAAATGAAATGATTCTTGCTCATAATATGGGATTCTGCTCACAGTAAAACCTCGTTTCTTTTTTATAGATTACCAAGAAAAAAGCTACCCGCATAGAGCGGATAGCGAATTGTAGTTATTTATTATAATATTTTGAAAATTTATATTAAACGAAAGGTGAAGGCGACCTTCAGCCTTTCGTGTATGATGTCATAAAATTGAGTAGTGTTAAGATTTTATTTTTGTTTCTTGTTGAATTTTTGTTCTCTGATGTATTGATCGCGCATGTCTTTGATGCGAGTTGTTGTTGAGCTAATATCAAACATTAAAATCCCTCCTATGGCTAAAATTTCCTTAAGCCAAACGTTATTATAGTACCGAGATTGAATCTTGGCTTCAGACTTAAGTCTGATTTTTGGACTTTCTTGGAAATCTTTTCACATTTTGTTCAAGAAAGAGTATCGGGGAGCCAATACTCTTTCCCTAAGCCAGTTTACCCTGTGGCTTTTTAGTAAAAACATTTCGGAAAATGTGTGGTTTGTGAGTTTTGTTTTCTTTGAACTTTTGTCGTTGATCCATACATTCATTTCTAATATCATTCATTCTTGTTAAATTCGCATTATATATATCAAACATCTTTAAAACCTCCATTTGTTATCTTCTACTCATAGTTTACGTGGTAGAGGGGTTTTTCTGAACGGTATGCAGATTGATTTACGCTCATTCTAAAGGCTGATTTTAGCGTCAGACCCTTGGTATATTAGGGTTTATAGCCTGAATAGTGAGAAAATTCCGGAGGTTTTGATATACTAATACAAACAGCGGAGGGAGAAGTGCTTATGATAAAAACAAATGACATTTTCACATGGGAGCGAACATTTACTAACGATGATGTTATTGAGTTCGGAAAAATTTCAGGGGATCAGGGTAATCACCATGTCGAACCTGATGAAAAAGGAAGATTAATGGTCCAGGGATTATTAACAGCCAGTATAGCCACGAAAATTGGTGGGGATTTGAATTACATAGCACGAGAGATGGTTAACGAATTTATTCGACCTGTATTTACTGGCGACACGATCACATGCGAGCTGAAATTGACAAAGGTTGAGCAGCAAGAAGGTCGCAAACGGATAGAAATGATATCGACATATACGAATCAACATGGCAAAGAAGTATTGACGGGGTCAAGTCACGGGATTGTTCGTGATTAAATAAAGAGTATGAAAAGAACTTAGATCGTTTAATATATCTAAGTCCTTTTCTTTTAGTTGCTAAATGTTTCAACAGATTCAATACCATTTAAAATAACGGTGACATCATCTGAATGTTTTTGTTCGGTTGTTATATGGAAGTAAAACTTCTCACTGGAGGAAGCGGGAAGGTGGTTTTGCTCTTGGTCTTTTGAAAACTTAATGTTATAGCTATGCTTATTAAGTGAACTAAATCCAATTTCTCCACCAACTGTATTATTTAAAGAGTAAGACGCGGTAATTTGGGCTACTGCGTGTTTCTTATTTCGTTCAACTATCTCAGCCATATAAAATGTGTGACCATTCAAGCTTGCTAAAATAATTTCCTCATCATTAATAGTCTGGATGAGAGTTAATTCATGAGAAGGGGAGGTATGATGATCAAGAGCCTCTTCTTTAGAATCAAACCATTCTAAATCAGATAAATGATCGTCTTTAAACTCATCCTTACACCCTGCCATCAATAATGAAAACACTAACAGTGCAGTGAGTAACTTATACACAAAAGCACACTCCTTTTAACCATCTAAATCTTTATCCAAAAAGCTTTTAATTTCTTTTTTCTCAATCCCTAAATGATCTTTAATATCTTCTAAATCATCCATTAATATTTTTGTGTTGTACCATGCAAATATTGAACAAAACATTGCCGCGAAAACTAAAATCACAAGTAAGATTTCGAACATTTTAAACACCTCTTATGTAAAAATACACATGAGAATGTCTTCCCATGTGTATTTCTTATCTTTCGATTATTCTTTATTTGATTCTTGCTGTGTTGCTTCTTCCTCTTCTTCAAGAGTTAATAAATCGCTGGACGATTCTTTAGATTCTTCTTTTTCATCTGCTTCGCGAATCACGGTATGTGTGTTTCCGCGGTTAGCGAGGTCTGATAAAAGTTTTGAAATATCAATTCCTGTTAAGTCTTTTAATGGCTCCTGAATTTGTGCCATTGTGCTTGTTACTTGTTGTCCATAAGCATTGACGCCATTTCCATTTCCACTATCAATGACTTTAACAGAATCAATGTTAGCAAGTGGCTGTGCAATTTCGCGTGCATAAGCTGGAAGCATTTCGATGAGTTTCTCAGCAATGACAACGTCACCATGTTCAGAGATTGCTTCAGCTAGCTTACGTCTAGCCTCTGCTTCTGCTTCACCTTTTTCACGGATAACTTCTGCTTCAGCAAGACCTTGTTCACGATTAATTTTAGCTTTTGTTTCCCCATCAATTTGTGCTTTTCTTGCTTCTGCTTCAGCTGTTTTAGTTGTTTCATAGTAATCAGCGTCAGCTTTTGCTTTACGTACCTTAGCTTCTTCTTCCTCTAGCTTAACTAGGCGTTCGCGCTCTAGGTGTTTCAAGCGTAGGTCCTCTTCTTTTTGTTGAGCGATTAATTTCAATTCTTCTTCCTGAACTTGTTTGTCTAATCGAGCTTTTTCTAACTGGTATGACTGCTCTGATTTCGCACGAGCACGTTCAGTTTCTTCTTTGATTGCTGCATCTTTTAAGTCTTTGGACTTCTTCGATTCAGCAATTTCAGTCTGACGTTCAAATTCTTGTTCTTTCGCTTCTTGATCGTTCGTCGCACGGTGAATACGTGTTTCTTTATCCGCGTCTGATTCTGCTAATTCAGCACGTTTACGAGCTTCCGCAATACGTGGACGACCTAAGTTATCTAAATAACCGTTTTCTTCATCAGCATCACGTAAGTCTTGTAAACCTAGAGATGTGATTTTGAAACCCATTTCATCTAATTGTTGTTGGGCAACCTCTGTTACTTGTCGGTTAAATTCTTCACGGTCTTCATTAATCTGTTCGACCGTCATTTTTGATAAAATCGCACGCAGATTCGCGTTTAAAACTTCCGAAATCTCTTCTTCTTGTTCTTTCTGTTTCTTGCCCAGGAATTGCTCAGCATATAGTGCAATACCTTTTAACGTGTCGGCTACTTTTACCATAGCAACGGCATCAGCAACAATTGGAACGCCGCCATTCGTGTAGACACGCGGTGTCGTTAGTTTTAACTGAAACGAGTTTAAGTCTACCGGTGTTGCTGTTTGGTGCATTTTAAGTAAATGTCCACCACCACGAATAATCTTCATGGAACGACCTTCATCGTCGGTAAATATGTTTGTTTCTTTTTCCGGGTTACCTAATCTAGGACCCGCAATAATTAGTGCTTCGTTTGATTTCGCTGTCTTGTAGCGAAATTTCATCCAAACCCACCACAAAACCCCTAAGATTGCAGCGACGACCAATACAGGGATTAAAATCATGAAAAAGCCAACAATCTTCATGTGCTTATTCCCCCAAATAATTATTTAACACCGAAAAACTTATGTATAAGGTGTTATTAACAAATTCTTTATAAGATTAACATAATTTACATAATTCTTACAATATGTTATTGATGTGTAATTATTGTGAAAATATAGTAATTAATAGTGGTACTAAAAATGTATTAAAGGTAAGTGTTGATTATTAACCTTCTTATACACAACTTATTAACATCATCCACAGATAAAAACATTAAAATCGAAATTATCCACACGGAAATGTGGTTATCTCAACATTATCTTGAGTTATCCGCAAGTTTTCCATAAGCTATCCCCAATAAATGTAGATTTGTCCCCATATATTCACAGGTTTATCAACAGACTGTGTGTAAATGAGTATTTTTCACACTATTTCATCAAAAACTTTCAAAAATCGTTGTGCATAAGTTCAGCAATCGACAACTTCTGTGAATAACTAGCTGATGTGAATTTGATAATTTGGGTTGTTTTTGTTTTCGCGATAAAAATTCACCATAACTGGTGCCACATCTTTAAAATCAGGGCATTCAATACCAGAACCTTTTAGATCTTGTTGGGCCTGTGTACAATCGTATTCAGCGATGAGACGTGAGTAGTCGAGTGACTCCTTCTCGACACGAAGCCATTTACGCATGTAGCTTAGTGAAAGTCCTGCTTTAGCAACCCTAGTTGGTATGGTGCCTTTAGGCATTCGCTTCAAGTATTCCTCCATCAACATCGCGTAAACGTCTCTCATCGGGTATGGGTTGGGATCGGTTAAATGATATGTTCGACCTGCAGATACCTCGGCATGAGCCAGATAAACTGTTGCGAGAAAAATATAGTCAACTGGGACGAAGTTGCCATATGCCTGGCTTTTCCCTATGTATGGGATGAAGGGAAATTTTTTTAATGAATCAAATAAATTTAACATAAAGTACGGGCCGTCAAACTTAATGGTTTCGCCTGTTTTGGAATCGCCGCATACTACACCTGGGCGTATAATCGTTGTGGGTACTTGTTCTTTAAGTGCGTCGACTAATACTTCGGCTTCGTATTTGGTGCTTTCATAATGGTTTTTAAATGTTTGTCCTTGATCGAGCTCTGTTTCAAGAATTTTTCCTGTACGCTTGCCTGAAACGTAGGCTGTACTGAAGTAAATATATCGTTTTAGTGCTGTAAGTTTTTGCACCCAATCGTTAACATGACGTGTGCCATTTACATTTACGTTATAGGCAATGGCTTTTGGCACGGCTAAATCGTAGATTGCTGCTAAATGAAAGACGTGAGTGATTTGTTCTTGCAAATAGGGTTGAATGGATTCCTCAATCCCTAAGTCTGGTTGTGTAATATCCCCTGATAAAAGTTGAAATTGCTCAGATGATATATTCTCATCATTTGCGATGGACTGGACTACCTGCTCAGCTTTTTCCATCATATGAGGTAAAACGAGTAAGTAAATATGGTTCACTTCTTGCTTCCTGATGAGGTGGCGAATTAAGTTATTAGCAATGAAACCGGGAAATCCTGTAAAGAAGTAAGTGTTGGCCATGGATTTGCTCCTTATCTATAGTCCTCTATATATTCTTCATATTCCAAAACTTCCATAGTATTCGTCCAATGTAGCGCTGTTCCAATAAAGTCTTTGATGTCTAATCCTTTCATTTCATAGGTATCTTCATCATTCACTGTGCCAGTTGCGTCTTCAATAAAAGTGACTTTATAACCCCGGTCAAAGGCAGCAATAGCTGTGAATAGACAACAAAATTCTGTATTAAATCCTGTTATGAACACGTGATCGACGTCCAGTTTATCTAAAGTCGCTGTTAAGTCGGTTTGATAAAAAGAACTTGGAGTCGATTTATCGATGGTGTAGTCGGCATAAGGTGCCAGGGGTTGATACAGTTTCGAACCTTCTGATTCTCGGTGAAGCGGACTTTCTTCTTCCTGATCAATGTGGCGCATGAAAATGACCGGCAGATTTTGGTGTTTAAAGTCTTGTATGATTTTTTCAATATTCTTTAGTTCTTCTGAAAAGTCCTTAGCGTTCACAATCCCGTTTTGTACGTCTATAACAAGTAAAGCTTTCATGATAAAACTCCTTTAAAACTAAGTATTAGTTATATAAACTTGAGTACTAAGCAAAAAACTTAAGTACTAAATTTTCAACTTGAGTAGTTAACTAATTAATTCCATATACATTGGTTCCAATCCTGCAAAATTTGTAAATTTTTGTTTGGTGAACAGGAGTTGAGTTGTGGTCTAATGAAAAATACAAGTGAAGAAGCTGGAAGAATGACATTTGGTTTTTAGTGTCACAATAATCCTATGAAAGGGGACGTGACATGAAGGATTCGGAGCGCTTTTTGTTTGCTTTTAATAAAATTGAAAAATATTTAAATGATCATTTAGGCGGAAATGGGCACCACACAGGATTTAGCCAGGCGGTAAATAAAGTGTCTCAAAATCACAAGATTGTGCAGCGGTTTAAGGATGATTTGTTGGAATTTGCGGTTTTACGTAATGCGATTGTCCATGAGCGGACAGAACCTGAGTATGTGATTGCAGAACCCCATGAATCTACTGTTGAGAAAATTGAGAATGTCATGCAGGAATTAACTGAACCAAAAAAGGTCATCCCTCGATTTTCGCGAGAGGTTAAATCGTTTAGCGTATCTGATTCACTTACTGACATATTAATCGTGATTAAAGAGTCGTCGTTTTCTCAGTTTCCAGTATATGAAGGGGAAGAGTTTAAAGGTCTGATCACAGGAAATGGAATAACGAATTGGTTAGCTAAAACGGTGGAAGATGATGTATTATCGAGAGAAGATACAAAGCTGGAAGAAATTTTGGGGTATGAAGAAGGGCCGGATAATTATCAGTTTGTGTCGCGTGATTTAACCATTTATGAAGCAGAGGATATTTTTAAAGAACAAGTCAATAAAGAAAATCGTATTGATGCAATTTTGATTACGCACAGTGGAAAGTCTGATGAATCATTATTGGGGATTATCTCATCCTGGGATATAATTGACATACCATAAGTGCAAGAAGGGGAGAAATACATATGGAAACATATACACATAAACAACTGGCAGTAAATTGTTTTAATAACGTTTGGGATTTATTAGACTTAACAGAACGTACGGATGCACAAAATGAAGAAATGGTTCAAATGTGTCATTCGTCATTCTGGCACTGGACTCAAGTGGAAGATCATACTGATCAGAATCTTTCAATTGGGTATTGGCAGCTTTCGCGTGTATACGCAGTAGTAGGAAATGGCCCGCAGGCTGAACACTACGCACAGCGTTGTATTGATGTCAGTCGAAAAGCAGAGTTACCACCATTTTTTATCGCGTATGGTTATGAAGCAATGGCTCGAGCGCAAATGCTACTTAATAATACAGAGAAAAAAGAAAAGAACTTAGTTATGGCAAAAGAGTTTACTGATTTAATTAAAGTTGAAGATAGTAAAAAGTTACTGTTGCAAGATATTGAGGAGATCGAAAAAAAAGGGGAGAGAGTTAATTGACTTTAGTTTACTTCGTTCGTCATGCTCATTCTACATATACACCTGATGAATTAGGACGTCCGTTATCTGAAAAAGGTTTTCTTCAGGCTCAAGATGTACGACACATTTTAAAGGATTATAAATTTGATGTTGTGCTGTCAAGTCCTTATAAACGTGCTGTACAAACTGTGGAAGGCGTGGCTAAGGACCGTGACCTGGAAGTTGAGGTTTTAGATGGATTCAAAGAGCGTCGTCTAGCAGGAGAACCTGTTAAAGACTTTGATTCAGCAATCCAACAGGTTTGGAGAGATGAATTTTTATCTTTACCAGGTGGGGAGTCCAATCATGCAGCTCAAAAAAGAGGTGTGAATACGTTGAATCAAGTTTTAAATCAGTACCGCGGTAAAAGTATTGTTATAGGAACGCACGGAAATATTATGACGTTAATCATGCAATATTTTGATTCTAGGTTTGATTTTGACTTTTGGAAAACACTTGCGATGCCTGATGTTTTAAAATTAGAATTTGAGGATAATAATTTACTGAGAGTTAATCGATTATGGGAGGACCAAATACAATGAAACATTTCGCAGTATTTTTACCAATGAAAGACGAAGAAAAAAGCAATCAATACCGACCAGAGCATTTGAAATTTATTGAGAAGATGCATGCAGAAGGTATCGTTCCACTATATGGCCGTTTTACAGACGGTGACGGAGGATTGATTATTTATAAAGCTCGAGATTTAGATGAAGCCATTACTTTTGTTAAACAAGATCCTTATGTCGATCACGGTGCGCGTGGATTTGAAATTCATGAGTGGGATATCAACAGAAACTTATAAAGTCATAAAAAAGAACCTTCAACTTATCATTTGGGTTGAAGGTTCTTGTCATCTTAAAGAATCGAACACAGATACCAATTTTGTACTCCTCTCTAATTAAAATCAACGAATGTTGCCTAACTTAATTAGTGACTTTTACGTACTTTGCGTAGGTGCTCTTGTTGCTCTTGATATCGTTTATGACGATCTTTATACATGATACTGTGTAACTGAGTATCAAATAGAAACATGATTCATCGCCTCCTTTTTTCTTTGTTCACTTTTAGTTTACCCGTTGAAGAAGGCTTTCAAAACGGGAGAAAGGTTGAATTGCGTTCCAACTCTAGTCGGATTTTGTTTTCAGACCACAAAAAAAGACCGACATGATTGCCGGTCATTATCTATGTTAAATACGGTTCAAGAACAGGTCGTAATTTTCGTTTTACTTCCTTACCCCATCCTTTAACCGCATCAATTGTAGTATCTTCCTCGTAAGCTATTTCTTTTAATGACTTGCCTTGTATAATTCTCTTTTTAACAAAGGTCCATTGCTTTTCTGATAAGGAAGCACGAACAACATTCCAAAATTCCGGGTCATAGTTCTCTATAGATGAGTCATACTCAGCATCTTCTTTCATAAATTCACCCATTGCTTCCCGTTCAATTATGCGACTTCTCTTGCGTATGAGGTCAATCATTCGACTTTTAATGGTAATGAAAGTGATTTTTGAAAACGTATCACGACCGTAGTACTTTCGGTAAGATTCCCAAAGCGCAACAAGTCCTGTTTGATAAAACTCCCCGTCCCGGTCCTGAATATTAAGCTTGTGTATGAGGTGGTAAATCATGCTTTCATATTGATTCAATACCTCACTGAAGTCATTGGTTTGGTCTTGTAACATATCTGGCATGCATACGCCCCCCTTTTCAAAAACTACTTTATAGTGGAGTTCTAAAACTGTCACATCGCTTTTATATTAATTTTTTAGAGTAAGAGGTAAGAAAATTTAATTTTCTTATACAAAATCGTCAAAAATTAACAAAAAACATCTTAAAAAGTAAAAATTTGAAAAGGGCCCTTCCAAAAGTACAATCGAGGCTTGTTTTGTTAGGGGGTTACTAAAGTAATAAATGATCCACCTGGGGGTGTAGATTTTACCATCTCAAACAAATCACTTGCGTTTAAACGACAATTTTTCTTAAGATAAAAACTAGTAAATACAACAGAGGTGAGAGCATGGATCAAAAATTAAAAGTTGTCGGTATTAACGGCAGTCATCGAAAAGATTCAGTGAATAAAAAATTACTAGATTTCGTAGCTGAACAGCTACCTTCAGATATTGAATATGAATATGCGGATTACTCAGAGGTCCCGCTTTTTAATCAAGATCAGGAGAGCCCTCTACCTGATAGTGTTAAAAAGTTTAAAGATCAGGTAGAGTCAGCAGATATTGTATTGTTTTCAACTCCTGAATATAATGGGTCAATGCCAGGAGTATTGAAAAACGCGATTGACTGGTTGAGCCGTCCAGGTGGCCAAAGCTCATTAGCTGGTAAAGTAGCAGGTGTAATGGGTGCATCACCAGGTCAAGGTGGTACAATTAAAGCGCAGTTGCACTTACGTGAGGTTCTTAGCCACATGAATGTAGATGTACCAGGGCAGCCACGAGTAATGTGTAACTACGTTGGTGAAAAGTTGGTAGATGGAAAAGTTGTACTTGAAGGTAAGGAGCTTGAAACCGTACAGAAATCAAACAAACGTTTGATTGAAATGGCGAGAGCCTTTAAGAAAGAAGCGGTGACAGTTTAATAAGGATGATAATGACCTAATCGCGTAATGTGGTTAGGTCTTTTTTAGTTTTGAGTTAATTGAGGGTCTGCTTTGAGCAAGGAATGAGTAGTATTGGGTACATAATTTTTATTAATGGAGAAATTTTTTGTCGAACGGTAAAAAAGAGTGTTTTTTAGATACTGAAATGCCAACTTTGAGCAAAATATAGTCCGTCAGTTTTTAAATCATAAATTTTTGCGTTGCAACACGCCGGTCGCTCACCAACATAGGCGTCTGCGCATATGATGTTCCAAAAGGGGGACATCAATCATGGAATTAACAATGTCGCATTGGTTGTATGCAATTGTTACACTTGTCGTAATTTTGACGATGGTGTTTCGTAAAGGCGTTGTGCTCCCGACGTTACTTGGAACATTTCTCGTCGCTTGGATTTACAAAGGTAGTATTATCACGGGCTTTACCGCCGTATTTAATGCGAACTTAACCGCGGCAAAAGAACTATTCAGTATCTTTTTAATCATTACATTCATGGTTGCGTTGTTGCATGCGTTAAAAGATCTTGGGGCTGACCAGCAAATGATTGCGCCCGTTCAAAAGATCATGACAAATGGACACGTAGCTTTTCTAGTATTAGTAGGAATTACATTTGTTATTTCATTATTCTTCTGGCCAACACCAGCTGTACCGTTAATCGGGGCATTACTTATCCCGGCTGCTGTTAGAGTTGGTTTACCTGTAATGGGAGCCGCCATGGTCGTGGCGCTCGCTGGGCAAGGGATGGCTTTAGCCTCTGACTATGTCATTCAAGTTGCACCTACATTGAGTGCTTCAGCAGCGGGTGTTGAAACAGCTGCAGTAGCCGATAAAGCGTTAATCTTGTCACTAATTACAGGTGCATTTGCGATTGGTTTGGCTTATCTCATGATTCGTCAACAAATTCGGAAACCTAATGATCCGAAAAACTTAGAAGCGTTAAAGCAACTTCCAGGTCAAGAGGATGCTGAAGTTGTTAGTACGAGTGAAAAATGGAAAAAGTTTTTCGCTGTACTTGTACCATTAGCGATGCTGGGTGTTATGATCTTTATGGTTTATACGAAATTTGAAGGCGGAAGATCAGGTGGTTTTGAAGGTGGAGATGGAGCTGCTCTTATTGGTGGGGTTGCTGTTATCCTACTTGCGTTTGCTTCGCTAGCTTTTGGTAAAGTTAAAGCGCTTGATCGAATAAGTGAGCATATCGTTAGTGGGTTTGTCTTTGCATTTAAAGCAATGGGTCCAGTTATTCCGATAGCAGGATTCTTCTTCCTTGGTAGTAGTGACTTCTCTGGGAGCATATTATCACTTGGAGAGGCGACACCACCAGCATTCTTATTTGACTTGGTGGCTGCAGGACAGAATGCCATTCCTGAAAGTGCGGTACTGACTGCATTTGGAATCTTGGTTATCGGGATTATTACCGGGCTTGATGGCTCTGGTTTCTCAGGGTTACCGTTAACAGGATCTTTATCAGGAGCTCTAGCTAATGGCGGACTTGATCCATCAACGTTAGCTGCGATCGGTCAAATGGGATCCATTTGGACTGGTGGCGGAACCATTGTTGCGTGGTCATCCCTTGTAGCTGTCGCAGGTTTCTGTGGCGTCTCAGCCATTGACCTCGCCAGGAAAAACTTTATACCAGTTATTCTCGGGCTAATCGTATCAACCTTGATTGCCTTGTGGATTTGGTAGAATGAGAAAAACTGCCTTGCGCTGTAATGACGCGGGCAGTTTTTTAGTGATTTGTTCGTTAATAAATTAGCAAACTCAATTAATAGAGCATGAAACTCCATTAATCCAAACTTCAACTCCATTAATCAGAACAAAAACTTCAATAAAATTAGGAAGGCTTATAAGTTTTGTGGAGGACTACTTATATTAAGTATCAAGTTTATGTTGGGCTAAATTTCAATAAAAAGGTTTATTAGTCCATTAATCGACCAACGAACTCCATTATTCACAAATTAAACTCTGTTAATCCCAAAGGTAACTTCATTATTCACGACCACAACTCAATTAATAGCAATCACAACTTCAATAAAAAATAAAAAAGGCTTCCGCACCGAGGCGGAAGCCAATCTATTTAATTTTTTCTATCTCAAAATCTTCCAATAAATGATATGATAGTTAAAAATACTTTAATAGGTGATTGGATGGAACGACATTTAGTATGGGTTTGGCTTGGTCTCTTATTAATCAATTGGGCAATCGGTCTTGGTGATTTATCTCAAGTGGCAGCGCTACAACTTCTAGGAAGTGCAATATTCTTTGGTCTGTTATTTCTTCTTCCATTATTTAAAAAAAGCCAATTGGCTACTACTCTGGCCTTAAGTAGTGCTGCAATAATAACAGCTCTTGTTTTTTCTATAAGTGACTCAGCACATGCGCTCATTATTTTTACATATTTAGCTGGCGAAGTGATTTATCGTTTAACGAAATGGTATGCACTCTCGGCAGTGCTCATTATTGCAGGTTGTTTAATGACACTAAGTCCAGTAACGTTTTCTTTTTCAGTAATCTATACTGTTTTTCTAATTGTGCTTGGACTACTTATTTATTCAAAACTTCAACAATACAATGAAGCGGATGCACGTTATGATGCATTAATTCATGAGTATAGAAAAATTAAACTGAAGTCAGCCTCTGATGAAAAGCTGGCTCGCCAAGAAGAACGAACGCAAATTGGACGGGAGATTCACGATCGCGTCGGACACAAACTAACCAATTTACTTATGCAATTGGAAGTAGCTCGAATGGAAGTTGGAACCGATACTAAAGAGCGCTTTCATATGTTAAAAGGATTGGCGAAAGAAAGTTTAGAAGAGACGAGGCAAGCTGTTAAAGCTATGGATCATGAAGAGATCGGTGGCCTTCCGTCGATTATACGCTTAATTAGAAAACTAGAAGCAGAGAACTTCATTCGAATCCAGTTTGCTGTGAAAAATCGTGCGTTTTCTGCTGAGCTTGACGTGGATCAGACTGTCGCAGTCTATCGAGCTGTTCAAGAAGCTTTGACGAATGTGATGCGCCATAGTTTAGAGCGTGAGGCTTCAGTGTTATTTGAATCACCTGGTGAAAGTGTTTTTAGGTTTGAAGTGTCTAATCCAGTGACTGAAAATTATGTTTATCATGAAGGATATGGATTGCAATCTATGCGCGAACGTATTAAACAAGTGCAAGGACGATTAGAGATTTTAACCTATCAAAATCGGTTTATTATAAGAGGAACATTACCACTTAAGAGGGGGAGTGTAGCCAATGACGCGCGTGTTACTAGCTGAGGATCAGTCTTTAGTTATGCAGGGTCTAAAAATGATGATTGAAACAGACTCAGAACTTGAGGTGACGGGTGAGGCGAAAAATGGTGCAGAAGCCATTAAGTTTTGTGAAAAACAATGGTTCGATGTTGCAATCTTAGATATTCGAATGCCAGAGATGGATGGGCTTGAAGCGGCTAAAATTATTCGCGAACGTTGGCCTGAGATGAAGGTTCTGATGCTAACGACTTTTAATGATGATGAGTACGCTTTAGAAGCCCTTCGAATTGGTGCTCATGGGTATATGCTTAAAGATGCTGATGCAGAGTCATTAATCAAATCTATTAAAAGTTGTTTATCCGGTGGGTTGCAACTTCAAGGTGAGGTGGCGGCGAAAGTTATGCCTAGATTACTAGAGAAAAAAGAGGTTGAACAGCCAAAACTCCAACACCAAATAACCCCACGTGAAACAGACATTCTCAAGCGAATTGGAGAAGGTAAAAGTAATAAAGAGATTTCTGATGAACTGGCTTTATCTGTCGGTACAATTAAAAACAATATTAGTGTTTTACTAGACAAATTAAGTCTTCGCGACCGAACACAATTAGCAATTTACGCGATAAGAAATGGGTTGGTTTAGAATGTTTTTCCTACAAATGTCAGGGTTTCCTGGCTCGGGTAAATCTACTTTAGCTCAAGAGATTGGTAGACGAACTGGGGCAGTGGTTATTGATCATGATGTCATTAAATCAGGGTTGTTAAAAGATTACGAGGGTGATCCGAAAAAGTCAGGCCCCATAGCTTATAACATAGATTGGTCATTAATAGAATTCCAATTATCACAGGGACATGCCGTGATTTTCGATAGCCCTTGTTTATATCAGGAGATGGTGGGTCGAGGAATAGAATTAACTGAAAAATTTCATATTAAATATAAATATGTTGAGTGCTATCTAGACGATTTTATTGAGGTTAATAGGCGATTAAAACACCGAGTAAAGATGCCAAGCCAGATCGCACAAGCGGCTTCTATAGAAAGTTTCCAGTATACCATTAAAAACAGCCAACGCCCTTTGAAACATGATTATTTTGTTGTTGATACGAAACAATCCATAAGTCATTACATAGATGATGTCATGAAGTACATCAATAATTAAATCAGGAGGGAAGCATGCATAACTATAACTTATTAGAATCTTTATTATTTTTACATACACGAATCAATCGGAAAAAGCTCAGTGATAGTATTTTGAATAAGACGATTCTCATTACTGGGGCAAGTTCGGGGATCGGTAAGCGGCTAGCCCTTTATTTAGCTGGCTTTGACTGCCATTTAATCCTGGTAGCTAGAAGAAAAGAAAGATTAATAGAGCTAAAGAGCGATATAGAAAAGAAAGTTGCAACAGCAAGTGTTTATGATGCTGACCTAAGAAATGAAGAAGAGGTTTTGGATTTCACACATTTTCTCCATAGTTTACCCAATGGTTTAGACATTTTTGTAAGTAACGCAGGCTTATCTATAAGGCGGTCCATATTCGACTCCCTAGATCGATTCCATGATTTCAAAAGGACAATGGCTATTAATTATTTTGCGCCCGTCCAATTATTGTTGTCTACAATACCTTTACTTGAACAGAATAAGGGTCAGATAATTAACATTTCAACCATTAATAATTCACTCATCCCTTTTCCAAAATGGGCTGCATACCAGGCCTCGAAGTCAGCGTTTGATACTTGGTTTCGATCGGTTTCAACTGAAGTCAATGCTGCAGGGATTACGACTACATCTATATATCTTCCTTTAGTTAAAACTCCTATGATAAAACCCACGAAAGCCTATAAGAATATGCCGGCAATGTCTCCTGAGCATGTTGCAAAAATTATTGGTAAGTCAATCTTTAGTAAAAGAAGAAAATATCAACCATGGTGGTTAATCTTCGCTCAATTAGCTTCAGTAATTTTTAGAGGTGTATGGGAGCGGTTTGGTTCAAAGGTGGGATAAATTGAAGCTCATTAACCTTATAAAAGTTCTATACAAAATCAGATTATTTACTCCAAGGTCATTATATAATCTATTAACTGTATTAATTAAAAGTGGTAGTAACTTAATGACTTTATTATATTTTGCTGAAAAAAAGTACGGAGAGCGTGTGGCGCTAGTAGATGACAAAGAGACATTAACTTATACTCAAATGTTAAATCAAACAGAAAATCTTTCCTTACACCTTAAAGAGCAATATGACATAGAAAAAGGTGACAAGGTCTTATTTTTATGCAAAAACCATAACTCACTAATTAGAGGAATTTTTGCTGTTTCACGATTAGGGGCAGATGTATATTTGGTTAATGCAGAAATAGCTGAGAATCAATTGGAGGAGTTGTTAAAACAACAACAGCAATTTAAATTACTTATTTATGATCAAGAAGTTGAGTCAATCATTACACATTCAAGCTTCAAAGGTGAAAAACTATTAACTTATCACATAGAAAACTCCATTGAACAACTCATTCATTTAAACCATGACAAAGAATTATTAGAGCGCTGTTCAATGGGAAGGTTAGTTCTTCAAACAGGTTGGACGACTGGCCGCTCCAAAGAAGCAGTACATAAACCTTCATTATTTAATTATTTAAATCCATTTATAGCACTGATCAAACGTTTAAAACTATTGGATTATCATACCGCATATGTTGGTACACCAATTTATCACGGGTATGGTATAGCTATTTTGCTTTTGTTCATTCCTTTGGGCAAAAAGATTGTTGTGAGTAGTGACTTTGAGTCAAAGCAGGCAAGTCACATAATCGCTAAACATCAAGTTGAATTCATGACCGTCGTTCCGTTGATGTTACAACGGCTACTAAAAACAGACTTGGATAATATAAAAAATCTTAAATGCATAGCTTCAGGTGGCACTAAACTGAATGAAAAATTGGTAAATGAGACTTTCGATCAACTTGGTCCTGTGTTGTACAATCTTTATGGTACATCAGAAACAGGGTTAAATTTAATCGCTACTCCGACTGAATTAAACGATTCACCTATGACTAATGGCCAGCCTGTAAATAAGCAACAGATCAAAATCTTTGATCAACATATGAATGAGGTTAATACAGGTGAAATTGGTCAAATTTTTATTATAAACGATTGGTCCATGATTAATCGTCAGAAAAGGTGGATGGGGACAGGTGATTTAGCTTACCGTGATGAGCGTGGATACTATTATGTTTGTGGACGGGTGGATGACATGATTGTTTCTGGAGGAGAGAATGTTTATCCTATTCACGTAGAGCAAGAGTTGAATCGGCATCCTCATGTAAAGGATGTTGCTGTAATTGGGAGAGATGACCATGAATTTGGACACAGGTTACATGCATTTGTAACAGTACAGGAGAATATCTCCGAACAAGAAATATTAAATTGGTTAAGTACAAGGGTGGCAAGGTATCAGATGCCAAAGCAGATAACAATCATGGATACTTTACCATACACGCATTTAGGTAAAATTAGTAAGAAGGAATTAACAAGGGGAGTGTCAAAATGAAGTTTACCATTATAGGTACTACATTATTACTCATGAGTGCCATTGTTTACGGATCGACATTAATAGCAGCTTCTTATTATTCTCAAGTTCTAGGATCTTCTGGACAAGGATGGGATAGTAGGTACGGAATCTTCGGAACAGCCATAAGGGAAGTAGGAACGTTTCCAATCACTACTTCTTTTTTATTGTTAATTGGCGGTGTTTTCATATTAATACTAACTACCAGTAAGGAATGGCGTCTTAAAAAATAAAGGTTTAAGAAAAAAATTGTGTGATATAGAAATAAAATGACTTAAGTCATGGGTCTTTTTTATATTTAGTGACTGAAGGCAGTGTTGCAGCTGTCTTATTTTTTATATATTAGTAGTAGATTGAAAGATAGGGAGAGACGTGTATGTTAGAAACAGTCAATTTGAAAAAAGTGTTCAAGCAAAATGTGGCTGCAGATGATGTAAATCTGTATTTAGATCAAGGAGAATCAGTTGGCTTACTTGGCCCAAACGGTGCAGGGAAATCCACCACAATATCGATGATTTCCACTTTATTAAGACCGACTTCAGGCGATGTGAAGTGGCATGGGAAGAGTGTCATCAAGAACCCTAACGAAATTAGAGATGTATTAGGCGTCGTACCACAGGAAATTGCTTTATATAAAGAACTGTCGGCACTTGAGAATTTGAAGTTTTTCGGGAAAATTTATGGTCTGAAAGGCAAGCAACTAGATAAAAAAATTCAAGAAGTTTTAGAAATTGTCGGATTAACTGAACGGCAAAAAGATTTAGTCAAAACGTATTCAGGCGGTATGAAGCGTAGAATCAATATTGCAGTAGCCCTTCTTCATGAACCGGTAATAATCATCATGGATGAGCCGACTGTAGGGATTGATCCTCAATCACGCAATTATATTTTAGAAATGGTTCGTCAACTAAAAGAAGAAAAAGGAATGACCGTTCTATATACAAGTCACTACATGGAAGAAGTGGAGCGATTGTGTGATCGCATTTACATTATGGACCATGGCAAAGTGATTGCTACAGGTACAAAAGAAGAACTAACAAGCATTCTATCTAGTGAAGAAACGATAATAGTAGATTTTGATCGCCCTTATCCGAACCTAGTTAATAAACTTGAGAAAAATGAAAGCATATTACAAGTAACGGAAACTGATAATGGGATTAAGTTAATTGTTCCGAAAGGGAGCAGGCAGCTAGGAACGATTTTTAACTTAGCGGAAAAAGAAGAAGCTCAAATTACGAGTATTAATGTTCAAGTCCCAACATTAGAAGATGTGTTTTTACATTTAACGGGACGAAAATTAAGAGATTAGGAGGATGAGCCATGTGGTCATTTTTGAAAAAAGATATTCTAGTGTTATTTCGTGATAAAACAGAGCTGGCCGTTTTATTGCTCATGCCTCTTGTTTTGACTTCTATATTAGGTTTTGCGTTAGGCGGTGTAATGTCTGGTAGTACAGAGGGGATATCATCGAGCGTAGCGTTTGTTCAGAAGGGTCAAACCGAACAAGACGTAAAGCGCTTTAAAGAGGAAGTTAAACAATTACCAATTCCTGATGAGGCTAAAGCTCAAATAAGTGAAGCGGTTGATTCATTTCAACCTGTGAATGTGATTACTGACGTATTTAACAGTGATGAATTTAATGAGATGTTTCAAATCAAAAGCATGAATGAAACTGACGCGTTGAGTGCTTTATCTAATGAAGAGGTATCGGCCATTCTCATTGTCCCTGAGGATTTTACTTATGAAGCTCTAAGGAAAATGGTACTTGAACAAGGAGAAGGTAGCGAGTTAATTGTTCAGACTGGCGACCATAGCTCGTTTTCAGCGAGTATCTTTGAAGATGTTATTGAAATTATCATTAATCAATTGAATCTCGGGTCGGCTATAGCAAAAGAAACAGGGGAAGAGGGTGTGGTCCCTTCGTTTGAAAATGACAGTAGTGAACTAGGTGACGTTCAGTCTGTGACAGACAAAAAACCTATGTCGCCTCTACAGTATTATACATTTGCCATGGGAGTTATGTTTGCTTTATATGTTGGATCGACAATGGCTCACAAAGGTTACGTAGAGAACTTCCAAAACGTCTTTAATCGAATTATTTTATCTGGAAAACATCCTATGATGTATTTATCAGGTAAAGGAATCTCAACTATGTTATTAGTCTTTATTCAACTAGTAATTCTATTTACTATATCAGTTCTAGTTCTCAGATCGTTTATGATGGACGATATTATAGAGTGGGCGGGAATTGCTTTAATTACTTTTGTTTATGCAATAAGTATTGGGAGTGTTGGCGCATTGCTAACATCCATTACTATGCGTGCAAATAGTAGTTCAATCACAGGTGTCTTCTCTGGAGGGATTGTAAGTATTTTAGCTTTCTTAGGGGGAAGCTTTGTTCCAAAGACTCAATTACCGGAATTCATTAGTGTGTTAGGTGGTTGGACACCGAATGGCTTGGCTTTAACTTCATACCTTCAGTGGTCGCAGGGACTAGGGTTTGATTTTATATTACCTTCATTAATTAAACTACTTATATTTACAATCATTATTTTGAGTATAAGTTTGATGATATTTCCAAGAAAGAGGGTGGTTTAAATGAAAGCATTATTCTTATTACAATGGCAACGGTTAAAACGAGAACCCCTTCTGATTGGTTCTATGATGGTGATGACGATTGTCTTTGTATTGGCTATGGGTGGGTTCAGGGTAAGTAGTGCGGTTAGTGTTCCAACTTATTTTGACGCATCTGTACAGAACCAAAAAGCTTGGCTTGAAAGGTTAAATGAAGCAACTGAAGGGTTTGAGTTTTTTGCGACAGAAGAGAATAGATCCAAAGAAGATATCGCTCTTGGAAAGTACCCATATGCATTACAGGTCATGGAAGACGACTTTCGAATATTCATGTTAGCAGAAGATGAGAATCTACAGGTTCTAAAGCAAGTGGTAGCTCAGACATATTTAAAAGAAAAGCGTGTGTCAACTGCTGCAGCACAAGTAGATGAACCTGAACAATTCAGGAAGCAGGTTAAAGAATATTTATCAGAGCCTCCGATTATAGTTAGTAAAGTAACCCCAGGTCCTTTAGAAGGAGCACCAAGTTATAATCAAAAGCTTCAGACCTTATATGGCATGTCATTATTTTTTGCAATGTATACCATTATTTTTAGTTTGAGTAAAATTGCAGAAGAGAAAAGAACAGGAACCTTAAATCGAATTATTTTGTCACCGATTAGAAAATGGCAAGTTTACATTGGACATATGAGTTATTCTTATGTCATTGGATTTACTCAGATCGTGTTGATTGTACTCATGTTTAAATATATTTTCGGATACAATGTAGGCGAACAAATGGGTGCAGTTATTTTAACGATAGCAAGCTTCGTATTCGCCGTAGTGGCCATAGGAATGTTGATATTAGGTCTAATTAAATCAACTGATCAGTTAAATGCTGTGGTTCCCATCGTAACAGTAAGCATGGCTATGCTTGGTGGAGCTTTTTGGCCAATTGAAATAGTCAGTAATGACATTATATTAGCAATATCTAATGTCGTTCCTATGACTTATGCGATGGAGGCATTAAAAGCAGTTTCTATGTTTGGTCAAGGACTGGCCGATATTTATGAACCATTAGCCATCTTAGTATTAATAGGTGTTTTATGCATGGGTGTAGGAGTTAATTTAATAGAGAGAAAAGCTTAATCAACTAAAAAAGCATCCTCGTTGTTATGAGGATGCTTTTAATTTATTATTTTGCACGTAATCTTGCAATACGATCATCTAAGTCTGGGTGAGATGAGAACATGTTCGTGCTGCGTTTGTTATTAATTTTTAGTGTCTGAACGGCGTTATCATCTTGATGAGGGTCACGCACGTTATTCACTTGACGTTTTAATGATTCAAGTGCGTGAATCATCTTATCTTTACCTGCTAAATCAGCACCACCACGGTCGGCATGGTACTCACGATAACGAGAGTAAGCAAAGACCACAAGTGATCCTAAAATCGAGAACAGGATTTGGAAAATAATAACCGCTGCGAAATGAACGATAAAACGCATTTCTTCACGAACGAATCCAGATACGATACTTGCAACAATTCGTGATAAGAACACAACGAATGTGTTGACCACACCTTGTAAAAGCGTCATGGTTACCATGTCGCCGTTTGCAACGTGTGCTATTTCGTGAGCAAGTACACCTTCAACTGCATCATCATCCATTGATTGAAGAAGTCCAGCTGATACTGCAACTAATGATTTCTTCTTGGATGGACCTGTTGCAAAAGCGTTAACTTCACGAGAGTTATAAATACCAACTTCAGGCATATGCATTAGACCTGCTGCACGTGATAGACGGTGAACCTTTTCAACTAATTCACGTTCGTGAGCAGACATGTTTTTACTCGGATCAATAACACGTACACCCATCATTTTCTTAGCCATCCAACGTGACATAGCTAATGAGATAAATGCACCTGTAAAACCAACAACTATACTAAATATAGCAAGCGCGCCGATGTCCAGCGTTTCTAGACCGCCGTAACCACCAACTCTTCCAATATCAAAAAACGATGTTATGACGGACCATACAATCATAATCGTTGTCATTACAAGAATGTTAGTTAATATGAAATAAAATATACGTTTACCCAATCTGCTTTCCCCCTGTTACATCATAATTTAATATTCAGTCAATATTATACCACGTTTTGACTGGGTAGGAAATTAATTTGTAACGGGTCAACCTTCCATAGGCATATGTTATAAAAAGTATGGTCTAAAGGAGGAAGATGATGTTTAATCATCCATATTATTACAATAATCATCAAGCTTTTGAACCAGCTCCATATCCGCCATTTTTTGACGCTCGTCAGCAAGTCGTAAGAGGTCAGGCGACATGGACAGAGGGAGGACAAGTAACAAAATGTAACATCGCTTGGTCAGATAATCAATACATGACTGTGGCAGTTAGCCCAAGAGCAGGTTTCCAATGTGGTCAAACGATTAAAGTCAGAAATCCACAAAATACAAGAGAAGTTTTAGTTGAGGTTGTAGACACAGTTCAAGGTTATCCGCCGAATCGTATCAACTTACACAAACGTGCATTTGAAGCACTAGGTGCTAATCCGGATGTAGGTGTTCTTAATGTTGAGATAATAGCTAATCCGGAGCTAGAAGCTGAAAAGTTTGGTAAATATTTGATTGAAATTGTTTCAGTGGGTTATCCCGGTTATAGAGTAGTAAATTATAAATTTGAAGGTAAAGAAGAGGTTTCTACTAATCGTTCTAAAGAAACTTATCTATACACATTAGAATCTCCTCGAGAAACCATTCAAGTTCGAGGTAGTGTGGTTTACAACCCTAACACAAACCGAGTCATTTCATTTGATTTAACTGAATTAGAGCAATAAAAGGAAGGAAGCCGTAGCGATCGGAGCTGCGGCTTCTTCATATTAAAAATTAGTATCAGTAAACCGAAATCCATGTTATCAATCTAAAAGAAGATTTTGGAATTTAGTGTTATAATTTTTGGGTAGAGGTGAGATGATGAAACGTGCATTAGTTATTGGTGGTTCAGGTATGTTAGCGAATGTCTCTGTTTGGCTTTCTGACCATGATTATGAAGTATATGTGGTTGGTCGAACTAAGTGGAAAATGAGTCAGTTACTTGAGCGACCTAATAAAATTACTCCAATTTATGTGGATTATCAAGACGAAAAGTTATTTCGTCAAAAAATCAATCAAACGTTTGATTGGGACCTGGTGGTAGCCTGGATTCACAATGTACCAGGTGAACCTATGTGTGTATTAGTTAATGAGTTATCTAAGCAAGATGAGCCTTTCAATCTTTATCATGTGTTAGGGAGTAGTACAAATTTACATGCAATCAGAGAAAAGCTCTCTACTCCGAAGAACTGCACATATCATCAAGTTCAACTAGGGTTCAAAATTGAAGATAACCACTCAAGATGGTTGACACATAAGGAAATTTCAAACGGTGTCATTGAAGCCATTCAAAGCGGACAGAATATACATATCATCGGACAACTTGAACCATGGGATCAAAGACCTTAATGAGGTGATGTTTTTGAAAAGAGTTATATTAATTGGTTCACCAGGGTCTGGTAAATCAACTATGTCCACAGAGCTAGCAGAGATTTTAAATCTAGAACTCTATCATTTGGACAATATATTTTGGAAACCGGGGTGGGTAAGTGTGCCTCGTGACGAACAAATAGAAATCACTAAAAAACTGGTTAACCAGAAAACATGGATGATTGATGGAAATTATGCAGGAACACTGGACTTGAGGCTGGAGAGGGCTGATTTTGTCGTTTTCTTTGACTTACCTAGATGGGTTTGTATGTATCGTATTTTTAAAAGAGTTTGGCAATATCGAAACAAGAAACGTCCAGACATGAATGCGGGAACTGAACGGTTGAACTGGGACTTTATCAAGTTTGTTTGGGATTTTCGGAAAAAAAAACGTCCATTAATTTATGAAAAGTTAAGTCGCTATCCTAATAAACAAGTGTACATATTAAAAACTAGAAAAGACGTAAAAGAATTTATGAAAGAAGTTCGGGTGAAAAAGCATGACTTATGAGTTTCAGGAAATGACACAGGATCAAGCTGATGAAATAGCTTTTAACTGGCATTACGATGGAGATTATTCGTTTTATGACATGGAAGCAGATGAAGAGGATTTAAATGAATTTATCAATCCATATGAGCGAAAAAATTATTATGCTGTTATACAAAATGACGACTTAATTGGATTTTTTAGTTTCAACAAACAAGGTGAATTCATTGATATAGGGTTAGGGATGCGACCGGACCTTACTGGAAGTGGTAATGGATTAGAATTTCTGCAGGCAGGCATGGATTTTGCAAAATCTACGTTTAACTCTAGTAAATTCAGTTTATCTGTTGCTACATTTAATCAACGCGCCATAAAGGTTTATGAGAAAACGGGTTTCAAACAGGTTAATACATTTATGCAAGAGACAAATGGTAGTACATATGAGTTTGTAAGGATGGAGT
Source organism: Filobacillus milosensis (assembly GCF_004402015.1). Classification (GTDB taxonomy): domain Bacteria; phylum Bacillota; class Bacilli; order Bacillales; family Alkalibacillaceae; genus Filobacillus; species Filobacillus milosensis. The sequence continues at coordinate 143,202 of NZ_SOPW01000005.1, forward strand.
TAAATGGCTAAATGGTAGGGGGCTTATGATGAACGTTTTAGATGTTGAGATCTTTGATGCAGGTTATGGAAAAAATGAAATTATAATAAAGGAAATTTTCTTTAGTATTCAATCAGGTGAATTAGTAGGATTAATAGGACCAAATGGCGCGGGCAAGAGCACAACCATTAAGGCAACTCTAGGGACACTTGATCACATAAATGGTTCAGTACAATTTGGTGACGAAAAGATGCGCTATTCTTATATCCCGGAACAACCTGTTTTTTATGAAGAGTTAACATTATGGGAACATATTCAATTTACGGCCTCAATTTGTGAACTAGATGAAACCACATTGAATAATAGGGTTAAGCCTCTTCTTGAAATGTTTCGATTAGATCAAGTCATCCATCAATTACCTAGTACATTTTCTAAAGGCATGCAGCAGAAGCTTATGATCGTTTTAGCTTTTCTTACTCAACCACAGTTGTACATTATTGACGAACCATTCATAGGGCTGGATCCAAAGGCAATGAATGACTTCTTAAAGTTGCTAGAGAAAGAACAAGAACAAGGGGCGGCCGTATTAATGTCGACTCACATGCTTGATACGGCAGAACGAATTTGTGATCGGTTTATTTTATTGTCTGGTGGACAAATAATTGCTCAAGGGACGTTAGAGGATATTAGAGAAACAGCTCAATTAGAAAGTGCCAATTTATTTGATAGTTTTGAAGTATTGATGGAGCGATCGCTATGACTGGTAAAGATTTGTTTAGACTAAGGTTAAAACATCATCTTAAGTTTTTTCGTCGTTTGCAACGAGTTGCTATTGATTGGGCAGTCATAATCTATATAATCCTTCCGATACTCTTCGTATTTTTCCTGCATTATAATAGCTGGTGGTCGTTGGAAGCGGATTGGCTTCATAGTGTGAATGAGATAAATTTAGCTTTAGTTATTGGATTTTTGTTATTGCTTGGCTTTCAACATTCGTTTCTACATCAAGCAGATGTGCTTTATCTGTGGCAGAAAAAAAGTTTAATTCGTAAGTTAATACGTTATCGATTACAGTACTATTTAGTCATATCCTTTATTCGAACCGTAATTTTAATTCTGATACTTTCACCTATATTACTTTTATATTTGGAATGGGGACCTATACACATAGTTTTATTTGGTGGTGTAAGTTATTTACTGCATAATCTAGCGAACGCACTTATGAGAGACTTAAAAGTTTACCAATATAGGTGGACTCGTGCACTTTCATATGTTGGATTATATGCTGTTGGGAGTTCAGTATTATTCATATCTACAACCACCTTAGGATCGCTGTGTTCACTAATCCTTTTAGTCAGTATCAATATCTTTTATTTGAATCTAGCTTCAAAACTTAAACCTAAGTTTTATAAAGAGATTGAGCTAGATGCTAATCAACGAAGCAAATTGACGCATATCATTCTGGCACAATCAACCTATGTAGGCGCACCAGAGTTTTTAGCAGAATCGCCAAGTCGTACGAGGAAAAAACCCTGGCTCTTCCCTAACTCAAGAAAAATATTTAATGGGTATTTGCCTGAAAGTGGGTATCGGGAAGTTTATTTTAAATCACTTTTAAGGAACAGAAACTGGGTTCTATTATATGTACAAATTATAGGAGTAGGGCTGTTTGGAATCCTAACATTTCCTAATGTGTTTAAGGTATTGTTTTGGGTTGGAATGTTAATGCTGACAGGTAATTTACTTAAAAGTTACTGGGGAAAGGTGATGACCCATCGTTTTATTGATTTATTTAATTGGAAGAAAATGAACATGCAACCCGTCGCTAAGCAATCATTTTTATTAGGAATGGCACCTGCATGGCTAATTTTGAGTGTGGCATTAGGTTTTAAGACATTAGGTATTTGGGGAATTCTATTTATACCTTTGATTGGTTGTGTGTTATCACGCATAATCGTTCGATATATCGTTTCAAAAATTTAAGTAAGAAGGAGAAAACATTAAATGGATATACTTATATGGATTTTGATTATTACATTTTTTATTTTAAGCTTCGTGGGCATTATATTTCCAATCATTCCATCCGTTCTCGTACTTTGGCTTGGTTTTGTAACGTATCACTTTTTCATAGAGGGTGCTGATTTAACTTGGTTCTTTTATTCGATTATGATTATTTTTACCGTGATTTTAATAGGTGCTGATATTATAGCCAATAGCTATTTTGTAAAAAAGTTTGGTGGATCAAAGCGTGGAGAACAGATCGCAGCGGTTGCGGTGATCGTTGGCTCGTTTATTGTTCCGCCTTTTGGAATCCTTTTTGTACCATTTATCGCTGTATTTATTACTGAAATGATTCAGCAGCGAACGTCTCAAGAAGCTTTGAAAGCATCGATTGGGTCGTTTGTTGGATTCCTAAGTGGTTCAGTAGCAAAAGTTGTGATTCAGCTCGCCATGATTATTTGGTTTTTCTTTACGATTTCATTTTAAGGAAACGGGTATAGTTAAGGTAGGGAGTGAGATGTATGAGTGCCTACCATATTATATTTTTCATACTAATAGGTTTTATTGTGTTTGCTATAGATAGGAAAAAAGAATACTTTCCAGTACCAGTAATCCTATTATTAGTCGGAATTATATTATCGTTTATTCCTTATTTTTCTGATGTGAAGTTGACGGAAAAAATGATTTTCCATTGGTTTTTACCGGCATTATTATTTATTTCCGCATATCAATTTCCTTTAAGAGATCTTAAAAAATATTATCGTACATTTATTATTTTAAGCACGGTGGGAATGCTTTTAACTGCCTTTGCCTTATCTGTGATGATTTATGGCCTGGTTGGAATCGGATTATCTATAAGTTTTCTATCTGCTTTGTTGATTTCCTCAATTTTAACACCGACTGATCCAGTATCTGTCGTTAACATATTAAAAACTTCCACCAATAAAGACCAATTAGCTGATGTGGTCGAGGGGGAATCCATGCTCAATGATGGGACGAGTATTGTGCTATTTACTGTGGTAGCAGGGATATTTTCGCAGCAGAAAAGTTTCAGTGTACTGTCATTTTTAGGAGAATTTCTTCTGGTTTCTTTAGGTGGCGTAGCTATTGGTGCGATTTTCGGGTTTATACTTAGTAAAATCATATTTTGGTTAAATCATCGTGAATATCAGGTTATGGTTAGTATCGTATTAGCGTATGGAAGCTTTTTATTGGCTGAGCACTTTGGAGTATCAGGTGTGTTAGCAACAGTGGTAGCTGGGTTCATGTTGTCGTATGAGATTAAAAATTATTCAGAACAAGACCAATATCGAGATTATCTGGATGGATTCTGGCAAAATATCAATCCAGTCATTATTTCGATTCTGTTTATAGTGATGGGGATTGAAGCGTTTAATCTAATTAAAATAGAACACTTTGGCTGGATGGTTGCGATTTTTGTATTATCTTTAATCGCGCGTGAACTTGTCCTATTAATCATTTTTAAAGTTGTGCCAAATCTTAAGAAAAACTTCAAATCTAAGGATGTTCATTTAATTACATGGTCCGGAATCAAAGGAACAGTGTCTGTTGCGTTATTACTCATGTTTAAAGACAAGTATTCTGGATCAGATCATGAGCTTATTCTATCGTTAACTATAGGAGCTATTATTTTGTCCATGATCATTCAAAGTTTATCTATTTATCCTCTTACTCAAAAAGAATATAAAGGGAGTAACGAATGAAGAATTTAACAAGACCATTCTTATATATTGTTTTTGGTTTTTATATCATAATGTTGACGCAACGGGTTTTGTTTAAATATCAAATAAATATGATGGTGGAGAGATTCGGTGATTTTGATTTGGCTCTTCATTTCAGTAATTTTGTTCCATTCGACACGATCTATTTTTATTTATTTGAAGCGGAAGTGCATATAAATACCATTATCTCAAATCTAGCAGGTAATATAATTGGTTTTATTCCATTTGGTATCTTGGTGCCATTAGTTTTTAATAGCTTCAGAAACTTAAAGAAAACAGTGTTAGCTGCTTTTTGTCTTAGTTTTACCTATGAATGCCTACAGTTTTTATTTGTAATTGGTAGTTTTGATGTCGATGATTTGATTTTAAATACTTTAGGAGGATTAATTGGTTACCTGTTAGTCAAAACATCAATAGCAAAAGTGAATTTTTTTGAAACCTTATAGTCATCTATTTCGTTATTGTTAGTAAATAACATTGAAAGGGACTATAGTATGCGAAAAATAGTAGTGGGGTTATTGCTGTTAATGGTTATAATGTTAGTGGCTTGTTTGGACAAAGAAAAGGAAAGCGAAAGTTCTGAAAAAAAATTTCAAATAGAAGGCGTGTGGAACGGAGCCATAGAAGTTCCTAATACACCACTAAATATTATTATTAAGTTTAAAAATGATAATGAATTGAGCGGCAGTATTAGTATTCCAGTTCAAAACTTGATGGATTTCTCTTTATCTGAGATTCAGTTGGATGAAGAATATGTTTCTTTTGAAATGGATTTATCAGGACAAGAAATAGCTTTTGACGGTTCGTTTAAAAATGAGGACCGGATTGAAGGGACATTTACACAACAAGGTCAATCATTTTCTTTTTACTTAGATCGTGGTCAAGTTGCAGAACAACCAGATGAGAGAGATGAAACAAACTTTTTAACTGTAGAAACGAAAAACGGTGAGTTAAAAGGTGAATTATTAATTCCTGAAGGGGAAGGGCCTTACCCAGTTGCATTAATTATTCCTGGATCAGGGCCAACCAATCGAAATGGTAATTCAGCAACAATGCCAGGTGAAAATAATAGTCTGAAGATGTTAGCTGAAGAGTTAGCAAATTTAGGAATAGCTTCCGTTCGCTATAGTAAACGTGGAGCGGGTGAGAATCAGGCGGCCGTTATTCCAAATGAAGAAATCAGGTTTGAGGATTTCGTTAATGATGCTAAGGCGTGGCTAAACAAATTAAAGGATAATGACAGCTTTTCTGAGGTATACGTGATGGGTCATAGCCAGGGTTCATTAGTTGGGATGCTGGCAATTCAAGAAGTTGGAGCAGATCGTTTTGTTTCTTTATCTGGTGCAGGTCAACCAATTGATCAAGTTATGCTTGATCAATTGGAAGAGCAACTTAACCAAGAGTTATTAGAAGAATCTAAGAAAATTTTTGAGCAGTTAAAGCAAGGTAACGTGGTTGAAGATGTGAGTCCTAAACTTCAAAATTTATTCTCACCAAGTATACAGCCATTCTTGATGTCTTGGATGAAATATAACCCCAAAAAAGTAATTTCTGAATTGGAATTACCAATTTTGGTAGTGCAAGGTGAACATGATTTACAAGTTTCAGTTAAAGAAGCTTCACACTTAACTGCAGCTCAACCGAATGCAAAACTACTGAAGGTTGAGGAAATGAATCACGTGCTGAAAGAGTCACCAAAAGATCGAGTAGGTAATTTGCAAACCTATTCTAACCCGAATTTACCTCTGGCTGAAGGGTTAGTAAAAGGGATTTCTGAATTTTTGACTGAATAATTTATTCCTTCTCTATTAATTTTTTTAGAACTTGCGCGTGATTATACTTCTCTTCTTTGGCAGCAAAAAGTAAAGTCAAGTTTCCTTTAGATGACCATTTAATAAGTTGATCAAGAGCATCTTTTTGCTCTTGATTTTCTTTTATTTCTTTCTTGTATTTTTTCTTGAATTCATTAAATTTATCTGGATCGTGATCGAACCACTTACGCAATTCTGAACTTGGTGCGACTTCTTTCAACCACTCATCTAGCTGCGCTTTTTCCTTAGAGACGCCCCTTGGCCACACCCGGTCTATCAATACCCTTTTTCCATCATTTTTTGAAGCGTCCTCATAGATTCTTTTAATTTTTACTGACATCTGAAATCACCTCTTCTATTAAAATACCCATTTAGTAACTAATTAAAAATGGAAAAAGTTAGATTTATCCAAATTTTTGTAAAATTTTTGTCGAATACCTTCCATTCTGTTAAAAAAGTGGTATAGTTTTTATATAATTATCGTTATATTTTTTATAACGATACAGCAAATTTTATTGTAGCGGGGGACCTACATGAACCAGCTAAATGTTCAACATTTTCTAAAAGAGCAAAGTAAAATAATAGAAATGCTAGCAATTGAGGACATGACTCTTAGAAACATATTAGAGAAACTAACTGAGACCATAGATTATGTGATGCCTAATATATATTCATCTTTCTGTGAATATAATGAGCAATTACATAGTCTTGAAAAACCAATTGGGCCTCAGTTACCAGAGTCCTATATAAAAGCTATGGACGGCTTAAAAGTTGGACCGCTTGCTGGTTCATGTGGTACTGCTGCGTACTATAGAGAGCTAGTAATCGTTGAAAATATAATGGTCGACCCACGTTGGGAAGATTATAAAGAAATTGCTCAAGCAAACGGCTTACACGCTTGTTGGTCTATTCCTGTCATTTCTGCAAATGATGAGTTGTTTGGTACGTTGGCTTTTCATTCAAAAGAAAGTCGTAAACCATCTGAGGATGAGTTAGAATTCCTTAAGCAGTTTGGTAATCTGGCAGCTGTCATTATCGATAAAAGGCGTTCAGAAGATGAGTTAAAGCTGGCTAATCGAGTCATTGAGAATAGTCCGGCCGTCATTTTTCGATGGCAAGCTAAAAAAGGCTGGCCGATAGATTATGTATCAAACAATGTTAATCAATTTGGATATACACCTGCGATGTTCATAAAAGATAATATTGATTTTTCTATGGTTATTCATCCAAATGATTTACCTCGAGTTGAGGCGGAAGTTGAAGAATATTTAGAGAATCATGTGGATCAATATAAACAAGAGTACCGATTAATTACTGCAGACGGTAAGGTACGTTGGATAGACGATCGAACGACTGTGACACGTGATGATTATGGAAATCTGTTATATATTGAAGGTGTGCTAATAGATATTACAGAACGAAAAGAAGCTGAGCAGAAGGTTTTCTATTTAGCTAATAATGATCCATTAACAGGCATTCCAAATCGTAGATATTTTAAAAAAGAATTAGAGAAGAGCATCGAGCAGCTTAGTGGAAAAGATAAATTAGCGGTTTTATATCTTGATTGTGATAATTTCAAACAGATTAATGATGATTTAGGACATGATGCAGGTGATGAATTTTTGCAACATCTGTCTAAACGTCTTCACAACAGTTTGCGCAATGATGATTTAATTGCTCGTATTGGTGGAGATGAATTCAATGTGCTAATCAACGGAATTAGCATTGAAGATGATGTCATAAAAGTTGCAGAGCGATTAATTAGAACATCTGCTGAACCCTGGGAGGTTCGTGGCAAAATCTATCATGTGACATTAAGTATTGGTGTCGCTATTGCACCTGATGATGGAATTAAAGTGGATGATTTAATTAGAAAAGCTGACCGTGCATTGTATCAAGCAAAAAATTCAGGTAAAAATAAATTGATGTGGTATGTACCAGAAATTAGTATATAAAATGCTGCTATTTAGTGGCATTTTTTTATGTTATTATTTAATAACAATTAATGAATTGGGTGGTGTGATTAATGACTTTAATCGGTGTGGTTCGTCATGGGATTACAGATTGGAATGTAGCTGGACGAGCACAAGGAAGTTCTGATATTCCTTTAAATGAGCAAGGGTTAGTGGATGCCGCTAAATTAGCAGCACGACTGAAAGAAGAAGATTGGGATGTCATTTATTCCAGTGACCTAAAGCGTGCTAGACAGACTGCGAATGTTATTGCTGAACAAATTGGAGCAAAGGTTATTGAAGATACTCGAATTCGTGAAGCTAGTGGTGGTCTGATTGAAGGAACAACAAAAGCAGAACGCATTGAAAAATGGGGAGAAAACTGGCGTCAGATGGATTTAGGTATTGAAAGTTATGACAGTGTAGTCAAGCGTGGAATGGAATTTCTCCAAGAAATAGTTGGAAAACACCCAGATGAGAATGTTTTGATTATTTCACATGGATCTTTTATAAGACAAGTATTAAATGCATTAGTTGAAGATGTGGAAGAGTATTTCCATTTAGGGAATACATCCCTAACAAAACTTCAATACCTCGGTAAGGATTGGATGTTGGAGTTGTTTAACTGTACAGAGCATTTAGAGAGTAAAGATGAAGAAAATTGAAAAAAGGTTTCAAGACCGAAATTAAAAGGAAATATGAGTGTAATTAATATATAGATTCAAGTTTCTATTGCTAAATTTTAACTTCTTAATTCTATTCGACAAGATTTTATGTTAGAATAATACAAAAGTCGGAATAATTAGAATTGTGGAGGATTAAGAATGAGGTTCTTTTCTCGATTTCTCATTACCGTTGGTGTATTGATTGTAGTAGGTGGCGTAATTGCGTTACTCTTTCAACCACCTAATATGACTAATTGGCAACAAACGGTTACATATGTTTTGTTTCAATCCTCAGCAAGAGTCGCATGGGTCTTTGGTGGTATATCCCTGTTAATAGGTGGGATGTTAGCTAAGAAGGCCAAAAAGAAAGGTCGTATATTCTATTAAAAAAACTTCCATGGAGCGTATGTTCTCACATGGAAGTTTTTTTGCACATCTTGATTAGAGGTTATAAGACCTTGGCAATAAGCCAAGTTTTTTAAAAGGGACTATTTTTCAACTTGAACGAATGATTCCGCGATTTCAACAAGTTCTTCTTTTGAAATGCTTAATTCACGAGTATCAGGGTCTGCCCCTGCATATAAAGAGTAGAATTTATTAACGTCCTGGAACTCCAATAATCGAGATTCTTTTGTTTCTTCGAATCCATATTCGACACCATTAATGGTTTCAGGGTTTTTAAGTTCGATATCCTCAGAAACTTCGCCATAAACTTCAACTTCAACTGCCCCTCCACCATTTTTAGGAATATACAAGACACTGTATCGATATGTTGATTTTTCAGGATTGTTTAACATTTGTGCTTCAGCCTCACCAACTTTAAATGGTAATTCTGACGGTAACTTATATTCAAAAGGTGGTTGTTCTACTTGGTCTCTATTATCCGGTAAAATTGCTGTTTTTTCATCTGTGTTTTCATTGGATTTTTCTTCTTTATTAGATGGATCACCTGTGTTCTGTTCTTCATTCTTTTCATCTGATGATTGTTGATCTCCTTGGCTTTGAGTTGTTCCACATCCAATCAAGAGTGATATCAATAAAACGAATATGATTAAAATAAATTTTTTCATATGACTACCTCCTAGTTAATTTTTCCCTTCCACCTAACTAACGAATCAATAGCGATCATGTTTCAGTAAAAATAATAAATGACCTAGAATTTTAACTGCAATTCTTAGGCCATTTAGTTAAATTACTGTAGGGACGATAGGTTTTGGGTGTTTACGGGTACGAGTGAATCCATGATTCTGATGAGTTCTTCTTTTGATAAATTGTAATCACTGTCTGTTTCAAGGTTAGGTACAGAATAAACAATGTATGCTACATTTTGTTCTGTAAAGTGAAGCGCATGGTTTTGGCTGTCATGTTTTTCATACTCATAGACATTTCCGTTAGGTCGTTCTATTTTTTCGCCACCATAATCAATGGTTCCTGCATCAGTTTCACGGATATCCATGACAATCTTATCACCAATATCATTATAGTAATTGACCGTGAATTGATTAAGGTAGAGCGGTTTATGATCTTCTAAATTTTCAACAGTTGCCTCTGATTTCTTAATCTCATTTGGCAGGTATGAAGGTAATTTATAATCCGCATTAGGTTTTTGCACTTCATCGAAATTCTCTGGCAGTATAGCTGATTTTTCTGAGTGCTGGTTATTTTCTTCAGGAATCTCAAATGGTACAAAAGACTCTCCGATTTTCACTAATTCATCTTTGGTGTAAGGATACTCCCCAGTTTCTGAACTCAGTTCACCAATGACCCTGTAAGTTTGTTCACCGTCCTGGAAAGATATAAACTGTCTGTTTGTATCAGGGTTTTCAAAGTATTTGTACGTTCTGCCAGAGTCAGATTCAATAACTTCTGCGTTCTCAAGTGTATCCGTACCCGATTCTTCTATGTGAATTTGAATAGACTCATTATCATTCGCTATATAATCGATTGAAATGCCTCGTTTTCGCTCTTCAATGGTGGAGATAAACACCTGATATTGAGCATTCGATTCCTCCACCGAAAAAGGAATGTAAGATGGCAACATATAATCAAAAGGAGGCTGCTGTACTTCTGCTATATTCTCAGGGATGATCGCTTTTGTTTCCTCTGGTGAACCTTGGCTCGAGTCATGTTGTATGAATTGAGGTACTAAAAACATAAACAACATGATGGCTAAACCAGTTATAGCAAAGGTCAAAGTTTTAGCTAAAAAACCTCCATGCCTAGTTTTTTGCGTGTCGATTTTCTCATTAATATTTAAGAGTACATCACGCTTCTCGTTATCATTCAAATAAATTTTCTCATTAATGTTCTTAAGCTGGTCGATCAGTTCGTTGTCATTATAATGCTTCATGCTCGTATCCCTCCTTTTCGAGCTGTCGCTTAAGGGCTTGAAGTGCACGGGTAAGGGTAACTCTTACTTTTTGTTCATTCCATCCCAAGATGTCAGCGACTTCAGAAACAGTGAACTCTTTAATTTTTCTTAGCACAATGACATCTCTATAAGAGCGCTTAAGGTGGCCGAGTGCTTGATAGAGTTCTTGTTCGGACTCGTTTAGTGCAAGGTGTTTTTCAGGGGCGCTGTCGTGACTTTGTTTCGCAGGAAGTGTATCCATTAAGTAACTGACAGGATGCTTTTTCCTAACAAAATCAATGGTAACGTTCCTTGCGATACGAAATAGCCAGCCCTTGGTGTTGTCTTGCTTGAACGTATCGTATTTTTTATACGCCTTGAGGAACGTGTCTTGTAGTAGGTCCTTGGCTTGGTCATGGTCGCGAATCAAGTAAAAGATATATTGGTAAAGGTCATTATTGTATTCTTCGTACCATTGATTGATTTGAAATTTTGCTTCATCGTTCACCGAGCCCGCTCCTTTCTATTTTGTTTCTACTTAACTAACGAACTAACGGAGGGATTGTTGCAGTTTAATAAACTTTTTTTCAGTATAACAAAAAGAAACCCCCGAAAAACGGGGATTTCAAGTTATCTATGAGGAGGGCCTGGAACTTTAACAGACTCAATAATCGTACGTTTGAAAGTTTCGCCAGATCGGGTTTGCCCTTCAATCTCAATAGTTATATTGTAAACTTGGTCAGGTTGATCAAGTTTAATATGCTGTATCGCATTACCTTTTTTTGAAAAGGTATAGCTTTCGATCGGATTAGCTGAAGCTGTGACGTGGTAGGTTGTTTCTATGGTTTGAGGTTTAACTTTACTTGAATCACTCTTTAAATTGTAAGTTAGGTCAAGCGCTGCATTACGTTTAATACTTTTATTTAAGCTGAATTTTTTATCTGTTTTATAGTCGGTTAATAATAGATACGCGTCATCTGGTTGCGCCTTAACTTCGATATGCCATTCACCAGATTCAGGCCATTTAATAGCTGTTTGGTGGTTAATTGCATTAACAAAAATTCCTTCTGTAAGTTTAGTAGATTTGAAGCTTGCAGGATGTTCTTGGCCGGATGGTGATACAAGTGTGATTGATTCAGGTTGTTTTGCTGTCATTAGGTTTATATTTATTTCTTCAACTCCATCTTCAACAAACATGGAAAGTTGATTATTTCCTTTTAACTCTCCACCATCAACCCACTGATTAGTTTTAATGTTCTTGTTTTTCTTTTTCTCCTTAGATGACGTTAGGTTTGTCACCTGTGCATCTGCTAAATAATTTTCAAACACAGGGAAGGTGATGCCAGATCGGATTTCTGTGTGCGTCCAATCACCTACTGCTAATTCTTGACCTCCAGGCAGTCGGCTACTATCAACGGTAACGACACCATCGTTCGAACCGTATTGTGATAAGTACATCCCTCCGTAGAAAGTAGAAGTAAACATCGATCCCCAGGCGGTTCCTGCTAAGGTATAGTAATCATTGTAATACGCAAGAGGTTGAACATCGGTTTGATTACGGAATGCCTCCATCTCTGCCATTTGCATGGAGTAAGTTCCATCACCTTTAGCTCCTATAAGGTCCGCTAGCCAACCTGCTGATGAACTATAGGATAAATCAGCTAATTGTGAGCCATGATGTGGGCTCGATAAGGTGATCACATTATCTACGTATTGATTCGCGCCGTAATATGTAAGCGCTGTTTGTGTATCGACGCCACCTTTACTGTGGGCAACAACTGTAATGGGCCTTCCGTTAAAATGGCTGAAGATCTCTTGGATTTTGTCGGCAAGCAGTTGACCATTGTCCCACATATCCTCGTTTTGACCACCGGCGTCATACAGCTGAATAAAAGTTGATTGGTAACCAGCATTATAAGCCGTGGAATACATATCACTGTCCTCCCACCAGACTTGGGCTGTGCTGTTTAACCCATGAACGAAAAGGAGAACCGGTTTAGCTGGATCCAAGTTTGATGGTGTGGCTCCTATATACCATTCACCTGGTGTCTCCTCATTTCCATTTGTCGCTTTACCCATGATTGAAATGGACCCATCTAATTCAGCTTCACTTGAAGGTCTAGGGTCTGAGATGTTCTTGGCGTTGACGGTTGTGAACAAGCTGCCAAAAATAAGAATAAACAACAGACTTAACAAAGAAATTTTCTTCAGCATAAATACCTCCTAAAATTTGTTTGCCTTACATGTTTATGCGTTGTATCGGCTTTTAGACGTGAGATAAGAGGGCCGAATTTCGTGTTTTAGTGTTGGGTCAAAAGTACTTGTCAAACTTTTATAAAATTTTTATAATTTTGTATTATAAAGTAAAGGACTGATGTAATTGATCGCTAAAGATCATGATTTACCAGTGAAGTTGTGGAGGCTAGAAGCATTAAGTAGACGATGTATAGAGACCCATAGTAGTCTTTCAGACATAGAGGAAAAACTAAGAGTTGTGAGTATCGGCGATCGTGGTGAACGCTCGATGGATTACTATGTTAATTTGGTTGATGATGAAACACTGCAGTGCTTTTATGATTTGAGGTTACCTTGGCGTAGCTACTACTTCCAAATGGATACTGTTTTACTCAGGCCACAGTTCATTTTAATTGTTGAGGTGAAAAATATATCCGGAGACCTATATTTTAATAAAGACACCAAACAGATGATTCGCGTGCTGAAAGATGTTTCCGAATCCTTCCCTAACCCTCTCCTTCAAGTTTCCCATCATAAATTTCAACTCGAGAATTATTTGCAACTTCATGGATTTCTAGATGTTCCGATCTATTCGTTAGTCGTATCTGCCAGCCGCAATGGCATTTTACGTATTGATGCGAATGATACCTTTCATTTAGGAAAGGTTGTACCAATCCAAGAATTCATTTTTAAATATCAAAACCTCTGTCGTACTGTCACTGACAGGGTATTATCCTGTGAAGAAATGGTACGAATGAAAGACTTATTTTTACGTGACCATACACCCAATAATGAGGACTTGATGAAGAAGTTTGGATTGGTGTATGAAGATTTAAAGAAAGGTGTGCGTTGTAAGGGGTGTGGATATTTGCCGGTGGATAGGAAGTGGGGGACGTGGTATTGCTTAAGGTGTGATAAAGGGGATAGAAATGCTCATATAGGTGGTCTTAGAGACTATTCATTACTAGTCAATGAGACGATATCTAATTCAGAAGCACAGGATTTTTTAGCGGTGAAAAATCGTGAAGTGATTAAGCAAATATTTAAGAATCTCCAACTACCACGCACTGGAGTGGGGAAAGGAACTAGGTATAATCTTAGTAAATTGATTAAATCCCCATAAAATTTTTAAATTCCACATAAGTCCTCTGAAATTCCTCATAAATAAAGAAAATTCCCCATAAAAAAGCAGGGACATGAAATCCCCGCTCTATGATACGTATTCTGCCAAAACTGCTTGAACTTTATAGATATTAAGCTGTTTATTAAATGTCTTTTCAATTGGAGTGGAGCTCCCCGATACCCAAAGTTTTAATTCAGCATCGAGATCAAATGTACCGGCTGTTTCTACTGCAAAGTGGGTAATGCTCTTATAAGGAATGGAATGATATTCCGTTTTCTTACCAGTCATCCCTTGTTTGTCTACTAGAATTAAGCGTTTATCCGTGAAAACAAATAAGTCACGGATCAGTTTATAAGCGTGCTCGACTTGTTCACTTGAAGCGAGTAGTTCGGATAATTCCTCCTGGACCTCTTGAGTATCAACTTCAGATGCATTTCCCATCATGCCATCAAATAATCCCATCGTTATCCCTCCTATTACTGATAATTCTAGTTTACCAGTTATAGTAAAACTTTAGAACTGATATAATAAGGGTAAACTTGGTACGGGAGGTACATATGGACGTAAAAGTAGAAAAACGCAGCAAAGTCATATTAATCGGCATGGAAATTAAAACGTACGGAATCATGAAAAAGGATGTACCGAACTCTATTCCAGGGCTTTGGGAAGAGTTTAATAAAGTATCGGATCAAATTTCAAACCGTGTAAACGAGCATGAAGAGTATGGGCTCATTGAATTTCCAAAAGGTTGGCAATTGGGGAATCGGTTTCATTATACGGTAGCTGTGGCTGTATCAGATACTAGTGAAATCCCTGAAGGCATGGTGGTTAAAGAGCTGCCTGAACAAGAGTATTGCATTATAAGGTATCAAGGCGAAGCTAAAGAAATTGGTAAAGGTTTTAACTATTTTTATAATGAGTGGTTACCAAAATCGGATTATCAGAAATCTGGTGCATTTGAATGCGAGTATTACGGTAAAGGCTTCAAAGTGGACAACCCTGATTCAATTTTGGAAGTTCATTTTCCAGTTACAAAAAAATAAAATTTAAAGCCCAAGCATAAATGTAGAGTGACCCAATAATATGAGACAGGAAAAAACACCCCCTATGTCGTATGTAAAAGTATTCGACAATTTAGGAGGTGTTTTTCTTTATGGGTAAAAATCGATTTTATCCTGAAGAAGTGA
>NZ_SOPW01000059.1 GCF_004402015.1 Filobacillus milosensis
AACTTTAAGATCGCCATCTTCAACTATTGCCCCAAATAGTTAAATAAGAAGTTATTCTTTAATTAATTCTATATCGCCTGCTGTTGAATCAGGATTTTTATCAGTATAAGCAATCCAATACTTAAACTCTAACGTGACTTTATCAGAAACATCTTTATAATAAGTGACTGATTTTGCAGGTTTTCCGAAGACTTTTACTGCTTTATAATCTTCATCTCTTGGTCGAACGATTGTAACAATTGGGGTGCCTTCAGCAGCTATTCGATTTATCGGAAATGTAATAGCATCGCTATTTTTAATCCATTTTAACCCGCTGTTAGTTTGCTTTATAATGGCAACATATAGAAAGTCTTCTCCTGCTTTCTCGTAAGTAACAATTATATGATTATCTTTCAAATCAAAATCGATAATGTTATCCACTTTTGCTTGATTGT
>NZ_SOPW01000060.1 GCF_004402015.1 Filobacillus milosensis
TCCGCCGATCACCCCGAACGCGTCGCGGCGATGGCGGCACGCTGGCACGCGGAAGCCTGGCGCAACACCGTGTTCCCCCTCGATGACGACGGCGTGCTGTTCCGCCTGCGCCCCGACACCGAGGAACCGCTCTCCGCGGCGATAGACCTGGTGCCCTTCCGTCCTCCTCTGGAGCGCTTCCGTTCGGCGAAGCTCACGGTCCTCCGCTCCTTCGCGGTCGAGGTCGACCTCACGACCGAGGCCGACGCGGCAGGCGTGATCGTGGCCCACGGCGATCAGGGCGGCGGTTACCTGCTCGCCCTGGACCACGGGGCGCCTCTCATCGCCTACAACGCCTACGGCGCGATGCACCGTGCCCGCGGAGCGCAGCTGTCTCCGGGGGAGCACCGGATCGTGCTGCGC
>NZ_SOPW01000061.1 GCF_004402015.1 Filobacillus milosensis
CGAACGACCTCCTCGTGGTCGAGCTGGACGGCGACGTCGTCGGCACGCTGCAGCTCACCTCGATCCCGGGGATGGCGCGTCGGGGCGCGCGGCGACTGCTCGTCGAGGCAGTGCGCGTGCGGAGCAGTCTGCGCTCGTCGGGCATCGGCTCCGCCGTGATGCGCTGGGTGGGAGAGGTCGCTGCCCCCGCCGTGGGCGCGACGATGGTGCAGCTCACCTCCGATGCCGCCCGTACCGACGCGCACCGCTTCTACGAGCGACTGGGCTACGTCGGCTCGCACCGCGGCTTCAAGTACAGCGTCCCGCAGGTCTGAGGCCCGCGGCCCTGTTCGGCCACCCTCTCGCCACCGACCGTTCACCCGCACCGCGA
>NZ_SOPW01000062.1 GCF_004402015.1 Filobacillus milosensis
GGCAGTTTAGTTGAAGAAGAATTAAGGGTGTTGTTAAGCAAAAAAATACATAAATATAAGGTGAAAAAATGTTAAAAATTTCAACAGATAGATTAATAATTAGAGATCATATTGAAGAAGACCTTTATCCGATGCATGAATTACTATCTAGCCGAAAAGAAATGTATTATTTACCTGAATTAAGAACAACCAGCATCGAAGGAACAAATCAAAATTTACAGGTTGCAATAAATGAATCAAAAACAAATAAAAGAAGCAAATTCTTTTTTGCCATTATCGATAAAAATACAGGAGATTATATTGGTGAAATAGGGTTTATAAGAAAGAGTAAAAGTATCTTTGGGGATATAATGGAATTAGGATATT
>NZ_SOPW01000063.1 GCF_004402015.1 Filobacillus milosensis
GTTGGGCTGGGAGAGGTATCGCTCCAAGAGGCCTTTGCCAAGGCCGCGGTTCGCTCCAGTGATCAGGACGGTGGTGGGTGCCATGGTGTCGGTTGTGGTGTGGTTGGTAAGGGTTCTGGTGTGCAGTGTTTGCCGGGAGGGTGACTTTCGTCGCAAGAGAAGGGATCTGAGGCAAGCTTGAGTTGCGAATTTCTGCACAGTTTATTCGATGCGGAACAAATCAATCTGAGATTGACTTTCAGATGCTGGATATAAGCAGACTTATGAAAAGGTTATTCAATTCGCAGTTGCAACAAACCAGCCGGAGAATAACTTTCGGATCGTGGATATTTGCACCTGTGCTAAAAAGGTTTATTTGAGG
>NZ_SOPW01000064.1 GCF_004402015.1 Filobacillus milosensis
ACCCGTACAATCTTCGCATTCATATACTTTGAATGTTCTTGTAAACCCATAGCGATCCGTACGTTGGGATTCATAGCGGAACGTAACTTGTTTATTGTTAGGACAGATAAACAAATCATTGACCTCATCATAATCCCAATTATAAAAGTTAAATAGGTCATTTTTGAATTTTATTTTTTTCTCTCTTCGGTACTGATTATATGTAATGAGAGGTGTACGTTCTCGGTTATCTAATACATCTTCATAATTTTGTTCACTACCATAGCCAGCATCTGCAACGATATAATTAGGTAGTTCAAAGAAATTATCTTCGATATAATCTAAAAAAGGTAGAAACGTCCGTGTATCCG
>NZ_SOPW01000065.1 GCF_004402015.1 Filobacillus milosensis
GCGTCGCCCGCCGGATCCCGAGATCAAACACCCGACCGCCCGCGGTGATCTCCAGCCGCCGAGCATCACGCGGGTCGAGGTCATTGAGCAGGTCCGGGTCCGCGAGCGCTAGGCGGATGCCGCGCGCCGATACATGCGGGGCTCGGCCCGAGTCGAACACGATGCGTCCAGCGTCCTGGTCCAACGCCACCGGGATGTCCGGCGCTCCCACGATGCGCGCGCTGTAGGCCGGCGCGGCGACAGTCACGATGCAACCTCACGGAAAGGCACATCGATCGTCCAGAACGCCTTCGTGCTGGGATCGAGCACAAGCCGGATCTCGCCCTCGGCGAC
>NZ_SOPW01000006.1 GCF_004402015.1 Filobacillus milosensis
ATTTTGCATTTTATACTTCATATAAGAGTTCCTCCTAAGAATTGGTTTACTTGTCTATAATCATCTTAGCGAGGGACTCTTTTTTTATCAAACTTGAAATTTAACGCTCTACAGGAATGCTCTTGCCCCAATAGATGAATAAGATAATATATTCTTCAATAATCAAAAATGAAGTTTATCTACTATTTTGTTTATACAAGGTTCCAAACCTTCCCCAAAGTATATTATCAAAATTTACTGTTTCTATATTTTCTTTAATTTCATAAATAGGCACTCCTCTAATACATGCACCAATTAAAAAATATAACTTACAACTCTTGCATCTAAAACAATGCTTAATAGTATAGTGAAGCTCGTCAGATAAATGTTTTTCGACTTCTTCTAATGGACAATCGCCAGCAAATAATTCTATTCTTTCTTGTTTCAACATTTCATTTATAAATGCTAGTGATGGAATATAATTCTGATGTGGGTGACTTTTTGCTGCATTAAATAATTCAGATACTATATAACATTCTCTACACATATTAACCCCCCTGTGTTAAAAACCTTTCTTAAATTCTAGCCCCCAATTTGTTGAATAAAGGTTATCTGGATTTGAGTTCATTTCTAGTCATTACCTTAAATAATTCTGCTGATTTTTCTAGAGTTAAACGCACATAATTACTGTTGTCTTTATTAATAATCTCTAACCTATCACCGTTTGGAGTAATCCATATTGCATAATTGTTCATTCGGTAATCAGGTTCAGTAGCCATCCTTCTCTCTGTATTTGTTTCCCATTTAACATTTTTGAAAATATTAATTATTTTTTGTGCTGAATTTTTATTCTCGATTTCGTTTATTACTTTATAGTCAAAAGTATCTTCGATTCGTTCTTTGACTATGAATGTAGTGTTTATATACGATTCAGCAACATCCTGTTTACCGCATCCGACAATACTTAACATTAAAACACAGAAAATCAAAACCCACTTTTTCATCGCGTATTCCCCTTTTATGGATTAGACGTTCTCATTAAAATAAAGATTAAACTTCTTCAACTCTTCTGCCCCTATAGTTTAAGTACATTTCTTCACAACTCACCCTCATTTTAACATAAATATCCAATTGCACTCTAAAATTCATTTTATGATTTTAGAAAATAACTCTTTTAATTTTTCAATTCATGAAATTTACCATTGTCCATACAATGGTAATAGGTACAATATTGGAGGGAATAATATGTTACAATTCTTATTTTGGACGCTATTAATTATGGGGGCGTTTTTATTCAATTTATTAGGTATGATGAATTTAGTACCTAAGGTTATTTCAATACCATTCTTGTTTTTGACGTTTTTCATTTTCTTTTATGTCATTTTTCAAAAGAATTCTTATAGACGATATAAATAAAACACTGGGACCCAGCTTTAAAGGATCCCAGTGCTTTTTTATTCACTTAATAATTGTTCAAATTCATTCAATTTTTCTTCGAATACATCTAATGCAGCTAGAATTGGATCTTTCGTTGTCATATCCACTCCAGCTTTCTTAAGAACATCAATTGGATCTTCGCTGTTACCTGCTTTTAAGTAATCTTTAAAACGTTCAACAGCTGAGTCGCCTTCTTCTAAAATCTTGCTTGCTAGTGCTGTAGCTGCTGAATAACCAGTCGCATATTGGTACACATAGTATCCCATATAGAAATGTGGGATTCGTGCCCATTCAAGACCAATTGCTTCATCCACTACAATATTATCGCCAAAGTACTTCTTATTAAGGTCATAGTAAATAGATGTTAATTTATCGGCAGTTAGAGCTTCGCCATCTTGATCACGTTTGTGAATCTCATGCTCAAATTCTGCAAACATAGTCTGACGATAAACTGTTGCACGGAATCCTTCTAAGAAGTTGTTTAATAGATATAGCTTCTTCTTCTTATCGTCTAATGTTTTTAACATGTAATCATTCAATAATGCTTCATTTGTTGTAGAAGCCACTTCTGCTACGAAAATCGAATAATCACCATAGCGAGGGCTTTGGTATTTGCGTGTATAGTAGCTGTGTAACGAGTGACCCAGCTCATGCGCTAATGTAAATGTATTATCTACATTATCTTGCCAGTTCATTAGAATATAAGGATTTGTTAAATAGCTTCCAGATGAATAGGCACCGCTTCTCTTGCCCTTCGTCTCGATCCAGTCAATCCAACGCTCATCATAAGCTTTTTGTACAATACTAGTATATTCTTCACCTAGTGGTGCTAATCCCTTAAGAACATAATCTTTTGCTTCGTCAATTGTTACTTTAATCTTTTCATCAACTAATGGCGTGTAAATATCATACATGTGTAATTCATCGACACCTAAAGCTTTTTTCTTAAGGTCCATGTAACGGTGTAAAGCCGGTAAGCGTTCATGAACGGATTCAACTAAGTTATCATATACTTTTTCAGGAATATTATTTTGATCTAATGCTGCTTCACGTGCAGATTGATAATTTTTTGCTTGAGCAAAGAAATTGTCTTTTTTAACTTGGCCAGTTAACGTTGCAGCGAATGTATTGCGATATTGGCCAAAGGTTTCATACATAGCTTTAAAAGCATTTTCACGGACTGAACGGTCTTTTGAATCTAAGAATTCACGAAAACGTCCGTGTGACAGCTCAACTTCTTCCCCATTTTCATCTTTAATCTTAGGGAATTTAATATCAGCGTTGTTAAGCATTCCAAAAGCATTTGAAGGCGCAGAAGTCACTTCAGATACTTGAGCCAATAATGCTTCTTCTTTTTCGCTTAACACGTGAGGACGTGATTTCATTACATCACGTAATGTTTTTTCATAATGCTTTAACTCATCATTTTCATTTAAGAAGTTCTCAATTTCTTCATCTGTCATAGCTAGAATCTCAGGTGTAACGAAGCTAAATGCACTCATTACTTGCGTTGCTAAGCTATAAGCACGTGCGTTTTGATCTTGATATTTGCTATTTGCAGTATCTTGATCTGAACGCATATGAGCATAGACGAATAGCTTCATTAATCGTCCTCTTAGTTCATCTTCAAATTTAAATACTTCTAATAGTTGATTAGATGATTCAGAGATCTTCCCTTTGTATTGTTCTATTTTTGGATACTTTTGTTTTAATGCTTCAAATTCTTTTTCCCATGCTTCATCTGTAGGAAAGATAGCCTCTAGATCCCAAGTTAATTCAGTAGGTACTTCTTCTCTTGTTTTTAAACCTGTAACAGTTTCTGTCACTTATGTAACCTCCCCAAAATTTTAGTCTCTTCTATATTTTATAGAAAAATTAGACATCTGTAAAAGATATGATTTGATTATTTAAAACTTTAATAATTTTTGTAAAATTTTTCGATCTTCTTGTAAAGCTTCATCTAATGTATTCGGAAAATAAAATTCTTTTGCTTTCACAAACATCGACTTCCTAACTTCTTTTATAAGGTTTAATTTCGAAAGTAATCTTAGATAATATAAAATTGGGTGAGTTACATCACTTGGGTAAATTGACGTAAATGAGTCATCAAAGTATTTCTTTACTGAATGGTAGACTTGCTTAAATGTAAATATATCTCCAATTTCTTGATGATTCAAATACAGGATGACATAGGTTTGCCAGATATGGATGGGTGTTTTATATCGGTGGGCATTTTTAACGGGTAGATGAACACATGAAGGTAAGAATTGTGGATGTAAAGCACGCTGGTATAAATCATTCAAAAATTGTTGCTCTATGTGTGTTACATGCCTCTTCTGACTTGTACGAAAAAACTTCTTTTCTAATATCCACTTGTTGTAGAGTATGGATGTATTTAATTGCCTAAATTCAAACCAATCACTAAACTTCGTATGATTTAGGCGTTTAGAACATATGTGAGCGAACGCTTGTGACTTATTGCTATAAAGATCACTCGCTATCACTAAATTTTCTTTCGTCGAATCATAAAAGAATAGTTGGTTCAGTTTACTTTTCATAGAATAAAATACACTTGAACGTAAGATTGAATTCATTTTTATTTTGTAACGATTGGGTTTGTAATACGTTGTTCCAAAAATCCAAATGGGGTAAATGTTTTTTGAAGCAATACCTATAGTTCTTGAGTTTAGTACAGAGGGATTGATGGGTGAGCATTGATACTCAATAGCAATCCATTGATTCTTTACTTTAAAAATGACATCAAGGCGTTGATTAATAGAAGGTAAAGAGTGTTCGATTTTGGCAGGAAAGCCTTGATGAATGGCCCAGTCATATAAATCTAATTTCCCTTTTAGATGTTCTTCACTCTCAGATCGCTTATTCGGACAATCAGTTTGTTGGTGGTGGGCAAAGTGAGGTATGGTAATTTGTCCAGCTTTTAAAATAACCTTCTGACGACATTCAGGACAATAAAGGGGCTGATGGCGCAATAGCTCAAGCTGTTCATGAGTTTTGTTATGCGCCATAATTTCTGCACCATTTTGATCAACTGCTTTTAACAACTGATATCTTCCCCTTTTTACAATAATGGTGATAATAATCGAAATAATGATTCCATCACTCTTAAAAAGATTGATCGACTCTTAAAACGTTCAGGTTCAATCTCTCTAGATTTAAGGAAATCTTCTTTAAAATCTTCTACTAATTTATTTGTACTTTCAGTTCTAAATAAGAATGCATTCACTTCAAAGTTTAAATGAAAACTTCTCATGTCCATATTAGAGGTTCCAATTGAAGCCAATTCATGGTCAACAATAACAACTTTACTATGCATGAATCCATCTTCGTATTCAAAAATTCGCACGCCAGCTTCCATTAATTCAGGAAAATATGAGCGTGACGCATGAAACACAATACGTTTATCTGGACGTCTTGGCATTAATAAACGGACGTCCACACCACTTAAGCTTGCCACTTTCATTGCCGTTAATATATCGTCATCAGGTATAAAGTAAGGTGAAGCAATCCATATCGATTTTTTTGCAGAAATAATCATTGAGAAATACAATTTTTTAATGGCTTCCCATTGGTTGTCTGGACCACTTGTTACCATTTGTACGCCACCAAAATGATCATCAATAATTTCGGGCGATAGATAATCTGGTTTTAACAAATATTCACCAGTTTCGTAATTCCAATCTTGCAGGAAAATTGTTTGCAAACTACGGACAGCCTCTCCACGAACAAAGAGATGTGTATCTCGCCAATTACCAAACGCCGGAACTTTACCTAGATATTCGTCTCCAATATTAAGCCCGCCTACAAACCCGATTTTCCCATCAATTACTACAATTTTACGATGGTTTCGGAAGTTAATTCGATTACCTATAAAGGGCATTCTAACAGGTGAGAATGCTTTAAATTGCACACCAGCTTTATCGAGTTCACTCTTAAAGCGATCTGATAACTTCCAGCTACCTACTGCATCATATAGTAATCTTACTTCCACACCAGATTTAGCTTTTCTAGTTAATACTTCTTTAAATTGATTACCTAGTTCATCATCTCTAAAAATATAATACTCCATATGAATATGGTGCTCTGCTTTTTCAAGTGCGTCTAAAATCGCAGGAAAGGTTTCTTTACCATTCGTTAACACCTTTGTTTCTGTATTGAAAGAAATAGGTGAGTTACCCAGGTGTTGGGCAAGTCTAAATAACATCTTTTGATGATCACCCATTTGATTTAATTCGTTTTCATCAAAAGTTCGGTGACCTTCCACTCGGTTAAATGCAGCTTCATCCACTTCCTGCTTTTCTTTAAAGCGCTTTTTCTTCTTATAATTTCGACCAAAAATCAGATAGAAAAAGAAGCCCAGTACAGGAAATAGTGCAAATACTAATAACCAATTTAATGTTTGAGAAGGGTTTCGATTTTCAATAAATATGATGAATCCAATCAATACCGCAGAAATCGATAAAAAAACCGAGAACGTTGTAATTAAACGTCCTTCCCAAATATTATAAGATAACACAAACACAGCAGATACGATGATTATAAATATGAATACTTGAACCCATTTCAACATTGTGACTCATCCTTTTCTGCTCATCGACCTAAAGACCTAAATTAAAGATACAGAATTATTTTCCATATTGCAACTAAGAATTGAGCTATAAAACAAAAAAAGAACACTGACCTTATCAGTGCTCTTCCCTACATTATTGTAGCTGAAACTTTTTCTTTAATTGCTTCAGTGCGTCTTGTTCAAACACTTTATTTCCGTACTCCATTAGATAATAAATCGACATGCTTGATTCTTCACTATACTCGAGAATCCGACTAATATAATTCTCTTGTTCTTTCTCGCTTAAATAACCTTCTGGAAAAGCCACATATAAATAGTACTGATCTTCATAGGCATACAGGCGATCATCGATAAAACGACTATCTGATAGAGAATGGCTTAGTGAGATTACATCCTCAATATCATTAAAGTAAACCATTAGATCTAAATCACCTTGGTTTTCATTTTCTTCTTTGGCTTCACGTTCAGGTCTAAATGTTTTTTTCGTTTTTCTTCGCTTCTGACTGCTTTTATCCATTAATGATTCAAGTTTTTCATCTAGATTAGTTTGTAACGGGTTTACTTCTTCACTTGGAAACTCAAGCTTCTCTCCATCTTTTGATACTTGAGCTTTTGTCACTACAATCTCTAACCCTTTATCTAAAGCCTGCACTTGAATCCACAGTGGACCATCTATACTAAAATCTTCTTCATCATTAACTTCGTCCATCATTTCCCAGAAAAGTTGTTCGCCTTTTTCGCGATTATACCAAATATCTTCGCGATTAAAGCCTCTTTCTTCAATGTCTCGATAAGAAATGTAAAACTTCAAAGTATTTTCATTTATACGTTCTATTTCCATTATATTCCTCTCCCTTCATTAATAATCGAAACTGGGAAGGACTGCCTAGTTATCCTGATTAGTTGTAAATTGTTTACCCTATTCAAATAATTATTAATCATTTTCATAAGCTGGACTTCTTTATCATATTTTATGATAGGTAGTCTTAAAATGAAAATGCTTTTTTAAATAAAATCAACAAATCCATATTTGCCCTAATTTCTACTATGACTCGAGTATAGTACACATTAAAATGTGGGACAAACTTTCTGCATTCATTTTATTTAATGTATGATTTTAAACTATTTTTTAGAATTTGTCACTACTTATTTTGGAGGTTTTTTATGGAATTATTATTCATTGATCTTAATTGGGAATTATTAAAAGCTGTATTAATCATCATTGGTTTAGATTTAATTTTAGGTGGAGACAATGCAGTAGTAATAGCAATGGCTAGTAGAAACCTCCCAAAGGTAAATCAAAATAAGGCGATTGTATTAGGGACAAGCCTTGCCATAATCATTCGTGTCTGCTTAGCTACAGTTGCAATCTATTTATTAACCATCCCTTATGTCCAATTAATTGGAGGACTATTCCTATTTTACATTGCTCTCAAGCTTCTTAATGAAAAGGAAGAGGAAGTAAATATAGAATCTTCAACTACATTAATTGGAGCAGTTAAAACCATAGTTGTAGCTGATTTAATTATGAGTTTTGATAACGTTCTTGCCATTGCCGCTGCGTCTAACAACAATGTCATGTTAATTGTATTTGGACTAGCTGTATCTGTCCCAATAATTATTTTTGGAAGTAAAATTATACTGATGTTAATGAATAGATATCCAATCATTGTTTATGCCGGTGCATCTTTATTAGCCTATACAAGTGCTGATTTAATCTTAAAAGAAGAACGTTTAGAAAATATCTTTATGAGTATTCCTAATGAACACTTATACTTACCACTTGTTTCAATTGTATTAGTGTGTTTTCTAGGCTTCTCCAACAAAATGGTAAAAAGATAAAAAAAGTCGAATCGATAATCGATTCGACTTTTTGTGATTTTATATTAGTTAACTAAACGTTGAGCTTCTCTAAGCTGAAATGAACGTACTTTTCTCGGTAAGAAACGACGGATTTCATCTTCGTTATATCCAACTTGCAGGCGCTTATCATCTAAAATGATTGGGCGACGTAACAAGCCAGGGTTCTTTTGAATTAAACTAATTAAATCTTTAAGCGGCATTTGATCAAGACTGACATCTAATGATTGGAAAACTTTTGAACGAGTTGAGATAATCTCATCCGTACCATCTTCAGTCATGCGTAAGATTTCTTTAATCTCATCTTCTGTTAGTGTATCTGAAAAGATATTACGTTCCTTAAAAGGAATTTCATGTTCTTCTAGCCATGCTCTGGCTTTCCTACAAGATGTACAGCTTGGTGAAGTAAATAAGGTTACCATGCCATTCACCCTCCTTTTTGAAAGGCACTCTATTGTTAACAGGTTTGAAACTGTTATTAGTTTATAATTAATTTAAATTACCTTCCATTAATATTATACAATAGTGTGCAAATTTTGGATAGCTCAAATATCTAATTGTAATATTTTATTCACAATTACCCGGGTAGCAAATTAAGTATACTTTTGTTTTACCCCACTTTAGAATAAATAAACATATTTTGTAGAAAAAATTATTATTTTTACCAAAATAAATTATGTATAAGTATAGAACACGAATAAAAGCTGTCCATTTATCATTGGACAGCTCTTAATTGAAAATTAAACACCCTTAGGCTTTTTTAATCCATTAAATATATCAACATCTCTTGTTTTATCGATCGTTAGTACTTCTTCCACAGGTTGATATGATTCACCATAGATCTCTTCATCTTTATAAGTGTGAATTTTAGTATACATTTCTTTCATTTTTTCATAAATCACTTGCTCTGAATCTTCATCGGGCGTCCAAAACAGAATCTCTAATGTGTTTAATTCTTGAGTCGCTAGTGATTTTCTTGTATAACCAATTGACTGAGCATGTTTAAAGCCTTCTCTTTTATAAAAGTGTAATCTCTTCTCAGTATCCGTATCTTCATAATCAACAGGTTCAACTTCTAAGATGATCGGCTTACCTTTCGCTTTCAGTTTTTCCATAAGTTTATGGCCAATTCCTTGTCCACGAGATTTAGGAGATACATAAACGTAATCAATAAAAATGAACGAGTCGAACTCGGCATACATCATGACATGATATTCACCTTCATCTTTATAATAAACGTCTCCTTTTTCTTTAAGAAGCATTTCAAAATGTTCTTTTGATTTCATCTCTTCTACAGGAAAGTACTGGTTAAGCTTTTCATACCAATTCATTGATCTACTCCTTTAACGACTATTATTAGTCTTTATCGTGTTGCACATATCAATTTTTATGCTAAGTCTTTTGCAAATATAATTATAACCAATAAATGAGAAAGGGTTAAATTTCAAATACAATGGATTGGTAGCATTTACATGTAATTTTCATGTTTTATTAACCTTCTATTTAATATCCCTTTTTATTATTCTACAATCCTTTAATTTCCTCTTGAATGTTTAAAATATACTTTTATTGTTATTAAAATAAAAAGAGAACTGCCATAAAAACAGTTCTCTTTAGCTTTAAATTTAGTTTTTAGGGTCGTAGTCGACACCTCTAGTGTATTTATTGGAAGGATCCCAAATGAGGTATTCGTAAATTCCATTAGCATATAAAGCTTCGATCTGTGCTTGTACCTGCTTTGGACCATAAACAAATGGTGAACCTCTGTATAACCACGAAGCTGTGAAATCCTGGATCCATGGTCTACTTGTTGGTGCATTTTCTAATTTAGCGAGAACCTCATTTTCTTTTTTAGCATATTCATCAACTAAACGATAAGGCTCTTTATCAGGGAATGGAATATCAAAATATCCAGGTCCCCAGTGACTTGGGTAAATCATTGATGATATGACATCAACATTCTCTGAGATTTTTGTGAAATTCTGACCAATACCTGGTGCTTCTTCAATAGTTGCTGAATAACCAAATATGTCGACTGATACATCCACTTGATAAGGTTCTAGCTCTTTCTTAGCGTATGCTACAAATTCTGAAACGGCTTTAACACGTTCTTTGACATTATCTAAACTGGCGTCGTCGTAATCCCCACGGCTGTACTCTAAAATTTCATCACGTCTCTCAAAACCTTCCGGGAATCTTACGTAATCGAATTGTATTTCCTGAAACCCTAATTTTGCTGCTTCTTTTGCAATTTCAACATTATACTTCCAAACGTCTTTGACGAATGGGTTAACAAATGCATCCTTGTTTCCGTTCTCCCAAATTTGCCCGTTTTCTTTAAATGACCATTCTGGCTTTTTGTGAGCTAAATACGTGTCTTTAAAGACAACAACTCTTGCAATAGGATAGATTTGCTCTTCTTCTAAACGCTCCAGCATTGCTCGAGGTTCACTGATAAAGTTACGTGATGCCTCAAAGTAAGGTGAATCTTCAGCATACTTATAAGTAATATATCCATTGTCATCCTTCACATCAATAACCATCGCATTTAGCGCTGTATTATTGATATAATCAATTAACCCTTCGAATTTTGAATTACCAGCCGAGTGACCCGTTAAAAAGATTCCTCGAACAGCATCAGGATATTCAAAGTTTAATCCTGAATCATATACATATCTTGGTAATGGATCTGGTAAAACTCTCTCTTTAATATTAGTCTCAAAACCTTGTAAAAAAGAAACCGTTTTAATAGTTTCTTCTTCTGTGTTTTCTTCATCCGCAAACACTAGATTGGTTGTCCAAAAACACAGCAACAGCGCTACAACAAACATTATGTAATTTTTCTTTCTCATGTCGGCATTCCCCCAGTTGTTTCTCTTTATTACATTATATTATATTTAACAGAAAAATAGAGTACTATATTGAAATTTTTTGAAAAAATTTTCACCAAATTCTATTGAATATAATAATTTTCTAGGATATATTAATTTACTGAAGATAAATACCTAAAACATTTGATTTTTATTAGTTTTTTGCATATAATATTTGAACAACTAATGACAGATAAATGCAAGGACAAAGCTTAAGTAAATCTTCACCTCTCATAACAGTGAGCCTGGATAGTGGGAACAGGTATGTATGTGCAGATTGAAGTTGGGGCTTTAGAGCAGAATTTCCGGTTCGCAACCGTTAATAAGCGTTTTAAGATGACCTTATTGTATTAAGGTAATTAGGGTGGCACCGCGGTCCATTCGTCCCTATTTTAAGGGGATGAGTGGTTTTTTTTGTTTTTTATAATCTATAAACGTTATGAGTTAATTCTGCCGAAGTATTAATTAATATATTGAAAGGAGTCATTCAAATGACCAAAACATTATTTTCAGGTATTCAACCTTCAGGAACATTAACTATTGGTAACTACTTAGGCGCCATGAAGCATTTCCCTCCACTACAAGATGAATACAATAGCTTTTTTTGTATCGTTGATCAACATGCGATTACAGTACCTCAAGATCGGCTTAAGCTTAGAGACCAAACACGTTCATTAGCCGCGATGTACTTAGCGTGTGGAATCGACCCAGAAAAATCTACTCTATTCATTCAGTCTGAGGTTCCGGCACACGCAGAACTGGCATGGATGTTACAATGTGTGGCCACTGTTGGAGAATTAGAGCGCATGACTCAGTTCAAAGATAAATCTGAAGGTAAAGAATCAGTGACAGCAGGTTTATTTACTTACCCGCCTTTAATGGCTGCTGATATTTTACTATACGGAACTGACATTGTTCCTGTCGGTGATGACCAAAAGCAGCATTTAGAGTTAACAAGAAATTTAGCTGAGCGTTTTAACAAACGATACAATGATATCTTTACAGTTCCTGATGTTAAAATTCAGGGTGTTGGTGCTCGTGTGATGTCACTTCAAAACCCAACGAAAAAAATGAGTAAATCAGATGACAATCATAAAGCAACGATTTTCTTATTGGATGAGCCTAAACAGATTGAGAAGAAAATCAAAAGTGCTGTTACGGACTCTGAAGGAATCATTGAGTATGACAAAGAAAACAAACCAGGCATCTCAAATTTATTAAATATTTATGCAAGTTTTACAGATCAGTCAATTGAAGACATAGTAAAATCCTATGAGGGTAAAGGATATGGCGATTTCAAAGGTGATTTAGCTCAAATTGTTAAAGAAAGAATCACAGATATTCAAGAACGTTATTATAATTATTATGAATCCGAAGAATTAGATGAGGTCCTTGATCGTGGTAGAGACCAAGCTGATTTTGTTGCTTCAAAAATGTTAAAGAAAGCGAAAAAAGCAATGGGGTTAGGCCGCGTACACTTAAAACGATAAACCAAAAAATCTCTCACAAAAATGCTGTGAGAGATTTTTTGATTTAATACTCAAATTGAAATTTTTAGTACTCAAGTTTTCTAATAAGTTCTCAAGATTTTTCAGTAAGTACTTGTGATCACTAGGCCCTATTCTAAACCATCATTTTCCACTAAAGTTTCCGGGTTTATTTAATTATGAAGAGCCTTTAAGGACATTTTTCTTTCGTTGTTCCATTTCCCAAAGTCTTTCGAAAAACGGTTGGCCTTTTGCCATCTTTTCACATAATTCCTCGTGTTTAGAATTCCAACCTGACTTTACTTCATTTAACAATAATTCGTATCCTTCATTAAATGACATCACTTGAATTTTCTTATACAACTCAGGTTTCCATTCTGTTAACCAGTACCTTAATTCATCAATACGCTGGCTTTGGTTCAGTTGATCAATCATCAACATTAATAAGTGTTTTAATTGTCGTTCTTTTCTTGTAAGACCGACCATATAAACAGGTTCTAGTGATAGCAAATGGTGTTCTTTGTGTCGTATTGGTCTTTTGAAGGAGAAAGTCATCGGAACTTTTTGTTTAACAAGGTCTAAGACTAGCCTTTCTTGTCGCGGTATTAGACGACTTTTTCTAACAGGTATCTCATAACCTAAAGTATCTACAGCTAATGCATGTTCACCATCAGTCACAACAAACGCATAATCTAGGGAGATCCTCTTATGATGTTTTTTTAAATAAGCACGTTGGTAAACTTGCTCTAGAAGTATTTTAGGGAGATCTTGCATGTTATTTTCTATGTAGTTATAAAGCTCTTCTTCTACATGTACAACAGGTATTTGGTCTAAGAGCTCAATGGCATCCTCTTTACGCCACTCGTGAAATTGACAGACGTTATATCCATTCTCTTCACCTTCAAACCAATTCACCCAAATATCATGAACGTATAACATCATAATCCCTCACTTTTCATAATCCTCCATTTATGCTCATTATGACCAAGAGATTTATTTTTATTCTTAAATTTATGAATCAAATGGGCTTTTATACATAGCAAAGAACATAAAGAATAGACCACTAGGGACTAGATAACACTCTGGACGTTTATATATAAAAATCAAAAAATCATATGTGGGCATACCTGCTGGCAAAAAATTCAAGTACCCTATAATTGCTACTCCACCGACACATGTGAAGCCAAATCCAATTAAAAATAAGACTAACTGCCACATATTGTAACCTCCAAGCTTGTCCACTCGTCATATAATATGTATATGATGACATGTCAAAAATATTTAATAATAATCATCCTTTACTTATATGAAATTTAAGTGTAAATTTAAATTTAGGGTATTTTTACAGAGAGAGGGACAGTTTAATGGTTTCAAAGCGACAAGAGAAAAGACGGAGAGAGAAAAAACGTAAAAGAAAAACGATTATATCCATCATGTTGATTTTGTTCTTGAGCATGATTATGTTTTTTGTCTTCCAATATTGGGAAGCAAAATCTGAATCAAACGCGGACATTGAGGGTAGAAATGACGGCAATGAAGAAGATCGAACCGGGCATGGGGGCGATTTCGATGCAGAAGAACCACTTGATGAAACAATTAATGTGTTAATCTTAGGGGAAGACTCTGATGCGCAAGGTGGTTCAAGAACGGATACAATCATGATTGGTCAATACGATACTGAACATGATCGAGCTAAGCTAGTATCAATTATGAGAGATACTTATGTTGAAATTCCTGGTCATGGACATAATAAAATAAATGCGGCTTACGCTTTTGGCGGCCCTGAATTATTACGAAAAACCATAAAAGAAAACTTTAATATAGACATTAACGACTATGCAATAGTTGATTTTAGAGGGTTTGAACGTATTGTAGATGAAATTGCCCCGGATGGTATTGAAATTGATGTTGAAAAACGTATGTATTATACCGATGAAGCTGCAGGCTTAAGCATTAATTTAGAAGAGGGTGTCCAAAAGCTTGATGGTGAAGAATTATTAGGATACGCTCGCTTTAGAAATGATCGTGAAAGTGACTTTGGCCGCGTTAGACGACAACAACAAGTCATGAGTGCACTCAAAGAAGAAATGCTGTCGTTTGCAAGTCTTTTAAAAATCCCGAAAGCAATAGGTACTATTGAGCCATATATTGAAACTACGATGTCAAGACCAGATATTGTAAAATTTGCAACTGATTTTCTATTAAACAAACCTGATGAAGTTGAAACAATGCGAATTCCACTTGATGGTACTTATAGTAGTAAAAGTTACGAGCATGCAGGGTTAGCATTAAGTATTAACTTATCTAAAAATAGAGAAGCATTTCAAGAGTTCTTTACTTCACAACCAAAAGAAGATGATGAAACAAAACAAAATTAAACGGATACTAATTCTGAAACAGAAGAGAATTCAAATTAAACAAAACCTCCCACTTCCTAACTGGAAATGGGAGGTTTTTTAAAATTAATCATTAAATTTTTTAAATACAAGTGAAGCATTGTGGCCACCAAAGCCAAGTGAATTAGACATCGCTACCTTTACCTCTTGTTGACGTGCTTCGTTAGGTACATAATCTAAGTCACACTCTTCATCTGGTGTTTCATAGTTCATAGTTGGCGGCATAATACTCTCTTTAATACTTAAACAAGTAATAATGGCCTCAATACCACCTGCAGCTCCTAACAGGTGCCCTGTCATTGATTTTGTAGAGCTCACCCCTAACTTATGGGCATGATCTTTGAATACAGTTTTAACAGCATTTGTTTCATATTTATCATTTAATTCTGTGCTTGTACCATGAGCATTGATATAGTCCATTTCATCAATATTCACTTCCGCGTCATCTAATGCCTGTTGCATCGCACGCGCAGCGCCTTCCCCCTCTGGCGCTGGAGCTGTAATATGATAAGCATCCCCTGTTGAGCCATACCCAACAATTTCAGCATAAATTTTTGCTCCACGTTTTTGAGCAGATTCTAATGATTCAAGGATTACAACACCTGAACCTTCACCCATTACAAAGCCGCTTCTTTCTTTATCAAATGGACGGCTGGCTGTTTTAGGGTCTGTACTCTTAGATAATGCGCCCATAGAAGAGAAACCGGCTATCGACATATGGTTAAATGGCGCTTCTGCACCTCCAGTAATCATGGCATCAGCCTCACCGCGTTCAATCACTTTAAATGCATCTCCAATTGAATTCGTACCAGATGCACAAGCTGTTACTGAACAAGAGTTAATCCCCTTTGCCCCTAAGATAATAGATACTTGACCAGAAGCCATATCTGGAATAATCATCGGAATGAAGAATGGACTAACTCGGCCTTTATCCTGATATTTTCTAAAACTTTCTTCGTATGTGGTCATTCCACCAATTCCTGAACCTATCCATACACCAACACGATTAGCGTTTCCTTCGTTAATTTCTAAACCTGAATCTTCGACCGCCATTTTCGAAGCAGCAACTGCATATTGCGTAAACAAGTCCATTTTACGCTTTTCTTTTTTCTCCATATAATTAGTTGCATCAAAATCTCTGACTTCACCAGCAATTTTCACTGAAAAATCTTCTGGATCTAATTTTGTTAAATCACCAATTCCAACATTTCCATTCGTAATATTATTCCACATTGTATTCACATCGTTACCGACTGGAGAAACAACTCCTAAACCAGTAACAACTACTCTTCTTTTAGACATAGTTTATAACCTCCTCTTATTTTCCCCAGCGTAATGCGACAGCACCCCACGTTAGGCCGCCACCGAAACCAACTAAGATTACTGTTTCATCCTCTTTAATATTGCCTGCTTTTACATCTTCAGACAAAGCAATTGGGATTGAAGCTGCTGAAGTATTTCCGTATTTGTCTACTGATTTAGACATTTTTTCAACTGGTATATCTAGTTTCTCTCTTGCAACTTCCATAATACGTATATTAGCTTGATGAGGAATTAAATAATCCACATCATCTTTAGTCAACCCAGCTTTTTCAATAACATTTAAAGCTGAATCTCCCATTTGTCTTACCGCAAATTTAAATACTTCTCGACCGTTCATATGAATAAAGTCTTCTTGAGTTTGATGCAAGTGTGGAATGCCTGTGCCATCAGCACCTAGTTCAAATGATAGGATTCCACGGTTATCAGATACTGGTCCAATAACTGCAGCACCTGCACCATCACCAAATAATACACAAGTATTTCGATCTTCCCAATTTGTAATTTTAGAAAGTTTCTCAACACCTACAACTAAGATGTTTTTGTGGGTGTTTGACTCAATAAATTGCTTAGCCGTAACCATTCCATAAATAAATCCAGAACACGCAGCACTAATATCCATTGCCGACGCTTTAAAAGCTCCTAAACGCTCCTGGATTTGGCATGCAACTGAAGGAAAACCCATATCAGGCGTAACAGTTGCAACCAAAATCATATCAAGCTCTTCTCCTGATATTCCGGCTTCCTCTAATGCATCTACTGCTGCATAATACGCCATATGTGATGTGTTAATTTCATCTGGTGCAATTCGACGCTCTTCTATTCCGGTTCGTGTACGAATCCAATCATCAGACGTATCTACGATTTTTTCTAAATCCTTATTTGTAACAATATTATCTGGAACATAATGTCCAGTACCAACAATACCTGCTTTCATATGGTCATCTCCTCATTACAAACTATTATTATCATATATTATGACCTGGTTATAATTTTATCAAAAAAAGAGCCGAAAGAAAAGGTCTTAATCTCCAATTCTTCCGGATTTTAAATATTGTTGTATCGCTTCTTCAACTCGTTCTCGTGTGCTTTCAGGCACTGTGTCTCCATATTTGCCTAAGTAAACATATTGATCATCGAAACCATAACTAATGATACCTGAAGGCAATTCATCTCGATTATATTGATTAGCGATTTCTAAATATAGTTTTTCTAAATCTTGAATAGTACTTGTCAGGACATATTTAGGTGATATATCATGTTGGTCATTTATGTAACCAATTGAATAAATGTCATGTTCTGATGCCTTCTCAATTATGGGTACATTGAATCCATCACCTGCAGGGTAAACCACATCGATACCATCATCCATTAGATTATTGAATAAAGATAACGCTCGTTTTTGGTCATACCAATCAAATACAGATCTTAATATCACTCTAATGCTTGGATCAGTATCTTTTACCCCTTCAAAAAAACCTTGTACTTCAGGTTGGTTTTGAAATGCAGATATGATAGCAATTTTCTTTAGTTTGGTCATTTGAGCAGACAAAACGCCTGCAAAGTATCCCATATCATAACCATCAAAATGAATACTGGTAATATTGTTATCAAACGTGTTACCGTTAAAATATACAAAATGAATGTTAGGATAGTATTCATTGATTTGATCGAAATATTTTCCAAATGATGCACCATGTCCAAAAATAAGGTTCACACCTTGACGATCCATATCTTTCACATATTCTTCTGTTTTTCTTAATGAATTAACATTTTCTTTAGTGATGACACTTACATTGTGCTCGTCCTTTATATTTAACACACCTAAGTAAGCGCCTTTCCCCCATGTCTCATCATGAATCGTCCCATCTACCAGTAACCCAACGTTATTCAACTGTCCTCGGTCAAATAACTGTCCACAACTTGTCAAAATTGTGGTTGCCATTATAACAACCATCATCGTCCATACTATTCTCAACCCCAGCACTCCGATTCTGGATATAAGTATATATAACTATTTTGTCGCTTTTCTTCAGATATAGCAACCATTCAGGTTAAAAATTTACTCAAAATTTACTTAATTAAGTGGATGGAACACTCACCCTCTCCGTTAAGTTTAATATGGTCTGGGAATTGTGAGTAATCTTTTAAGCTTGCTAAAAATATAATTTTTTCATCAATAAGTTGTTCTCCGTTCTGCTTACGGTTGTAATCACTGTCATGTACTTTAATAATTTGATCTTCAAGTTTATAAAATTCACATAAAAGATTATCTATTGTAAAATCATAATAACAATCTGCCCGCAAAGGCTCTTTAGAGTCATACAAATGAAAGGAAGCATGTCTTCCAATTTTAGCAAAGCGTTCAAACTTCTCATCGTCTTCTTCATAATGATCTTGACCAAAAACTTCTATATCTTGATTGATCAAATGTTTAACTAATTCATAAGGAAGTGGTTGGAAACACCCTTTTATAAAAATCTTCATTTTAATCCATCCTTTTGTGTCTATAATGGAAACATCAATTAAAAAATATTTATTTTTTTAAAAACCTTTGGTAAACTGTACTTTGGAATGTATTGATAAATGAGGTGACAATATATGCGTTTAATTTGGACAGTAATCTGGAGTTTCTTATTAAGTTTAATGGTTGTTTATGTACTAGCTAGTATGACTGGTGATGACTTTAGCTTAACATTAGCAACGGTTCTAACAGCGCTATTCACCCTAGCAGCAGTAATACTAGGAGATGGCGTTATAAAAGAAGACTCACCGAATTAATAGGAGAGGTTGACTCAAATTTAAATGACGTTGAGTCAACCTCTTTTTTTTAACAACATCATGATGTGTGTTATACCTTATTAAGATTATATGAATAATGTCTAGCGCAAATCGGCCAACGACTGGGTGACTTCCCGACAAATCCTACGATAAGTCAACATCGACTCGTTATCACTCGTCGTGTTTCCTTTAACTCGGCTTAGTCGATCCAGTCACTGGCTCGTAAAGAACAACTTCAATCGAAGGAATTTCGATTGTTAGTTGTTCTTATCAGGTTGTTACAGTCAGTTCAATTTCAATTGTTACTGACTGTTAAACGTAGCTAAACTTCCGTTTTGCGCCTTTCTTAATACCAAGGTAATAAACTTAATGCAGCTATGGCAGTCAAAGGTAAGATTAATCGTCTTAAACCTACTCCAGGTGGATAGCCATAATATCCGCCATACGGATAATATCCCCCATACGGATAAAACTGACGTTGCTGCTCTTGAAATACTGGTGTTACAAGGTAAATATGCTCATCATCCAAATCAACAATGACACCTTGTAACGAATCTCCTTGGGTCGTTTCCACTAACACGTACTGTTTCATGTGTTTCTTACATAAATTATACATATGATCCTTTGAATAAGTATTCACAGAATCGTACCTCCCTTTTCACGATTAACTTATTCAAAAAATCCATGATATGTGCACAGATTAGGAGGAATTATGATGGTTGATTTTTTGGAATTATTGAAATTTCTTTTTCTCGGTTTATTCCAAGGTTTTACTGAACCGATTCCTATTTCTTCAAGCGGTCATTTAGTTATTTTAAGAGAACTAATGAGTATCGATATGAGTGGTTTAGGGTTTGAAGTGTTTGTAAACTTTGGGTCATTATTAGCGGTACTAATCGTTTACAGAAAAGATCTAATTGAGCTTGTTGTAAATGGAATAAGGTTTTTATTGCAAAGGGACGAGCAGTATAAGTCAGATTTTAACTATATTTTCTTACTTGTAATTGCGACTATTCCAGCAGGTTTATTGGGTGTTTTGTTTGAAGATACAATAAGTGGAATCATTGGTGAAAGTGTTAAGGTTGTAGGTATTTCACTTATTTTGACTGGGATTGCTTTATGGATTATTCGTAATTTGGAAGGATTCAAAACCGATGATGAAATTACGATTAAAGATGCTTTTATTGTAGGGGTCGCACAAGCTATTGCATTAATTCCTGGAATCAGTCGTTCTGGAGCAACCATTGTTGGAGCGATGCTAGTTGGCTTTAATAGATCAGCTGCACTTAAGTTTTCCTTTTTAATGTATATTCCAGTTAGTTTAGGTACTATGATTTTTTCTATCGATGAAATTACTAAGAACTTCTCAAGCCAAGCCGTACTATTATTAGTAGCTTTAATTGGTTCCATTATTGCTTCGTACTTTGCTTTGTTATGGTTTATTAACATTATGAAATCAGGAAACCTTAAATATTTTGCTTTTTACTGCTTCATCGTTGGAGCATTAGTGTTTTTACTGTTGTAATCATATAAAACTGAAAAAAACCTAGCCTTAATAACAAGGCTAGGTTTTCATGTCTTAAAAGATTAATCTGGAATTCCAAGTGCAATTTTTGCATAACGAGACATACGCTCTTTAGTCCATGGTGGATTCCAAACAATATTTACTTCTGTATCGTCAACTTCAGGGAGATCGGAAAGCGCACGCTTTACGTCTTGTTCAATCGTACCAGCTAGTGGACATCCCATTGCAGTTAATGTCATTGTAACAGTAGCCTTACCATCATCATCTAAGTCAACGCCATAAACAAGTCCAAGATTTACAATATCGATACCAAGTTCAGGGTCAATTACGTTTTCAAGAGCGCCCCAAAGATTTTCTTCCATCGCTTTATCCATTTGTCAGTCCTCCTTCAACTTTCTCTATTCTATTATAAACATGTTTTTTATAAATTTTAAAGGACTAAGAATTTGTACTTGTTACTGTTATGTGTACAATTCATTTTTTATTAGTGGATGAACTTACGTTAACTTTCTCTTTCGATTCATTTAAAAACTTTAACATCTTCCACTCTAACTCAATTTGTCTGTTAAATACTAATGAAAAGTGATTTGCTTTTGACTTTACTATTTGAATATCTTTGATCAGTTCTTTTAGTTTATTAAATTGAGATTCATAATAAAATGGTCGATTACCTACATTACCTTCAGCATGTATCAGCATAACTGGAACATTTATCTTAGGTGCAATATTTTCTATATTATATTCGAACGAACTAAGAAAATCTTGTTCAATTAAATTAGGGTTTGATCTTTGAGTCCAGTAATTTCCCTTCTTTTCAATTTCGTAATTTACAAATCTATTCATATGCTCTGACCAGCGGATACCTAATTTTTCATAATTAACTCGTGATTCTTCAATATATGACAAACGTGAGGGATACACATTTTTTAATCGAACAATGGAAGGTAAGATAAGCTCTTTTTGCCCTTCATCTGTCTGAGCAGCGCCATCCAGAAGGATAACAGCTGAAACACCATCAATTAAAGCTGCAGCTTTCAAACAGATATAAGCACCTGTTGAATAACCTAATAGTATGGGGCTTTTAATTTTCAGCGCATAAATTAAATAGACTAAGTCTTCTACATGTCGATTTATACATGTATCAAAGCTTGCATTAGTGCTTTTCCCTCTACCTCTCAAGTCATAGGTGATCATACGATATTGGTTTTCAAAAGCCCTCTGATAATGTCCCAGCTGCATATGGTGACCTAATAACCCATGTACAGCTATTATTGTCCCTTTATTGCCTGGAGTCTCATGTAGAAATAACTGATGGCCATTTTCTAACACTTTTTTTCGCCACATTTTCACTCATCAATCACCTACCGTATAGATCGAGTAATTATATTTATCTGGCGTTCGTTTACCTCTGGATACAAATATTCTTTTATTTAACCAGTCATATTTTTTGGATGACGTTTCAAATTTTGGTTGAGTTACAAAATAATACTCATTAACATCAACAACTAAATGATTATCTAATCGTTTAAGAACATCTTTAGAACCCGTTCTAATGCCTTGATAAGTCATTAAAATGTATTCACCATCATAAGTTTTAAGCAAAATTTTTACATCTTGCATAATCGTTCCATCATCTAATAAGGTGGTACAATCATCTCCGCCAGGAACTACGGTGCCATTTAATTTCTCACCTCGAAAATAACCATCGTTTACACGAATGATTTGCCTGTTTCCAATTGGTGTAACACCTAAGTGATAAGGTTGATCAATGGTCAGTTCAATATTAAACAAAAAGCTTAATCCAGGTGCTTCGAAGTGCTCCATACTCCTTCCCCCTTGTAAACATCGATACTTACATTAATTTAAGTCGCGCATAACAAAGTTTAATGTAGCTTCTTTATAATCACCTTGATCGTTTAACTGCGTAATAAGTGACGGTCTCACACCATCTGCTACATCTGATTGTAACCACTCATCCCCTTCAAAAAACACCTGTGTAATTAATGTCTCGTATCCTTTTTTCTTTAACATAAAATGCAAATGAGCGGGGCGATATGTTTGGTGGTCAATCTTTTTTATAAATTGGTTAGTTGGTCCATCTGTAGCAACCTGATACGGGACAGGAACAACCGATTCAACCTCGAAGAACCCATGTTCATCCGTATAAAAACGACCTCTCAAATTATAAGGAGGTGCATCTGAATTAAATGATGAATAGCATCCATTAGTATCACATTGCCACATATCAACTAAAGTATTTTTTAAAGGGGTGCCATTAACATCTCGTACATAACCTGAGAATTTCAATTTTTCCCCTTTTTCATCTACACGCATTGGTAGTTGGTAAGGCTTGGCTAAGATAGGGGCTCCTTGAATATAATAAGAACCTAGTAATGAGGGCTGGGTACCTGGGTGATTGGTATAGATGTTTTTTAAAACAGATGATTCAATGAATACATTCATAAATAATGGAATTTCACCGCTTCGACCTAGTTGATCGGCCCATTTTACAAATTCCATGAACTCTTCACGGGTTGGATTTGCTTCAGCCAAGAAGTTTTTTAGATGAGTCGTAAATAATTTATAAGTGTCACTGACTCGATGTTCATATTGTGTATTACTCAAATTCGTTTCCTCCTCTTCAATGTCTTCATCATCAATTTTTGATAGATCATCATAGTTCGATTTGGAATCATTCATGCTTGTACAAGAGCTACTAATATATTATTAATAGATTTCAGTTATATGACCGATATTTTGATGAAAATAAAGAGGTTTGAAGCATCATAAATTAGAAAATAATAGAATTATGCTAAGCTTTAATTTAGAGGTGATTTAATGAAGTCTATTAATCCTAATGATTTATCTGGTAAGGAAAACTATAAGTTACTTAGTGGGAGTGTCATTCCAAGACCGATTGCTTTCGTTACTTCTCTAAATGAAAAAGGAATCTTAAATGCTGCTCCATTTAGTTTTTTTAACATGGTCTCAGGCACACCACCGTTGATTGTATTATCTGTAGGACGAGTAAAAGGTGAAATTAAGAAGCATACTGCGAAAAACATTCTTTCTGGCAAAGAATTTGTCGTTCACATTCTGGATATGAATTTATTAGAGCAAATGAATCAGACATCTGCTCCCTATTCCGAAGATGTGAGTGAAATTGAACGAGTTGGACTGAATACAGTGGATAGTGATTTAATCAAAGTACCCGGGGTAAAAGAATCTAAAGTTAGGTTGGAATGTCAGTTATTTCAACATATTCCTTTAGGTGAGGATGGAAATTATAATAATGACTTATTTTTAGGTAAAGTCATTCGGTACCACATCGATGAACAAATTTGTGAAGATGGTAAAATTAACGCCGAAAACCTTAACCCCATCGCTCGACTAGCTGGACCGAATTACGCTGAGTTAGGTGAAACCATCTATCTGGAACGACCGACTAAAGGTGATTAATTGAGTTTAAGTTATTGATTCTACGAATCGCTACAGGCGGACGCTTTCCGCGGGCACGGCCTCAACGAAGGAACATCAATGAATAATCTTCATTGCACCTTTGCACCGAGGAAGCCTACTTCGAAGCATTCTTGGAAGACGCAGGTAACTCCCCCGTGATTTTCGGCTCGTGCTGTTCCCGCGAAGACCTGGATGGTCAAGTGTCGACGTTGGCCACAAAAGCTACTTGCTTTACTTCTTTGCGTTATTTTGCGCCGAGTAACCGCAGGCGCAGGACGTGGCCGCTTTTAGTCGACCAGGAGTCGCCGCCTTTCGCTTTTCGTGAATAAATCCTACCTATCATCTTCTAACCTTTATCAACATTAAGCTTTTACAAATCCCTATCAAAAAACTCTCACGCATAAACGTGAGAGCTAGTTAACAATTTACTAATACTATTTCTCTTCAATCCTTGAAAACTTACCACAGAAATAACCTAATGGCTCACCTTCTTGATACTCAAAATTCTTAACCTCTCCTAGGAATAGAACGTGATCACCACCATCATACTCGGCCCAAGGATCGCATTCAATGTAGGCTAACGAATTTTCTATACGATGGCCGTAATCGGACTTCTCCCATTTAAATGGTAACTCCTCACAGGGCTTTCCAGCAAAATGCATAGCTGTCTCTTCCTGGTCTATAGATAAGATATTAACAATAAAACGATTATTTTTAAGTTTTTGATAAGCTCTAGTTTTACGGTCTATTGATACCAAAACTAATGGTGGGTCTAGTGAGACTGACGTAAATGAGTTAGCTGTTAACCCATGGCATTCTTCTCCATCTTCACATGTAACCACTGTGACACCTGTTGCAAATCGACCTAAACAATTACGAAGTTCTTTAGAATCCATGAAATCTCCCCCTTGTAACAAAAAATAGCTCATATCCCATTCTATCTTTTAATCTTAAAGAACATGTCATCAAATAAAAACCAGTTAAAGGTACTTAAGAACCCTTGCTTCATGGACAAGGGTCTATTTATCGTTCTTATTAAAGATGAGTTAATAGCCAGTCTCTTAAAGCATATTTCGCCTCTCTACTGACTTTATGATCTCGATTCGGTTCTGAAATAAATTGATAGAGTTCTTCTGGATATTGTGATGTTTTTAATAGATCTACAAAAGAAGTTGAATGTTGATATGGGACAACTTGATCGCTCTCACCATGCCAAATAAAGATTGGACGGTGGTTCAACCTTTCTAATTGAGTTGATAAATCAATGGTCTTTAGTGATTCCATTTGCTGCTCTATTTCTTCTTTACTTAGTGGGAGCTCTATTCCCTGATGTTCAATACCTTTAAGCAAATACTCTGCCATTTCGCTTATTTTAGCTGACCCCATCATGATTCCAGCTGCTTTAATCCAATCGAACCTGGTAAGTGCTGCTGCTACTGTAATGCCTCCCATACTAGTACCAGCGATGCCTATTCGATCGTCTAATGCCAAGTCATTTTCTTTCAAATATAAATAAATGTTTTGTAAGTCTTCTATATTTTGTATAACAATTTTCCAAAAATCAAATTGGATTTTATTAGGGTCGTGCGTAGTCATACGCTCACCGTGATGCATACTATCAGGTAAAAGGACACGATAACCTTTCTCTGCTAATAAATAGGCTTGTGCCAAATCCTGTTCTTTAGAACTTGTGAATCCATGAAAATAAATTAATACAGGTAGAGGTTGATTTATCTTTTCTTCATCTACAACTGTTAACACAGGTATATGTTTAACTTTAGTATGATCTATAACAATCATTATGTATCCCCTCTCAAAACACTTTATTACTATAATAAATGATAGATAAACTCCTTTCAATTTATTCATCGTGTATATGACAGTTGAACTGGATTATGGTAAAATGTTTTAATTAGAAAAAATTATATGGGGATTGAACGAGGTGAATACTATGCAAAGACATCTAATCGCATTAGATTTAGATGGTACGCTTTTAAATAATGATAAAATAATTTCAAAACGAACGGTACAAACACTTAAGGCTGCTAAAGAGCAAGGACATGTTGTCGTCATTGCTACTGGCCGACCTTATCGTGTGAGTAAACAATTCTATTCCCAACTTGAGTTAGATACTCCAATTGTTAATATGAATGGTGCTTTGATCCATCACCCCAGAAATAAGAATTGGGACCATATGCATTCTCCATTACCTAGAGAGTCTGCATTAGAAATTATTGATACATCTAACCAAGTTGGTGTACAAAATATTATGGCAGAAATTAGAGATCAGGTATTTATTACAAAAAATACTGAACATATTTTTAACCAATTTTTCCTGGAAGGATTAGAACATCCTGCAACTATTGGTGATCTTAACCAAACATTAACTGGAGATCCATCATCGCTATTAATTCACCCTTATGAAGAAAGTGTTACACAGATTCGACAAGCTTTAGATGATCAGCATGCTTC
Organism: Filobacillus milosensis; assembly: GCF_004402015.1. Taxonomy (GTDB): domain Bacteria; phylum Bacillota; class Bacilli; order Bacillales; family Alkalibacillaceae; genus Filobacillus; species Filobacillus milosensis. The sequence continues at coordinate 26,175 of NZ_SOPW01000006.1, forward strand.
AGTCGTTGACCATCGTAAATGGGGTGCGCCTTTTCATGTTATTGAAATTATCAAATCTGGATTACACAAAGCAATTGGTTTACAAAAAATAGCCAGAGAGTATGATATCCCTCAAAGTCGAATTATCGCTTTTGGTGATGAAGATAACGACTTAGAAATGATTGAATTCGCTGGCACTGGGGTTGCTATGGGTAACGGTATCCCAGAACTAAAATCTTTAGCGAATGAAACCACTATCACCAACCATGAAGATGGTGTGGCACAGTTTATTGAAGAATATTTAAATATTCCTACTCCAATATTAACTAAAGAATAATTAATTATATTTTTCATCTTTCTGCGCAAAATATACCTGAGCACATCAAAATGTGTTCAGTTTTTTTCTTTAATAGTGGTGAGGAGGATTTTTAATGAAATCGCAACCGATCTACAGCAGGAAAAGAAAAAATAAAACAGCTTCAATTAAGCAAGAACAGTTCACAGACAAAAAACGTAAAAAAGCAGAAGCCGATCGTCATACACGAGGAGGATTCTAAATGGAGAATAACTTTCTCAAGCAAGCCAAACAAACCATGCAGCGCTTAACAAATATGAACAATAAAAAAGCGAAGCAAAGCCATCAAGCACAAGAGAATATAGATGATGACAGCATTAAAAGTGTACAACAAAGCATTCAATCAGCTTACGAACAAAGCTCCCCTGAAGATCAAGATGAAATAAGGCAATTTGAGCAAAAAATAAATCAAAACAAATTGAAATAACCCAACTTTAGCGACACAGGTCACTCTGTGTCGCATTTTTTGTAAAAATAGTGTAAATGTGTGTATTTTTTATAAAATTATGTTGTACTAATCTCTCTCATTCATTTATAATAAAATTGTTTCAAAATTATTAAGGGGGAATTACATTGAAAAAACTTTTAGTGCTAATGATGGCTGCTTCTCTTATGCTTCTAGCAGCTTGTGGATCTAGTGGAGACAAAGCTAATCCAGACACACTAATCATGGGATTTGTACCGTCTCAGGATTCGGACAAAATTGCGGAAACAGCTGAACCACTTGCTAAAGAATTAGGGGAAATTTTAGGTAAAGAAGTTAAAGCTGAAACAATGACTAGTTATAGTGCATTAGTTGAAGGTTTAGGAGCTGGAACTGCTCATATCGGTTTCATTCCTGCATTCGGTTTCGTACTTGCTGACAGCAAATACGATGTTGAGCCAATTTTAAAGTCTGAACGTCATGGTAGCGCTACATACGTTGCACAATATCTAGTACGTGCTGACTCACCAGTTAATAAATTAGAAGATTTAGAAGAACATGCTTCAGATATGATTTGGGCTTACGGTGACGCTTCTTCAACATCAGGTTACCTATTCCCAGCTGCACAGTTAATGGAAATGTACGACCTAGAATCTACAACTGAGTTACAAAAAGAATTCTTCAAGGATTCAGTTAGCTCTGGTGGACACGATGCATCAGCAGCTGCTGTACTAGAAGGTCAAGCTGATATTGCAACTACATTTGATGATGTCCGTGAAACAATGGTAGAAGATTATCCTAACATTATGGATGAATTAAAAGTAATTGGTACAACTAAAGAAATTCCAAATGACACAATTACTGTACCAGGAACACTAGATGATGAATTAGTTCAAGATATCAAAGAAGCATTCTTAAGCTTCAACGATGACGAAGAAATGATTAAAATCATGAATGAAGTTTATAACTGGGATGCAATTATTGAAGCAGACAAGTCTGATTTTGACGTAGTTAAAGAAACTTACGAAAAACTAGAATTAGACGAAAGTGTTTTAGACGAGTAATCTAATAATTATTATATGAATAGCTTTGGATAGGGAGAGACTACCATCTCTCCCTATTTTTTAAACAAGAAAGGAAGTCCACGATGATTACTTTTAAAGATTTATCATTAGTTTATCCTAATGGAACACCAGGTTTAAAAAATGTTAATGTGACGATTAATGAAGGCGAATTTGTTGTTATTGTTGGTTTATCAGGAGCTGGAAAATCTACTTTTATTAGAAGTATCAACAGAATGGTAAGCCCAACTGAAGGTGAACTTTATGTTGAAGATGAAAACGTTCTTGATTTAAAAGGAAAAGGTTTAAGAAAACTTCGAACAAAAGTGGGAATGATTTTCCAAAACTATAATCTAGTAAACCGTTCTAGTGTTTTCAAAAATACAATTAGTGGTCGACTAGGTCATACAGGAACTTTAAGAAGTATTTTTAACTTATATTCTAAACAAGATAAACTAAGAGCCTATGAAAATCTTAAACGTGTAAATATTGAAGAATACATATATCAACGTGCAGATCAACTAAGTGGTGGTCAACAGCAACGTGTTAGTATCGCTCGAGTACTAACTCAGGACCCTAAATTAATTCTAGCGGACGAGCCGGTTGCAAGTCTTGACCCACCTACATCACACCAGGTTATGCAATACTTAAAGAAAGTTAATCAAGAAGACAATATTACAACGATTGTAAACTTACACTTTATCGATATGGCTATGGAGTATGCTGATCGAATTATTGGTATGCGAGATGGTGAGGTTGTCTTCGATGGACCAGTGAGTGAAGTAAATGAGAAAACATTTGAACAAATTTATAACCGTCCAATTCGAGAGGACGACTTAAGAGGAAGTGACTCTGATGACGGAGAAGAATAATCAACAACATTCAAATGTCTATTCACTTTATCCGCGAAAACTAAAACTTCAAATATCATTTGTATTTTTGATCGTTATTTTATTTTACTTCTACAGTTTAAATGAAACTGGATCAGATTTTCTAAGATTATTATTTGATTTTCCTGTCATTATTAACAAATTAATGACGATGTTCCCTCCTAATTGGGATTATATACCTGTGGCAATTGATCCATTAATAGAAACGGTTCAAATTGCAGTTGTTGCGACAACTTTTTCTATCTTAATTTGTATTCCGGCCAGTTTAATGGCAGCTAATACAATTGTTACAAATAAGTTTGTCTATCAAACTACACGTTCAATTTTAAATATTCTACGTACAATCCCAGACATCTTATTAGCAACAATTTTTGTTAGTTTGTTTGGTATTGGTATTATTCCAGGTATTTTAGCATTAACCATCTTCTCTTTAGGTTTATTAGCTAAATTATTGAGTGAAACAATTGAAACAATTGATACTAGACAGCTGGATGCCATTCGATCAACTGGAGGAAACATTTTCCAAGTAATTTGGTATGGCGTTGTTCCTCAAGTATTACCTCAATTCATTTCATACGGTTTGTATGTATTTGAATTAAACGTACGTGCTTCATTAGTTTTAGGTTTCGTTGGTGCTGGTGGAATTGGATCAATTATTGATACACAATTAAACTTCTTAAAATACCAAAACGTCATGGCAATTCTAATTGTTTTATTAGTAGCTGTTATTCTAATTGAAACAGTTAGTAACATGCTGAGAAGGAGAGTTGTATAATGGCTCAAATACTACCACCAAAACCACATGAAAAGAAAAAAAGAGTCCGTAATTGGAGTATTTTTGTAATACTTGCAGTTATATATGTTTGGGCCTTTAAAGGCGTTTATGACCGATCAGATTGGTCTATATTCAATAATTTAGGTGAAAAATTCAACCGTGTTATTCCTAAATTATTTAACCCAGATTGGTCACAAACTGAAAAAGTTTGGGAATATATTATTGAAACTGTTTTTATTGCTTATGCCGGGACACTAATAGCAGCCATTTTAGCTGTTCCTTTCGGTTTTTGGGCTGCAAAGAACATGGTGAAATCACCTATTTGGAACACATTAGGTAAATGGGTTTTAATCCTGGACCGTACTTTCCCAGAGCTTATTTTAGCGATACTATTTGTCATTACAATTGGCCCTGGTCCTTTCGCCGGTGTATTAACTATTGGTTTAACAGCCTTTGGTATGTTAGGTAAGCTATACGCTGAAATTATTGAGAGTATCGATATGAAAGTCGTTGAAGCAATGGAAGCAAATGGTGCTAATAAGATGCAGATTCTATTTTATGCAATCTTTCCACAAGTACTTCCTGAATTTCTATCATTCGCATTATATCGTTTCGAAATCGATATTCGTGCCTCGACTATCCTAGGTTTAGTTGGTGCGGGTGGTATTGGTACATTAATTGTTATTGCAGCTGCAAACAGAAACTGGGAACAATTAGGTCTAATCCTGTTAGGTATTATTGTTGTTGTCTCAGTTATTGACTTTGCTTCTACAAAAATCAGAAAACGTTTAGTATAATGAATTTAAGAGTTGCTGAATTAGCAACTCTTTTTTTATTTACATTGTGATTTTTACCATATACTATTGATATAACCGGAAACGAGAGGATGACGACTGTGATTGTATTATTTCATGATCGATTTGTTGATCGAAAAGAATGCTTAATTGATATTGAAGACCGTGCGAATCAATTTGGAGATGGTGTTTATGAGGTTATTCGCGTTTATGATGGCGAATTCTTCTTATTTGATGACCATCTTAAGCGATTAGAATATAGCTTAAACGAAGCTAAAATTAAGTATGATATTAATCATCAACAATTAAAAGAATTATTATTAGAGCTCCTTAAGAAAAACGAAGTGAATAATGGCGGCATTTATATTCAAATTTCTCGTGGAATTGCTGCCCGATCTCACCCATTCCCTAAGGAGTCCAAGCCAACTGTTATTGCTTATCCAATTCCTACTTCAAGACCGCTTGATAAACAGGAGAATGGCATTCAAGCAACTCTTTATCAGGACATTCGTTGGCACAGATGTGATATTAAAAGTTTAAATCTTTTAGGTAATGTCATGGCTAAACAACATGCTTTAGATATTGGAGCCTCCGAGGCAATTTTTTATAGAGATTATAACCATGTTACTGAAGGTAGTTCAACCAATGTATTTATCGTTAACGACGGAGTGATACAAACTCACCCAGCGAACAATTTTATTCTAAATGGTATAACAAGGCTATATATTAAATATTTAGCCAAACAACTGGACTTACCATTTAACGAGAAGGTTTTCACCGTAGCAGAGCTTAAAGAAGCTGATGAAGTGTTTATATCCTCTACAACATCAGAAGTCATACCAGTTACTCAAATAGATGAGACTGTAATTGGGAATGGAAAACCTGGACCAATTGCTAAGCAACTATTGAATGCATTTTTTGAGCATCACAAAATTCAACAATTAACCAAATAATTTGATACATTTGTACACAATTCTTTTTTACAGGTTAAATTCGTGCTAATATTATATAGAGAATACTAGGGAGGGATATAAATGAGTGTAATTGCGGAAGCAACTCCTAACCCAAATGCAATGAAATTTACTGTTGATCATGTTATTTTTGAAGGTGATGATAGTATTTCAGTTATGCAAGGTGAAACGAGTGAACATGCTATTTTAAATGATTTAATGAAACATGAAGGCGTTGATAATGTATTTGGTTATCACAACTTCATCACTGTTAACAAAACTTTTGATGCAGAGTGGGATCAACTCATTCCTAAGGTTGAAAAAGTATTTGAAGATCACGGTTATTAATTTTAAAAAGCATCTCGTCAGTGGACGAGATGCTTTTTATTGTGTATACCTTAATTATTAAAATTGTCTAATGTCATTTGGTAGTGGTGAGCTTGTTTCCCACTTTTTGCATCATATGTGTAGAAAACGATTGATAATACGCCATTGGCAGGCAATTTTTCTTCATCAATGTTAACTTCAATTTCAAACTCTCCCCAACTTGGGGCTCCATCAGTTTGAACGGTCTGTTCCTCCACATACACAAAATGACCATCTTCTACCGTGTAATGGAATACTCCTTCAAAGACTCTTGCTTCTCCAGTAACTGTATATTGACCATTCTTACCTTGAACTTCAATATTTCTAAACACTTCTTCATCCGTTGCTTGAGTTGATGCTTCATCTGACTTAGGCACTTCCATTGACGTTTCTTTAACAAAAGGTGTTTTGTCCAGATTTTGTTGGTTAATGGCCATTGGCAGCAATTCTACCTTTACATTATATTCTTTAGCTTCAACACGTTTTCGACCATTCTGATAGTCCCAAGTTTGTTCCCATTCAATCGTCTGATTAGAATCAAACGTTTTGTTTTCAATTGCTTCGGTAAACATCATATCTTCAGAAAATTTATAAACGACTTCATCGTTATCTGGGTCAGTCACGATTATTTCATATTGCTGTCCTGAACTAAAAGAAAGTTCTATTTCTTGGTCACTCTTATTTTTTAGAGCCATATTAAATACAGCTTGATTATTTTCAGTCGTTACACCCGTCTTAAAGCTTAATTGGTCAATTATGGATTGTAACTCTTGATTAGAAGATTCTTCTTCATTCATCTGCTCTTCCTCCTCAGTTGACTCTCCTGTTCCTTGGTTACCTTGAGAAGCTTCTTCTTCAGATTGATCAGCAGTACCGCAACCTACTAAAACTACAAAAAATAGTAGTAAAAATCCTGCTTTCTTTAACATAATTGCCCCCTCCATTTAGTAAAAGTTTCTTTTAAGTAAGCTAAGTTAAAGCTTGTTGTTGATTCTACGAATCGCTACAGGCGGACGCTTTCCGCGGGCACGGCTCGAGCCTCCTCGGCAGAAATGCACTGCCTGTGGGGTCTCGAGACTCGTGCTTTTCCCGCAGGAGTCGCCACCTTTCGCTTTTAGATGATATTTCTCTCTAATCAATTACTGTACCTTATCAACACTTAGCTCTAACAGCATCTTTACTTAAATAGTCGCTATCTATTTTCTAAAGGTTACACCTTTTCATCATCTTTTCTAAAGAAACCGAAAATACCAGTCGTTTGTACGATATTGGTGAAGGCATTTGGATCTACATCTTTTACAATTTGTTGAAGATCATATAATTCATATCGTGTAATAACAATCATTAACATCTCTCTTGGTTCATTACTGAAAGCACCTTTCGCAGGAACACTTGTGATTCCACGTACCATTCTAGAGTGAATAGCTTTTGTTAGCGCATTACCTTTTGTCGTAATAATCATTGCGGTTAACTTCTCGTGACGTGTGTGAATCGCGTCAATCACACGAGTCGTAACATATAAAGTCACTAATGTATAAAGTGCCTTTTCTGGTTCATAGAGCCAACCAGCAAGGAAAATGATAACACTATTTAAAACTAAAAAATAAATCCCAATAGGTCGATCTTTTAAACGCGATAATACCATAGCAATAATATCCATACCACCGGTAGAAGCACCCCATTTAAGCGTGATTCCTACACCGACTCCGGCTAAAATTCCACCAAATGCTGCATTAAGTAAAATATCATCCGCTAAATTCATAAGCGGTATAGTTTCAAGGAAAAACGTTGTAACCGCAACTGAAATTGCGCTATAAACCGTAAAACCTTTACCAACCTTAAACCACCCCAATATGGCAACGGGTATGTTTAATAAGAATAGTAAAATACCAGTACTTAAATCGATTTCTAAAAAATCCTGGAAAATACTTGAGGTCATTTGGGCTACCCCAGTGAACCCACTCGCATAAACGTTCGCTTCAATTAAGAAAAAGTTTAATGCAAATGCGTTAAATATGGCTCCTACTACAACTATAATAAATCGTTTTACTTCAAATATAAACATAGCTTACCCCCTGAAGAATCCATTGACGTTTCAATCATTGACATATAAACTTAAATAAAGAAAACACTTAAAATTAAGACAAATTATAAACAACTTCTTACATAACATCATACTATACTTTTAATTTTAGGAGGAAATTCATGAATGTTCAAATTGTAATCGATTCAGCCTCAGATTTACCTAAAGACATCCAAGAACAATATCAAATAGATTCCGTTCCGTTACTTGTTCACCTTGATGGTGAAGATTACCTTGATGGGGAATCCATTGAACCTAAAACCGTATATAATGCTATGAGAGCTGGTAAAAGCCCGAAAACAGCTCAAGCTACTCCAGAATCTTTTTATAAGATTTTTAAAAAACACGTTGAACAGAATCGAGCTGTAATCTATATGGCTTTTTCATCAGAATTATCTGGTACATACCAAAGTGCCATCATTGCCAAAGAACAAATTGCTGAAGATTACCCAGATGCTGATCTTTATTGTATCGATACAAAAGCAGCATCTTTAGGATGCGGCCTAATTGCTTATCATGCAGCTGAACTTGCTAACCGTGGTGGCGACGTACAAGATATCCTTGATATGACTAATCACTATGTTAATAACATTGAGCATATTTTTACTGTTGATGATTTAGAATACTTACATCGCGGTGGACGAGTTAGCCGAACTCAAGCATTCGTAGGAAGCTTGCTTAAAATCAAACCATTGCTTCATGTTGAAGATGGTAAGTTGATTCCACTGGAAAAAATCCGCGGAGCAAAGAAAGTCCTAAGGCGTATGGTTGACCTCATGAACGAACGTGGTGAGAATTTAAATGAACAAACTATTGCAATCACGCACGGTGATGATGAGGAAAATGCAAACAAATTAAAAGAATTAATTCAAGAAGAAATTAACCCGAAACAAGTTATTGTTTCCCCAATTGGTTCTGCTATAGGTGCGCATGCGGGTCCTGGAACCATTGCCCTATTCTTCTTCAATCAGAGTTGAAAATAGCTGTATAAGAGGGTTATACCCTTTTATACAGCTTTTTATTTTTATCTTCTATTTTTTCTATACATTAATATAGCAAAAACAATAAAGACTGACATCACTCCACCAAAGACCAATACTAATGGCAAATTAATACCAGTATTTTCTTGAACCATATAAATGTTTGAAGCTTCACGCTCTACCGCTACAGAATAAGATCCATCGCTATTTTCACGAATCAAATCGTTCTTAAGAATACCCCGAAGCTCTTTGCCTGCAGGTAAATCAATATCTACTCTTTGCAAAGTAGAACTGTTGTTTATGGCTACAATGTTTGTTTCATCTTGATAAGTTTTCTTAAACACTAAATAGCTATCATCCGCATGCAATATCTCCATATCACCCTGAGCTAATGCAGGTAAATTATCATAAGCATTTGATATTTTTTCAATATGTTTAATCAGCTGATCTTCACCAGCTAAAAAATTCACCATTAGATGATGTGTATTATCACTTTTCACGCCATCAAGTGGTATTTCTGACCCATGATAGAATAATGGATGATTATTAGTAGTCATTAGAAAAGTAATGGCTAATTTCCAATGAGTAATAGGATGACTTCCTGTTTCTGAAAAAATATGAGTGAAACGATCTGTATCATACAAATCCATAGCATTAATAATTTTGTCATTCTTCAAATTCATAACATTCATCAATGGGTCTATGGGTTGGTCATAATGTTTAAAGAAATCTACTAGCTCGTTCATATTATCGCGCTTAAGGACTTGGTGAAATCCATCCTCCAATAATTCTTCTGAATTATCTTTTGCCTCTCCAATTTTGAGACCGTCTACTTCTTCAGAAACGCGCTCCCAAAAATCAGTTGAAAATTGATTAGTGTTAGAGAAATAATACCCACCAATATCCAATTTGTTTGACCATCTCGTCATGTAATCCACTAATTCTTGTTCTGCTAAATCAGTATTTAAAGGAAAATGTAGTATAACTTCTATATCATTTTCTTTTAATTGATTTATTAAACCCTCTAAATCAGATTGTGTTCCGAAAGTTTTTTCTAATTCCTCATATGAAGTTACATTAAATCCTGTGTAATTCTCAGATTGAAATACAGGAGATAAAATTACATGTGTAACCCCTAATGTCTTTAGATGATCTATTCTGTTTTCTATTCCTTTATAATCCCCGCCGTGATAAGCGGTTGGGTCGTCTACATCTACATCAGCTTGATCTTGCTGTTCCCCGCTCTCAAATCGGTCGACGAGAATATAATAATAAACATTTTTGTTTTGCTCTGCTTGAACTAGAAATGGTACTAACATATAAAATAATAGCGTCAGCCCAATGATTTTTAGTTTCATGATGTTCATCTCACTTTCATAAAAACTTTCTTATACATACAAAAAGCCCCTGATCAGGGACTTTTAAAATTTTCTATGGAAGAATACCTAATTGTAAACGCCCAAACCCTAAGGAAATGACTAAAATGATCATAATCACGAATTGAAGCCATCCTGCGAATGTTGACTTACTTTTTTTCACTTTTACTAGAATCATTTCCATTGCTGCAATTAACCATACACCAGATACTGATTTAATGATTGCCTCTGCAAAAAGGCTACCACCCGCATTGATATAATTATTAAAGTACAGTAGCGCACCAGACACTAAAATTAATACATAGAATAAACGTAATACCATATGTGTGATTTTTGCAGCTTTTTGATTTGATTTTTTTATTAATGATAAAACAACTAAAAATAAAATTATTCCGATTACCCAAGTGGTAATGTGAAAATGAGTATTATATAACATCATCATTCCTCCTTGTCTATATCCTATCATTTTTTACCAAGCCTGTGTGTTAAAATGTTGACAACTTTGAAACAATGTAAATAAAACTGTATAATGGTTGTTAGCGATTACATAATGGAGGGATATCATGTCGAATTCAAGTCAATCAATCATGCAACAAACAGACAAATACGGTGCAAGAAACTATGTACCTTTGCCAATTGTCGTATCGAAAGCTGAAGGTATTTGGGTAGAAGACCCTGAAGGCAATCGTTACCTAGATATGTTAAGTGCTTATTCAGCAGTTAATCAGGGGCACCGTCACCCGAAAATTATTCAGGCTCTTAATGAACAAGCTGGTCGCGTGACACTAACATCACGTGCATTCCACAATGACCAACTTGGTCCTTGGTATGAAAAGATCTGTAAGTTAACAAATAAAGAAATGGCATTACCAATGAATACAGGTGCTGAAGCTGTTGAGACAGCGGTTAAAGCAGCACGTCGTTGGGCATATGATGTCAAAGGTGTTGAAGATGGTAAAGCTGAAATCATCGCTTGTGAAGGAAACTTCCATGGCCGTACGATGACAGCAGTTTCTCTATCTTCTGAAGAAGATAACCAACGTGGGTTTGGACCATTACTTCCTGGAATTAAAGTCATTCCATACGGTGATGTAGATGCACTTAAAGAAGCCATCACTGAAAACACGGCTGGTTTCTTATTTGAACCGATTCAAGGTGAAGCTGGGATTGTTATGCCTCCAGAAGGTTTCTTAAAAGAAGCTTATGATGTATGTGCACAAAATAATGTATTATTCATGGCTGATGAAATCCAGGCTGGTCTGGCTCGTACAGGTAAAATGTTCGCTTGTGACTGGGAAAATGTTGATCCGGATGTATTAATCCTTGGTAAAGCACTTGGAGGAGGGGTCTTCCCTATTTCTTGTGTGGTAGCTAACGAGGATATTCTAGGCGTCTTCAATCCAGGTTCACACGGTTCAACATTCGGTGGTAACCCACTAGCTTGTGCCGTTTCTGTTGCAGCTCTTGAAGTATTAGAAGACGAAAAATTAGCTGAACGTTCTAAGGAATTAGGCGACTACATGTTAAACGAGTTAAAATCGATTGATAGCCCTAAGATTAAAGAAGTTCGTGGTAAAGGATTATTTATAGGGGTTGAATTAACTGAGCCAGCTCGTTCATACTGTGAAGAACTAAAACAAAAAGGTTTACTATGTAAAGAAACACATGAAAATGTGATTCGTTTCGCACCTCCACTTGTTATTGACAAAGAGGACTTAGCTTGGGCGATTGAAAAAATTAAAGAAGTATTATAATTCTATATCAACAAAAGGGATTCTCGATTTAATGAGAATCCCTTTTTTATCACATAATTTTCATCAAATTTTAAAGTTAAAATACCCCGTTCTCGTTAGGAGAATTTTCAGGCACTTCTTGACCAACATCCCATAATTCAATAATCTGTTTGTCGTCAAAACGAAACATATGAACAAGAGCATAACCCATGTCCTCAGCATTTTGTTTCATATGTGAATGAACAACTACCATATCGTTCTCTTCAATAGTATGTTTGATTTCAAGTGACTTATCTGGATTCATCGAAGCATCTTCTTCCATCGCCTTCATAAGTGAATTAGCATCTGCACTAAAATAAGGATTATGGTGAATAACTTCTTTGCTTACATATTCACTAAATGCTTCTTTTACTTCACCAGATGCGACGAGTTTGAGAAATGAACTTGCTCTTTCTTTATTAGATAGATTTCCCTTGTTCATTGCGTTCACCCTTTCTGTGATTAAGTTATATTTTCTAATCCATTTCTTCGACGTTTAATATCTTCTTTTGCCCCCATGGTGATAAGGCTATGGTAACTAACATTTTTTCATTCATCGTATCAAACCGCTCGCCTGTACCCTCTTCGATATAATACCGATTTAATCCATAGTCGACTCGATGCTTGTTGTTAAAATCTTTATACCTATACCTTGCTCTAATGACTACTTCATACTCCTGTGGATCGATTTGTTTATCTGAAGCAGCTTTTACTTTATAAATACCTCGATTATCTGGTTTCAAAAGCACGTAAATGACTTGATTCCCTTTTACTTCTTCAGACGCAAACCAATTCTCAGATGAAATTAATTCTGCTGAATAATTAAGGTGAACATAATCTCCATAGAAAACATCACGAGGGTCATAAGGTTCAGTTTCTAAACGAATCACATCTCCAAATTGTTCTGTGAAATAGTTTAAACCGAACATCGTTAATAAAAATACAACTTGCAGTGCAATCGCAATTAAAAACAGCCTTTTAGTTATTAACGTTTTAAATATCTTCACGATTACACATCCTCTCGTTTTTGACTGACATACCCCTTACGATGACGCTCTAGAATAAATCCAATAACAAATAAAATGATTCCGCCGATTAGGAAAAACAACGACTTATCCAGGAAATCCCATGCTACCTGCATATAAACGATAAAGGTGCTGATTAAAAAGGCACCTGTTCCCACATGAATTTTTCTCTGGTCATATTGATGATAACCTTCTAACAACTTACCAATAGAAAACAGATACAACACAATATAAGCTAACATTGAAGTCCAGTCAGGCCATACAAAAATCGGTAAAAATAAAACTAGTTGCAGTAAAATAATGCGATAATCTTTTCTTAAGGTAAGTACGACTGCTAAACCAAATAATATAGCCCAAACTAGATAGAAAATTAAATCCGGACCTACATCTGGTCGAGAGTAGCTGGACTCAAACATTAATGCTTCCACAATTGTTAAAATGAACATAAAAATTAAAGCCACCCATTGGAATGGTCTACTAACATTAACATCCGAAACCGCCCCACCAATGGTATATAACACTAAAGTAAAGATAAAGAGCCAATAATATTCACCCAGCTGATCTAGCGAATACCCTAAGATTTGTATACAGAATGCTATAGCAAACAACCAGGAAGCTGACATTTTTGGCTTAATAAATATGACTGACCCATAACCAACCATAAATAAACTAAATAGCCACCAATCAAAGTTATGCATATTGGATAATCCATAAATTTGACCAACCGTGACAATTATTACTCCCACAAACCATAAAAATAGGTGCGGGCGACTTAAATAGATTAATAAGGCAGCTAATCCCCATACAATAAAAGGGAATACGTTATTCAAACTGTAATGATACATTTGCCCAGTTAAGAAGATTCCTGAACCGAAAATAGCTAAGGCAATCACATAGCAAAAGACACTATAGGGTGATTGCTTTTTATTTTCAAACCAACTTCCCAAAGCGTAAAAACTAATCATAAATACTATGATTAAGGCCATACGAATGGTTTCAGGAATGGCTTGCCAATTAGCCGCTACAAATGATAAACATGCCAGACCAACTAATACAGCTGAAAAAAAGAATATTAACGAGACTTGATTCTTATCTTGATAACGTCCCATAATTTGTTCACGTTGTTCAGAATTAATGATCCCATCATTAACCCATTTCTCTGATTCTTCTTTTAACCAGGTTTTTTTCATCTAATCACCCTTTTTTAACATGGGTTGCCTTTCACGATATGTTAATGATCGATATACCCACTCTAATGGTCCGTACCTGAAATATTTAACATACCAATAGCTAAATAACATTTGAAAACTGAAGATTAAAATCGCGACCAAAATTAACTCGAAAGCAGTTAAACTACCATATAAATTAAATCCTATTCCATAGAATATCAACACACCTAATAAGGATTGCATAATGTAGTTCGTTAACGATAATCTACCAACATTTGATAATATTCGCGTGATCAATGAAACATTCCTTTTGTTAATAAGGACTAAGAATAACAGAAAATAGAATATGCTAGAAAATGATCCACCAATCATATCTTGGGCACTGTTTAACCAAGTCGGCATACCAAATAAGTAAGGCCCCACCTTAAACACTACAAATATAGCAAAAGTACCTATTAACCACGTTTTAATGTCTTTACGATGGTCACTTAAATCTCTAACCCAGCCACGTTTTTGTATCATCATTCCAAACAAGAACATTGGTAAAATGTTTAAAAATATGATGATCCATTGAAAAGGGTTATTCATATACACCCAGTCATTAACATTTTGTTGCAGGATGGAACTAAAATCACCTTGATAATGAGTAAAAGATTGATTGATTTTTGCTTGATTAATAGTATCAAGGAGCTCTCTAGCCCCGAATGACAAAGCAGACATAATTACTGTCACAACAATTAAGAAGCCAAACGCCCACTTTTTAAGAGATGCGGAGCTCTTATTAATAAAAACTAAGCTTATTAAACCAATAATCCCATAGACGAGCATGATATCCCCATACCATATAAAAATACCATGGACCAGTCCAAATACCGCTAAAATCACCATGCGTCTAACAAGTATAGGTTTTTGCTCTAATCCCTTCTCTTGTAATCGTTCATACATCATATACATTCCGAGCCCGAAAAGCATTGAGAATAAGGGATAAAAGCTGGCCTGAAAGAAAATATCAATTACTGCTAAGACACTGCCATTATCATAAAAATCTTCTTTCCCACCATATAAAAAATGAGGTGAATGAAATGATAATAGATTCACCATTAAAATACCGAATAAAGCGATTCCTCTGATCGCATCAATTGCTATGACGCGATTTTGATTAGGTTGACCATGCTCCATATATATACCTCTCTTTTTACATATTATAACACTATTATCAGAACAATTTATCTATAACAAATAACCTGTTGGACTCATATATTAGGATGAAAGGGGTTAATATCATGCCTGGATTTGTCGGTGCAATTAAAGTCAATAGTGTATCTTCTTCTGCTGTTTTCCATGTGGGAGATGCCTATTATATTCAACCCATTAGTTCGGCGAAAACATATGCAGGTGGCGGCTCTTTTAATACTGGTAACGGGATCAACGTTCAACTCGGTCAATCAGAAACTATTGTTTTTGATCGAGATGTTATTGACTAATGAGGTGATCTAAGTGTGTTTAACCATTCATCAGCAAATACAAATACAATTTCTGAAAGTAGAATCCATCACCAATTCCTCCGTTCTTCAAATTGGAAGTTCTGGATCTATTCAATCAGTCTCTAATGCATACAATACAGGTGGTTTCACTGGACCTGCTGAAGAAGCTGAGCCCGTCAGTGAAGCAGAATCGCCGATTATTGATATGCCTATTATGCCTTTCACTAATTAGGCGTTTTTTCATAGATTACAAGTAAGGAGGAGTTGATTATGGAACAATCCAATACCGTTTGGCAGCAACTTGCATACCTCGAACAGAAAATTAACCAGCAAACGCAATTAATTCAAGAACTAAAAGACAAAATTGATGAGCTATCAGAAGCACAAAAACAATCTTCTAAATCCCAAGTCGAAAAAATTGAGTACAATTTTGAGCAACTTAAAATTGAGACACTCGAAGGTACGCTAAACATTGGTCTAACTCCTCATAAAGACTTGCCTTTTGAACAATTAGATTTACCTGAAGAATCATCTGAACCAGTAACAACTCCTATGGAACAGCAGATTTATAATCAATTATTACCTTATATTAGAAAAGAAGTCCCCAAAATTATTAATGATTTTTCAAATGAAAATGACATTAATATTTCAGACGAATGGCGCGTTATTTTGTTTCAAGATTTAAGAAAACAATTACCAAATCGAATAAAACAACACATTCAAAACTTGAATCAGGATGATCGTTTAATTATAGATCGTGAACAAGTAACCATGTTAGTTAATCACATTAAAAAAGAAATTTCACAAGGCGTTACAACGTATCTGAACAACACTAAGGAGAATTACGATGAAAGTTAATATATTTAATGATGAATTAAATGTTAATTATATTGAAGTTGACGGCGTTTCAACTTCATCTTTATTTATTATTGGAGATGTTGAGCATCTGCAGCTTGCCTCACGCTTTGACACCCCACCTGAATCATACGTATTCGAAAATGTCTTCCCATTCGGGCCAGTCTCAGGTGGTTAATATGAGAGATAGTCGTGTGAAGAGTATTTTTTGTAACTCATTAGAATTTAGTGGAACTATTCAAATAGGTGATAGTGAGGGAGTTTACCCTTTTTCAATAGCTCGTGCTGTACAAAAGGAAAACCCTGTTTTCTACAAGGAATATATTACCGATGACGAAGAAATTATTAAGGAACCTCTTCCGAATTTTTTAAAAGAAAGCCCTGTTCAAGTAAACCGAGAAAATTATAGCCCAATTCGAATTAATTCAATCAATTCAATTGGTTTGACGGGAAGCTCCGTACTTCATGTAGGTTCATTTAAGCATGGGAAAGCTGTTAGCATTGTCAGACACAAACGTATTTTACAAAAAAATAAGTAGGTGAAAAGAATGCCTTCAATTGTAGGTCCTTTAAAAATAAATAGTGTCGGCGGAGGAACTGTAAACTTTGGTGACGCTTTCTATATCGCACCGAAAAGTTCCTCAAAGACGAATTCTGGTGCTGGATCATTAAATACAGGTGATTTCATCTGTACAAATCAGCTTTTCAGCACAACAAACCCGTTCGATCCAGACGTGAACGACCAAAACGTGGCAGGTAACGCATAATTATAGCAACAAACTCCCGTTAATGATTGACGGGAGTTTTGATTTACTGGCGGTCCCTCCTAATCCAGTCATACTCTATGACTCTAAAGTTTTAGCTTCAATCATAAAACTCGAGAAGGGTTCATCATCAATAAATATATCAATCGTCCACCAACCGGCATCCTCAGTATTAAATGCAAACTTCGCTCCACTAGCTGCATCTGCATCAATATTTGTTTCACTAAACGGACGTTGAATCATATCTTCATATAAAATTTTTGTTTCTCCAGTTTCTTGGTGTGTCGCTTCCATACGATATTCTTTGCCAATCATTCCATCTTCGTTTCCCCAAAAATATAAATAGTACAACCTTCCGACTGTTCCAGCGATAAATTCAGGCTCATTCTCTTCACCATTAACTTTAATGATGCCAAACTTGCCTTCTTCACCGTGTAGAGTTTGATTATTAACTTCGAATGAAGAGTCGGTATGATTATTTGATTCTGTACTTTGACTATCGCAGGCTACAACAATAAGGAGAAACAAAACACACAGAAATTTTTTCATAGGTCATCCCACCATTCCTAAAATTTTGACACTACCGAACTAAAAAATCCCTTTAGCATCTCCAGATAATTCTCTGACGCGCTTTAAATACTTGGTCATACTGTGATCATCTTTAGTTGGATAATTAAAGTTATGATATTTAGCTACATCTTGAGCTAATATACGGAATAATTCTGCTGAAGTAAAAATTGATTCCCACATATGTTCATAATCCGCATTAGAGTATGTATTTTTGTACATTTTCCAGTAGTCTTTTGGCAAATAATTTTTAAAATATTTACCTAATTTACCTACTGATAGCTGATAATCATGTTGCATGCCAATCCACCATGCCACCATTTGGTCAACTGCATCACGCATCGTATATTCAAACATCAACTTGGCATAGGGTAATTCATCTCGCCAGATACCTTTGGCTACATTTTGAGAGCACCACCAAAAGTTATTTGTAACACTATTATACTCTCCTTCTGTAGGTGCTTTAACATGGTACTCGACACCGGTTGGGTCAGGAACTTTTGGTAAAATATTATTCTTATCCAATAAAGGGATAGCTGGTTCAAGATGTATTTTAGAAAGCATGTAATCAATTGACTGTAGTGATAAATCTATTCGGTTCCCATCGGTAAATAACATGAGGTAGGCGTACCTTTTAGTAAAATCAGCCTCTTCCCCTTTTCCTTTGTCCAACTTATCAGGCTCTTGAACCATGAGCAGGTCACCAAAAATTTTAATCCAACCTTCATCATTTATAAATGATGTGATATCTTCGACTACATACACAATATCGTAATCTTGAAAAATATCTTTTGGGACATTAGGGTTAGTTCTCGACCCATTCATATAAACTGCTCTTACTCGTTCATCTTCTTTTGCTACATTTAATATTAAATCAAACATTTCTTGTTCGTTTCTCACTATATTACACTCCTATAAATTTAGCTTAGCTACTACTTCGTTTTCATCATTAAATTGTCCTGTTTCTTCATTCTGTTCATGAATCTTTTTTAACATCTTTTCATTGTGATATGTACTAACTACAATCAGGAATATCCCTAATTGAATTAATAAAAATAAAAAGCCCATAAATTAATTTCCCGATTCCCTTTTAGTATGAAAATTTAGAAATTATTGTTAATTTAAATGGTAGCATAACTTAAACAAAAAACAATGGCTTAGATGTAAAATCTAAACCATTGTTGAGGTTAGTTTTCTAAGAACAAGTCTTGTTCAAAGAAATACAAGTATACTTTTTCTAATTTAATATTCCATATTGATTCGACTGCACGCTGGTACAATTCAACTTGTACGGCGTAACGTTCTCTTAATTCATTGACCTTATCTTCTGTTAAATCACCAAATATGGCATCAGTTTTATAATCTAATAGATACCAGCCATCTTCTGTTTCAAATAAACAGTCGATGACACCTTGAATGATCACAGATTCTTCAAGTGGGTCCTTCCATTCTGGATAGACTTCTGAAGCTGGTAGTTCCATGGTAAAAGGCAGTTCTCGTTTGACTTGTTTAGCTTCTTTTACCGTCTGACCAATATCATTTTCTAAAAATGTCAGGATAGCATTATAATCTATTACTTTCGCTTCTTCTTCACGCAAAATTTCTTTGATGACAAGTCCATCTACAAAATCAACTAAACTGACCTTAGTCCACTCTCGGTCCATCGGTAAATGCTGCATAACGGTATGCATAGCACTACCAATCTCGGACTTCGTTAATTTCTTAGCATCCTGCTGCATGAACCTAGGGCGTTGGAACCTCATCTTTGGCTGGTTTTTCATAAGGTCTAAACCACTATAATCATCAGCAACTTGTCTTAATCGTTTAATTTCTGTAACGGTTTGTTTTGCACGTCTTGATGCACTATCTTTATTTGGATAAATAAATGTCAAGCGGCGGTCGACCTCGTCATAAGCCTGAGATTGATTCGGTAAATGCTGATTGTCCCAATCCTTAATGAGTTGCTCCAATTCATCATTACGTTTTACTGTGATCCACTTAGGGTCCATCAGTTCGCTAGCATGTTGAACCTTAATTTGCCATTTAGAATCGTCTTCACGGATCGTTGCAGGAACATTTGAACCGACTCCACTGATTTGGATCGTTTCTGCCAGGTTATGCCTGATTAAAGCCGTGCCAATCCAATTCATATATGTGGCTTGATCAGTTCTGACATGCGGCGGTAATACCCACTCGAAGTGAGATGTGACCTCATTCCATTTTGATAATCGTTTTTCCCAGTCTTTCACCGTACCTATAATGGTTAGCTTCTCTTTCGCACGGGTTAAAGCAACATATAAAATTCGCATTTCCTCGGCTAGCATCTCTCGTTTCATCGCTACTTTAATAGCTTCAAATGGGAAAGTCGTAAACATAAGCCGTTTATCAACATCCATATATTTCGCTCCAAATCCTTGGTCTTTATGAAGCAAATATTGTGATCTGAAGTCCATTTCATTAAAGTTTTTATCAGCTGCACCTAAAATAACAACAGGAAACTCAAGACCTTTACTCTTGTGAATCGTCATCATTCGCACAACGTCTTCTTGTTCACCCAAGGCTCGAGCAGATGCTAAATCCTCACCACGTTCTTCCATTCGTTCAATGAATCGTAAGAAACGATATAATCCACGATAGGACGAATTCTCATAGGAACGCGCACGGTCATATAACGCTCGCAAGTTAGCTTGTCTCTGTTTGCCACCAGGAGTACCTCCCACAAATTCGAAGTATCCTGTGTCTCGATAAATTTGCCAAATCAGTTTAGATAGGGCGCCGTAGCGAGCTTCTTCTCTCCAGCCTTCAAACATTGATACAAAAGCAGTGAGCTGTCTAACGACATGTGAATTTTCACCTTGGCGAATGTAATTTTTCATCGCAATATAAAAAGGCTGTTTTCTTCCATGTAAACGAATATTCGCTAAATCATCTTCTGATAAACCGACAATAGGTGATTTCAACACGCTGGCAAGTGGAATGTCCTGCTGAGGGTTATCAATAGTTTTTAAGACATTTAACATGATTTGGACTTCCATGGCTTCAAGGTAACCTGATGATATATCAGCATAAACCGGCACGCCTAACTGTTTCAATTCCTCAACAATCACACTTGCCCAGCTCATTGAACGCATGAGAATCACAATGTCTCTATATTGAAGATTTCGTATTTGTTCAGTTTCTTTATCGATGACTTTCATAGGATCTGATCCATCAGTACCAATCCATTTCTGAATTTTTTCAGCATAAGCACGTGCTTCTAACTGAGCTTTTTGGATATACTTCCATTCATCAGATACTGACTCATCCTCTAATTCATCTTGTGTAATGACATGCATTTCGGTATCGACATCAGACGTCGTTAATTGTTCATAGACGCGGTTACTGTATATTAATTCTGCGTCCTTATCATATTCCATCTCCCCAACTTGTTCATCGAGCAACTGGCGAAAAATAAAATTGGTTGAGTCTAATACTTCTTTACGGCTACGGAAATTCCGAGCTAAATCTATTCGTAAAGAAGGGACCTCTGTCGACTTGAATTTCTTATATTTGTCCATAAAAAGTGTTGGTTCAGCATGCCTGAAACGGTAAATGCTCTGTTTTACATCACCAACCATAAACAAGTTACCCGCCTGTTCACCTTGTGTAACGAGCTGTAAAATAGTTTCTTGAACTAGGTTTGTATCCTGGTATTCATCTATCAATACTTCTCTAAATTGACCTTGGAATTGCTGCGCAACAGTCGAACCAACCAGATGGTCAGGCGTTGCTTCATCATCTAATAAAATTTCTAAGCAATAATGTTCTAAATCAGAAAAGTCGACCATGGCCTGCTCTTTTTTTGCTGCTTGGAAACGTTCATGGAACTGTTTCACTAAAACAACTAACTGATCAATTACCGGACTTAACTTATGTAAGTCTTCAATTAATGACTCAGGTTGACGATTAAACCAGCGTTCGATTAGCTTTTTCATACGATCTTTATATCGGTTACGAATGTCTTTAACTGCTTCTTTAAGTTCTTCATCACAGTCTGATTTTTTGGCAGATAATTTACCGAACTTCTCATTCTCTTTAAACACATTTCTTAATTCATCCCAAGGTGCACCGATTGCTTCCATGACCTTCTGAATTTGTTCCTTGTCTTCGGTCAAGTTAGGCATATAATGGTCAGGTCCATTAACATCCTGAGCCATGTCGATAGCCTGGTTGACATCGAAAAGCATCGCTTCTAAGTTTTCCTTGATATCTTGACGAACCACTGGCATCCACGTGAGGTCATCAAGTGTTACCCCTTCAGATAATTTATACGTAGCCTGCTGTTGTTCCAGCCATTGATAAGGCCAAGGATTCTGCATCGCAAATTCATACATTTTTAAAACAAGTGTTTCCACCTTGGCGTCATCTCTATCATTGGAAAAACTATCGACAAAGCGGAAGAACGTTTCCTGCTCTTCGCCTTCTTTGCCGTACCACTCTTCAAACACTTCTTGAATAATATCATTACGTAGTAATTCCGCTTCAATATTATCGAGAATTCGAAAGCTCGGGTCTAAATCGAGTTGGTAACTGTACTTTCTTACCACTTCCATACAGAAAGAGTGAAGCGTCGAAATGTTCGCACGCTGCAAGAGTGAGAGTTGTTTTTTCAAATGAATGGAATCAGGATTCACTTGTAAAGCCTTTTCAATCGCTCCACCAACTCGTGTACGCATTTCTTGTGCGGCTGCATTAGTGAATGTTACGACTAACATTTCATCAATGTTATATGGATCCTGCTCACGAAGCATCTTTTGAATAATTCGTTCAACAAGTACGGCCGTTTTCCCTGAACCAGCCGCTGCTGCAACTAAAATATCTTTTCCATCTTCATAAATGGCAAGCTCTTGTTCTTCTGTCCACTTCATTTATAACTCCCCCTCTCGTTCTAAAATTTTCTGTAACATGACTGAATCTTTATCTTCTTTTAATCGTCGGTATTCGTGCTCATCCAATGTAGGATCAAACTGACACACCGATTGGAACGGGCAGTAGGTACAAACCACCACGTCTTTCTTCTGGAATGGATTAAGTTTTACTTCTCCATTGACGATCTCGCTTCCAGCGTGTGTCATTACATTCCTTACATAATGATTCATGCGCTGAAACACTTCTTGATCGACTGTTTTCGATCCACTTCTAAATGAACCATCTTTCTTCACACCAAAAGGCGCAATTTTACTCATACCAGTATCCAAAGATTGATCCATGGACTGAGCAACTTGTTCATCTTCTAATAACAAACCATTCATTTTGAACTGCTTAATCATCTCTTCCTCAATGGCTTCTTCATCCATTGATTTTGGATCAGATATGGTCGGGTTATGAACATGGAAATAGAGAACCCCTGCTGGTTCAGCCTGTTTACCTACCCAACGAGATGAATGGGTTAAAACTACATCCAAATACGTCAGCATCTGTAGAGCCAAACCATAATAAACATCTACTAAACTCAAATCCTTTTGACTAGATTTGTAATCAATGATTCTTAAATAGAGTTGTTCGTCAATTTCAGCTTGATCCACACGGTCAATTCGGCCACTTAGCTCCAATTGATAGCCATGAGGTAAGTTTAGCTGTAGAGGCGGTAACTTATTTTTACGCCCAAATCCAATTTCAATTCCAGCAGGCGCGAAATTAGAATGTCTCGCCTGATAAGCTAAGACATTGGTCGCTCTGATTATTACCTGTTCAAGCTTTCGCAAAATATATTTATATCGATTTGAACTGAATAAAATCTGGTGATTCAATATTGGTGCCAATTGTTCTACAGCACGTCTGGCATACTTTTGAATCTCCTCTTCAGTTAACTCAAAAAATGCTTTTCCTTCTTCATACACCCATTCGGTGATATGGCGCAATGATTCATGGAAGAGCTGCCCAATATCAGGTGCCGCCAACTGAAACGTATTACGTTCATTTAAGCCTAACGTATACTGCGCAAAATAACGATAAGAACACTGATGATACGTCTCTAAACGAGAGACACTGGATCGAATCGTTTGATCATACAATTGACTAACGGTTTCAGACTGAAGGTTGTCCGGTTCTGGTCGGTAAAATAAACTTTGCAACACTCGTTGTGTTTTTCCGCCTTGAACTTCATGCTTAACGTACCAATGTAAGGTATCCCAATAAACATCAGCCATCGGATAACCTCGAAGGTATTTTGAGAGTTCAGCTGTTAAGATCGCACGAGATTTTTCTTGATTATTAATAAAACGTAATGGATCTTGTTCATCTTCATCATCCATAATCCATTTATGCTCAGCTTCTGGAAACATCGAATCAAGACGCTTCACTATCGGCGCAGGGACTTTTGAACGTCCTTCTTCATCACTTAACGGATAACTAACCCAAAGCTTTTCTGATGCTAAGGTAAAGGCGATGTACATATAGAAGCGATCGTCTAATAACACACGCTCTGCACGATCAGCTAACGTCACCCCGTGATTTTCTAGAATTAAACGCTCATCATCTGTGACCATTCCTTCACCAGGCGGCTTTAGCGGATAAACACCCTCTACTGCTCCTAGTACAAAGCCCGCTTTGACGTTTGAGATACGTGAGCGTTCTACGCTACCTATAATCACATGATCAATCGTCGGTGGCACTTGAGCAAAAGTCAGAGTATCAAATCCAGCTTCAACGACTTGTAAGAACAATTCATCAGATGCTTCATCTTCTCCGATCATTTCTACCATTTCATCAAATAATTCCATCACAGCTTGCCAAGCTTGTTCTTGTTCACGTGCTGTTTCAACGCGTCCTACTTGATCATAGTGATCACGTAATTTTTCTAGCGAACGTGGGGCATCTAAATGCTCTAACCACTCAAAAACTGCCTGACACTTTTCCGCTATCGTTTTTGCATCATGGATTTTCTGATCAAATCTTTCTAAAGCTCGGACAACCTGTTTACGGTAAGCATTAATCTGATTCTCCATCTCTTGCTCTTCATCCGTTTGACGTCTGAATTCTAGACCTGTAAAACGCTGGTATGGCCATTTTTCTTTAGATAACCATTGATCTCTTCTGCGAATCCCATATTCTAAAACATAGTTTTCCAAGGTATCAACCGCTTCTTCGGTAAGTGGATACTCTTCATCGTCAGGTATTACAAAGCCTGTCTTAAGTAAACGGAAAACAGCATCATAACGCCAATTACTATTAATAATTTCTAGACCTGTTCGAATCAGCTCAACAAATGGGTGATTCAACATCGTCTTCTTTTCGTCGATGAAAACCGGAATCTCATAATCTTCAAATATCGTTTGAATTAAATCATGATACACTTCAGGTTGACGAATTAAGATGGCCATATCACGATAGCGATAGCCTTCATCACGGATTAAACGTGTGATTTCCTGTGCCACACCTTCAACTTCTGCTCTGGGATGAACAGACTCAACTAATTTTATTGGCGTTTCACCTTTATATTCAGGGATTGGATGCATCTCAAAATAACGCTCCATATGCTCGAGCGCACCATTTCCCTTAAAACGTTGTTGAGGTGATAAATAATACGGTTCGTCTAATTCAATGTCCGCTTCTTCAGCAATTTCTGCCAGAGTATCATACGTCGTCTTAGTTTGATAAAAAAGGTCCAGCTCACTGCCATCAGACACACCTGGATTAATCATGAGTGTAATCTTCAGGTCTTTCGCATATTTCATTAATGCTTCGATAACATAGTATTCTTGAGGTGTAAAACGGTGGAACCCATCGATGTAAATAGTAGAATCACTTAAAATACCTGTCTGTCTAATTTTTTCGACCATTAATTCCAGTTGGTCTTCATGGTCAATATAATGACCACGTAATTGTTGATCTAGCTCAAAATAGATCAGAGCCAGGTCTGATAATTTATTTTTTAATGCCACTTCATTAGGGTGCTGGTGTTGAAACTTAGCCATCTCCATGACTACACTGTTTAAGGATTCTGGCGTGATTCGATAACGTTTTAATTCTGTAATCATTTTTTCTAGGTGATCAATAAAACCTTGCTTGTCTACCGCTTCTTGAAAAGCGACTAGTTCCTCTTTATGCTCTTCCGCAAGCTTTCTAAGCATCATTTGAATACCAGTTGACGATATAAACGGTTTCGTTGCTCCACCAACTTCGTTAAATATGTACCAGGCAAGTCTCGAAAAACTAAACACTTGTGCCCTGATTGAGCCACTTACCCCCGGCTTTCTTACAAGCTCATATTCTTGTTGAAAGGCCATCTGGTCTGGCACTAAATAAAAAATAGGATCACCTTGTGGATCCTGTTTAATCTCCTCGGTGATCTCATCTAAAATGTAATGTCCGAATTCTGAACCCGAACGTCCTAAAATAAATTGTAAGGCCATAACAATTCCCCCTTACTCCTCTAATTCATTAAGTTTATCAGCTTTTGCCGTCATCCGTTTTTCAATTAATTTACCAATAATCCAAAACAGCCCTATACAGACACCGACCACGATTGTCTTAGAAGGATTCTGAGCAAAAGACGCAATGCTATCACCAACATAGGATACCGAAAATATCATAGCAGCTTTTCCTAATAAAACCGCCAGCATAAATTGTTGAAGAGAAATTCTAGTAAATGCTGCAACGACATTAATAATCGCGGAAGGTGAAAATGGAAAACATAATAATAAGAAAATTGGTCCAAACCCATGGCGATCGAAGAAGCCGATAACCCTATGAACCTGCTTTTGTTGTTTTAACCGTTGCACCCAATGGTATTTATTTAATTTACGAACCAAAATAAATACTAAAATCGCACCAGCTGCTGAGCCAATCCAGGAAAATAAAAAGCCGAAGAATAAGCCATACACAATGGAATTAGCTAATATAAAAACAATAACTGGTAAGAATGGTAAAAATGCTTCTATAAAAGGAAGAGCAAGTCCTGGAATAGGACCCAAGCTTCCATAGAATTCTAATAATTGTATAATATAACTCCCGATTACAGAATCTGAGAGCATGTCTTTTAATTCATCAAGATTAGAATATCCCTCGTTCATCATTAGTAGCTCCTATCTCTATCTCATCTATTACTATTTTATAAAAAAAACAGCCTTTTGCATACTGTTCCCTTCTTGAATTATTTTCAACAATAAACTATAATAAGAACACATGTTCGATTACAGTGGAGGGATGAACACCATGCGTTACTTAAAAGACGAAGAATTTGAAATTACTTCCCGCTTTCTTTTTCTATCTATGGCCATTATTGTCCTTGAAAAAGATATTAAACAGATCGAGACAGGAGCATTTAAAATAAAAGAACCTTATTTGAAATTGTTAAGACATATGGAACAACTTGCGAAGAATGAACGAAAAAGCTTAAGAGCGAAAATGCGTAAGGGTCAGATGGATGTTGTATTTGTGCAGAAAAATGATACGTTTTCGACGTACCTTTTTATTGCTCGAGGATACGAAGAAGAACGCCGGTACTTTAACCCCGCCGTTCGGAAAAAAGTTGAAATGCTTTATCAAGAACTTATGGTTGAAGCTCTAAAAGATCAAGCTCGATTTCTTTCTGAAGCTTTCTAACTCGTTTTTCTAACATATCACTATATTGAGCTGTTTTTTGTAATTGATTATTTAAAGAGGAATAAGAAATATCTAATATAATTTCTTTACCATTATTAAAATGAACTTTCGTAACCTTTGGCTTCACTTTTTCAATGTATTGAATGTGATTGTAACAAAGCCACGTACATTCCTTTGACTTAGGGGATGTTGTTGGGACATAGAACACTTGGCTATGAGTATCAATCGCAATCGGTGCTTTTCGATTAACACCTGAAATATGCTGTGTACCGTTTAGACGTCCTCTAAGGTCTGCACCATATTCTTTACAGGTCTGATCCATAAGCTGTCTAGGGTTAAGATGAGTATAATACTCACCACCTTTTTCTAACACATATGAACCAAAGTTATCTTCACCGAGTTCATAAGGACGGATTACCATCGTTTTCCCTGAAATTTTAGGTGTATCATTAAACTTCATCTATTACGCCTCCTTAATTTGTCTTTTTTCGAATAAAATATATAAAAAAACATTAAAAAAGTTAAGTCACCTAATTGCAAATTTTTAAGTGTTCAAAACGAAAAACACACAAAATAACGATAATTTTTTACCTATTTACTTAAAAATATTAACAAAAAGTAAAAAATAAAACTCAACCCTAAATATCAGGGTTGAGCTTCATTGAGAATTATTTGGCTAACAACGCCCGGTCATTTGCCATGCGTCGGCCACGTACTTTTTCAAATTCATTTAATAAATCAGGCACGGTTAAATCTTTTTTCTTGTTTTCATCCGCTTCAAAAATGACGTTACCTTCATCCATCATCCATAATCGGTTTCCGAGTTCAATCGCTTGTTCCATTTGGTGTGTCACCATAACTGTCGTTAGTTTATGTTTTTCAACTAAATCTTTCGTTAAGTTAATGATGAGCGATTCCTTTGAAGGATCAAGAGCTGCTGTGTGCTCATCCAACAACAAAATTTTCGGTTCAGTGAATGTTGCCATTAATAGAGATAAAGCTTGGCGTTCACCACCAGATAAGAGTCCAACTTTAGAGTTCAAACGATCTTCTAAGCCAATTTCTAAAGTGGATAAGTGTTCACGAAAGCGGTCTCGAGTTTTTTTCGTAACCCCGCTAATTATGCTTCTGCGCTTCGTTCGACCAAGTGAAATCATCATGTTCTCTTCAATTGTCATGCCAGGTGCTGTACCCATTAATGGATTTTGGAAGACACGTCCGATGAATTTTGCGCGTTTTTCTTCCGGCATGGCGGTTACATTTTTACCATCAATCCAAACGTCACCTTCATCAGGGTAGAGGGTTCCAGCTAACATATTTAAAAGGGTTGATTTACCAGCACCATTACTGCCGATAATGGTAACAAAATCACCTGGGTTTAAACATTGAGACACATCATTTAAAGCCCTGCGTTCATCTGGCGTGTTTGGATAAAATGTTTTATGAATATTATTTAGCTGAAGCATGTTGAACCGCTCCTTTTTGCTTCAATGCTGCTTTTTTTGATTTCTTAAATTGACGTTTGGCATTTGTTTTATCTAACCAGTTCGGTATGACTAAGGCCGAAGCAACAATGAGTGCCGTAATGAGTTTCATATCACTAGCTTCTAAAAACTCAACACGCAGTGCTAATGAATAAATCGCTCTGTAAACAATCGAACCGAGAATAACAGCTAGCGTCATTCTCACAATTTTGTCTTTTCCGAATAGAACTTCACCGATAATGACAGAGGCTAAGCCGATAATAATCATTCCAACACCTAAGTTCACATCCGCAAATCCGTTAAATTGAACGACCAATGCTCCACTTAAACCAACTAATGCATTCGATAGTCCCATTCCAGCAACTATGTAAAGATTAGTGTTCGTTGAAAAGCTTCTAACCATCGACTGATTATCACCTGTTGCGCGTAACGTAATACCCGCTTCTGTACGCAGGAAGAAATCGAGCAGCTTCTTAACAAGATATACAATGACGATCATTGAAACAATCACGTAAAACGTTCGCGGTGCATAGTCAGCTATGCCGAACCATTCAAATGGTATTAATAAGAGCCCGTCTAAATTCATGCTTTGCCACCAGGAAGACAACGTGGTAAATAAAGTTGTCTCATTAAGCATTGGTATATTTGGTTGACCCATTAAACGTAAGTTCACAGAATACAACGCAATCATCATAAGAATACCAGCTAATAGTGGATTAATATTTCCTTTGGTATGCAATAACCCTGTTAATACTCCAGCCAGTAATCCGGCAAATGCACCTGCTAAAGTAGCAATGAATGGATTAGTGCCGTTCACGATCATAACTGATGAAACAGCACCTCCAGTTACAAAGCTTCCATCAACCGTCAAGTCCGGAAAGTCTAGTATTCTAAATGAAATATAAACACCCAGTGCCATGATGGCGTATATTAATCCTGATTCTACTGCTCCGTATAATGCCCCTACCATATTACCTCTCCTCTATTCGTCCTTCTCAGTTGTCACTATTGTTGCTTTTTCCTTTAATTCATCCGTTAGCTCAACTCCCATTTTCTCTGCAGCTTCTTTGTTGATTTGAAGCGTTAGATTTTGAGGAAATTGTGCAGGAATTTCGCTTGGTGATTTGCCATCCTTAAGAATTTGTACAGCTTTTTCACCAGCTTCATAACCAATATCGAAGTAATCAAAACCATAAGCTGCAAAGCCACCACGCTTTACTGAATCGTGTTCACTTACTACGACTGGCATTTGTTCATTTTGACCAACCATTAATACAGTTTCTAGTGCACTTACAACTGTGTTATCTGTAATGACTAAGAAAGCATCTGCTTTACCAACTAGTGATTCAGCTGCTTGTTTAACTTCAGAAGAAGATGACACTGTAGCTTCTTCAGTTCCTAGCCCTTTTTCATTTGCCAACTCTTTAACTGCTTCAATCTGAGATACCGAATTTTGTTCACCGGCGTTATAGATTAAACCAATTGATGCAGCTTTCAAATCTTTAATAAGGTCTAATGTCTTTGGCAATGTATCTGGGTGCATGTCTGCAGTACCTGTAACATTTCCACCCGGCTCATCCATCGATTCCACTAAACCTGCACCAACTGGGTCAGTTACCGATGTAAAAACGATCGGAATTTCTGATGTTTCATTAAGTGCACTCTGAGCACTTGGTGTTGAATTAGCAAAAATTAAGTCAACTTCATCACTCACGAATTTTTGAGCAATCATTTGATTATTATTGTTATCACCTTGAGCCACTTCTTTTTCAAACTCAACATTTAACCCTGCATCAGTTAAAGCCTTTTTGAAACCTTCTGTTGCTCGATTGAGTGAAGGGTGCTCAACAATTTGAGTAATCCCTACTGTGAACTGTGATTCTTCACTTCCACTCGCTCCATTACTTTCACTTTCCGCATCCGTTGATGTTCCGCAAGCTGCAACGATTAATAGCATCGTCGACATCATTAATAGGTTTAATAGTTTTTTCATTTCCAACTCCCCAATCCCACTTTTGCACTTTTATGCTTGTGTGCTTTTATGTAGTAAAGTATTTTTTAATGTTGATGACTAGTATATTTATTTTGAAAATAAAAATCAACCCTTTTTAAATAAAAAAATTCCTCAGCCAAAAAGGCTAAGGAATTATGAAAACGTTTACTTTACTGTTGTGATGCTAATTGGTCTTTAAGACTTCTTCTTAAAATTTTTCCTGTTGTATTTTTTGGAAGTTCGTCTAAGAAACGAATTTCTTTAGGAACTTTATATTTAGCTAATTTATCTTTTGAGAGTTTCATAAGCTCTTCTTCGGTGACTGAATCATCAGTTGCGACAACAAAAGCAATCACTACTTCTCCTAAGTTGGGATCAGGTACACCAATTACAGCCACTTCACTTATACTGTTATGACTATAAAGAACTTCTTCTACTTCACGTGGATACACATTATATCCACCTACTAGTACTAAATCTTTTTTACGGTCTACAATGTAGAAATAGCCGTCTTCATCCTTACGAGCCATATCCCCTGTATATAGCCAGTCATCTTTAATAGAGGCCGTTGTTTCTTCAGGCATTTTATAATAACCTTTCATCACGTTAGGGCCTTTTACGATTAACTCACCCACTTCATTTGGAGATACTTCGTTACCCAATTCATCAACAACTTTGTTTTCGACATTAAGAATACTAGTACCAATAGAACCGGCTTTCCTTGAGCGATTAAGTGGATTAAAGCAAGTTACTGGTGAAGCCTCTGATAGGCCATAACCCTCTGATACTCGTACATTGAATTGCTCTTCGAATTTTTCTAATAACGCAACAGGCATAGAAGCGCCACCAGAAATACAAAGTCGAATTGATGAAAAGTCTTTCATTTCTTTATTAGGATATTGTAAGAGATAGTTGTACATAGTTGGAACACCAGCAAAGACTGTTGCATTAAAGTCTTTAGTAATCTCGAATACTGCGTCTGGAGAAAACTTAGGCACGATTAATACAGTCGCTCCGTTCACTAACGGTGCATTGAGTGCTACAGTTAAACAGAAAACATGGAACATTGGTAAAGCCGCAATAACACGGTCATTCGCACCAATTTGCAAGTATTCCGCTACATCACTGGCGTTAGAATACAAGTTTTTATGCGTTAACATCGCACCTTTTGGTTTACCTGTTGTTCCTGAAGTATATAAGATAACTGCTGTATCATGGTCGTATAATGTTGGACGGTCAAGCTCTAAACTTCCCGCTTGTACAAGTTTTGCAAATGAAAAAGCTTTTTCACTTAAGCTTGATTGATTAACATCATAAGCTGGCGATGTCTCGCCCACGATATAATGCTCAACATTAGGAATAAGTTTTTCCATCTTCTCGAATTTTTCCATTAACACATCAAGAGTGATCACACCTTTTACATCACCATTGTTAATTATGTAAGCGATTTCATCTGCGGTATAGATTGGATTTATTGGAATAACCGTTAATCCTAAACGCATCGCTCCATACATTCCAATAATAAAGTGTGGTGTGTTCCCTACGATTAACGCGATATGATCTCCTTTTTTATAACCTAAATCCTTCAAACTTGATGCGAACTTCGTAACTTGCCCTTCTAATGTTTGATAGTTCGTTTCTTCCCCATTAAACACGTAGGCCGTTTTCGACAAGTTATCTATCGCCGTTAGTGACAACTGATCACTAAGATTCATATGTAAGCCCCCTCGAAGAAAGTATGAATGAATAATCATTCATTATATTCTGAATTCATTATAAATTAATAACACTCTATCAGCAAGTCATTGGATTTTATTTTTAGTGGCCAATACTGAAAAATTAGTGGCTGATACTCTGATTTAGTGTCCAATTAAATGGATTTACTATCCAATTTTCTAAATTAGTGTCCAATTAAAAAGAAAAATGCCACAGCATATAGCTGCGGCATTCACATTATTAATAAACCAACGATAAAAAGTCTTCTTCTTCTATTTTTCCTAAGTAGTGCTGAATATCTACATCTTTAATAGCTTCTTGAATAGCTGCACGCTCATACTTAATACCTTTTAACACATCTTCAAGCTCTGAAACCTCACCAATTCCAAAGAAATCACCAAAGATAGTTACATTTTCAATAACACCTTTTTTCACATCTAAACGTACATCGTATGACCCAACACCCTCAATACGTTTTGAATGCTGAATGTTAAATTTCGGAGAACGACCATAGTTCCAATCCCATTGTTGATAACGATTCTCTGATATCTCATTAATTTTCTTCCAATCTTCTTCTTTCAGCTCATATCGCGGAACTTCGTTAACATCTTCTACATCAAAAATATATCTTAACAATGTCTTTTTAAACTCGTCCATCGTAATTTTCTCTTCAAGAAATTCAGATATATTAGCTACACGACTACGAATAGACTTAATACCTTTTGAGCGAATCTTTTCAGACTTTACTCTTAAGGATTGTACAACATTTTCAACTTCCGAATCATACATTAATGTCCCGTGACTGAACATACGGCCTTTTTTAGTGAACTGAGCATTACCGGAAATTTTACGTCCATCTGCTGTTAAATCGTTACGTCCAGTAAGCTCGGCATCAACACCAAGCTTTTGCAGTGCGTCAACAACAGGTTGTGTAAACTTTGCAAAGTTGCTAAAGCTATCACCCTCATCTTTAGCTAAAAAGCTGAAGTTCAGGTTACCTAAGTCATGATAGACGGCCCCACCACCTGATAGTCTACGAACCACTTTAATATTATTGGCATCAACGAAATCCGTGTTAATCTCTTCAACAGTGTTTTGGTTACGACCCACAATAATTGATGGACCATTTACATAAAATAAAAGATACTGCTGGTCATCACTAATATTTAAATGATTTAAAACATATTCTTCGATCGCTAGATTAATATAGGGATCTGTTATATTTTCATTATCAATAAAATAAAGCATGCGACTTCCTCCTTATTTCTACTCCTACTTCATTCTATAGAATTGAAAGCGTATTCGCAAATGTTTACGAGTGCCATGTTAAACCTTCATAAGCTAATTTCATTCGCCCTTGATATAACTCTGACGCCTCTTCAAACAATTGCTGGTGTTCACCAAAATGCGGCAAATGTGATAACCACACTTCGTTAACATTAGCTTTAGATGCTAAGCGACCAACTTCTTCACTTGTCATATGGCCTGCTTTCGTACCATTCATCCCTTTATAAAAACTACATTCTGCAATTAATAAATCGGCATTCTCTGAAAATGTGACAAGCTCTTTAAAATAAGAGGTATCTGCTGTATATACAATAACATCATCCCCACACTCAATTCGCATAGCATAACAAGGTTTCGGATGTTTAGTTTTCATAAAAGTGATGTTAAAAGGACCTATCTGTTGAGGATTGATAGCATCATAAGCTCTTGCAACTGTGGCTTGGTGATTTAACTGTTTAAATGCCGTAGGACTATCAGTGGCAGCATAGATTGGAATTTTCACTGAAAGCTGATTCAGCTGTTCCTGAACTAAACATGCATATTGAAACGAACCGACATCTGCTACATGATCATTATGAAAATGAGACAACACAACAGCATCGATATCTTTAATTTCAATATAATTTTGTAATCGAGACAGTGCTCCACTACCAAGATCAACGATTAAATGATAGTTATTTTTCTTTAATAAGAAACATGAGGTGGCCTCACCCTTCTCAGGATAAGCTCCCCAAAATCCAATGACTTTAACTTCCATATAGGTCTAACCTCCTATTTTGTTATAAAACAGATAAAACAGTTAACAAAACTGTATTAATACAGTATAGTATTATTAAAAGGACACGAGGAGGAATCTCATGTTATTATCACCAATTCAGTTCTTTAAAAATTTACCAAAAAAGCGTTGTTCATCTTGTAAAAAAGTGATGGTTGAACAGGCGGATTGCTACACAAACAAGTGTGAGAAATGTTCTACAGTTATTTAAGCTTGCTATAATCATCTGTATTTAAAGCTAAGACTATACAGAAAAAGCACTTAGATTTTAATAAATCTAGGTGCTTTTTTAATTAGTTATGCTCTTTAGATTTAATCTGTTGTACTACAGATTTGGCTTGTTTCATGCAATCCGGCAAACCAACCCCACGATAAGAAGCACCAGCTAAGAAAACGTTTGGCAAATGTTGATTCATTTTATCCTCTAGTACTTTTAATCGATTCATATGCCCAACTGTATATTGCGGCATCGAATTTTCCCAGCGAGAAACTACTTTAAACAATGGTGGCTTATTAATTTCCATAATCGTCTGTAAATCTTTTAAAACTAGGCTTTCTATTTCCTCATCCGATTTTTCAATGACTTCTTCATCTCCAGGTTTACCTACATAAACTCTAATTAGCACATGACCTTCTGGAGTTGTATGTGGCCATTTTTTATGTGTCCATGTACATGCTGTAATTCTATAATTTTCTTTTCTAGATACGACGAAACCTGTACCGTTCGGTAAATTATCAATTGCATCCTGTTCAAATGCTAAAGCTACATTGGCAACAGAGGTACTTTTGATTTGAGAAAAATCATGCATGAAATCATATTGAGAAAAAATCTTTTCCGTCACAGCATGAGGTGTTGTCATGACTAGATAATCGGCTTCAATTGGATCTTCATGATGATCAATATGAACAATATATTGATCATTCTTCTTATCAATGTGTGTAACACGGGAATTTAATAATATCTCTTGCTCTTTAAGTTCTTCTTCTAACTGATTAACTAAGTATTGTAAGCCCTGTTTAAGCGTTAAAAACATTCCTTGATTTTTAGCTGAAGCATTCTCGTCTGTCTTGGACAATTTTCTTAATCCTTTGATTAGACCACCATGCTTCTGTTCTACATCTAAAAAGTTCGGGAATGTGGCTTGTAAACTTAATTGATCGATATTACCCGCATAAATTCCAGAGATGAGTGGATGAATTAAGCGGTCAACGACCTGGTTACCCAATCGACGGCGAAAAAATTGACCAACAGACTGGTCGTCTGATACCTTACTTTGACCTTTGATAACATCTTTTAGAGCCGCTAATTTACCGTTCCAAGTAAATAATGTAGACTTCATAAATGGTTTCCACGCTAAAGGAATCCCCATTTTCGACCCCTTTGGGATTGGGTGAAGTCGATCATGTGACAGAATAAACGCCTGTCCAGTGGCATTCCTGACCAATTCGTCTTCTAAACCTAAGTCTTCAACTAATTCTTTCGCATCTGATTTACGTTCTAAAAATGAATCAGGTCCACGTTCGATCGTAAATCCGTCTTTCTTTAAGGAATCAATTTTTCCACCTAACCGGTCATTTAATTCAATTAGTGTAATATCCATATTCGGTTGTTCTTCTTTTAAATAATAAGCGGCTGTAAGCCCTGTAATGCCCCCGCCGATTATGACTGTTCGCTTACGTTTTTCCATGAACAACGCCTAGCCTTTCATCGTATCTAATACCACTTTAGCTAAAGTTGAAATGAATTTCGGATGACTGTTTGGCATTTCCGGGCGGTAATATGACGCTTGAATGTCATCACAAACATCTTTACATTCTACATCATTATCGAATAAAACTTCTAAGTGATCTGAAACAAAACCAACAGGTGCATAAACAAATGCTTGATAACCTTTTTGTTCAAATAAATCACGTGTCAAATCTTGTACATCAGGACCTAACCAAGGCTCTGGTGTGTTTCCTTCACTTTGCCATCCAATCTCGTATTCGGAAATTCCAGCTTGTTCTGCGATTAAATCTGCTGTTTCTTTAAGCTGATTAGGGTATGGGTCCCCATCTTGAATAATTTTCTCTGGTAAACTATGAGCCGAAACAATAAGACAAGAGTTTTTGCGCTCTTCCTCTGTCATTGAACCGTATACTTTATTAATCTGTTCTACCCAGTAATCAATAAAGCCTGGCTCGTTATACCAATCTACTACTGATGATAGCTCAATACCATGTTTGGCAGCCTCTTCTTGGGCTCTACCGTTATATGACTTGATACTGAACGTTGAATAATGAGGCGCAAGAACAATACTTACCGCTTCTTTAATCCCATCTTTCGCCATTTGTTCAATTGCGTCTTCAATAAATGGATCTATATGTTTTAATCCTAAGTAAAGTTTGAATTGTACTTCATCTTGTTCTTCGTTTAGTTTTGCCTCAAGTGACTCACCTTGCTCTCTTGTAATACGAGCTAAAGGTGAAATCCCACCAATTGCTTCATAACGGCTGCGTAGATCTTCTAATGCTTCTGCTGATGGTTTACGTCCACGTCTAATATGTGTGTAATAGCGTTCTAAGTCTTCTTCTTTATATGGCGTTCCATATGCCATAACGAGTAAGCCTACTTTTTTCTTAGCCATTGTTACGCTTCATCTCCTTTATTTTGCCGTATAATTATGAATAAATGCTGCTAAACGTTTTAGTGTGTCTGGTTGAATTTCTGGGAAAACACCATGGCCAAGGTTAAATACATAACCACCATCTTGTTCCTGGGCTTCATCTAAGATTTCTTTCGTTCGAGCTTCAATGATATCCCAATCAGCTAATAAAATAGCTGGATCTAAGTTTCCTTGTAATGTTTTAGTCACACCCATTTTTCTAGCTTCAAGAATCGATGTACGCCAATCTAATCCTACTGTTGAGACAGGTAGATCATTAAACTCAAGTAACAAGTGATTAGCACCAATTCCAAATAATATAGTAGGCACATTCTCTTCTCTTAATGCTGTAAAAATTCGATTCATAACAGGTTTAATATACGTTCGATAGTCCGGCGCGCTAACTGCTCCTACCCACGAATCAAAAATCTGAATGGCACTTGCTCCAGCTCGAATTTGTGCTTTAGTATATTCAATAACTAAATCACCGAGCTTATCCATTAATGCGAACCATGTCTTTGAATCACCGTACATCATGGCTTTAGTTTTATTGTATTGCTTTGATGGTCCACCTTCAATCATATAGCTTGCTAGTGTAAACGGTGCACCACTAAACCCGATTAATGGAACATCTAGTTTTTCTTTTGTTAAAATTTCAATTGTTTTAAGTACATATGGAAGGTCTTTTTCCGGATCTAATTCACCCAATCGTTCAATGTCTTGAATCGAACGAATTGGATTGTCAATGACCGGCCCAATTCCTTTTTTAATCTCTACGTCTACCCCTACAGGTGGTAATGGTGACATGATATCTTTATAAAGAATTGCTGCGTCTGTATTGTAATTTTGTACTGGTAATTCTGTGACGTATGCACACAGTTCTGGTTGATGAGTAATTTCAAATAGTGAGTATTTTTCTTTTAATTTTCGATATTCAGGTTGAGAGCGTCCAGCTTGTCTCATATACCATAGTGGTGTATAATCCGTTTTTTCGCCGTTATAAGCTCTTAATATTGTATCATTCAACTGTTTCATCATAAATTTCACCTTTCATTCTTCGACCATTTAACCCAATACCACTATATAAGAAAATAGGTCTAGTGTATAGCATTCAACATCAATTGTCATGAATCTGCCCTAAATTAAACATCAAAACGCACGATCGCGATTAGAAGGTGAACCATTTTGTTCATTTAATGGATTGACGGGCACTACAAAATACGATGGGTTATCAAGATAATCCACTTTATGGTCAATATATCTTCCTTTACCGGTTGTTTTTCCAACATATTCTCTCTTACCATTTACCTCTTTGTAAACCTGATAAACAATTCGTTCATCTTCACTGGCTGTCCAGGTGACTTCAATAAAAAGACCATCTAAGAAACCAAATGAAAAATCCGCTTCTAAATCATTAATAGCTGGTAAACGAACAGGTTTTGCTAATTCTTCTACATCGTTAGGCTTTTCAAATTGAGTTGAAAAATTATGTTTTTCATCAAGCTTTTTCAAAATTTGATCTGTAAGCCTTGTGGCCAGCGGGCTGCCCTTCTTCAAATAATGATTCTGATCGCTTTGATCATAACCAATCCAAGTAGCTATCGTATATTCAGGGTTAAAACCAACAAACCAAGCATCTTTATATGCTCCTTTTTGATGAGGGTGCTGAGTGGATCCAGTTTTTCCTGCTAAGGCTTTATTGTATGTGGCAAGGCTAGCAGTACCGCTTGTAACAACAGATTGAAGTATCCGGGTCATATACCATGACGTTTGTTCTGAAAACAGTCGCTTTGGCTGTGGGCGGTCATTTTCCAGGACTTCTCCATCTCGATCTTTTATTTCTATAACTGAATAAGGTTTAATATAAAATCCTTCATCATAAAACGTTCGGAAAGCTGCTGCCATTTGTAAAGGGGTTAGTCCTTCTTTCAAACCTCCCAATGCTACAGACAGTCCCGAATTCTTAATGTCATAACCTATATTAGATAGATAGCTTTTTCCTTTTTTTACGCCAATATCATTTAAAACTTGTACAGCTGTTGTGTTTTTAGATTTTCTCAAGGCATCATAAAGCGTGATTTGCCCTTCATATATATCGTTATGATTTCGCGGTTTATAGTCATTAAAAGCTGTTAATTCGTCATTTAATAATGTATAAGGATTATAATAACTTTCCTCAAGCGCCGGGCCATAAACGACTAATGGTTTTATGGCAGACCCTGGCTGACGTTTGACATTTATGCGATTCAAATCGCCACGTTGATATTGGCGTCCGCCTAAGGCAGCTCTAATTAAACCATTTTCCTGGTCTAAAACAACAACTGCACCTTCGACATTTTCTTTTGACCCTTGAAAATATTCATCTTTCTGTAATTCCTGGTAGATCGTTGCCTGTGCGTTTCGGTCTAATCCCACTTTAATGTCATAACCACCCGTGTATATCTCACTGCGACTCAAGTGGTAAACTTCCTCAATTTCGTCAAGAACTATATCTATATAACTGTGCAACCATGGTCTTTCTTCAGTTTTTCCTGGATTTAACCCAATTGTTTTTCCCTTCGATTGTTTTAGTTTTTTAGCCCCGATTATATCTAAATCATACATTCGCTCTAGTACTAGATTGCGACGCTCTAAAGCGAGTTTCTCATTCTTAAGTGGTGAATAACGATTAGGCGCTTTAGGCATGGCTGCTAGCGTTGCAGCTTCTGATAGATTTAAGTCTTCTACCGATTTTGAGAAAAAGAACTGGGCTGCCGATTCAATCCCATAAATACCATGACCGAAATAAATTTCATTTAAATAGTATTCCAAAATTTCATCCTTTGATTTAACACGTTCTAAGTATATGGCACCCATCACTTCTTTGGTTTTACGCATCCATGATTTTTCGTTCGTTAGTTCAACGTTTTTAACTAACTGCTGAGTAATTGTACTTGCCCCTTCTGCTTTACTCCAGGTAACGATATCTTTGGTTACCGCTCGAGCTACTGACCAAAAATCAACACCGCCATGTCCATAGAAACGATGATCTTCTATAGCGATAAATGCTTGCTTCACATGATCTGGAATTTCATTTATGGGGACATAGGATCGATTTTCATCGTATAGTTTAATAATTTCCTCTCCATCTTCCGTTAATAAAACTGTAGATTCTGAGAACACAAAGTTCTTTTCATCGACAACAAAACGACCCCCAAGTAAAATGGTGATATAACCAAGCACACTTAGGGTAATAAATACTATAAGGCTGTATATAATCCACTTTAATCGTGGACACTTTTCAGTGAATGGCTTTAAGAATTTCATGATGCCACCTCAATTAGGTCTTATGTTTTTGTTCTATAGTTTCTTTAAAACTTACTACATTATATTACATCAAGATATACACAACAAAACATCTACTCTATGAAGGAATGGTGAAATTTAATGACTAAATTTTGGATTACTCATGGTACAACTGACTATTTAAAATCCTTAAGAGACAAAAATGAAAATTTATTAGTAATGGAAGAACTTGATGGTGATGCGATGGCGATGATTGAAGGAGACGAACAACATGTCATCACAGAAGGACGAGAATTTGAAGTCGTCGAAGCGATCGGTGAACTTAAAAAGTATGGCTATATCGTATTAAATAATATTCCAGTCACATCAGAAGGTGGTCCAATTCTTGAGAGTCGCTTTAAGCAACGTTCAGGTAAAATTGAATCAGCTGAGGGCTTCGAAGCATTTCGAATTTTGCGCCCAACAAGCAACCACACTTATGTTATCTTAACTCAATGGAAGCATGTGGATGACTTCATGAATTGGAAAAACTCACAAGACTTCAAGAAAGCACATTCAAACCAGGAAGAAAAACCGGCATACGCAGACGGCCCGGCTTACATTACACAACTGGATGTCCTTGAACCATAAAGTGAAGCGCTCGCAATTTACTGTGAGCGCTCATTTATTCCCGTGAACGCTCATTTATTCCCGTGAGCGCTCATTTATTCTCGTGAACGCTCATTTATCCTTGTGAGCGCTCATTTATTCTCGTGAACGCTCATTTATTTCTGCGAGCGCAACAATTATTCCTGCGAGTGCAACAATTATTCCCGTGAGCGCAACAATTATTCCCGTGAGCGCAACAATTATTCCCGTGAGCGCAACAATTATTCCCGTGAGCGCAACAATTATTCCCGTGAGCGCAACAATTATTCCCGTGAGCGCAACAATTATTCCTGCGAGCGCAACAATTATTCCTGCGAGTGCAACAATTATTCTCGTGAGTGCAACAATTATTCTCGTGAGTGCAACAATTATTCTCGTGAGTGCAACAATTATTCCCGTGAGCGCAACAATTATTCCGACGAGAGCTCATAAAAATACCCTCGCCAGGCGTCTGGCGAGGGTTTCCTTATTAATTCGTTTCCTTCATTAATCCATTTCGGTGAGCATAAACCGCTGCTTGAGTTCGATCTTGAACATCAAGTTTACTCAGGATATTACTGACATGAGTCTTAACCGTTTTAATTCCAATAAACAGCTTCTCACTAATTTCATTATTAGTAAGCCCATTCCCAATGCAAATTAATACTTCTAGTTCACGTTCAGTCAATAATTCGTGAGGCATGCGATCAGGTGTACGAATACGATTCATCATGGCTCCGGCCACCTTGGGTTCAATAACATTTTCACCTTTAGCAGCCTTCTTAATCGCTGTAGAAATCTCTTCGGCAGATGATGTTTTTAACATATAACTAAATGCGCCAGCTTCCAGGGCAGGGAAAACTTTTTCATCATCATAATAGCTTGTTAGAATTATAATTTTTGCATTAGGTAAATCTTTCATGATTTTTTCAGTGGCATCAATTCCTGTACCGTTTTCCATCATTAAATCCATTAAAATAACGTCAGGTGATAAATCTTTAGCAACCTTTGCTCCTTCATTACCACTTGAAGCTTCCCCGACAATATCAATATCATCTTCTGTCAATAAATAAGTGATGATCCCTTTACGAACAACATCATGATCATCAACTACTAACACTCTAATCGGTTCCATTCCCATCACCTCTATTTTGGTATCCGTATATCGATATACGTTCCTTGACCTTCCTGAGACTTAATTCGGAACGTACCTCCTATTTCTTCACAACGTTCTTTCATCGTTTTTAATCCGTATGAGGTTTTATTCTCTAACTGCTCATTGGCTTGAAAACCTACACCATCATCATCTATATGTATGAAAAGTTCCTCGTCACGATTTTTAAGCTCTACCTTTACATTTGATGCACTCGCATGACGTAATATATTAGACAACGCTTCTTGTACCATACGGAAAATATGTTCCTCTTTAGATTGAGATAGCTCGATATCACTGTCTATATCCAGATTAAATTGCAAAGTTGACTTCTTTTTTAGTTCTTCAACTAAACGTCTAATTCCTTCATTTAATGGTTCACCAGATAAATAAATGGGACGTAAGTGTAATAATAATGCACGCATCTCATTCTGTGCTTGAAGAGCCATCTCTGATATTTCAACAATCTGTTCTCTAGCTTTTTCAGGCTTTTTATCAATTAATTTAACCGTGGCTTGAGACATCATCGTTAAAGCAAATAGTTGCTGGCTTACTGCATCGTGTAAATCGCGTGCCAGACGTTGACGCTCCTCCATGGTAGCTGCAATGTGAGCTTGTTGAGCATATTCTGATTTTTCATCAGCTAAACGTTGCAACGTATTCACTTGATCCTTCATTTTTTTAGCTAAATCATTTAACTCTATTGCGAAAGCATCTAGCTCATCATTAGAATCATCTAAAAAAAGCTTGGCACTATATTTACCTTCTTGAAGCATAGATATAAAAATTGAGAAGGCATGTATACGATCTTTTATTGTTTTTGTTTTATTAAATATGACATAAAGACCTATTGGCGTCATTACAACGACAATCATCGTTAATAAAAAGAAAATAGCTTCTAAGCTTAACCATTCAGGTTCTAATACTGAATAAGTAAAAAATGATATTAGCGAAATAATTAAGAGTGAAAAATATATGATATACAATTCGGTTCTCATTAATTGAAACCGAATTCCCTTTAGCTTATTTAACATAACATCTCCCCTAAACTGAGTGAATCTTAATATCTCCAATCTTATAATCTAAGTGAAATTCTATCTTCTTAGTTGCCGTTTCATAATTCTCAGATTCATAAGATATTGATGATCCGAATCCTGATCGCTCTTCATCAAAAATCGTTACTTCACCAAGATTTATATTTGCATAAATTCGATATGCAACATTTTCAGGTAACTTCATTTGTATATCTGCAATATAACCTCTTAATCGAATCTTCGTCTCTTGATTAGGAATATAGCCTTTAGAGAAATCAAAGTTTAAATCACCGATTCCCGTCCAAATATCCATATCTTTGACTTTCCAGTTATCTGCCGAAAAATTAAGATCAGAAATAAGATGTTTTCTTTTATTAATATGATATTTAAATTGGCCATAATGCTTTTTGTCTTTAAAGTCTTTAGCAACATCAGGAGCTAGAGGTTCTTCAGGTTCTGTCCAATCAGCAGCATCATCTTTTGAGTCTGTTTCAATAATTGAATCCCCTTTGTTTACTTCTCCTTCAGAAGAGTCCACATAGATTGATACAGTCTTCTTCCCGGCTAAAATATTAGCCCCAATATAAACTAAAATTAACGGCCACAACTTCCATACATCTATAAAAGTAAATTCAACATAATCAAAATTCCCTGCCCATAAAAGGCCCCCAAATACAACTAAGAATGATCCAAACTTCCAACTTCCTGATTTATGAGGGATGAAGTAGTTCGAAAATGAAATTAGTCCTATAATAACTAAAATAATAGGCCAAGAGTTCCATACAGTATTCGACATTTCCAGGGAAATAATATTCAGGTTTTGTAATATTAGCACGACCCCAAAACCTATAAATATAAAGGCGATGGTCAATTTAGCTATCTTTGAAAATAATTTAGAAAACATTTTACTCACCTACAAATTTATTCTCTATTTTTGAAGATTATCCTTTAAATTTTACAAATGAAAAAATTATTTATCAGAATAACTAATTCTATCATACTACCCTTTTATATAACTTGTAACATTCTCGAGGTTGTTTTTTACTCAGACCACAGACGGAGAGCTTGCAATTTCATTTTAATATCATTAGAAAGATTGGTATACTAATCATAAGTTAATAAGGGGGGATTACAGTATGTGGGAAAAAGTCTATCAAAAGATTGATGAGCTGTACGACAAAATGGTGGAAGATCGTCGTTACTTGCACCAGCACCC
Organism: Filobacillus milosensis; assembly: GCF_004402015.1. GTDB lineage: Bacteria > Bacillota > Bacilli > Bacillales > Alkalibacillaceae > Filobacillus > Filobacillus milosensis. The sequence goes on from NZ_SOPW01000006.1 coordinate 70,644, forward strand.
TGAGCTCTCGTTTAAAGAAAAAGAAACCTCAAAATATATTCGCCAAAGATATGATGAATTAGGGATTCCATACAAAAGTAATATTGGCGGTTATGGTATAGTCGCTCGAATCGATGGTGGTAAACCTGGTAAGACTGTGGCATTAAGAGCTGATTTCGATGCTTTACCTATTCATGAAGAAAACGATGTACCTTATAAATCAAAAGTTGACGGAGTCATGCATGCGTGTGGACATGATGGGCATACAGCTACATTATTAGGTGTGGCTGAAGCTGTAAATTCATATAAAGATGAGTTAGAAGGTACTATGGTGTTCATTCACCAGCCAGCAGAAGAATATGCTCCAGGTGGAGCTAAACCAATGATTGAAGATGGTGCGTTAGAAGGTGTCGATGCTGTATTCGGCACACATTTATGGGCGAACACTGAATTAAATGTGATTGAAACAACACGTGGTCCTTTTATGGCCGGTACTGATCGTTTTGAAATTGTATTTAAAGGCAAAGGCGGGCATGGCGCTATGCCGCATCAGACAAAAGATCCAGTAGTCATGGCCGGGCAGGCAATCGTTGAATTACAACAATTAGTTAGTCGACGAATCGACCCATTATTACCAGCTGTTTTAACCATAGGTGTTGTTGAAGCTGGTGAAGCGTTTAATGTCATTCCAGATACGGCAACATTAAAAGGAACTGTTCGTTTCTTAGATATACCTGTACAAGATCAAATCATTGAAGAAATGCATAAAGTTCTTAAGGGGATAGCTGTCAGTTATGGTGCTGAGTATGAGTTAGACTATTTCAAGGGCTATCCACCTGTGGTCAATCATGATGAAGAAACAGGTTATTATCTAAATGAGGGAAGTGAAATACCTGGTGTTAAAGAAGCTAGAGAAATCCCTCCTGTTATGGGTGGAGAAGACTTTGCTTATTATTTAGAAGAACGTCCAGGATCCTTCTTCTTTACTGGAGCACAAATTGAAGGGCACGAATACCCACACCATCACCCTAAATTTGATATTGATGAACGTGCTTTACCTACTGCAGCAAAAGCCCTTCTACATGGTTACAAAAAATATCAAGCTAAATAAACAAAAATCTCGCGATATCAACTCGCGAGATTTTTTATTAAGACGTTTGATAAAATCCTGTCCCTAAGACTTCCGATGAATCCATAACAATTACGAATGCATCAGGATCAGCTTCCTTAATAGTGCGCTTCAACTTACCAATCTCAGTCTGGTTAACTACGCACATTAAAACTGGCCGATCTTGTTCTGTAAAGCCCCCTTGAGCTGAAATGCGGGTCACGCCACGATCAACTTTTTCATATATAGCCTGCTGAACTTCACGATGCATGCCTGATACAATAAGTGTTGCTTTTGATCTACTGAAACCGGTCTGTACAAAGTCAATCGACTTACTTGTCATAAATAAACCGATTAATGCAAATAAACCTAATTCAACATCAAACACCAGAATAGCTGTTAAAACGATAACTCCATCGATAATAGCTAAACTTGCACCAAGTGATAAATTAGAATATTTATAAATCATCTGTGCGATTAGTGATGTTCCCCCGGTTGAAGCATCCCCAAGGTATACAATTCCTAATCCGACCCCAACACCGATACCTCCAAATACTGAAGCTAATATAATTTCTCCAGATATCGGTTCCATGTTCCTCGTTATAAATACAAAGAACGGTAAAATAAGTGAGCCAGCCACCGAACGAAAAGCTGAAGCTCTACCTAGTAAATAAAAAGCACATAATAAAACTGGAATGTTAATTCCCCAAATAACATACGCAGGTTCTAATCCAAATAAAGCTTGAGTGATTGTACTGATCCCGCTTACGCCACCTGCTGCAATATAATTAGGAAGTAAAAATCCATTATAAGAAAATGCTACAATGGCTGACCCTACGACGATATATAAAAGCTGTTGCCATACAGGGACTCGTCCATTATGTCTTGTTACCATCTTGTTTTCCCTCTCTCTGTCAAAACTACCGTGATGATTTTAACACTAGTCCTATAGTTTGTGAATAACAGCGGATAAACGCTTTAACGTATTAACTTGATCAATTGAAGGAGTTTGTTGTTGATTCTACGAATAGCTACAGGCGGGCGCTTTCCGCGGGCACGGCCTCAACGAAGGTACATCAATGAATTCGCTTCATTGCACCTTTGCACCGAGGAAGCTTACTGCGAAGCAATACTAGTAGACGCAGGTGCATCTAACGTGATTTTCGGCTCGTGCTGTTTCAGCAGGAGTCGCCGCCTTTCGCTTTTCTCAGAACAATATCTACTTATAATTTTCACTATAAAATCTCGTTACGTTTTAAGGGTCCTATAAAAAACATGTATGCCCATATTATGGACATACATGCAACTTTAACTCATGCGTTCTATTCTCGATTTTACATAAAAATTTTCAAAAACTAGGGTAAAAATTAATCCTATTCCCCCATAGATTACTGCACCAACTATATCTGTGGCTATGATAAACATGATGAATAAAACCATTACTTTAACCAACATAAGCAAAAAGATTAATTGATGTACAGCTTTTTTCCTTATATCTGATTCAACAGGATACAGCTGAACCCAATCAATCGTTTTATGGTGATTGTAAATCGTTATAAATTGAAAACCTGTTACAAATAAAAATAACAGCGCAAATATGAGCTTGCCCCAAAAAATAGGAACCCAGAAAGTAAAGAAGACTGTCAGCAACATTAATCTTAAGTACATCCCAAAATAATCTCCGTTTCTGACAAACGTAATTAAATAGAGATAAATATAAGTACTCGATTGATCAAATTTAATTGGCTGTGTAACTAGCCTGACTAGAGCGTGACGCTTCTTAGGTTTTCGTCTTAAATCTGGAACATCTGTCGACATATTCGCAATTCGATAAAAAAACTGCAACCTGGCATCCTCTTTTTCAATTAAAACATCCCATGGCAAACTATATTTCTGATAGATATTCCAATAGTTAAGGAATGCTACTCCAACAATTAATGTACCCGCAATAATTGATAACATTATCTCTCCATTAACTAAGAAAAACACGAGCATCACATTAATAACAAACCTGACAGCTAAATCTAAGTAATGTATTCGTTGATCACGAGTTTTCTCTAAAAAGCAGACCGCAAGTAAGTTACCGACTTTAACAGCAATTAAAGCTCCTAAAATGACTAATAAATAACTAGCATCCACTTCACCATAAAGTTTTAAATAAAGTGGCGTAAAGACAAAGAGAAATATTGCTAACCAATACCCTTGCATGATCAAGCTATAAACCATACCATTTCGAATATACGGGTTTAGGCGATTTTCAACACTTAATAAAAACACAGTATCTGCTTCTTTAAAGAATGTACGTACAGGACTGTGCGTTAACAACACACCTAAGACGCCCGCCATAATCCAATCGACTCTTAACGTGTATGGGACCGTTTCTAGCCACTGCTGATAGAAATAAGCACCGGCCGCCACAAAAAAGATCAGAGCGAAAGCTAAATGATCATTAAAAATTAATCTTAAATAACGACTCACCATTTTGACATGACTACTAAATCGTTCTTTCCATAACTGATTCGTATCCATTACTCATCGTCCTTTGTCAATTGTACGTAGATATCATCCAAACTGGCACCAGGCATATTGAATTCTTGCTGTAATTCACTTAAGGTGCCTTTTGCTCTAATCTTTCCATGATGAATAATCACAAAACGGTCACAATACTTCTCTGCAGTTGCTAAAATATGTGTCGACATTAATACCCCTGCACCCTGCTCCTTCATTTCATTCATCGTATCTAAATATGATTGAATACCAAGTGGATCTAATCCAACAAATGGTTCGTCCACAATATACAATGATGGTCGAACTAAAAACGCGCACATAATCATTACTTTTTGGCGCATTCCTTTTGAAAAATGTACTGGAAACCATTTGCGTTTATTCTCTAAACGAAATTCTTTTAATAAAACATTAGTACGCTCTTTATATGTTTCTTCATCAATACCATATGCCATGGCTGTTAATCGCAAGTGTTCCTCTAACGTTAACTCTTCATATAACATTGGCATCTCAGGTATGTAAGCGAACTCTCTTCGATAAACTTCTAAATCGTCGGCTACTGATTTACCGTTTATTTTCACTGATCCTTTTTTAGGACTCATTAATCCAATAATATGTTTAATCGTCGTACTTTTTCCAGCACCATTTAGACCGATTAAACCTACAACTTCACCTTTTTTAACCTCAAAGTCAATTCCGTGTAGAACATTCTGCTGGGTATACCCACCAACTAATTGCTGAATAGATAATAATTCACTCATATAATCCCTCTTTTCTATCTAACCTCACTTATTGTTTATCATACCAAAAAAATGGATAGATTTAATAGAAATGACGTATTCTTCTGTTATTCGACACAGGCTTACGTTAAAATAAATAGTAAGAAGATGCACAAGGAGGACGTAGTTTATGTCAGACTGTATATTTTGCAAAATTATCGACGGTGAAATCCCTTCAGCCAAAATTTATGAGGACGAGCATGTATATGCCTTCTTAGACATTAGCCAAGTTACTGAGGGGCATACATTAGTTATTCCTAAAAACCACAAACAAGGCGTTTTTGAACTTGATGAAGAAACTGCTTCAAACTTATTTAAGGCAGTACCTAAAGTAGCGAATGCTATTAAAGCCGCTTACAAGCCAAAAGGTATGAATATCCTTAATAACAATGGTTCCTTTGCGGATCAAACTGTGTTCCATATCCACCTTCATCTCATTCCACGATATGATGAGAATGATGGATTTAAATCACAGTGGGTAACAAATGACCAGAAATCTCCTGAGCAATTACAAGAAATAGCTGCAAATATTACTAATCATTTTTAATATTTGCTAAATGTACCTTTGTCCACTATAATTCGCACTAAACATTATAAAGAAAAACGGGTATAATAACAGTAAGGATGAAAGGAGACGATATGATGGCAAGCGGGAAATCACTAATGCTCGGCGTTTTTTTTGGAAGCGTTGTCGGAGCTTCAGTATCATTACTAACTACACCTAATTCTGGTGAAGAATTACGTACTAAAGTCAAGGATCAAAGTGACCGCCTTCGTGATATTGCTCAACAAATTCGTGAAGACGGTTTAGACTTAAAAAATCAATTATCAAAAACATCAAAAGAAGGTGCAGCTCTACTAAGAGATCTTTCTGAAGATATTAAAGTATCGGTAGAAAGCTGGAAAGAAACCATTGAACCTCACCAGGAAAATTTACAAGAACACCTTCGTCAAATTGAAGAGAGTATTAAAGAGTTAGAAGATAAAGTTAAAGAAAACCCAAAACAAGAAGTGTAATGATGAACTCGATTGCTAATTGCAATCGAGTTCTTTATGAAATTAAGAAAATCAAAAGAGATAATTTCTTTCAAATTGAGTATGGTCATTTAAAACTATAAACATTCATATTAGTATCATTATACATATGTAAACAAAAAACCTATTGGTTAACAATTGCACCAATAGGTTTTTTAAATTATTCAGCTGGTTCAAGATCCTCAATTGAACTTATATCCATATATCCTGGTACTACTACGCCAATTTTAGCGCCTTCCAGATTTGGACCTAGATCAACGATATCATTTTTTACTTTATTATAGAAGTCTTTATGTGTTGCGGGTAACCAAGCTGCTAAGGTTGCATCAACATCACCGTTAGCTACCGCTTCAAATACTGCAGCAGGATCAACCGGCGTAACAGTTACATCAAATCCTTTTTGCTCCATAACTTGAGCTAACACGCTAGATGATGCACGCTCTGAATCCCAAGGTGTTGATGAAAATTCAACTTTCACACCATCAACATCTTCAACACCATCAGTCCATTGCGAAACTTTATTTTGGTTATCTTCAACCCAACGCGAAGCAACAGCATCGATTGAATCACCAGTGTCTTTTGATTCATACATAATGGATTCCATATCTTCTACGGTCCAGTTAAATTGATCGATAATCTTGTATGCGTTAGGCTTATCTTCTTCCAAACCTTTACGTGCAAGTGTTTGGATGTTCTCTGCACCACCATAAACACCTTTAGGATCTTCCAGATATTTCAGGTCTGGAAACTTAGCAAATTTCCAGTGTGGATTCCAGCCAGTAACTATAATTGGTTCTTCGTTGTCAATAGCTTCTTCCAACGCTGTAACCATAGCAGCAGTAGAAGAGGTTTCTAGTGACCAACCATTTAAGCTATCATACTCTTTAATAGCTTTTTCAGTTGTTACTGTAATCCCTGCACCAGGTTCAATACCCGTAATTGTATATTCAACTTCTTCACTAATGTTCTGCTTATTATCTTCTCCATCAGAACCGTTAGTATTATCACTTGTTTCATCACTTCCGCATGCTGAAATGAGTATTAATGACAACATAGTGATGAAAATAAAGCTGTATTTCTTAATAAGAAACATAAATTATTCTACACCTTTAGTCCATTCAGAAACTTTGTCTTGGTTTTCTTCAACCCAAGCTGCTGCAGCTTCTTCAGGTGATGTACCATTTTGCACTTCTAGCATAATGCTTTCCATGTCAGCAGTTTCCCAGCTGAACTGATCTAATACTTTGTACGCGTTCGGCATATCTTCTTCTAAGTCTTGACGTACCATTGTTTTAATTTCTTCTTCTCCACCGAATACACCTTCAGGATCTTCTAGATACTTAAGGTCATACTCTGCGAATTTCCAGTGTGGAGTCCAACCAGTCACAGCGATTGGATCTTCATTGCTAATAGCTTCGCCTAATGCTGTCGCCATTGCACCACTTGAAGAAGGTACTACTGACCAGCCTTCAAGCTCTGGGTATGTTTCTACTGCTTTCTCAGCTGCTTTTACAACACCTGCACCAGCTTCAATACCTGTAATTTCTTGACCCATTCCTTCAGCATAGTTAGATAAATCAGAAATTGTAGTTGCATCTTCCATGTATTTTGGAACAACTAAACCGATTTTTGCACCTGATAAGTTAGGGCCTAAGTCTACTAATTGATCTTTGTATTCTGCATAAAGATCACCGTGTGTCGCTGGTAACCAAGCTGCTACCATACCATCAGCATCACCTGATGCAATTGATTGCCACATTGCAGCATTATCAATTGGAGTTAATTTTACTTCATATCCTAAATCTTCTAATACCTTACCTACAACGTTTGTTGAAGCAATTTCAGAGTCCCACTCTACATATACTAATTCGATCTCTTTACCTTCTCCAACTTTTGTTGCTTCACCTTCGCCTTCACCGTTTCCATTACCTTCGTCATCAGAACCGCCGCAAGCAGCAAGAACTAAGACTAAAGCTAACATAGCTACTAAGCCTAATGATTTCCATGTTTTAAACATGTTAAATCGACTCCCCTTTTCTAAAATAATTAATATTGTTTATTGTAAACTTCCACATTTGGAAGTAATACACTATGCACTTTCCTTGTTAAGGTTTTGAGTAATACGATCAATAATAATCGCTAATATAACAATACCTAAACCAGCTACAAACCCTGTACCAGCATTGGCACGTTGTAACGCTGATAGTACTTCACGGCCTAATCCTGGCGCACCAATCATTGAGGCAATTACAACCATTGATAATGATAGCATCACGGTTTGGTTTACCCCGGCCATAATTGTGGTTTTAGCCATTGGTAATTCAACTTTAAATAATTTCTGTGAACCTGTTGTACCAAATGCATCTGAGGCTTCAACTAATTCTTTAGAAACTTGTCGAATCCCTAGATTAGTAAAACGAACCACAGGAGGTGTTGCGAATATAAATGACGCAAACACACCAGGAACCATACCGATTCCAAAGAACGCAACAGCCGGAATTAAGTAAACAAAGGCTGGCATCGTCTGCATAAAGTCTAATATTGGTTTGATAATATTCTCTGCTAAATTACTTTTAGACATTAAAATTCCAACTGGAATACCTACTATAACAGAGATTAGACTTGCTACTAACACTAATGTGAAAGTTAGCATTAATTCTTCCCATAACTGTTGGTTATAAATAAATAGCAAACCAACTAATGAGAATGTTGCTAAACCGAATTTCTTACCCGTGATGAAAAATGCTATTAAGACCACTAGTACAATCACTATACTTGGTGGAATTTCTGCTAACATATCAGCAAAATCTTCTAGTTTATCTCCGAAGTCATTTTTAATCGGATCGAAAAACCAACTAAATTTCTCAGTAATCCATTTTACTGATTTATTTACAAACTCAGCAACAGGAAGAGTCTCCTCTTTTAATGAAGAAATAAAACTTAACACCGTTAAATGAAATAAATTAAGCATCATCTCCGTTCACCTCATTTCCATTCGCCAATGCTGCAATGACTGCTCCACGTACAATAATTCCTCGTAGTTTACCATCTTCAACAACGGCAACCGGAACAGAAGCGTCATGTATAATATCAAAAATTTCTTGAATTGACGTGTCTTTTTCGACAGTCGGCATGTCAGTGCGTAATATCTCTTTAAGATCTTTCTTTTCCTGCTTTTTAGCATCAGAAACATCATCTGCAGTAACATAACCTTTTAAATTGCGTGAACGGTCAACCACGTAAATGCTAGATAAACCTTGTTCGCGAATTCTTTCTAATGCCACGCGCGGACCATGCTTATCAATATCAACTGTTTCTGGTCGTTTCATAATGTTTTCAGCTGTAAGTACTTTAGAACGATCGACATCCTCAACAAATTTCTCAACATAATCATTCGCTGGATTAATAAGAATTTCTTCCGGTGATCCAATTTGTACTATAGAACCATCTTTCATTAGTGCAATTCGGTCACCTATTCTTAATGCCTCATCTAAATCGTGCGTGATGAAGATAATTGTTTTCTGCATTTTCTCTTGAAGATCTAATAATTCATCCTGCATATCTTTACGAATTAATGGATCTAATGCAGAGAACGCTTCATCCATAAGTAAAACTTCTGGGTCATTGGCCAATGCACGCGCTAAACCAACACGCTGCTGCATGCCTCCAGATAATTGACTTGGATATTGCTCAATAAAGCTTCCAAGACCAACTAACTCTAAAGCTTCTTTGGCTTTCTTTGAACGCTCTTCTTTATTTATCCCTTGGACTTCTAGACCAAACTCAGTGTTTTCTAGGACCGTTTTAAATGGGAAAAGAGCAAACTTTTGGAATACCATACTCATTTTCTCTCTACGTACTTTACGTAAATCATCTTTGTTCATTTTTGCTAAATTTTCATTATCAATTTCAACATCGCCCTCAGTCGGCTCAATTAATCGATTTAACAAACGAACTAATGTTGATTTACCACTACCGGAAAGGCCCATAATAACGAATACTTCGCCTTCTTCGACCTCAAAGCTTGCGCGGTTAACCCCTACCGTACAGCCGGTTTTTTCTAGTATTTCTTCTTTCTTTAAACCTTCATCCAGTAATTTTTGTGCTTCTTTTGTTTTCTTACCAAAAATCTTTGATAGATTATTGACTTTGATTACTGGCACGCATTTCACCTCTCGTCCTTATATCCATTTTTTCTATTACTTTTTGACTACTTTGTAATCGCTCTGTAATCAATCACTTGTATTACTATAGTAGTTTATCCATCCTATTTCAAACATCATAAACTTTTAAATCAGTTTGTTTAGTCTGTACAGTTTAAACTTTACAAACTTTAGGAGCTTATTTAGCTTATTTTCTTTAATTTACTCCAAATAACTACCATACATACAATTTTCAATTTATATAAAAGTAAGATAAGGTAAGTATTAGTATTTGACAAGGAGGCAGTTCGATTCCTACTATGATGACTAATCATGAGCAAGAACGTCTAGAAAATATTAATAATTTAATGATCTCTGAGTTCTCTAAAACATTAGAAATGTTTGCTTTAAATAAAACTGAAGCTCAATTGTTTGTCACATTATTTTTAAATGACGAACCTATGACTTTGGATGATATGAAAGAAGTGCTAGGAAAAAGTAAAACAGCAATGAGTACTTCTATCCGTACATTACTAGATTACAATTTAGTGGAAAAGGTATTTATAAAAGGGGCACGCAAAGATCTATATCAAGCGAAGAAAGACCTTTATGAGAAATTCATGAAAACTTATGTTAATCGATGGTTAGAAGCACTAGATCGACAAGTTCATAGCTTAGAATCTATTGAAAAAGAGTTAAAAAAATTAGATACTAATGGTGAGAACATCTCACATAAAATTCATGAAGCCATTAAATTTCACCAATCATTAGAAGAAGTATTTCAACAAATTAGTAAATATGACCAATAATTAGATATTCTTTCTAAAACACTATAATAACGCACCTTAGAGTTGGCAGTGTACAATCTACTGCCAACTCTATTTTTATATATAGTTATGTTAAAATAGGTACATAAACTTACATTTTGAGGAGTCGGTTTGGTGAATAAAGAAACTTATTCATGGCAGGAAGCTATCTTATATTCACACAAGATGGCACAATTGACAAAAGCAATTTGGAAATCAATTGAGAAAGATTGGCAAGAATGGATTAAACCATTTGACCTTAACCTAAATGAACACCATGTTCTGTGGATAGCTTATCATCTTAGAGGAGCTACTGTATCAGAGATATCTAAATTTGGTGTTATGCATGTATCTACCGCTTTTAATTTCTCTAAGAAATTAGAAAAAAGAGGACTATTAACGTTCTCAAAAAAAGAAGAAGATAAACGAAATACCTATGTGAAATTAACTGAAGAAGGTGTTCGTTTATTTGAAGAAACAATGGCAGAGCATGATCCGGAGAAAAACAGTGTCATGCAAGCTTCTTTGCCCTTAAAAAGTATTTATGGAAGTTTCCCAGAATTTCAAGAGTTAGAATCAATTGTTAAGCACTTATACGGTGATGAATATTTAGAAATATTAGATCGTTCTTTAGAGAGTATTAGAAAAGAATATTAATATAATAAAAAAATCTTTTAGCCCCAACACACCGGTGCTTTAAGGATTCTCTAAAAAACTAGAAAAAAATCTTAAAAAAGGGTTGAAAATTTCCTTTAATCAGCGTATTATTCGTTGAGAGCTATTATTAATTAAATACTCAACGAAGATATTACTGTTATAAAGGAGGCCCTATTATGACATGCTGGAAATCTATTAACGTTACGAAAGAACTCGGTTATAATAGGTTAGTCATTTTATCGACTTTATTAGGTATTACAACATTCATGTTCATGTATGTACCTTTTTCAATTATATATCAAGGTGTTACAATAGAAGCTCCAAGCATATATATTGTGTTAAGTAGTCTAATTTTGTTACCAGTTTTACACAAATTAGCACATGCCATTCCTTTATTGTTTACTGATAAGGAATTTCAATTTCGTTGGAGTTTCAAATATAGATATTTTCCAATGTTAAAGATTAAAATGAAGTCAAGTCTATCGAAAAGAACTTCGATTCTCACAATGGTAGCACCAAGTTTATTCATTACCCTACCATTAATGTTGGCTCTGGTTGGGTTTCCAATGTATTTCCCAATTCTAATACTTTGCTTAGCCTTAAATATTGGAGTATCATTACCAGATTGGATCGCTTTAGCTTATTTTACAAAAGCTCCAAAAAATAGTGTGATTGAGAAATCTCGTGAGAATTATGATATATTAATTAAATCACCGTAAAAACAGGAGGCGATACTTTGCTATTTATTTATGTACCTTTTGCGTTATTCATTTTATATACCTTTAATTCTTTAGCACAACGTTTCTGTGAAAAATCTGAACTATCTTCAGAAAAAAGCAGCAAAGTATTTAGAACAATAAACGTTGCCATGCTAATTTTGTTACTTTCATCTTACTACGAAGTGAATTATCTATAATAAATTTATAAAGGGTTGTTCAGTACATACTGAACAACCCTTTTTCATGCCCATTTCATTTAATTTTAGTACCAGCTAGCACCTACAATGATTAATAAAATGAACAATACAACGATTAACGCGAAACCGCCACCATAGCCTTTGTTACTCATTCCATTCACCTCCTTGGTTACTTAACTACAAGTATTTTATGTATAATCACCCTGTTTCGTTTAGGCGTTTATATAAAATTATATCGTTACTTACTTATCGAAGTATGATATATTATTGATTAGAATGATTACATAATATAGGAGTGTGTAGACAGATGAAGAAATTTTTACTTATTGGACTTGCATTATGCCTAACAATATTGGCTGCTTGCACCGAAGAAGAAAGTCAAGATCCTGAAGTGATAGCTGAAACAGCTGCAGGGGATGTTACAAAGGAAGATTATTATAATGAACTAAAAGAACTTTACGGTGAACAAGTTCTTAAAAATATGATTACACGTAAGGTATTGAATGATAAATTAGGTGAAGAAAACAAAGTTACGATGGAAGAGATCGATAAAGAAATTCAGAAAACCAAAGAACAATTAGGACAACAATTTAACATGGTTTTACAACGACAAGGATTTAAAAATGAACAAGAATTTAGATATGCTTTACTATTGAGTAAAATTCAATACGAATTAGCGAAACAAGACATTGATGTTTCTGAAGAAGATATCAAAAAACAATATGAGCGTTCTAAAACTGAAATACAAGCTAGGCACATTCTAGTAAAAGACAAAGAAACAGCTCAAGAAGTATTAGATAAATATAAAAATGGTACAGACTTTGCCGAATTGGCTAAGGAATATTCAACAGACGGCTCAGCTCAAAATGGCGGAGATCTAGGCTTTTTCTCGACAGGAGATATGGTTAAACCTTTCGAAGATGCGGCTTACTCACTTGAAGTTGGTGAAGTTAGCGAACCTGTAAAATCAGAATTTGGCTGGCATGTCATTAAAGTGGAAGATAAACAGAAAGTTGAAGTCGAGCCTTACGAGGATGTAAAAGAAAATATCGAAGAAAAATTAACAATGAAGCAAGTTGATCAGGAAAAATTAAAAAAGCAGGTTCAATCAATTCTAGATGAATCTGATATTGATGTTAAAGTAGAAGAATACAAAAACTTATTTAATTAGAATTTATAAAAGAGGTGCTATTCATTTGAATAGCACCTCTTTTTAATAAACTGTTGAAATAAGTCATTTAGTTCTTATCTTGATCATTATTTTCTTCTTCTCGCTCTTTTTTAAGATATTCCTTGAGATGTTGTTTCAATTGATTGATTTGTGTTATATAGTAATTCTTGTTATGTGAATCAATATCGCTAAAACCGTAACGAACATTTCGATAAATTTGAATAACATCATCATCGACTAAATGCTTGATGTTATACCTTTGAAGATAGTCATGAATCGATTCATCTTTGTAGCGTCCAATTCCTTTCTTGGCAGCCCATTCTTCTAATTTAAAGAACTCTTTTCTAACCTCATTTTTAGGGGCTTTGCTGCCTTGTCTAAACTTCCACAACTTCTTTTCCCTAGTAAGATTTGATGTCGATGCAAAATCATCATTATTCCTATCAGATAATTTTACTGACTTCATTAATGTATGTCTCTTCTTATAGATAATTAATATTAATATGATTGTTACTACAACAAAAAACGCGATCATTAAATGTTCGGAAGTAATAACAGGTTCTGAAGCACGTTCAGTTAAAGAATCTTCAGGCCTCTCACCCGTTCCTTGTTCAATTTCTTGTTCATCTTCTTCTTCAGCTTCTTTAGGTTCAATCGTTTCTACATATTTAAAAAGAGGCCTTAAAATCGTAACAAATAAGCCTATTACACCATGTATAGCGGTGTAATAAATGTTACGTAAAATTGGATAAGCACTATAGATTAAAGTCGCCCCTCCAAATAATAGAAAAATAAGAAATGCAAAAGTATATAATCTTTTCTTTAAGCTGTTACCTTCCTGTGAAAATAAATGAAAAATTAACTTACCAACAAACAGTACACTTAGCTGAATAACCAACATTAACACAATACCATCCGCATATTCAGAATGTTGATAAACACCAATGATATGACCAAGAAAAGTTGCTGCAATTGCAATCCCTATATAAGTCGTTTCAGTTTCTAACTCAGCAACATCGTCGTGTCTAATCATTCTCCAAACTAAGAAACCACTAAAAAATAAAGAAGCAATTATACTTAAGCCACTGACCCATGCAATAAGAAAAAACAAAGGTGTTAAACTTATAAAGTGAAATAACTTCAATTTTTCTTGAAAAGTTGTTTTTAAGAATAAGTAAATAGCAATTGAAATGGTCACATAAAATAAAAAGCTAATAATTTGTGGTTCTTGTTTAAACAGTATTAGATAAGCAAAATAAAGAATCCACAGGGTAAAAATCTCTATTACAATTTTTTGCGATTTAATGAACGGATGATTATGGTTATGCATGATTAGATATGCCTCCCTTCATGAGTAAAGGAAGGATTTCGGCCTGTTGTGCCTCATTAAGATAATAAATTGAGTGACCTTGATTAATCCACTCCTTAAAAATCCTCTGTTGTGAAGCATTAAATGAACCGATTTGAATAATATACGGCGCTTTATTCTGATGTGAAGCCTGTTCTAATGTGTGCGTATAGTTAGCTGTTAAACCTAAAGGATTAATTCGTGCTAGTAACTCTAATGCACGCATATAGTGATTTTTTCCTTCGCCTAAAGGTAAATGAACATATGGTAATCCCTTAAACCCTCTAACATTGATGTAAATTTCAAATGGGATATTATGCTCTGTTGCATATCTGCACATATAAGCTGTGTATTCAAGATAATTTTCTATTTCACTAAATAAATTTACACCGTGGTGAACTTTAATATTTAACATAAAACACCAGGACAGCTGATTAACCTTTTCAACAATTTTCGTTTGCAGCTCTTGCTTTCTTGCTGTAGCTTTCCAGTGGATACGGTTAAACGGATCACCACTGACATAATCACGTGTTCCATATTGAAGTAAAGGCTGCTCAAATATCGAGTGTTGAGCTTGTTGATCACCACTATTGCTTGGCTCTATCAGATTTAGTCCTTCTACCTGCTTTAGGCTCGGATAAATAATAATTTCTTGTTTATATATTTTGTTATAGCTAAGGTTAATCTGCCCTAACCCCATGATGTTAGGAATATAAATTCTTATACTTCGAATCTTACCAATTCCCCTTCTAACAGACTGAACAGGTAAAGAAATGTTCTTTTCCTCAAAACTTAATAATGTTAAAGGTAATTGGATGGTTTCTGTATCTGTTTGATGATTTTTGTCTTCAAACTGTGATTCTAAGACCTGATCATATGTAATCTCTAATCTAGCATTAATGATTGGCAAAATACCCTTTTGAATAATATGAAACTCAATCATTTCATCATCACCAGGATAACTTCTCAGTTTCCTTGTAGGATCTTCAAGAATTAAATAATCATCGACATGTTTTTCGTAAAAGGTGCTAATTAAATAAATTAGAATTAGAAACACGCCTAAAAACATGAGTATAGGAAACTGACCAAATGTACTAAAGAAGCTGACGATAATAAAAACTCCACCCGGGATAAGTAGTGCAAGAAATAGATTGGAGCTTTTTACATATTTCCTAAACATTATCGCTCGACTCCGACTTCAACAGGTACTTCAACTGTTCTTAAAATATCCTCCATAACTTCAAGCTGATTTCTTTTCGTAGCTGCCTCTAATGTTAATACTAATCGGTGAGCCAATACGTTTAACGCCATCTCTTTTATATCTTCAGGTATTACATAATTTCTACCTTTCATCGCTGCATGAGCTTGTGAGGCACGCATCAATGCTAATGTTGCTCTGGGGCTTGCACCGACCATAGTTGACTCACTTTCTCTTGTTGCGTGGATTATTGAAAGGAGATATTTCTCCACTTCATCTGATAATTGAATAGCTTTAACTTGCTTTTGGAATTCAATAAGTTGTTCTTTAGAGATCGATGACTGTAATTGTTCTAAAGGTTGCGAGGTCTTGTAAGCGTGCATAATCGATTGTTCTTCGTCAAACGATGGGTAACCCATATCAATTTTCATGAAGAAACGGTCCATTTGCGCTTCAGGTAAGTCAAAAGTTCCTTGTTGAGATTCAATGGGGTTTTGTGTAGCGATAACAATAAATGGTTGTTCAATTGGCACGGTTGTCCCATCAATAGTAACTTGTTTCTCTTCCATAACTTCTAACAGTGAGGACTGTGTTCTTGGAGTGGCTCGGTTTATTTCATCAGCTAAAAGCACGTTAGTGACAACTGGACCTACTCTTAACTCAAATTGCTGGTCTTTAGGGTTAAAAAAGTGAATCCCCGTCACATCTGAAGGTAAAACATCTGGAGTAAACTGAATTCGTTTGAAATCCCCTTCAATTGATTTGGCCATACTTTTAGCAAGCATTGTCTTACCAGTACCAGGAACACTTTCTAAAAGAACATGCCCCTGGTTGATTAGAGCATTTGCGATTAACTCAATTACATTATCCTTACCTATAATGACTTGTCCGATTTGGTTCTTCAATTCTTGCGAAAAATCCTTTAATTCCATTTCCTCTCTCCCCTTTATTACTCAATCTTTGGTTTATAAAAAGAACGATTCTCTAATGGATATATACGATCAGTGAACTCTCCAGGTTTCACTTTATCTAAAGCTCGATTCATCATATTCATTTTGGCATCTACAAGGTCGATTAAGTGAAGAACTTCTGCTTCTCTAATCTGTGGTGGCTTAGGGCTTCCCCACTCTGACTTTCCATGGTGACTCAGGATAAGGTGTTGTAGTAATAATACTTCTTCCCCTTCAATTCCAAGTTCGTTAGCAGCTTCTTTAACCTCATCGACCATGATTGTAATGTGTCCTAACAATTTCCCCTCAAGTGTGTAAGACGGTGACATGGGACTAGAAAGTTCTTTTACCTTTCCGATGTCATGTAATATGATCCCTGCATATAACAGGTCAGCATCTACATCTGGATAAAGTTCAACTAATTGTTTTCCTAATTTCAACATGGAAACAACATGGTGAGCTAATCCTGCGGCATATTCATGGTGATTTTTTGTCGCAGCAGGGTAAGTGAATAATTCATGTTCATATTTTTTTAGGAAATATCTAACAATTCTTTGAATGTTAGGGTTTCTCATTTCAAAAATTATTTTAGTCATGTACTCCTGCATTTCAACTACTTCAATTGGAGCTTTTTCCATGAAGTCTTCGGGGTGAATACCATCAGCAGCCGATGCTAATCGAATCTGCCTAACATTAAGTTGTGGCTTTCCTCGAAATTGCCTAATCTCCCCTTGAACATTAACGACGCTTTCTGGGGTAAATACCTCTTCATCATCCTTTGTTACTTCCCATAACTTCGCTTCAATTTCACCGGATTTATCCCTGAACACAATTGTAAGAAAGGGTTTACCGTTACTAGCAACTCCTTTATCAGACGATTTGATCAAAAGAAAACCTTCAAACTGTTCCCCAACTGACGCATGAGCAATTCCTTGACTCATTAAAATCTCCCCCTAACTAACGTAAATAGATTGATTTATATCTTTGGCGTTTAACTTACTGTCTTGGTCAAATGTTAAATAAATGACTTGTTGTTCCTCTGCAATTTCTTCTAATTGCTTTAAGATTTGTTCTCTTCTCTCAAAATCAAAGTGAACAAAGGCGTCATCAAATACAAAAGGTACCCTCACGAGACGTTTGATTGAATCATTCAAGGCTAATCTTAACGATACATATAATTGATCAGCCGTGCCTTCTGATAGTTGATGGACATGATACCATTCCCCATGACTACTTTTCACTGAGATGGTTTCTTCTGTTTCCGAGAAAATAATTTCATTATATCGACCATTTGTCAATTTCTCAAAATATTTTCTAGTTTGTTCCATGATACCAGGTAAATAGACATTTTGATACCTGTTCTTAGTATCTTTTAAGTACCCTTGAGCAGTTTTCACCACCGCCCATTCTTTAGCTAAATCTACAATCTCACTCTCCAACTGAGCACGTTGGTGAATAAGGTCAGAAAGTCGACCATTTTCCTCTAACTGAGAGATTTGTGCTCGCTTTTCAGATATTAAGTTTCGCTTCGTTTCCATTAAATCAATTATCTTGCTTAGATTTATTTCATTCATTTCGAGTTGTTCTTCTAAGTCCGCCCAATTATGATGTTTATTAATTAATTCATTCGTTTCATCACCGAAAACTTCGAAAACGATTGAATAAGCTTCTTTTAGTTGTTCTTGTTTAGACAAGTATATTTGATGATCATCACACAACTTATTAAATTCCTCTTCAGATGAAGCATTAACTTGATTAAATAATGACTTCTTCTCCTGACTATAAGGTTCAAAAGCTGCTTGTTCTTTGGTTATTTCATGTTGCTTGTCAATTAACCAGTCTGTGTTTTGTTTAATCTGTTGTTGCCATGTTTTTTCTTGATCAATCAAATCTTTAAGAAACGTCCACAACAACTCTGTTTGGATACTTGTTGATGATTCATATAAATGAATAATCTGCTTCGCTTGGCCTTTAAGAATGTTTTGGCGTGATTGTCTATCATTTAACTGCTTTTCTAAATCCATAATCATTTCGGCATTATGTTTAGCTTGTTGAAGAGAACTGAATACATTTGGCCAATGAAATAATTCAAATTGCTCCAGGAAGTTATATTGATGTAATTCCTGTTCAATCTTCTGCTCAATGGAATGAAATTCTTCCTCCACAATGTCTAAATCTGTTTCTAACTCGTTTAAAGTTGTTTGTAAAACTTGAATTTGATTTTTTACTTCATTTAGCTCCTTCTCTTTTTTGTTATGAGTTTCTAAATCTGAACGGAGTTGAAGGAGTTTAGCTGTTACATCCTGATTATGATCTTTCGATTTCACAGAGGTATTCATCGATTGTTTAACTCTCTTGTGTTGTTGATTTAATATGCTGAATGAGAAAATAGATACTAGTAATAAAACAGACACGATGACGTAATCTACACCACTACTTGAGAATAAAAATATAGTGTACAGGGCAGTGATCATTAATAAAGCTAATGGAAGAGTGAATTTCGCTGCACCTAAAAATTTACTAATTTTACTAACCGTTGATTGTTGGTGAATCAATTCATTTTCAAATTCTTTTTCTAATTCATGTTTTTGCTCCAGCATCTTAAGCTTTTCATAAGTTTCATTAAGTTGATTTAATTCATCCTCATTCAACATGTCTTGTTTAATCTGTTGATAAAATTTGTCTTTATGATCTAATTCTTCTGACTTTGCTTTATGTTTTCTTGAAATTGATTTCTTTTGATTACCTAACTCTTCCCATTTCTGAGCCAATCGCTTCCATCTTTCATTTGTATAATTATTTAAAGAAAGCTCGGTTAGCTCTTTAAGAGAAAAATTCAACCCTAAATCCTTCAACAGCCGTTGGCATTCATAGTTAATTTCTTTTCGTTGTTCATTTAATTGTTTGATGTTCTTACTAATCTCACTAACTTCTTCTACTAATGCTTTAGCTTCATCTATACTGATCTGCCAAAATTCAAGACGACTTTTCTTATTTAAGCTATCTAACGTTGAAGAAATTTGTTTTAAATCTTCGTTTAGTATGTTCAATTTTTCATTGACTAAGATTTCTTTTTCTTTAAGCTGTTCAAAACGTTGTTGTCCATTTTTAGGGAAATGTTTAATATGAGATAAGTCCTCTAATTCATTAGATAAAATTTGGTGTTTTACAACAGAGGATTTTGTTTGAAATAGTTTCTCTATATACTTGGTATGCTCTCGCTGCTGTTGTTCATTGTATTTTAAGTCGTTTAATTCATTTTCCATATCTCGTACTTGTTGATATAGATTTTGATGTTCCTTTTCAATTTTCTCAGTTTTTTCTATGTCTAAATTTAAGTTTTTAAGTTCATTTAATTTCTCATTAATAGGTGGCTTTTTACCTTGTTTTTTAAATAAAGAATCTGCTTTTCTGATTAAACTGTTCTCAAGTTCAACCATATGATCTGATCCTGTGAGTCCTACGTTAAACAATACTTTTCCTAAATCATCTGATTTATATCTTCTGATTGCTTGTAAATCCCGGTCTTGAAATGAAAAAATCGACTCAAATAAATGACGGTCCATGCCTCTGAGTAATTGGTTAATTTTTTCATCAGTAGTAGATTGTCCATTCACATAACCAGCTCGTTGTCCTCGATTTTGGTGCGAAAACCGTTCAATCACCCATTCATCATTGTCATGTGTAAGGATGAGTCTCCCTCCTAATTGACCATCAACCTTTGATGTATACCTTTCACGTTCCTCAGGTTTTAAACCAAAGAGAATATATGTCATAAACATCCTAATGGAAGACTTTCCTGCTTCGTTTGCACCGTGAAAAATATTGATCCCTGATTCTAAATGAATTTTTTCACGATTCCATTTTCCAAAAGATACAATATCTAATTGTTTAAATTTCATTCGATCACCTATTTCTTAATAGTTCATTTAGAATGGTTTTCTCAGCTTCTGTCTTAATTTCATCTTTGATTTGATTAACATCAAAATTAATGTGTTTCTTGAAAATACGATGATTTAATAGCTCATCAATGTACGCATCAATATCCTCTTGTTCGTCAACCATTTGCAATACTTCACCAATAAACGGGTTCGTTTGCTTTAATTCATCTCTATTATAATTTGGATGAGTTACAATACTACACTCATTCACCCAAACCCATGAAGAATCATTCTCTTCTTCTTCATTGATAAGGTTTAATATTTCTTCTTCTTGTTCTCGCGTGATTTCAAAGCCAGACTCATTAATATAAATTTTTAACCTGATAAATACTTTTTCCTTTTGCTGCTTATAGTTTTCTTTAACTTTTTCTATCGTTTTAATGATATCTTCAACTTCAGTCATTTCTTCAAGGACTATTTCTTCGGATTGGAATGTCACTTCTTGTAATGGATAGAACTGAAGATCAGTTTGATTGGATGTCATTTCAACGATGTAACAGCCTTTTGGACCAATTTCTTTCATGTGTCGTCCTTGAATGTTCCCTGGATAAACAGCATATGGTTGCGTCATTAAAATATCTCGTTTATGTATATGCCCTAATGCCCAATAATCAGCTTCCACATCTTTTAAATCCTCTAATAAAAACGGAGCATACGTGTCATGGTCGAGATTATTTTGTAGACTTCCGTGTAAAGTTGCAATATGAAATGGCGCATGGGTGGTCTTCTGATACTGTTCCACCATTCTTTCGCTTACTGATTGTTCCCAATAACTAAAACCGCTAATTTCTACTAATGGCTGCTCATTTTGATCAAATGTGACATTTGAAATGCTGCCGGTTGGGAAAACATAAGTATTGGACGGAAAATTTAATTCTGCTTTATTTAACATCATATAGTCATGGTTACCAAAGCTAATATAAGCCTGAATGTCATGACTGTTTAATTTCTCTAATCCACGTTTCAATTCAACCAATGCTTTAATGGAATTCGAATCTTGATCAAATAAATCACCTACGATTAAGACAAAGTCAACTTGTTGGTCAATGGCTACATCTATTAAACGTCTAAATGCCTTTAATGTACTGTCTTTAATGTCCTGATAGATACGATTAGGTAAATTTTTCATCCCTTTATATGGGCTATCTAAATGTAAATCTGCACTATGTAAAAAACGAATAACTTCTTTTGACATTTTCAGCCTCCATCGACATTTTCTATTTATATTTTACCAAAAACAAAACGCGAATGCACGTTCGGTAATTGTGTTTTTAAATTTTTTTCAATTCCTTGTCTATTTACAAAAATCGAATAAATCCATATGATTAATATAGAGAGAATTGAGGAGGAATTTAAATGAAGACCTATTTTTTAACTGCCTTTTCACAAAAAGGTGAAGCTTTATTAGATGAACAGTTCGAAGCTGCTAATGATGATGAGGCCAAAAAAATCGGAAAGCAAAAACTTGAAGAAAACAATCACTCAAAAGATACACATCGTTGCGTGTCACCGGACGGTCGATTAGTCCTATTCCATAGATAATATTCAAAATGAATAAAACCCGAATCCGCTTCAAAAGGGATTCGGGTTTTAATATTATTGCTCTTGGTCTTCACCATAAAGCTCTTCTAATGGTTTAGTAATAATTTTACTAATGTCAGAAATTAATGTATTTAAACGTTGTTCTTCTTCCATTAGTTTAGAGATATCTTCTTGCTGCTGAACAAGCTCAACAACTTGCTTAGCTTGGTTTACCTCTTCTTCTGTAATCTCTTGACCTTGCATTTGTTTTTGCTGTAAGTTCAGCTGAGTTTCACGGAAATCATCAAACATTTTTTTCGTTTGAGGATCATTCATTACTTTATCATATGCTTGTTGTAATGATTTAAATTCTTCGCTATTACGAAGACCTTTTTCAAGATCATAAGCTAAATCATAAATGTTACTCACAATATACCTCCTAAAAGTTCATTACTTTCCTACTGTAACAAAGAATTCACACGGTGTATAGTGATTTACGTCTAAGCGATAAATAGAACAATTAACCCTTGGATAAAACCAATGATTCCACCAAGAAGTGCGCCTAGATATGTAATCATATTCATTTCTTTCTTAGTAATTTCTAAAACCAAGCGTTCAATACGAGATACATCAAAGGTTTCCACTTCTTTTTTGACTAGTTCAAAAAGATTTAGTTGCTCAAGCAGGGCTGACATTTGTGTTGAAAGCTTCTGAAAAGCAAGCTGAACAATCTTTGGAATCCATTCATTTTTAATTAAATCTAATTTACTCTCTAATAACTGCCCAACTGGTTGGTCTAAATAAGTCTTAACATTTAACTCTTTAGTTATAAATGCTGCAAGGCTTTCTTCCAAATCATTTTGGTTGAATAATTCTCTAACAGACTCCACATCTTTCTCTTTAAATTTAAGCCACTCTTTTTTTAGTAATTTTTCAACCGATTGATGCGTTTCCTCAGAGCTTAAAAACATGGTAATCGCGGGTGTGATTTTCTCCGCTAAGCCATTCTCCCCTAAATAAGAGGAAACCATATTCCCTAAAAACCCTTGACTTTGTAAAAATTTTGATGCACTTTCAGAAATTTTGTGTTTGCCTTCTTCACTCGTTAAATATTGTTCGATTTGATTAATTACATACGTAGTGAAGTGTGGTAATTGTTCTTCAATAACCACCAAGAGGTCTTCAGGTAACAGTTCACTAATGGGTTTGTTTTTATTTTTCTCGTAAAGATTCTTTAACTTACCTGAAACCATTTCCTCTACATGTTGTTCTAGCTCTTCAACTTCAAATTCTGGATGAATTTTTTGTATTAACTCTAATACCGTGTATTCTTTATCAATCAGTTCATCAATTTGACTATGGATCATTGCGATAATTTTCTGTTGAAAATCCTTTTCTAAAACTTTATTTTCAAGCGCATCGCTGGTCACCAAGTATTCAGTTACCACACGGCCTAATTGTTCGGCTAATTCTGCTCTTCGCTTTGGAATTAACCCTGGCGTAAATGGTAATCGCCAATTCCCTATATAAACTACTTCATATGGTCTAAATAACATCTTAATTGCTAAAAAATTCGTCACTCCACCAATAAGAGCTCCAATAATTATCATGATAAAAATAATAAGTACTGTATTCATGTGATCACCCTTTTTCGTAATTCATAACACTCTATTTTTAGCATGAATAACGATTTATTACCAGTATTGACTATAACAACAGCGCACAAACTAAAAGTAAATTGAAGGGAGGTTTTGAGTTGGCGAAACCAGGTAAAAGAGATGAAGACAGTCGAAGCGAATATGATATTGATGTTGATCGTATGTTGAATGAAGGTTTAGCCGGTGGAATTGTAAGACCAACGTACAATCGTGTATCGATTGAAGAAGCACATGAAATTAGAAAAAATAATGAACCTTTCAGCCCTGCCAATGAAATTCGTACAGAAGAATAATATATAAATTGAGGCCTTCCTGAAAGGGGAGGTCTTTTATATATTAAGTCCTAAACATAAAAAAGAGGGCCTAAAAAGACCCTCTTATTTTATAAGGTGCAGGCAAGAGTTTTTATTGATTTGCTCTTACCTGCAGTTGATTCGTCTTTGATTTTTA
This sequence comes from Filobacillus milosensis, assembly GCF_004402015.1. Taxonomy (GTDB): domain Bacteria; phylum Bacillota; class Bacilli; order Bacillales; family Alkalibacillaceae; genus Filobacillus; species Filobacillus milosensis. Next base: position 94,808 of record NZ_SOPW01000006.1, read on the forward strand.
GAGGTTATCAATTGACGCTTTGTTACTTAGTGCCACCTAATTGTTGTTCTGCCATTTGTACAAGACGTTTAGTGATTTCACCACCAACTGAACCGTTAGCGCGTGAAGTTGTGTCTGGTCCAAGCTGAACACCAAATTCTTGTGCAATCTCAGTTTTCATTTGGTCTAAAGCTTGAGCAACACCTGGTACTACTAATTGGTTTGAGCTGTTGTTCTGTGCCATTGTATCTCACCTCCTGTGTATCCATATTTTCTACAGGAGGCTAAAAGTTATTTACGGTAATTTTTGCTACTTTTTTGGTTATTTTTTGGCATTTGGTTTTGTCATTTCTTTAGGAACAACAAGTTTATCAAATTCATCTCCATCAAGGATTCCAGTCTCTTCAGCAGCTTCGCGTAAAGTCAGGCCTTTTTCATGAGCATACTTAGCAATTTTAGCTGCATTTTCATACCCAATATGAGGGTTTAAAGCAGTGACAAGCATTAATGAATCATTTAAATATTGTTCAATTTTTCCATGATCAGGCTCTAGTCCAACAAGGCAACGATCAGTGAATGACTCCATGCTGTCGCCAAGTAATTGACATGACTGAAGGAAGTTATAAGCAATCATTGGTTTATATACGTTTAATTCAAAGTTACCTTGACTTGCTGCAAAACCAATTGCAGCGTCATTACCCATCACATGTGCTGTTACCATTGTAATGGCCTCACTTTGTGTTGGATTAACTTTACCCGGCATGATTGAGCTTCCTGGTTCGTTCGCTGGAATAGTAATTTCACCAATTCCACAACGAGGACCACTTGCTAACCAACGAACATCGTTGGCAATCTTCATAAGATCAGCAGCTAACCCTTTTAATGCACCATGTGTATGCACTAATTCATCATGACTTGTTAATGCATGGAATTTATTTGATGCTGAAATAAATGATCCTTTCGTTTCTTCGTTAATTTTCTTAGCAACCGTTTCAGCAAAATCTTCATGTGCATTGATTCCTGTACCAACTGCTGTACCACCAAGTGCAATTTCACGAACATATTTTAAAGAATCTTGAATCATGGATTCAGTTTTTTCTAACATGCGATGCCAGCCACTAATCTCTTGTCCAAGTGTTAATGGTGTTGCATCTTGTAAATGAGTACGACCGATTTTCACAATATCAGCATAAGCATCCATTTTTTCTTTTAACGTCTGCTTCATTTTAGCTAAAGAAGGTAGAACGTGTTCTTCAACTTTTTTAACAGACGCAATATGTAGCGCTGTTGGGAATGTGTCGTTAGAGCTTTGGGACTTATTTACATCATCATTTGGATGTAGTCGTGTCTTTTCACCTTTCTCCTCCAGCCACTTATTACCAACATGTGCAATGACTTCGTTCACATTCATGTTTGATTGAGTTCCACTACCTGTTTGCCAAACCACTAATGGAAAATGTTGATGTAATTCACCTGATAATATTTGATCAGCTGCATGAGCAATTGCATCAGCTTTTATTGAGTCTAATAATCCTAATGATTCGTTAGCACGTGCTGCACTCTTTTTAAGAATAGCGAACCCTTCAACAATCTCGTTAGGCATTTTTTCGTCACCAATAGGGAAGTTCTGTTTGCTTCTTTGAGTTTGAGCTCCCCAATATTTATCACTTGGAACCTTGATTTCGCCAAGTGTATCTTTTTCAATACGATAATCCATAAAATATCCTCCTTAAGCTTGTTTATCATCATTTATAATAATATCAAAAAACACTTATGAAAACGAATAACAGACTGAAAAATGTTTAAGTCATAAAAAAAGATGCGGAAAAATCCGCACCTTACTCAACTAGCCCAAAGTATTCTTCTACCGTTAAACCTGACTGATATATTTTGGTAGCAAGTTCTACTCCAAAATACCTTAAATGCCAAGGTTCATAACTGTATCCTGTTATATGGCTTTTGCCTTTTGGGTAACGAATTACAAAGCCATATTTATGTGCATTCTTAGCCACCCATTCCCCTGGTGCGGTGTTTCCAAATTCCTGTGTTAAACTCATTCCGACAACAGCTGCAGTTATATCCATCGTTAATCCTGTATGGTGTTCACTATGTCCAGGTACTGCTGAAAATTTGTCTGCCCATTCCTGACCATTGGTTTCAACATAGTGGTTATAAAGCCACGTTTGCGTTTGTATTGAACGATAACCCGATTGAGCCACTAAATCATATCCAGCTTCTTTAGCAGCCGCAAATAGCTCCTCTAGAGCTTTAGCAGCTTCTTTACGCATTAAACGTTTTGCCGCCCCCTCTTTTGCATTATGAGGCACATTGGGCTCCACTAACCCCTGTGGTACGAAATTATTTGGTAAACGGTAAGTTTTATTTAATATAACATCAATAGCATGAGGATTACTCACAACAATTGACTGATCTTCTTGATCTTTTGGTTCTTCTTTAGATTGTTCATCATCAGTCGAGGAATCTTTCTCATCGTCTGGATTGGTTTCATTATCTTTGTTTTCATCTGTATTATCATTTTCATTGGTATCATCAGATTGATCAGGTTTGTCTTTTGGTTCTTCTTCACGTTCAGGTGCTTCTTTGTCTTCTATAACATGATTAATCGTGTCAACCAAATCTCCCTTTAATGACTCCACAGTATCTTGATTACATCCAGCTAATGTTACAATTCCTGTTAGCAAAAGTAATATTTTTTTCATAAAATCCCCATTCATTATTTTTTCTTTACATTCATGTTAACACTATTACTAAACAGTGACCAAAGACCTTTTTACTGTTTTACGAACTTTTTTTGATGGAGAGTACAGAAATTGTAATTAAAAATGTATCTTTCAGCAAAAAGCGAAGGCGGGCGACTCCTTGTCGACTAAAATCGGCCACGTCCTGCGCCTGCGGTTACTCGGCGCAAACTATTGCAAAGATGTAATTCAAGTAGCATTTGTGACCAACACCGACACTTGACTTCGGAAAGCGTCCGCCTGTATCGATTCGCAGAATCAACACTAAACTTTAATCAAGATTATGCGTAGTGCTTAACAGTGACAACACATAAAAAAGCCACCCCATTTCGAGGCAGCTTTTCGCTCATCTACTTTAAATATTTAGTATATTTTTTACTTAATGTATCAAATGCTTGATAATCTTTTTGATCAATTGCTTGATTGATTTGTTCTTCTAAAGCGTCTTTATTCCACTTGAACACTAATTCATCTAGCACTAGGCGTGCCGCTAATTTAATTTCATACGGGACTTCTTTCTTCGCTTTAATGGCTACCCGTTTTGGAAATTGATATCTAATGAGCACATAAGAGGTTACTTGTTTTTTCATCTTTTTTCCCCCTTACTCCCTTTTTTCTATTATAATAAAAAATCAGAAAAAATTGCAACAATATTCAGAAAATATGCGAAAAAATTTATTAGAAATAGCTGGAAGGGTAAATGTCTAGGCGATAGTCTTTACTTATATATAAATATTAACTAATAATCTTGTGACAATATTATTCTATTTTAAAATAAAAAAACCCCTGACATGAATTCATGTCAGGGAAAGCCTCTTGTTGGGAGAGAGGTGTATATATGAACTTCGCTAAGAAGCGAAGAGTTCAACATTATCGATTGTTAGGGCCTTTTCCATTACCCTTCCCTTTGCCAGGGTTATTATCTTTACCCTTAGCTTTACCAGCTTTTTCTTGGGCCTTATCTTTGCCAAATGATGCTTTAGTGTTACCTTTTGCCGATGCTTCTACTTCAAAGTTTTCTTCGCGATCTCTTTCAACGCGAACTTCTGTATCATTTTCTTGATCAACTTCTACAGTTGTATCTTCTTCTACAGTATTTTCTTCATCAGAACCTTCTTCTGTTGTTTCTTCCTCATCTGTTTCTTCAGTATTTTCTTCTGTAGAGTCATTTTCTGTTGTTTCTTCTTCAGTATCAGTAGACTCTTCAGTTTCTTCATCTTCACTAGGTTGTTCTTCAGTTTCATCTTTGAATTCATCAGTGATTTCATTTAGCTGTGCATAAAGATCTGATAAATCATCATATTTAGCTTCTAAACGATCTAAAGAACGCTCAATGTTACGCTTTAATGCTTTTTTAGCCATTGGGTTCTTTACTTTTTCCATGTTCAAAGCAAGTGAAATTACATTCTGACCAACAACTTTAGCTTCTTCCTCTTCTTCGTTACCTTCATCATCTTCTACTGTTTCTTCCTCATCAGTAGAATCTTCGTCTGTACTTTCTTCTTCGTCAGTTTCTTCAGTATCTTCCTCTGAGTCTTCTTCAGTTCCCTCTTCTTCAGAGTTTTCCTCTTCAGTGGATTCTTCGTCAGTTGACTCTTCTTCGTTTGTTTCTTCGTCAGTCTGTGATTCTTCAGCTTCGTCTAATACAGTAAGAGCTTCTTCAACAATCACATTAGCTTCTTCTTCGTTACCTTCAGCGTATAACGCTTCAGCTTCTTCAATTTGCTGTAAAGACCAATCTAATAGCATTTGAAGACGTTCAGTATCTTCTTCTTCAAGTGCTAACGTTAACTGTTGAGAAACTTGTGTATAATACGAGAATAATTTTGACTCTAAAGTCGTTTCTTCAGTTACTTCCACTTCATTCATGCTTTTGTCTTCTTCAGAAGTGCTGTCTGTTTCAGTTGTTTCATCAGTTGTATCTACTGAACCTTCTTCAACAACAACTTCTTCTGTTTGTTCTTGTTCCTCATGTTCATCTGCAGCAACACCTAAAGGAGCTAATACCATAGATGCTGTTAAAGTAGCTGCTGATAAAGAGTTGATTACTGTTCTGCGTTTCATTCGATCACCTCTTCTGTTATTTTCACTCATAAACTACGAAAGTAAGGTGATCATTTTTGGGGGTTTTTTAAATAAAAAATAAAAAAATTGTCTAAATATTAAAAAGAAGCCCGTTATGACGAGCTTCTCAACATTCAATTAATCTGATATTTTTTTAGTAATTTCGTAAGTCCTTTTTGCTTGATGCTCTACAGCTTTTTGTATATCATCTTGAATATTTCCTTCACCATCTACTGTGGCACTTGTACCATAAGGGTTTCCGCCTGAACCAAAAATCACTTCATCTGTATAGCCGGGTCCAGCAATAATCACACCCCAGTGGAACATGGATGTATAAAAGTTAGCAAGTGTTTGTTCTTGTCCACCATGAGGGTTTTGAGCAGAAGTCATCGCACTACATACTTTATTAACTAATTTCCCTTCAGCCCATAGTCCTCCGCACATATCCATAAATTGTTTAACCTGAGCTGGTACGTTACCAAACCTTGTTGGAATACTGAACATAAATCCATCAGCCCAATCCAGATCTTCCGGAGTTGCTTCTGGAACATATTTTGTTGCTTCATAATGTTTTTTCCATGCTGGATTTTGCTCTATTGCACTTTCTGGAGCTGTCTCAGGAACTTTTATTAATTTCACTTCAGCCCCTGCTTCTTTCATTGCCGCTTCAGCCCATTGTGCCATCTGATAATTGGCACCAGTTGAACTATAATAAAAAATTGCCATTTTCGTCATCTAATCACTCCTTCTTTAAAGATACATTATTAAATTTTCCCTAATCACCAAATAAATAATCAAAAAAAAGCACGTTGATTTAATCAACGTGCTCCTTCACTTTATTTAGATGTAACCATTAACTCTTCTGCTAAAAACTCTATGTTATTCCATCCGTATGCTGTTTCTTCATATGTGCCATCACCAATCGTGACATTTTCAGCTTCAACCTTTTTAGCACCATATTTAACATAAAAATCACCGTATGGATTATTAGTTAGAATCCAGACTAATAGAGAATAATACCCATCAGATAAACACTGAGTTACAAACTTCTTAAATAGTTTATAACCGATTTTTTGTCCTTGAAACTCCTCTAGAACATAAATATCATAGATTTCAGCTTCATAATCAAAATTATCCGTTCTTTCTTTACCACCTGATATGAAGCCAACAATTTCTCCACGCTCATCCTCTGCTACGTACACATATTGTTTGACCTTACTTGAGGACAGTGTCGTCTCCCACATAATCGTTCGGTGTTCAATATTCATGACTCGTTTTAAATCCTTCTCTGCAATTAATGGTTCATAAGTAGATTTCCACGTTTGATCATGGATTCCTGCGATCTGTTTAGCATCATCTAAAGTAGCTGCTCTTACGTTTATCATCGTACCCCTACTTTCTATTTACATAGTTAATAAGTAAACCGTTAGAATAGAACCGATGACGGCAAAAATAACATTTATATTGGTTAATGCAATAACTGCTGCAACCACACCACCAGCAATACCTACTAACGGTTGTTTTGGAAAAACATCAATCATAATACCTGGGAAAATCAATGCCCCTAATGCAGCAAATGGAATCGCATTAAGCCATCGATTGACCCAAGGTTTAAATGTCGATTGTTTCATCAAAAATGCTGGAAGGAACCTAGGAACCATGGTAACAATAGCCATACCAATAATGGTTAACATAATCATGATTCATCTTCCTCCTTCAATAGGAATACCCCTAAAAAACTACCGATAATCGTTGATATGACAATTGCCCAGCCTTTAGAAACAGATAGCACTTCCATAAATATAAAATTCAACCCCATACTAAATACAGCAATGGCACCTAATCGCCACTCTTTCTTTATAGACGGAACAAGAAGACCTATAAACATGGCATACAATGCAATCCCCATACTTTCACTTAGAGCCTGAGGTATTACTTCCCCTAATAATGCTCCAGCCAGGCTGCCAGATATCCACCCTACATAAGCAAATAAAATTAAAGATAAATAGAAGTATGTTCCATATTGATGTTTTGCTTGATTGCTATGTAATGATGAAACAGCAAAAGTTTCATCAGTTAAACCCAATGAAAGTGGGAATCTCCACCTTAATGGAAATGCTTTTGTCGTATTCATGAATGACATGCTCATTATGAAATGCCTAAAATTTAATACAAATGTTGCTATGACGATTTCAACAAACATGGCTCCTGCTGAAAACATTCCTGCGGCCATAAATTGAGCAGCACCAGCAAACACCAGCACACTCATCATCGTTGTTTCAAAAGTGGATAAGCCTGACTCTTTAGCTAATACGCCATAGGCTACCGCAATTGGCAAGTAACCTAAGAAAATAGGTAAACCTGCCACTAATCCTTTTTTTATAGCTTCTTTTCTGCCAAATTGGTCTGCCGAAGTCATTGTTTGAGCATGATCCATCCTGTTACCTTCTTTCTTTGACTATACTTCTGGATAGTGTGTTGGATGTAATATATAAGCTAACTTTTTAAGACCTTCTAATAATCTAGGTGAAGGACGGCAATAAAGATATTCTTCTAAAACATGAATCTTGTTCTTCTTAATAGCATTAATTTCCTCAGACCCTTCACGTTTACGAATTAAATCTGGGTTCATTTTTTTCTCTTGAACTCCAACCCATACCATACATATTTCATCTGGGTTTTGTTTGATCACTTCATCCCATTCGGTTTGAACGCTTGCTTGGTCGATATGGCTAAACACGTTTTCAGCGCCTGCTAATTTACTAATATAAGTGAGCCAATTTTGGCCACCGGGTGTAAAGATTGGTTTCGGCCACCATTCCCAATATATTTTTTTTGGGTCTGCAATATTATTAGAAATTTTACGATAATCGTTTAATGTTTGATAATATACACCATAAACTTGTTGCGCTTTTTCCTCACAACCAGTATGTTTTCCTACAGTTAGAATATCTTCTGCAATCTCATCTAATGAGTTAGGGTTTAAAATAATGTAAGGTAGCCCTTCTTCTTCTAACTTTTCAATATTTTTCTCCATCCCTGGAACACTTAATGAAGCTAATACTAAATCTGGTTTCAACTTGACAACTTTTTCTACTTCAATATTTAAATCCCGACCAACCTTTGGTAGCTGTTCAACGTCTTTAGGCCAATCCGAATCATTATCCACACCAACAACCTGGTCCATTATGTCTAAATAAGCCAAGATCTCTGTATTACTTGGGCATAGTGAAACAATTCTCACGATTATCACCCTTTAACTAAATAGTTGAATAAGCACATAAAGCAAAACAGTAATGATAACTACTAACCAAGCTGGTTTTTGCCAGAACTGCAGTAAACTAAAACCAACTAATGCCACAGCAAAATCAACGCCATCTGTTACCGCACTTGTAAATATAGGGTCATAAAATGCTGCAACTAAAATACCTACTACAGCAGCATTCACACCAATTAATGCTGCACGGACCGCCTTAAATTGACTAATAGACTTCCAGAAAGGCAGAATACCAACCAATAATAAGAATGATGGTAAAAATATGCCTAAGGTTGCAATTACAGCTCCTGGCAGAGCGGCCGCTACTTGCCCTAAATAACTTGAGAATGTAAATAAAGGTCCAGGAATGGCTTGTGCAGCACCATATCCTGCTAAGAACATTTCTTCAGATAAAAACCCACTCGGTACAAGTTCACGTTCTAATAAAGGTAAAACGACATGCCCACCTCCAAAAACAAGTGAACCCACTCGATAAAAAATATCAAACAGATGAATATAGACATGATCGACGGTACGGCTTATAACAGGTAATGCCACTAACAAAATAAAAAATAACGATATGCTGAAAATACCGACAGTCTTTGATAAATTTAAAGTTAAACTTGTTTGAGTATCCAGTTCTTTATGTTTAAATGCTATATAGCCTGCTGATGCGGCTAATATAATGACAATAATCTGTGTTGAAGCAAATGGAAACAACAATAATACAGCTGCAGCGGAAATAGCGAATGCAATCCTCGGCAAATCGGGTGTTAATTTTTTACCCATATTCAAAATCGCATGGGCAACAACAGCTACTGCAACTACTTTTAATGCCGCTATAAATGTCGAATCCGTGACGTCCGCTTGGACAATAAACATGGCAAAAAGAATTAAAGCTATGACAGACGGCAAAGTAAAACCAATCCAAGCTAAAATCCCGCCAATTATGCCTCCACGAAGCATGCCAATAGATATACCAACTTGAGAACTTGCGGGTCCAGGTAAGAACTGACACAATGCAATTAAGTCAGCATATGTTTTATCATCCAGCCACTTCTTACGCTTAATATATTCTTCTTGAAAATAAGCCAGGTGGGCAACTGGACCACCAAATGATGTTAAACCTAGACGCGTTGCTACGAATAAAATTTCTAAGTAATGTTTGAATGAATGCAATATTGTCATCCTAACTCATTTATTTTTTCAAATAAAAAGGAACTGTTTTTAATAAAACAGTCCCTTTCATTTTATCATATTATATTTTGAATTGTTTAACCTGCGTATTTAATTTTTCTGCTAAATTATTCAATTCTTCTGCGGCTCTGGAGACTTCTTCCATAGAACTATTGGCTTCTTCAACTGTTGCGGCTGTCTCTTCGATTCCTGCAGCTGACTCTTCTGAAATTGACGCAATTTCTTCAACCGACTGATTCATTTGAACACTGTCATCCATTACATCTTTCAAGCTAGAGGAAATCTCTTGAACTTTACCTGTGACTTGGTTAACTGATTCATTAATCTGATCAAATGTCTCTTGGGTACTCTTCATTTGTTCAGTCCCTTGTTCAACCTCATCATAGCCTGTTTCTAGGGATTGAGTCACATTAGCTGATTCAGATTGAATATTACCTACAATTTTTGTAATGTCGCCGACAGAATTTGAAACTTGTTCAGCTAATTTTCTAACTTCATCTGCAACGACAGCAAACCCTTTACCATGTTCACCGGCACGAGCCGCTTCAATGGCAGCATTTAAAGCTAACAAATTCGTTTGTTCTGCAATGTCTTGTATGACTTCAACTAATTTAGAAATTTCTTTTGATTGTTGATCCAAACCTTTAACTTTCGTAACTGCTTTTTCAACAATCTGATGAATGCGTTTCATCTGTTCTGTTGAAGCAACCATCTTACTGCGCCCTTCTTCAGTTAAAGATAAAACTGAATCTGATTCCTGAGCCACATTCTCACCATTTTCATAAGAGTTTTTAACTTTATGTAAAAACCCTTCCATCATTTCAGAAATATTCGAAGCACTTTGAGCCTGGTTTTCTGAGCCAGAAGATAACTCTTGCATTGTTGATGCAATTTGTTCACTACCTTCACGAACTTCATTAGACGATTGAGTTAATTGTTGGCTCTGACTAGAAACAGATTGAGACGCATCTGTAACATCCGACAATATTTTAGATAAATTAACTTTCATTGAATTTAAGGATTCTGATAAACGTCCAATTTCATCTTTACCTTTATATTCAAGATTATTAACCGTTAAATCACCCTTAGCAATGACATCCGCCATTTCGACCGCTTTATTGATGTTCTTTCTGACGTTACGACTAATAAAGAATAATAAAATGATAGAAATTAGAGTTGCAACTAAAATTCCAATACCAATTGCAGAAACAACCTGTGCAAAGGATTCTTTCGTATTGTTATAAGCTAAGTCATACTCTGCTACGACCGATTCCCTTAATTCATTTAATAAAACTTGAGTATCTTCTCTTACTGCTGCAAGCTGAGATCGAGCCGAAGCTGCTGCTGAATCATCCCTGGCTGATATTGCCGGTATTATTTCGTCATTAAAGAATTGATTTAACTCTGCATTATTGGCAGAAATTTGATTCATTAATTCTAATTGACCACCTTCTAAACGAGGTCTGACCATGTTTTCTAATTCTACAAAACGTTCATCTAAAGTTGCGAAATCCTCTCGATAACTATTTGATTTATATTCTATATAATCTACCACGATCAAATCTTTTTGTAAGAAAACTGAGTTCATTTCGTCAATTAAAATGGCACGTTCACTGCGACGATCCTGTGCATCAACTTGTTCATCCGCTTGTTGTAAACTCCAAAACACTGCCCCCGTAGCAGCTAAAAATAAAATAATAGTAATAACTGATACGAGTCCATATTTTTTACCAATACTTAAATTTCGCCATAATGAATATTTCTCTTTTGTCTTTTTTTCTCTCTTAGGCTTAATCTTTACTTTCTCTTTCTTGTTTTTCTTAAAGAGTTTTTTCAAAATTTCCCCCACCTTTTATGTAAAAAAAACTTATAGATAAAAAGTATCACTATTTCCAACAATTCGCAATACGAATTATTTAAATTTTGTAACATTTTGAGAATTTCTGACTAAATATGAGGAAAATAATAATTAATTTTATGATAATATTTGTAAAATGTTACCGTTGGGATCAGATATAAAAATAACTCGCTGATATCTATCTTTGAAGATTTTATAATTTTTTGTATCTAATAAGCGATAATACTTAAAAATTTTAAAGGGTGATTGCATTTTAACAGCTTCAGTAAACTTCTTGAATAAAACCAAATCCGGCTGATTATGACCCTTAATTATAAAGTCTTTATTCGTATTTAATTTTTGCCTTGAACGATGGAGGCTTGTTTTAATTGATTCATTACTTACCCTAAACATGTCAGCAATTTCTTGAGATGTATATTGAAATACATCTTTCAAAGTGACTAACATAGCTTGATGAAGAGGAAGAACAGAACATAAAATTTCCAATAAAGAATCCCACTCATATGATTGATCTATCGTAGCTATTAATTCTGCTTGGTCAGTGAACGTTTCTTTTTGTTTTCGTTTTCCATCGATCAATAGATTTCTAGCCATTGTAAATAAAAAGGATTCATTCATCTCTTTATCAGGGTCATCTTGCTTAAGTTTAATGTATTTAATTAATGTTTCTTGAACTAGATCTTCTGCTTCCCACTTTGAAGATGTTAACGATAAGCAATAGTTATATAATTTTACAGTTAATTCTTCTAGCTTCACTTGATCAATTTGCATTTTAACTCCCTAAAATATTTTTATTTATATGTAACTTTTCACTCATTATATACGTTCATTAGTCGAAATAAAAATTAAGGAGAGTGTTTTTAAATGTTTAAAGTAGGTGGAATATTTATTCCTGTCACAGACTTAAAGCGTTCGAAGGATTGGTACTCAGCTGTATTAGGTTTAACAAAAATTGATGAATGGCAAGAAAATGGAGAGGATTATGGAGCAGATTTCGTATTTGAAAAGGGGACAACTCCACTCACTTTAATAAAAGTCGAGAAACCCCAACCCACAGAATTCACTGTAAAAGGAAAAGACAAGAATGTGTATTACAATTTTGAAGTGGCTGACATAGATGAGGCATACAATCACTTTACTAAGCACGGTGTAGAAACAACAGAAATCCATGATTTTGGCCCGATGAAAGGGTTTGATTTCTTCGACCTGGACGGTAACCCATTTAGTATCGTTAGTGAAGAAGGATAAAAAAGAAGCGCCAGGCTCTTAGCTTGGCACTTCTTAATAATCATTACTTTTTAGGCAATAACACTTTGTCAATCACATGAATAACACCATTTGAAGCTTCAACATCAGCTAAAATAACATTTGCATCATTCACCTGTGTTGGATCCAATGAAATTTTTATTTTCTTACCATTCAATGTTTTAACTTTCATGCCATCTTCTAAACTATCTGACATTATTTTACCTTCTACGACATGATATAGAAGAATGTCTTTCAAATCTTCTCGAGCCAACAATTCTTCTGCTGAAATATCTAATTCTTTAAGTAATGCTTCAAAAGCATCATCAGTTGGGGCAAAGACCGTAAATGGTCCCTCACCCTTCAATGTTTCAACTAAGCCTGCTTTTTCTAAAGCAGCTGCTAACGTTGTAAAGTCACCAGCCTCGACTGCAGTTTCCACAATATCTTTTTCAGTTGCTGAATGATCTTCAGCTAAAACTCCTAATGAAAAAGAACTTACAACGAGAATCGTCAACATACTGAAAATAAGCCATTTCCATTTCATTTTAGAAATTCCTCCTTTAATTGTTACATTGACTAGAAAGTAGTATTTAACAAAAAAAGGATTTTATCCGAATGTGAACAAAGGGAAATTTAGGTAACAATAAATCAAACTAAAAAGACACCACATATTTAAATTGTGTGGTCCAGCTTTAGTCTTCTTTAAATTTTTCTTCATAGCCTCTGTTGTATTCTTTAAAGATTTGCCGCATTTGTTCTTTATTTGGTATTTTAGTTATTTTTTTATAAAGACTTTCTCTCAAAAATAATAATTTCTCATTATATTTTTCAAGTTCAGTTAGGTCTACTTCTTCACCATTAGTAATCTTATCGCTTATATCATATAACATATGCCCTTGCTCAAACGTCTGTCTATAATATGTATAGTCGGCTTTATAGTAATGGTATATTGTGTCATAAGCATACGTTTTAAGTACTCTGGATCGAGAGTAAAAATATATGAATTTATCAAATTCTGCTTGAGTGATTTTCCCATCTGATAGTGCTGTGTTAAGTTCTGATTGGGTCATAATCAAATAATTAGTAGCTTCAAAAAAAGAAAAAGCCATAGATTCTGTATATTCTTTTTCTTCATGAAGCTGTACTGATTGATATATAAAAGCAGTTCCTAAAAGCAGAACAACAGTTAGTGTTACAATCCAATACTTTCTCATAAGTATCACCTAATTCTCTATCTATAAATTTAATAAATTATTGAATTTCACAAAACCATTTTTTACCTCCTGGTATTCACGCTCTAAGATACTCATCATGACATCTGTTTCATATTTACCTTCTATTAGAGCACCTTCTCTTTCTAAGCCTTCTTGGATAAAACCACATTTTTCATAGCACTTAATGGCTCTCTCATTATACTGCAGCACTCTTAAATCAACCCGATGCAGATTTAATACCTCAAATGCATATTGTAATACCAATTGAGTAATTTCTGTTCCTAACCCTTTTCCCCAAACAGAAGGAGCAAAGAGACCCACAGCGTAACGAGCTCTTTGATCAGTATCATTTACATTAAGCCTGGTATGACCTATCAATCTTTCATTATATTCAACACACCATCCAAGTTTGGTATCTTTAATAGATTGAATGAATTTAAGTGCTTTGTCCTCTGTTTTCGAAGATATTTTCGTTGTGTCACCACCGTACATCCTAACTAACTCAGGACTAATCGCTACACTTAAGTAATCTTCAACATCTTGTTCAATGGGCTGTCTTAAAATAATATTTTTTCCTTTAATGATTGGAGCTGCATTAATCATATACGACCCTCACCTTGTTCAAACTGAACTAGCTTTTGATAATCTTCTCTTAACAAACCATAACAATCAACATCTTCATAGGTTCCCCACTTATAATCATGTTGAGGAAAAGTACCTTCATAACGGAATCCATTTTTCCTCAGTACTTTAATTGAACCTAGATTTTTCTTCATAACTGTTGCATAGATTCGATTTAATTCTAATTCATTAAAGCCAAATTCAATTACAACCTTAATTGATTCTGAGACATAGCCCCTCCCCCAATAGGGAACGCCTAACCAGTAGGCTAGTTCACCTCGGCGATGAGCGTCATCAAGTCGTAAAGTTACAGCTCCAATAAGTTCGTGATTGTTTTTTTCTTCAATTGCAAAAATGAGACATTCATTCTGCTCAGCACGTTCTTGGTGAGTGTTAATCCAATCAATTGCACTGTGTTCATAATATGGATGTGGAATGGTCAACGTAGTTTCGGCTACTCGTTTATCACCGGCTAACTCTACAACCCTGGGGGCATCTTTTAATGTGAAAGGTCTTAACAAAATTCTTTCTGAATCAATAATTGGTATCATCAAAATTCCCCTTAAATTTATATATTTTTTGCAACCTGTTTAAGAAGGTATTCCCGAAAGTTTTTCCCACTTATGCTGAATATTTCTCATTAACACGACAGAGTCAAATTCAAGATCATGATCTGAGATATTTAAAACATCACCTAAGTAAGTTGTTTTAACTTCCTCTGCTTTAAAAGGAGTCATCGTCCAATCATTCGTATGTAAACATAATCCTTGATGGCACTCCCCTTTTTTATCTGGAGAGTATCCGTTTGCTCCACTTTTAAAGAAACTAGATATTTCCGCAATGCTTTGAAATACACTATTGGGTTGCAGTTTGTCGTGTTCTTTTCCTTTTATAGAGATATTGACCTCTTTATCTTTAGATTCCATCGAAAATTCAACTGTATTACCCGTATCATTGACTTGAAAATCTGCTAATTGGTGGGTGCCAGGAAAGATTCTTCCACCTACTAATGAATTCAACTTTGAATTTGTATCTCTTCTAAAGATATAAACCCCTTCTTTTGTTTCACCATTTTCATCCCACTCTACAGCAATTCGGTGAGCAGCATTTTCACTCGACATACCAACTGGGATTGAAGACAGAAGAGTTGGTCGAATATTTTCAAGGCGTATTAAGCAAACGCCTATGATGGCTTTACCTTTAATTGTTTTAGGTCGAAATGGGTGTGGGAGAATTGTTTCAGCAATGTCTGGATTAAGTTGATAGTTTATAAGCAACCTTCGTTTAATTACCCCATCTATAGAGGTCATTGTCATAAGCTACTCTCCTCTTTAATTTAATTTGTTCTTTGTTTCTCAGCCCAATCTAAAGCTCTTCTTTCCATTTCCGCTACAAACTCTTTCTTAGCTGGGCTATAGTCGCGAGTAAGTTCATATTTTGATGCGAGTTCATCCTTAAACTCACTATATCTTTCTACTTCTTCTGGATGGGATCGCAGGTAATCTCGTAAAACTATGTGACGTTTTATTTGAGGGTTATCAAATTGATAGAAATGGATATGGTGCGTTCTATTTTCTCCGCCCTTTCGAAATAACCTTCTCCCCTTAATACCCCATTCACCAGCTACATCATAATTCAGTGATGTCATTTTTTCATTATAAGTATCAATGACGCTTATATCTTTCACAATGACCATCATATCAATGACAGGTTTAGCCTTCATCCCAGGCACCGAGGTGCTGCCAAAATGTTCAAAATATAAAATTTCATCATCAAAGATATTTTTCAACAACTGCACTTCTTGCTCGTACATCCTTTTCCAACCCGATGTGTAGTTACTTAATCTGACTTTCATTTAAATCTTCCTCATTTGTGTAATAATTAGTTTTCTCTATTCCCTTAACTAACCTGATGAACCAATATAAGGCTATCCAAGGTAAAATGTATGTCGTCGACCATTCTAATAGTTCTTGCATTATAAAAAAACCTCCAATAACTTCTTAAATCGAATTGACTTTTTATCCCTCTCTTAAACCAAGATAGGGGATGTCGCCCTTCTCAGTTTCAGCAATAATCACATCACCACTGAATCCTTCTGCATCATACAATTTTGTACCTACTGGTAGAAAGTTTGAGGTTAAATTTTCAAAGCCTGAATCTGAGCTCGTTTGTTTTTCAATCCGGCCTAAAAATACACCCTTAGAAAATTCAGATTCCATAATCCAACTGATATCACTGGCATTTGTATAAACAATACCTCCCTTTTGAAAAAGGTCCGTACCAGAATGTTTTTGCAAATACTCTTCAGCAGCTGAAACTTCATTTGAATTTTTTACTTCACCAGAATAATAACTATCTGTATTAGAAGTGCATCCACTAATGATTAAAAAGCTAATTAGTATAGCCACATATTTCATGCACCCACCCCATTTGAAGTTTTAAAAGTTATTTTTCATACTCCAAAAACCAGTCTAAATATCTTGAATAGTCTTCCTCAAAATATGTCTGAAAAAAGCGTACGAACTCTTGTGTGGTCACTTGTTTGTGTTGGAACTTTTCATAATAAGCATTTAAAAATTTAAATATCGCATCAGGTCCTCCGTTTTTTTCAAAGAAGTCATATAAACGAACGACCGCATCACCATAAACCAACTTAAAGACCGTTCCTTTCTCAAATTCATCAAGTGGTTGGTTTACCGTAACCTCTTTTGAGCCTTTCGGACCTCCAATATTTCTTGAAAACTCTGTTGCCGCTTCCTCGTCATTATATTTTTTCATCAAATAAGCTTCCGTCGCTAACTCTGTCAATGATTCGTCCAGCCAACCTTCGTTAAAAGGGTCGTTAATCACTTGAAAATAAAACCATTGGTGCGCAACTTCATGTATAAGTGTGTGTTCACCTTCTGCAAATGGACGGTCAGCGGTAGAAACTTCGATAACACCTGGATACTCCATACCGCCACCATTCATAAGAATATCTAATTCTTGATAAGGGTAGGGGCCAATTAATGATTGAAAATCACCTAAGGTTTGTTTAGCCGACTTTAAAGTTTTGGTTGCGATATCCTTATTTTCTTTTTCGTAAAACAAGCGAAGGGTTTGTTCATTTACTTTGTCTGTTAATACTCCCCACGCGTCCTTGTCGAATAGGCCAATTAAAAAATCAGGAACTTGTTCTGCAGTTAATTGACGTGTTACTTCTGTAGTTTCATGATTTTCATTTACTGCAGTAGAAGCTAAATAGTAATTATCAGGCGCAGTGATTGTTATATGATATTGGCCAAAACTCGTAAAATAAGATTCACCGGCTGGTTCATAAGCATTAATATTCCACTCAACATGTTGATATGTAGCAAGCATTGGATACCATTGCGCGAGCACGATGCTAGATTCTGTTCGTTTAAGACGTATCCCATTTAAAGCAGGTAGATATCTATAAGAAATGGTTAAAGTTTTGCTTGATTCTGGTGTCATTTTTTCTTCCAAGTCGACCGTAAAATAACCTTTTTCAAATTTATGATTCAGCTTTTGGTTATTATGTGTGACTTGAAAATTTTCTAATTGTCCACTGTCTTCTGAGTAACTCGGTTTATGTTCCTCTAAAAATGCTTGAGGTATGAAATAAAATGCAACCTGATCCCATTCATCTTTTGATTGGTTCTCTACTTGTATAGTTGCAACAACATCAATCCATCCCTCTTCGTTTACGTTCAATTCAATATCATAAGTTGCATAATTCCCAGCTTCAGGTGTTTGGGCAGTAAATGCTTCTACTGCTTCCTGATCGATTTCACTAGGTTGTAATTCTTTTAGGATATTTGTAAAGTTTTTATTCTTTTGAGAAACTGTTTCTTCTTCTGTGGTATCGTCATTTGAAGTGTCATTGTTTTGTGTTTCAGAACTGTTTTGTTCTTCCTGTTGGGTATGTTCATCTGGATTACTTTCACTTTCGTTTTTCTTTTCTCTGTCTGTGCATGCTGCTAAAAAAACTAATATAAAAATTACCATAAAAATTTTTTTCATGTTATTCCTTCTTCCCTTAGTACTCAACTTACTAAATCATTTACTTTTTTATTTTTTTCAAATATCTCTTAAATACTGTTGAAGATTTCTTCTTTTTCGATTAAAATTTATTAATTTACTCTTCTATATATAATTTTAAAATCGTGTTCCCAGTTTTTGTTGTCTTCTGATGTTTCCCATGAACTTTGTATGGTATCTCCAGACTCATTGATTACCCCAACAAAACGCTGGCTAAAATCTAATTGTGAAAAATCAGGCGTATCCCTCCACACTTTCCAAACATCATTTTCAAAACTCATATTATAAAGTCGAGTTACACCACGTGAATCAAAATAATGTTGTAAGTAAATATCAGTTTTAGCATCATAGTCATAAACGATTGTACTACTAGGGAATTCAGGTTGATTTATGAGAGTTCGCTGAACTATAAACTTCTCTTTCTCCATCCAATCAAATACAGTTTGTCCATTAATCGAATTTGTTTTGAAATGTGGATGAATCACTTCTAATTCCCATTCACCTTTAAAAAATTCTAATCGATTTAACATTTCATCACGAACTGATCTTCTCAAGCAAAGATCCCCCTTTAAATTGACTATTAATGGCTATTAAAATTTCATTTCTTATAGATGTATATATTAATTTGTTCATCTAAATCACCTTTCTTAGTTGAACAATAAATGTTTGTTTATTACCTATTTAGTTGCTTTTTTAGAATTTAATTTATTTATAAATTCAATAAGTTCTTTTTCTTTGTCTGTTTTGTACACAATTCCTTTATCATCTGTAATGATGAAGGTTGTTGAATCATTATATAAGTCTAACAATTCTTTCATATTCTTCACGCCACCTTCACCATTGCTTCGTGATATGACCATCCTTTTTAATTGCAATTGATCATTCAGGTTTGAGTAGGACTTATCTTCTTTAGCATTGTAAATGTAAAGCCCGTAGTATCCTTTATCAACTGTCATTTCATCAACAAGTTCCTTCTTTGTATAAGGAACAATTGTTACCCCATCAGCTTGATAGGTTGGTAGATTTTCCTGTTGTTCAAAAAGAGTATCAATAGTAACCAAATCTTTATCATAGTGCCCTTTAAGCTCAATGGATACTTTTTGACCCATTCTTAACTCATTAAATGAATTTACTTCACCTTTTATTACTGTGTCATTCGTTGTTTCAACTGAGAATGCCTCAATAAATTTGTCATCTTCATCATATTCCATTCTTTGACGTTGTTTTTCTGTTAAGTTATCTCCTACATATACTACGAATGTATTTTCTTTCTTATTAACATCATTTATTTTCCCTTTGATAGTTACTGTCTCATTGTAAGTACATCCAGTTATCAAAAAGATAATAACCATAAACAAACTAGCATAAAACTTCATAAAGACCTCCAAATTTTATTCGTCAGAATATATATACTTTAAATTTTTTACTAACTTGAAAACATTATCTATACACAACTTTGTTTAATGTTAACATAATATTCCAATAATTTAATTATTAAAATTAAATAGACGATCAAATTTTTTTGACCGCCTACCTTAATCATTACTCTTTCACTTTTTTGTATTTTTCCAGTTTAATAGTTTACTAAAAAGCGTTTTTATAATAAATTAAATTGTCTGTCCATTCCCCAAATTCAAAGATAAAATTTTTTCTTGTACATTCGTAATCCATCCCTACACTTTCTGCTAAATTAATTGAGGCAGGGTTATCTAAATTGATATGGGCTTCTATACGATGGAATTTGAGATAATTAAAAGCAATATTGAGAGCTTCAGTTACAGCTTCTTTTGCGTAACCTTGTCTCCAATATTGATTATGGATTGAGTAGCCTATCCTTCCCCATTGGAAGTCATCCCTCTCGATGGTTGAAAAATCAACCATACCTAGGTGCGTCCCGTCTCTTTTCCTAAATACACCAAACACATGAGCAGTGTCGGTAAGTGCTAAATCCTGATGTTTTTCTACCAGATTATAAAACCATTCCCGTGTACAAACACTCATATCAACTTTACCTTGATCGTGACGATGCTTAGATGGATAACGGTTTTTAAATTCATTCAGCCAGTTTTCATAGTCAGATTTCTTTAAAGGCCTTATTATTAATCTTTCTGTCTCTGAAGCAACCTCAAATGTTTCCTCTCTCAATTTCAAAGTGACATCTCCTTAGATTAGACTTTTCCTTAAATACGAAACGTACTATATCAAAGTTATTTATTGTATGTACCATAAGCCATCACACCTTTCGATAATAAATGTTTAAAATATACCTAAGTTTTTTAACTGTAACTTATTTTTCCAGTTAATCTTAATTACATTGATTAATGTTAGCAAAATACCTTTAGTATATAAAGTAGTGTATTACTACAAAAAACAACCAAAGAGTCAAAGGTATCGCTAAACTGATGAATGCGTGAACTAATAAATCACCCTTGTGATATTTTTGAATTAACCGATCTGTAATAAAAAACATTATCGCTGCTCCTAAACTATAAGGAAGTAGTATAAGACCAAACACACTATGAAAAATAAAAGATAGGAACATTTCTATCTTCTTAGTCTGTATATTCCTTAATATAAATTTAGCTAATTTATCACTGATAATTGAGGTGAACAATCCATAGGTTAATACTACAGGGACGCTGTATATTAAATAAATAGGTACAGTTGAAATAAAAGCTAACATATATTCAGATATTGAGTTAATTGTCTCTCCGAATGGATCTGGAACAATCAATGCTAGTACTATTGCGAACAAAGACCCAGAAATAGATGCTGAAATAAATTTCCTTGGTAAAATTCCATCCATATTAAACCTCGCCTTACTACCTATTTTTCAATGCGCATTTTGAATTCGCTCACAATTGAGGATAGTAATCTCACTATTTCTTAAATACATTTATTCCAACTGCTCCAACTACTATGGTGACAGTAATTACTACTACTGCAAACACAAGGTCTACAGTGTTATACGCACCATCCTTTATACCAAAAAAATATAATATTTCGATAAACAATATTAGTACCCATAATAGGTATAAACCTAACACTTGTTGCCTATTTAACACACTTCCTCCCCCTTTAAATAAAATATTTATTTTGAATCAAATTATAAAAATAAGCGACAATATTGCTAAACTCATCGGTAATAGCAGAGTGAGATTTGAGTTTTCTTTTACACTTGTTACTGAAGAGTTTTCTTCTAAAAATTCTTCATAAAATAGCCTTTTACTGTTATTTTCAACAACCTTACCATCTAAAATTTTAACCATTCCGTTCTGCGCGACTACTGGAATTGTATAATCAGCAAATTCAGCTTGTTCCAATAGTAAAAGGAATTTACCACCTTCCTTTTGGAACTCCTTTGCCCAACTCACGTCGTAAATATCAATTCCAGCTATAAACTTATCATGTACATCTCCATCTATTACTTGCTCCACATTAAATTTATATCCTCGATATATAAAATCACTTTCTTCAGGGTTACTTTCAAAATTGTATTGCCCAATCACAATAATTTCAGCACGATCAACCACTTTTTGTGGTTCCAATGTTTCATAACTAGTTGCAGAAACCTCACCGTTTGTGCTTACTGCAAAAACAATTAACATTAGTAATAAAACTCTCTTCATAACGATCACCTTTTTCATAAGCCAAAGTTTAAAGTAATTTTAACATAATTTTCTAAATATTATTACTCATTCTTTAGATTATGTAAAAGTTCCTTGAATTGGGCTTTAAACATCCCCCCCATAGGGGATATAATTGAATGAGATTAAGGGGGAAAAATCATGTCAGATAATCATATTTATCGAAAGAAAATTGAAGATCGATTAGCAAGAATAGAAGGGCATGTTCGTTCTGTTAAAAATATGTCCAAAGATGGGCGTGAATGTGGTGAGTTATTAATTCAAATGGCTGCCATTCGTTCTGCTTTAGATAATTGTGCAAAATTAATTTTAAAAGATCATTTACAAGGATGTGTCGTTGAGGCTGTCAAGAAAGGTGACGAAGAAGAGGTTTTAGAGGATTTAAATAAAGCAATTGATCAATTTATAAGATAGAAGGGGGATTAGATGTTTTTTAATTCAAAAAACATTAATACCGTTAACTCAATTAGCACTAAAGAAAAAGTCAAGATTACTTTAATATTAGCAATGCCAGCTGTGATAGAAAATTTCTTTCAAACCATTTTAGGTTTTGTGGATACTTTATTTGTCTCCAAAATTAGTTTAACTGCTGTTTCTGCTGTGGGTGTCACAAATGCTATTCTAGCTGTATATATCGCTGTATTTATGTCTCTAGGGGTAGCCGTCAATATTCGAGTTGCCAATTATGTTGGGGCAAAGGAGTATACAAAAGCGAGCCGAATTGCTCAACAGGCAATAATATTAGCCGCTATTGTAGGTGTGGCATTTGGTATTATCACACTCTTCTTTGCCTCGCCTTTACTCCAATTGATGGGAGTTGAAGAAAGTGTATTAGAGCAAGGGACATTATATTTTCGGATTGTGGCTATTCCTTCTGTACTCATTTCCATTATGTTTGTTTTGAGTAGCATTCTTAGAGGAGATGGAGATACAAAAACTCCAATGAAAGTTACTATTGGGATTAATCTTTTAAACATTGCATTAGACTACATTTTAATTTTTGGATTCCTATTTATTCCGGCTTTAGGACTTGCAGGTGCAGCTATTGCAACTGTAATCTCAAGGTTAATCGGAGCCCTTGCTCTAATTCTATATTTAAAACGTTCAAAAACATTGAATTTTATTAAAAAGAATTGGAAATTTCATCG
The DNA here is from genome assembly GCF_004402015.1 of Filobacillus milosensis. GTDB lineage: Bacteria > Bacillota > Bacilli > Bacillales > Alkalibacillaceae > Filobacillus > Filobacillus milosensis. Next base: position 117,840 of record NZ_SOPW01000006.1, read on the forward strand.
AAGTCAGCAATGGGACTTGTTAACTCTTGGATCTCCTGTAGCTGCTGAACGATTAGTGATGCGAATAGGTCAAGTGTTATACTTTGGTTTTGTCGTAATATTAGGCACCAATACATTTGCTGCCCACCAAATTGCTGGAAGTATTGAAATATTTTCTTATATGATTGCCAATGGATTTGCGACAGCAGCAACTATTTTAGTCGGCCAGAGTTTAGGCGCTAATCAATATAGTGACGCCAAACAGTATGCCAAGATAGCAACCCTCTTAGGAATAGGATTAATGACAATGGTTGGTTTTTTCCTATTCTTCCTCGGAGGCTGGGTAGGAAGTTTCTTCACGGACAAACCAGATGTCATACAAGAAATTCAAATAGCGTTACAAATTGATGCCTTCATTCAACCTATCCTAGCTGTGGTTTTAATCTTAACAGGTGTATTTAATGGAGGAAGTAATACCAAATATCCTATGTATATTACTGCTATTGGTATTTGGGGAATTAGAACCGTTTTTGTTTATCTTTTAGGAATTACACTCGGCTTAGGAATTGCTGGGGTATGGATTGCTATTGGTTTAGATAATCTATTCCGTGCTATCTTACTATGGTATCGATTTAAAAAAGATAATTGGGTGAAGATGGAACCTTCGCAAATTAGTGCATAGTTTTAGCTATGACGTAACCATGAAAACCAACTTCTATTACAGGAGTTGGTTTTTCATTTAAAATTATTTATTATTTAAAGGTTTTATATAAATGGGTTGTCTTAAAATTTTTTCTAATCTATTTTTCAAATTAGTTAAATGGTCTATATCAACTTGGTAAGGGCTCATATAGCGAAAAGTTAAGTAACCTGTTTCATTGGTTGCCTCTTGGTCCACATAAACCTTAGGAGTATGATGTTTAAAATATTTCACTAAGTGTGCTTTAACGTTTTGAAAAGAATTAATATCCCTTTGATTTAATAAAACTGATACCTCTTCTTCTAAGTGGACCGCTTCAGTATAAAATTGTTCAATGAATTGCTCATCATAAAATCTCTTCTTAACGTTATCTTGATGCTTAACTGGAACTTCACTCCACAATGCCTTACCTAAAGAATAATAATTCAACCCTTCCTCTGGTTTATAATGCAGCCTTGCCTCTATCTGAGTAATCTCCAGTTTTTCTTTTGTTGTTAAATTCATTTCTTTTAGTGTTTCCTTTTGAGAATACGAAGCCCAGCCTTCATTCATTAATTTCGTCTTTTGAATCGTGCGAAAATACTCGGCTTCATATGTTATTTCTTTTATTAGATCTAACTGCCATGATTCAAACCATTGACGTTGGGAATATAGATAATCTAAAGGATTCATGTAGCGAGGATTTTTAGATGAATCGCATATTTCTGCTAGTTCTCTTATTGTGATAATGAAGTGATCTAATTCTTCTTTCTCAACTTGATCATATAAAGACATGACATAATCAAATGTTACTCTTGGTTTTGTCAATTTCTTTAATTTGATATGAGCATTTACGAATTCTAAATGCCCTTTACAATGAGCGAGACTAAATAAGTTTTCAGTATTTGAGTTTTGTTTATTTAAATAAATTCTACAGGTGCTGTCGATTTCAAAAATCTCGTGGACTGGCTTTGTTGATTCTGATCCAGTCAAATATCGATTTCGATAGCCCCGTGATTGCATTTCTGCCATTTCTTCAGAAGTAAGGTAATGAATTTCATAACTTGTCATCTTCATCCCCATATCGAGCATTAATTCCCCTCCTAAAAAAACTCAGATGAAGTTGAAAATGACTTCATCTGAGTTCTGAATAGTTATTATCGTTCTAAGTTAGGAAAAATTCGCTGAATCATATCATTAAATTCTTCAAAGAATCCTTCAACAGGATCTCCATTTCTAACATCGCCAGCATAATTGTCCATCATATCGAAGAACTTCGGATTAGCTGAAACATAGACATTATCGATATCATCGTTTGCTGATTTCACAACATCTGCAACTTGTTTCTTAATACGATCATCGACTTCACCGTCTGTATTGTCACCTTTTAATGAAACAGCGACATAAGCATTATTGTCTCCTGCTAATACATATGCATCGTCGACCTCATTTATTTCATTTGCCACTTTTTCAGCAGCACGATCGGCAACTTCATAATTGTTCTCTCCGTTACGGATGGTATTACGGTCGTTATCCTCTTGTGTACGATCTTCATTGACATCAATCATATCAATTCGGTTCGTACGGCCATCATTATTTTCGAAAAGCTCATTACCACGATTATTACCATCGTTGTAACGTGTTTGCTGAGTATCCATGTTATTCATGCCATTATCGTTATTGTCTAACCCCTCATCCATGCCCTGACAAGCAGTTACCATCATTAGCATTGCACCAAAAGTAATCATTAAAGAAAAACGCATACTCGTCTCCTCCTTTCTTCATGATTTACTCATAGTATGAAAAAAGAAGGGTCTGAATATGCTTAATTATTGTTGGAAAAAAGTTCTACTTATTATTAAGATGTTTCACACCAAACAAAGCCGCTTGTGTGCGGTCGTGAACTTCTAATTTGGATAAAATATTGGATATATGAGTTTTGACAGTTTTTTCTGTCACATATAATGCTTGAGCAATTTCTTTGTTTGACTGACCTTTCATAATTTCTTGTAAAACTTCTAGTTCACGTTTAGTTAACTCATCTAACCGTTTTTTTTCTTCAGATAATGATTGGTCTTTTTTAATATGCTTAAATAAATGAACAGCTGCTTTTTCATCAATCATTTCTTCATTGTTGTATACATTCTCTATGGCTTTTGCTAATTTTTCTGGATTTGAATCTTTAAGCAAATATCCACTGGCACCGTTTTGTATCGCAGCAACGACATATTCATCGTTTAAAAAGCTGGTTAAAATCAAAACGTGTGTATCAAGATATTTTGATTTTATTTCTTTTGTTGTTTCGACGCCATCCATACCAGGCATTTGGATGTCTAATACACAAACATCAACAGATTGATGTTGTAAGAAGTCAAGTGCTTCTTTACCATTCGATGCTTCTCCAACGACTTCAATATGTTCGATAGTATTAAGAAAATAAATCAGACCTTTTCGAACAACTTCATGATCGTCCACTAATAATACTTTAATCCCCATTTAATCACCTTCTTTTTATTGGAATAGAAATGGTGATAGATACACCGTCTCCCTTGCTGGATTCAATTTGGATATGTCCGTTTAGATTGTAAACACGATCTTGCATGCCAGATATTCCATAATTGTTGGAATTAGTCTCCATATTAAATCCTGCACCCTGATCTGTTATGGAAAATTTGATTTCGTCATACTCTCTAATTAATTCTACATTAGCTTTTTGAGTGTTTGCGTGTTTATAAATATTGTGAAGTGCTTCTCGTCCAATTTTATATAAGTTCTCTTCAATGTAAGGTGGGATATTAGATGAACCTTTTGCATTGGTATTTAATTCGATATTTAATTGCTTCGCATAATCATCTAATGCACGTAGTAGTCCCTGTTCTAACACTTGTGATTTCTTATTTTCAATTAATTCCCGCATTTCTTTTAAAGCCTGTGAGGCTAATTGATTCAAGTCATCAATTGGTTCATTAAGCTCTTTATTATCATTCATGACTTTGAGTGCGCTAGACGTTGCTGTCATGGAGTATAGTAGCTGGTTAACCGTATCATGAAGTTCTTGAGCTAGCATTTCACGTTCTTGTAACTGAATAATTTCTCTTTCTCTTCTTTTGATGGAGATGTCTTTTAGCGTTAACTCAATATTCTGACCTAGTAAGGTATATATTTCTTTTTCAACAGAGCTGAGTAATTGATCACTATAAATAAAAATCTCACCATTTAACTGATTAATTTTATATTCAAATAGATGCTCAGTTCGATTTCCATATAAACACTGAATTGATTGACTGTTAATTTCTATTCCGGAAATATGAAGTTTCCCTACAAGGTCTTGATTAATATAGTTTTCTAAGTCAGGTAAATAATCGATTGATCTCATAGCTGTAGAAAGCTTATGTAAGGTCTGAAGGTTGTTATTTCTTTTTTCCTCTAGTTCAAACAAATCAATTCTTTTTAATGCGTGTGTCACTTGTAAAGCAATTGATTGCAAGAGTTCTAATTCACTCTCTTCGAATTGATCACGATGAGGAGCGGAAACATTAAAGACACCATACCTTTTATTTTCACTGATAATCGGCACGGTTGCATGGTGTGTAAATCCGCCCGTATCAAATTTTGATTCCTGAATAGCTTCCTCTAATCGTTTACAAGTCATGATATTAATGGCTTCATTTAATCGCTGCTGTCGATACTTTGATAAACAGTAACAAGAATCACTTCCACACATTGGAGCTTTATCATCCACTAACAAAGCTTCAGGTAATCCTGAATCAGCCGCTAGTGTCATATCTGGACCATCACCCAGAAAGATCCACCCCGCTTCAAAATGTGTTATATCAAGGAAAGAATCAAGCACAGTCTGGAGCATCGATTCCCGCTCATATGATTGATTTAAAACTTCAGCAATTGTCTTTAACGTCTTCGTTTGATTGTAATCAGAGATCATTATTTCACCTACTTAAATCGACATCGAACATTTTCTTTAATGCATTTGAGCCACTTTTAATATTTGCATAAGGAACTGCATTCCAGTTGACCTGATCCAACATCTCACCTTGATCTAAGATCCACATCGATGGCTTTAATTGATTGATGACATACCAATCATGAGTTATAAATACTATCGTAGTCCCTTGAGCATTTAAATGGTTTAACCATTTTAACATATCATATTTAGTGGCTAAATCAACGCCGACAAATGCTTCATCCAAGAATAAGATTTCAGGCTGATGAATAACACCCACAGCTAAATTTACCTTTCGTTTCATCCCTCCGCTAAGTTGATTAATACGCTTATTTAAAATATCTTTAAGCCCTAATTCTTTGATCATTACTTCAACAAAGTCAGTAGAGGTTTGTTTAGTTAATTTCTGATAATATTTTATTTGGTCTTTTACTGTTAATCCATCGAACAAGGCAATTTGTTGTGGAACATAGCCAATTGGATTTTTCTTATGAAATTGAACAGATCGTTTACCCCTGGATGGTTTATTTAAACCCGCCATAATTTTCATTAATGTGGATTTTCCTGCGCCGTTTGGACCAAATAAAGTGATACAATCCCCTTTATTGATCCTGCCATCAATCTGATTCAATAGATATTGTCTTTTTTTCTTATATGAAATACCTTCTAATGTAATCACGATATCTCTCCTCATAATAAAATCCAGCTTGGCAGGAATAGCTTTGTCCACCAGGAATGATTAAGTATTTGGAAGAACAGCAAAAAGAATACAACAGATGACGTCATACCGTAGCCTAATGTCAGTGCCCATAAAGTTTCTTTTTTGTTAATTATAAAAGTAAGAAGCAAGTAACCAAAAACGGATACAAGTATTATACCTATATCAACTAATAAACTTAATAAGTAAACTTGCGATAAAAATACCCATTGTATACTGATAACCAAAATAAGTCCCAAAGTACCAATAATTAAACCGGTTAGTAATAACCAACTCGTTCGCAAAGAATTAGTTTTTGAAATAACTTTTAAACGACCTGAAATATGTTGTTCTTTCCATTCGAGCATCATTTTTGTGAAAAAAGAGCTAACAATCATTAAGTACAGCCATGTCAGCCAGCGCATTAAATAGTACTGGTCTGAAGAATCATTCTCTGACATATCACTGCTTATTTGTTGAAAATTCATTTGGAAAATAGGCTCTGGTTCAAAATATCTCAGACCAAATTCAAACATCTCTTCCCAATTCTCTTCTGAATCGTAATTTTGCACCACGTTCGCTGCTTCTGCTCGAACAGCCCTAGTCATAATAGATGATGCTAATTGTTCTTTAAATAAGCCATCAAACAAACTTCGGTCATTCCGGTACCACTTGATTTGTCCTTCAAGATCACTCCACATGATTAATTCTTTTAAATTTTCAGGGAGCACAAAAATTGCCTCTACCTCACCACGTTCTAAAGCTTTCAATGGGATTTCCGATGTTCGAGTTAAGTTAAACGTGTCGTCAACTTCTATTTCACTTAACAACTCATCTGTAATAGTCTGGTTATAAGGATCTACTAACACGACTGGAACCTTTAAATCATCCACCGTATCCTGAAAATAGTTCACCCAAATTAACCCTAATAAGATAGGAATAAGCAATAACAATATAAATGTGATTCGTTGTTTAAGTAATGCTTTTAAAACAATCATGCTCTTGACCCCACCTTTCTAAAGGGCAAGATCAGTCCTATTAGGATCAAAAACCCAACTATAAGCTGGAGCCAAATCTTAATTGGCAACGTATGCTCTATCCAAATTTTATTAAATGCAACATAAATCAAACTAAACATACTAACTTGATCTGTTAGATAAGACGGTGGAATAATTACACCGCTTATGATCAAAAACATCACACTTAATAATAAAAACATGACATAGCCTAACACCATCTGTTTTAAAACAAGATGTGAGAACAAGTAAATAAACGATAAAAGTAGAACCACAATTAACCATTGGACTAAAATCAACCAATTAAAACTCACTGTATTAAAAAGTAGTTCAATCAGTCCCCAAGAAATAAACCCAACATATAGAATGAGAAAACTTATATGGAAAAACATTTTAGCTAAGTATTGATCAATTTTTGTAACAGAAATGAGCCTTAAACGATCTTGTATGATGGGTTGATCTTTGCGGTTAAAGGTTAATGTCAACATTATGTATGTAAGTAACAATAAAATAGATACTGTGGCCAAATATAAATTGGTACTCCAAGCAAGCAGCCCTTGCTCTGTCGAACCCTTTTCCGTAAATAGTTTGTTACGATCTAAGGCATACATTGTGAAATGTATAGTCATTTGTTGACTCCATCGACGTCGTTCGTCTTTCTCTTCAATGTCTTGTATGTAAAAATGATTGACAGTGTTAACCCCAGTCTGTGCAGCAGTAATATAATCTTGGCCGCTCTCAAAAAGGATATAAGCTAAATTAGAAGCCAATGGCATATCTTCATTTAAATAGACATTAATCGTCTCGTTAACACCACTTCTTAATTGCTTTGTAAACCCTTCTGGAACTTGCACAATCGCTGCATAAGAATCTGGGTTTTCTAAGTAATACTCAATGGTCCGTTCCCCTTTTATAAATTCAACATCACCATCAATGGTATCGTCTTTTTGTAGTTGCTTGATTAAAGCATTAGTTTCAAACGTTTGATCTTCATCTAGTACTACAATTTTAACTGAATCTAATTCTTCTTGAGCATATGAATAGATAAACAAACCTAAGACACCTACTAATGCAATAGGAAAGATTAGCACAAATAAGAAAAGGCCAGGATGCTTAAACATTCGCTTCCATTCATATCGCCATAGATGAAAAATCATGCACCTGCCCCCTTCATTAAAATGGATTAAATTGATTAATTAGATTTTTTGCATATTTTCTAAAAGACTGTTTTAGGTCTTGCATGACTTGGTCATTTTGTTCTTCGGTCAACTGATGAAGAAATTTTGTATCTTGGGCATGAATTCGATTAATGTCTACTGACTCTTCAAATTGTACGTCACGATTCAATGTCAGATTAGCTTTAATCTGATTTACATTGATAACCCAATCTAACGTTTGATCTGCCTGGTCAGTATTTATATTCGTTTTAGTCGTCAAATTACCTTCTAATCTTGGAAGATAACTTGGCGCATACAAATCAAAATTAATATCTTTAGAGTCCTTATGATAAGTGGTTTTCCAATCGAGTCTCATATCAGGTTCTTTATTGCGATCTACATCTAAATTATTGTTTACCAGGTAACTATTTCCTTGAGGCTGACCTTGAGAGGCGTAATGAACTTGGAATGGTTGTTCACCAGTCACTGTTAATTCAGTGCGCAACTGATAATTATCTCCTTCAACTTCCGTATCGATATCAAGTTCAAACGCTCGACTTTGTCCTTCCATATCAACTTGTCCACTTAGTGTACGAGAAGAAACATATTCATCATTATAGTAAGCTTCATAAACTAAGCCTTCAGGAAAATTAAGTTGCTTTATCTCATTAATTTGTTTGCCAATAAAATTAGAGTCATCTCCATTTTCTTTCATTGACCGAACGATTTGATCAATTAGATCTTCTACTTGTTCCTCAGTCATGTTTAATTGAAACCTTTGAAGGGCTTGCCCGTTATAATCAACGTTTTCTTTTACTGTTGTATCGTACTCAGATAATCGTTTTAAAAAACCCATATAATCCATGAGACTAAAGGAAAAGTTTTTCTGGGTGTCAAACGTACTAGGAACTTCTGTTATAGCTGTTGTGTAACCAGAAGATTCAAGCCAGTTCCCTAGCTGGTCATTTTTAATTCCTATTGATTCAGGATATATAGGAATATTAATTGCAGAATAATTTTGATTCTGATAAAAATCAACTTTTATTAAATTCGTGCGCTGCAATTGAACATTAATTTTAGCTGAAGTTTCTTTTGATGAAGGATCGGACTTTGAGTTTATGATAACCCTTGAATTAGCTAAAATCCCTCTTAACAACATAGCATTTTTGCTAAACTCACCTAAGTTAACATTTCCAGATACGATCCATTTTTGTTTATTTGCTTCATTCTTCAAACGTTTATGTAATTTTTTCTCATCGTTTTCATAACCACTCGTCAAATTCGAAATCTGTTTTATCGTTTGAACTTCAATATCAGCATATTGAGCGATGGGATGTTTGAAAAATAATTGATAACCAATAAAAAGAATAACTAATAGACATAAAAAGAAGAATAATAACTTGTGTTTATCTACGTATTTCCAGATAGCTTTCATTTTAGTCCCTCACCCACTTTGTCTTGTTGGTATTATACTATTAAATAGCTTGTCCGTTAAGACGTGGAAATTCAATATGTCTCTTATGAAACATAAAAAAAGGCCACGGGCTCATCAACCCGTAACCTTTATACTGTGTATTAAATAAGCTAAAATCAATAATTAATCATCATCTCGGTCATCATCGTCTTCGTCATCACGGTCGTTGTCGTGTCGGTCGTCGTCTCGATCATCATCCCAATCGCGATCATCTCGATCATCATCTTGATCGTTTTTTCGATCGTCACGCTTGTCCTTTTTATCTAATCCAGGTGGCGTCCACCCTTCATCGTCACGATCTTTTTTGTGACCCTTACCTCTTTCTTCCTTTTCATCATCTCGGTCATCCTGATCAAAAAAATCCCATACTCCATTTTGGTCGCGATTATCATCATCTCGATCATTATGTTTTTCTTTGTCTTTTAAGCCAGGTGGTGTCCATCCTTCATCATCATTGTTGTCATTATCCTTTTGTTGTTCTTTCTTTTTATCGCTTTTTTCCTTATTTGAAGGATGATCCTCTCCTTTATGAGAAGGGTGATCCTCGTCTTTTGATTTACCTTTGTTACTTCTATGATCGTCTTCATCTTTCTCACCTTTTTCGTTATGAGAGCGATTGTCTTCTTCGTCATCTGAATCTTTATTTTTTCTAAATTCTTTTTTATCAAAGTCCTTCCAATCCTGTTTCTCTTGGAATTTCTCTAACTTCTTCTTGAGACCTGGTGGCAATTGTTCTTTATTAGTATTTTGAAGGAATCTTTCAATGACTTCGATATTTTTATCTTCTTCTTTAGAAACAGATTGATGTTCAGTTTTATTGGTTGAAGGCTGTGAACTATCTTTACTGTTCTCATGTTTTTCAACTTGTTGCTCATCATCAGTTTGTTCCTCATTTGATTGAGACTCTACATTATCTTGTTGTGCTTCACGCTTTTCAAGTATTTCTGAAGCATACATTAAATTCATTGAAGCCTTTTCTTTCTTGGCTTTTTCTCTAACATCTTTAGGAACTTCAAATGAAGCCACACTAACCGATTTAAAGTTAGTTTCCATTTGCTTAGATACTTCTTGAAGAACTAGGTTGTCATCGCCATGACTTAATTGATCAACGAAACTTATGCCCAATAAAATCTGGTGATTTTCATTTAAGTAACCCAATTGATCGCTTAAATTTAATATTTTTGCTGAAACCTTTTGAATCGATTGGTGTTCCCAATTAGATAATTGTTGAACTAATGAACGTCCATCTTCATTTAGTCCTTCAACACCAATAACTTCATACTCATCATTTACGGATAATTCTACACTAGGGTTTATGTCAATGTTCACATAAGCGTGAACGTCATCTTCTCCCAGCCACGAATAATATGGAATAAATAAAAGAATTGCGATAAGTGCAGCAGCTATAGGTTTAAGTTGTGTGAATGAATTAATCCATTGGAATAATCCGTCAAATGAAATGCCAGTGCTCGTCAACGGTTCAAAAGATGTCTCTTCCCCAATAGATACGCGTTTTGTAAAAAGAGCCATCTGAGGTCATCATGAGTGTATGTCTTTTTTTATGTTCAACTATAATTCCTTTTCTCACGATTACACCTCCTTTATGTAGTCTTTTAGATAGATAAAATCTTCATTTAATAATATAAAAATAGCAAGAATATATTTTCGATTACGTTCAATGGTCTTTTTGCTCACATCCACTAATGGAACAATCTTTTTAATTGGCAACCTTTTTTTAGTTAAAACGTAGTCTTTAATCTCTTTATGTTTAAAAATCTGGTGCGCCACTTGTTGTGACGACTTCTTAGCATCTTGGTGTTTAGGTGAGACGTTCGCTAATTCAGTAAAAGATAATTTAAATTCTTTAAGTTTTTGATTGTATTCCTCAATCTCAACTTGTCTATACCAAGCTAATTCGTCTTCCCGATGTTTTTCTTTTGCAACGTTAGTGAGCTGCCAATGAGATGTTTGATTACCTTCTTCATCTTCCTCTGTATGGTCCAGGGATACAAAGGAAATCTCTTTACTCTCTGTTCGAATATAATCTATGACTTTTCGTGTAATCACTAATCTCGCAAATGACAAAAACGAACTGCCCTTGTCCTTTGAGTAAGCCTCAATAGCTTCATTAAATGCTAGTAATCCAATACTATATTCATCATCTCTTTCCGGATCAATGTACCTTTTACAAACCTTTGAGACACAAGTGGCAATAAAAGGTTGATAATCTGACAACAGATGATGACGGGTTTCTTCATCCCCTGATTGGACGGCCAATACGTGATCCTCGAGGGATACGTCTTCTATCTTTGGACGTTTTAACACCCCTCATCACCCCCAACATACTATATTTTTCGTTTCCGAAATGGCGTTTATGGGTGTTGCAATATAAAAATAATAATTATTTACTCCGTTCATAAAAAGCATCAATTGGTATAGCTAAGCCAACTTTTCCGTTTTCATCTGTTCGACGTGTGGCATAGACAACTCCAATAATCTTTCCATCATGATTAATAACAGGACTTCCACTATTCCCACTATAAACAGGCGCTTTCAGCATTAATACGTCACCTTCAATAGAGGATGATGACGTCCAGCCAATAACTTTCCCTTCATTCGCAATGCCGCTAAAGCGTAATGGGTTTCCTATAAAATAAAAATGTTCATTCTCTTCAAAACTAGTTTTCTCAGCTAATTCTAAATGAGGAAAGCCATCTCCCTCAACATCAAGAACAGCTAAATCAATATCAGGATATGTATGTTCAACCTCAGCAGAATATGGACCTTCTCCATCAAAATAAATCCATAGTCTTTCACGGTCATCAATGACATGATAATTGGTTAAAATGTGACCTTCTTCAGAAAATGAAAAACCTGTACCTTTACCTCCACCAGTATCAACTAATACAACTGACTTTTTATATTCCTTCACATCATCATTGAGCATAAGTTGAGCAGATGTTTTAACAAAATCAATCGCTGCTAATGAAAATAAGTTTGGAAGAGCAGCCCAAATGTTTATAAGCATAAACAAGGCAATAAGCCAAAATACCCATTTAGGAAACGGGCGTTTTGGCTTATACTCACTTGTTTGTTTTTTTTCTCTTATTTCTTGTTTCTTTTCCTGCAAAATCTCATACATTTCTTCTTCATCTATATCTTCGTACAAATCTTCATCAATTACATCAGGACGCTTCTCATCCGTCATTTTCTTCACCCTCAACTCAAGAGACATTAACTTTGTTACGACCAAGCTGCATTTCATACATCTTAAAATATTCTCCACGGTCTTTCAAGAGACTTTCGTGGGTGCCCTTTTCTATCATTTTACCATGTTTTAAGACGAAAATTTGATCAGCTTGTTGAATTGTTGATAAACGGTGTGCAATGACAAGAGTAGTTCGCCCTTGTTTTAATACTTGTAAAGCTTCTTGAATCATGCCTTCAGTTTCTGTATCAATATTAGCTGTTGCTTCATCTAAGATTAGAATTGCCGGGTCAAAAGCTAATGCACGAGCAAAGGATAATAACTGCCTTTGACCAGTTGAGAACTCATTTCCTTTTTCCTTAACCGGCTCATCATATTGATTTGGCAGCTTTTCAATAAACTTATCCGCTCCTACTGCTTTAAGAGCTTTAATCGCTTGTTCACAACTTATTGCAGGGTCGTTCATCGTGATATTCGAAATAATTGTTCCTGTAAAAATAAATGGATCTTGAAGAACAATACCGATATGCTGTCTGACCTGCTGTTTTGAAGCACTTTTAGTGTTCACTCCGTCAATTAAAATGCGTCCATGTGAAGGGTCATAAAAGCGGAACAATAGATTCATGATTGTACTCTTTCCAGACCCGGTATGACCAACGAAAGCAGCAGTCTCACCAGGATTAACTTTAAAATTAATATGATTTAATACATAATCGTCATTCTCATAAGCAAACGAGACATCATCAAACATAACTTCACCATGATAGCGCTTAGTTGCTTCATGATTCACTTCTTCTCCGAGTTCATCCATGAGTTCGAACACACGACTACCAGACACTCGCGATTGCTCCAACTGAGCCAATTGACTAACTATCTCATCAACAGGTTGGAACAAACGAGTAAGTAAATCAACTAGTGCGTAAAGTAAACCTGCTGAAGCTAATGTCGTGCCATCTAAAGCAGCTCCACCAAAGTATAAAATAAAAATCACAAGACCTACATTTCTAAATACATCTACTAAGTTAAATGAAGTCCATGCCGTAAATGTATTCATTCTCGTTTGGTAATCACGGTGCTTCTCATTTAATTCTTCAAACTCATTCGTCATCCGATCAGTCTGATCATAGGCTTGAATAATCGACATACCTTGAATTGATTCATTAATATTTGCATTAATATTACTGTTGGTTTCTCGAATGACCTTATTATATTTACCACCGACTCTTTTATAGGTTCTCATCCAAATAAACATAATTGGAAGTAACACTAAACAGATGGCTGCTAATTTCGGATCCAGAATAAATAAGGCAATGAATATACCTAATAAATAGATTGCTCCTGATGCAAATACCTCTAAAACCTTAACATACAACTCACGAATCGCTTCAGTATCATTCGTCACTCTGGCAACGATTTTACCTGCAGGCTGATCAACAAAATATTTAATCGGCAAGCTTTGAATGTGTCCGAACACATCTCGTCGCATACGTTGAATGATGCGATTTGAAGCAAATTGTAATAAATACGTTTTGTAATATAGGAAGAATGAAGCGATTAAGATTAGCCCCATATATAAACCTAATAACCACATAATTGAGCTGACTTCATCTTCAAAGAAAACATAGACCTCGCTTACCGATAATTTCTCACCAGTGACCTCATAGGTTTCTTCTTGATATTGCAAGGTCAGATTATTACCAGACTCATTTTCTAAAGAAGCATTAAGTGGCACTTCACTTTCAATTAAATAAAAGGACAAACCATTTTGGTAAAGAGTAACTTTTTCATTCGAAGGATGATCAGTTCGATCTATTCGCTCATAATTCTGACCTTCAAAATTAATGCCTTCCGAGTCATCTGTAACCACATAATGATTAGCCACACCAACAATATGCTGGTCTATTAATTGTTTCGCAATAAATGGTCCAGATAACTCTAAAGCCACTGATACCATTAAACATAATAAACCAATAAATATCGTTTTCTTAAATATCCAAGCGTACTGAAATAACCGCTTTTCTGTTGATTTTTTCTTCATATTATTCCCCTCCTTCCATCTGTTGGATCATGTATTGACTGTAATACCAGCCACGTCGTCTCATTAATTCTTCATGTGTACCGTGTTCCACAATCTGACCATCTTCTAATACAATGATTTGGTCAGCATGTTTAACAGCTGATAAACGATGCGCGGCAATGAAAGTTGTTTTATTTGAACGTTCTCGCTTCAAGTGTTCAATAATCTTGGATTCTGTCTTTCCATCTACTGCAGATAAAGAATCATCCAGAATTAATATTTCAGGATTTTTAATTAAAGCTCTTGCCAATGATACACGCTGCTTTTGACCTCCCGATAAGGTCACACCACTTTCTCCAACAAGCGTATCGAGTCCATTAGGCAAATTATCGATGTCTTCCTTTAACGATGCTGTTTCTAGAATTCTATAGATTTCTTCATCTTGAGCATCTATATTTCCAAATAATATATTCTCTCTTACTGTTTTAGAAAATAGGATATGATCCTGTGGAACATGCCCAATCCAGCTTCTCGTTTGTTCTAATGTAAGATCTTGAATTGGGATTCCATCGATCAACAATTGACCCTGGTCAGCAGGTGCGTATTCACGTAATAACTGCCTAAACAAAGTGGTCTTTCCTGCACCGGTCATTCCCACTACACCAATTGTTTCACCTCTTGTAACTTCAAGGTTAATTTCTTTTAAATCGTATAGATCTACAACGGGATATTTGAATGACAATTGGTCAAATTGAACCTTCGAAGGTAATTCAAGTTGTTTCGGTGTTTTTGGATTCTTTACATCGGGTTGATGAGACAAAATTTCATCAATACGATCAAGTGAGGCATTCCCACGCTGCATGACATTGATTAGTTCACCAACCGCAAACATCGGCCAAATTAACATCCCTAGATAAACGTTAAAAGTAACCAATTTACCAATTGTAATATCTCCTCGAATGACGAGGTATGATCCATAACCTAAACCTATCGTATACGCCAAGCCGACGAGTACTTTAATCGTAGGTTCAAATAATGCATCCAATTTAGCAACATCAATATTTTTCTGAAAAACTTCCTCCGTTTTATTAGCGAAACGCTTTTCATCTTGTTTCTCCTGAACAAATGCACGGATAACCCTTACACCTTGAATCGACTCAAGGGTATCGTTGTTCAATTCACTGAATGATGACTGAGCCTTCATGAACCGTTCGTGGATTGCACGGCCATATTTCTGCATGATGAACGCCATAACTGGTAAAGGAATTAAAGCAGCTAGTGTCAACTTCCAATCGATTGTCACGAACATAATGCCAACAATGAAAGTCATGAATACCGTTGAATCAACTAGCGTTAAAATCCCAAATCCTGCCGTCATCATGATGGCTTTTAAGTCATTTGTCGCTCTAGCCATTAAGTCACCTGTACGGTAACGCCCAAAAAATGACGGGGTCATTTTCATAAAATGATCCATCAGTTTTGATCGCATTTTTCTTTCTAAAAGAATCGCTCTTCCAAAAAGGGTGTAATCCCAAAAGAAAGAGATCAGATAACTTGCAATAATTAGTCCAATGAACAGGGCTAAATAGTTTGTAAATTTTTCTGCCGTTAAAGTATTCGCCTGAATGGCGTCAATCACTTTACCTAAAATGGTCGGTGGAATAACTACTAAAATATTTACAATAATTAATGCTGTGATGGCCAGGGTGTATCGCACCCATTGCTCTTTAAAATACCATGATAATTTTCTAAAAACGCTAATCATTTAAATTCCCCCTTCTCGTTGTCTTTGTGGAATAAGCTAACCGTCATCTAGCCGATCCCTCTCATCAAATAAATGAAATTCGATGTTTACTTTTTTGCGGATTCCATTTTTGAAATATTCGAATGAAATCTTAAACATAATACTCCAACTCCTTTTTTAGTCTTGGCTCTGTTGAAAAGTTAATGAACATTAAGTGCTTTTTAGAAATAGCACTGAGTTGTTGTATGGTGATGAGCGAAGGTGGCGACTCCTGCGGGAGCAGCACGAGTCTCGAGACCCCGCTTTGATGCGCCTGCGATTACTCGGCGCAAGGCAGCAATGAAGCTATTTCAATGTAGTAGCCTGGCTCGAGCCGTGCCCGCGGAAAGCGTCCACCGGAAGCGATTCACCATAACAACAACGGACTTCAACAGAACATAGAATTTATATATAAAAAGCACATTTGACCGGGGCCAAATGTGCTTAATAACATAAAAAACGCCACGATCATTAATATAATCGTGGCGATACTATACCTGTTTAACAATAAATTTAAAGATACTAAGACATTATAAATATAAGTCTCTACAGGTAACTTTCGGTACGGCCACGAGATTTAAATTATTCATGATTAATTGTTGCTTTGCTTGTCGTACTAATTTTAAGTTTTTCATCTTTCGTGACCTCCTTTACCTATATTTTCTAATTACTTAAAAGATTATATACTCTAATTTTTTAAAAAGCAACACTATTTTCAAAATTAATTAAATTAAATTAAAAAATCAATAAAAGCCTAATGAAATGATAACAAAAATAATTAAAGCAATAAGGGAAATGAAAAATATAGATACAAGCCTTGAAGCGCTAATCATCGACTCATCTTTCCACTTAACTGGTCTGACTCCGCTAATAAAGAAAATTATAACGGCACTTAAAACAATACATGTTATGTTTGTCATGACTAATAGTGATGAACCAAATGTGTCATCCCATAAGCCCTGACCAATTGACATTCCAAATGTAATGACTGGTGGTAGTAGGGCAACAGCCACCATTACCCCAACAAGGTTACTCGATAACCTGTTCAATATAGACATTGCTCCTGCTGCTCCTGCTGCCAACGCAAGAAAAAAATCTGCTAAAGTCACTTCTGTACGTGAATTGTACTGAGAGGATTCTGTTATATTAAAAACAAAATAACCAAAAAATGCTGAAATCCCGACAATAATAAATACGCCCAGGAACAGAGTAAAAGCCGCTTTGCCCAAATGGGATAAATCGCCTAATACTGTCGCAAAGCCCATAGATATAGCAGGACCAATTAAAGGGGCAATCGCCATCGCCCCTATGACAACCGCTGTATCATCCTTCATAAATCCAGCTGTTGCAACAATAGCTGAGAATATGACAAGCAATGTGTAATTTAACGTTAACTTGCTTTTCTCTTCAATTGTATGCTTAAGCTCCTGGCGACTTGCACGTAAAAATTTCTGTTTATCTTCATCCTGCTCTTTCTGTTCCTCTTCCTTTTTCTCATCTTTCTCTTCTTCTTTTTCTATCGATTGGTGTGAAAAATAAGTATGAACAGGAAATAGTATCGTTTCAAAACCTTCTGATGATCGAGAAACTGTTTCCAAGTAATTCAGTACATCTTCAACATAGTCCGAAGATATAATCATCCTAATTAATATCCGCTCATCTTGAGACTCTTCTTCCTTCCACGTTCCTTCACGGGAAAAACTTCGTAGTTTTTCAACGACAAAATGATAATTGTTCTTTGGAACGTATACTTCGACTAATTGTAAACCCATAGTGTTTCACCCACTAAAACAATTTGTTTAAACGTTAGTATTTACATATTTTCAATTAACAATCACATACTATGACTAAATATTTTTGAGGAGATTATTATGAAAAGAAAAGCAAAAAAGACATCCAAAAGCAGCTATTTTCCATGCACACTTGAACAACTAGAAAAAGATTTAAAAGATGGCTTTTTTAATTCAACTCCTGACTTTTCTAAAAAGACGATTGAACAAAATGGCCAGCGCATTGGTGTATTCTTCATTCACTACATGGTGGAGAAGGATCAAATTTATAAATTTGTACTAGATAAAATTCAGTCTGAAAATATTCAATGGGACACTAAACTACTGGATAATGAAATTCCGATTAATAACGCAAAATTCAGAACTGAATGTGAGGAAATTGGTAAAGATATTTTAAGGGGATCAGTGTGTATTTACGTTGAGGGTGATTCAGATTGTATTACATACGGTTTTCCAAATATCCTTGAACGTACTCCTTCAAAAGCTGAGACCGAGTCTTTAGTTTTCGGACCAAAGATTGCTTTTACAGAGTCCTTAAGAAGCAACATGAATATCATTCATTGGCGAATGGATAACTCATCTCTTACTTCAGAAAAATTTATTATTGGTAATGAGATTCCTACAGAAGTTCGTTTAGTTTATCTAAAAGATTTAGCCAATGAAGAAAATGTTAATGAAATGAGGAAAAGGTTAAAAAACCTAGAAACTGATGATGTATTAGAGAGTTCGGTGTTAACGCAATATATAGAAGATAATTCTTATTCTATTTTTCCTCAAATGTATGTCACAGAACTGCCAGATCGATTATGTTACGAGCTGAAAGAAGGAAAACTTAGTGTTTTAGTAGATAAAAGTCCAAGTGCAGTTATTGCACCAATTAACTTCTTTAGTTTTTTTGAGTCAACCGAGGATTTATATACAAGGTGGAACATGGGATCCTTTATTCGATTAATGCGTTTAGTAGCCATGTTCTTATCAGTTACATTAACACCATTATATGTAGCTGCATTAACCTTTCATTATGAGATTGTTCCTACTGCACTCCTTGTGTCATTAGGACATTCAAGATCTCGAGTACCGTTTCCACCTCTACTCGAAGCTCTTATCCTAGAGTTTTTAATCGAGCTTATTCGTGAGGCTGGAGCCAGACTGCCAACAAAAGTTGGTCAGACAATGGGTATCGTTGGTGGTATTGTAATCGGACAAGCAATTGTTCAAGCCGGTTTTACAAGTAATATTCTAATTATCATCGTTGCATTAAGTGCCTTAGCATCTTTTACAGTTCCAAGTTATTTAATGGGCTCAGCAATTCGTATCTTACGCTTTCCGTTGATTATTATGGCGGGTTTATGGGGCTTTTTAGGAATTTTCTTTAGTTTCTCTTTTCTTATCATTCATGTTCTAAAACAAAAGTCACTTAAACGTCCTTATTTCGCACCAATTTACCCATTTAGACCAAAGGATTTAGATAATTCGATTGTACGTATACCTTTTCTAAAAAGTAATTATAGAGCATATTCTAACATGGCTAAAAAGACTAAAAGATTTAATGAACCTCCAAATACTAAAAAGAAAGACATAGAAGAATAGAGGCAAGTAATTATGAAAAGTCTTTCTGTACCAAAAGATAACCAAATAAAAGCAGCTTATTTAATTATTGCCATTCATACTGTACAAGTCGGAGTCGGTATAGCTGGGTACCCTCGTTTAGTTTTTATGGATGCCAAACAGGACAGTTGGATTTCTATTATTATAACGGGATTGATCCTAAGTTTGGTTATTGCTTGTATGGTATTCATATTAAATACTTATAAAAACCAAGATCTGGCTGGGATTCTTTGTACTGCATTTGGAAATATCATAGGGAAATTTTTTAGTATGATTTTTGTAGTATATTTTCTAGTTTTATTTTTAAGTGTAATTATCAACTACGTTGAATTTGTACAAGTATTTATCTTTCCAAAAATGGCTTCTTGGTTTATAGGGCTTCTACTATTAATTTTGGTTTGGTATGCAGTATATGGTGGGATAAGAGTGGCAGTAGGTGCAAGTATTGTTTTCTTTTTATCAAGTATTTGGATGGTTGGTTTATTAAGTAAACCCATTTCATTAATTGAAGTGAGGAATTATCTTCCTATTTTTTCTACACCTTGGAAAGATGTATTAAAAGGAGTGTTGATTTCTTCCTATACATTTCTTGGGTTTGAACTTTTATGGGTTATCTATCCTTTTATTTATGACAAGAAAAATGTCGCTAAATATAGTCAATTTTCGATATTAATTACAGTTGTAATGTACTTATTTATTACTATGGTTGCCATTGGTTATTTTAGTCCCAAACAATTAGAACAAAAAGTATGGCCACTATTAACCATGTTCAAAGTGATTTCTTTCCCTATGTTTGAGCGATTTGATATTTTAGCAGTCGCTCTTTGGATTATTGTAATTCTACCTAATTTAATTTTGCTTGCATGGATGTTTTCTTTTACGTGTAAACGTGCTCATGGATGGAAACAAAAGCATTGCTTAGTTGGTCTAGTCATATTTTCATTAGGATTTATCGCAATATTTGACGACCGAGAGTTGATTAATAAATTCACAGATTATACTGGTCAAATTGGTCTAGTATTAGGCTGGGCGTTTCCTTTTATACTTCTTCCATTTGCCATAAAACATCGAATGAAAGGGAAGAAAAAAAATGCAAAAAATTAAACAACTTATGTTAGTTTCTATCTCTTGCCTGTTTTTCTTAACAGGTTGTTTGGAATCTAACATTTTAGAGGAATTAGGAATCGTTACCATATATGGATTCGATAAAGCTGAAAAAGAAAACACGCTACGAGCTACTACCGTGTTATTTCAATTTAACCCTGATATTACAGATGCATCACAAATTATCACGAGTGAAGGGCATACGTTTCGTGAACTAAGAAATAACGCTAACAAAAAATCTGGATATAAAATTGTCTCCGGTCAGCTAAGAACGGTATTATTTGGACCTGAATTATCTAAAGAAGGAATTTTTCCATATCTAGATACGTTAGAACGCGATGCTTCTATATCTGATATGGTTTTCGTTGCAATGTCAACTCAACCAACTGAAGAAGTGTTAACCGCTTCAAATTATGAACAATCCCCTAATATTGGAACTTATATTCAACGTTTAATTGATACAGCAGTCAGAGATGAACGTTTAATTAGTAACACTCTTCATGAGTTTACTCGCAAATTCTTCGAGGTCGGACATGACCCACTAGTCCCAATTATTAATAATTATCAGGATAAAGCACAAATTTCCGGATTAGCAGTTTTTCAAAATGATAAACATGTTGGAGAAATAAGTCTTGAAGAAACATTCTATGTCAGACTTATCTCAGATAAATTCAATTCTGGACAAGTAGAGATGAAGTTACCTTTAAAAGTGCTTCAAAACTACCTAGAAGAATACGAGAAAGTTACTACTGATGTGGTATATGTCGTCCTTGATCAAATCAATAATAGAGCAGATGTTGAATTGAGTAATCCAGAAGGGTTACAGTTTCGGGTGAAACTTGATATCGAAGGACGCATTGTGGAGTTGTCAGAACGTATTGATTTATCTAATAAAAAAGCGTTAGAGGCTATTGAAAAAGAAATTAATAATGAGGTGGTGGAGAATTTACAAGCTCTAATTCAAAAATCTAAAGAGCTTAACGCTGATTTTTTTGGTTTCGGTAAAACTTATGTTGCTACAAAACACGGAAAAAAAATTACTGAAGAGCAATGGCGTGATATGTATAAAGATATTCAGGTTGAAATTGATGTTAAATCAAGAATAAGAAGCTACGGTATCGTAGAATAAATTATAAAAAGCTCAAAAGAATTCCACACTCTTTTGAGCTTTTTTTTACTTTCGCTCTGATTGTTTAATGAGCTTAACGACCTGACTCTTTACTTCTTCTGATTGATATGAATTCATACGATTTTTCAATACATCTCGATTCTTATACAATATATTGATTTTAGAAATTAATTGCTCACGAGTTAGTTCCTCTTCTTCTAGCACTTCAGCATAGCCTTGCTTTTTAAATGAATTCGCATTCAAAATCTGATCGCCTCGACTAGATTGCTTCGATAAAGGAATGAGTAGCATCGGTATGTTTAAAGCTAAAAATTCAAATATAGCGTTTGACCCCGCACGAGATACGACCACATCTGTAATAGCAAATAAATCTTTTAATTCATCAGAAACATATTCGTATTGAACATAGCCATCCTGTACTTTTGATTCTTCTAATTTTCCTTTCCCACATAAGTGAATCACTTGGTAGTCTTTTAATAAAACAGGTAGTGAATTTCGTACAGCATCATTGATTTTCTGTGCTCCTGCACTGCCACCCATCACTAAGATTATAGGCTTATCTTTCTGCAATCCAGTAAATTGATAGGCACGCTCTTTATCCCCTTTAAACAATTCTTCACGAATGATCGCTCCTATATGTTTCGCTTTATCTGAAGGTAAATGCTGAATTGTCTCCTGAAAAGTCGTCAGGACATGTCGACTGAACTTAGTCGCAATTTTATTTGCTAGCCCTGGCGTAAAATCTGACTCATGAATGATCGAAGGGATGCCTACCATTTTAGATGCCATTACAACTGGAACAGAAACAAATCCACCTTTTGAAAATACAATAGAAGGTTTAAGTTTTTTCAAGAGTTGTCTAGCTTGAAAGATTCCTTTTAGTACTTTAAAAGGGTCTTTAAGGTTATCTTTTGATAAGTAACGCCTTAATTTACCTGTTGTAATTCCATGATAAGTGACACCATCTATGTCACTAACTAATTCTTTTTCTATACCGTTATATGAACCGATGTAGTGTACCTCATAGCCTTCTTTTATAAATTGAGGCATAAGAGCAAGGTTTACAACAACATGTCCTGCAGTCCCTCCACCGGTAAAGACGATTGTTTTTTTACTCATGCACCGTCTCCCTTTCTATTATTCTCAAGATATTCAATCATATTGACATATTAGCAAAAGTCGTACGATTTGGATAGGAAAGGCAAAGATTATTTTGCAGTTCTATCACCTCATTCCCTCTACTCATCGCATAAAATCATTTAATTCACAGATACTAAATAAACAAACATTACCAAATTTTCAAAGGAATAAATCATACCTAGGCTTTGAATGAAGGAGAGTAGACATATAAATGAGTTACTATCGATCCAGGTCAAAGAGAAGTAAAAGAACAAAGGAAAAATCTCATCCTTCAATTGAACAGACTACTAAAGTAGAAAAAGTATCAATGGCTTTGGATAAAAACCTTTCTGCTATCAAAACAAACCTTGGTGATAGTAACGACGTAGTGGTTAGACGATTTAATATAAATAAAGATACTAAAGCAGCACTCGTCTATATTGATGGCTTAGCTGATCGCATATCATTACAAGATTTTATTTTGAAAGTATCTATGTCTAACTCTAACAGGACAGATCAAGATATAGAAAATAACTCCGTTTCTAAAAAAAGCATTAATTATTTAAAAGAACAAGCTACTTCAATAGGTGAAGTTAAAGATGTGACAAATTTTAAAGACACCTTAGGCGCAATATTATCTGGTGATACAGCTGTCTTAATAGAAAGCTATGATTCAGCCATTATTGCCTCGACAAGAGGGTGGGAGAAAAGAGATGTGTCCGAGCCTACCACTCAAAACGTCATCAGAGGCCCGAAAGAAGCATTCACTGAGAATCTCAGAACAAATACGTCTCTAATTCGTAGAAAAATCAAGGATCCTGATATAAGAATTGAATCTAAAACAATAGGAAAACATACGAATACAGATATTGCAATTGTTTATATTGATTCTATTTCTAATAAAAAAGTTCTTGATGAGGTACGCAAAAGAATTGATCAGATTGATATAGATGGCATACTCGAAAGTGCCTACATCGAGGAAATGATTGAGGATAGTAACAGTTCTCCTTTCCCGACGATCATTAACAGTGAACGTCCTGATGTCGTTTCAGCTGCATTATTAGAAGGGCGAGTTGCAATAATCATCGATGGAACACCATTTGTGTTGATTGTTCCAGCTTTATTTATTCACTTTTTCCAATCACCTGAAGATTATTATGAACGTTCGTTCTACGGAATCATAAGAGTGTTACGCTACTTAGCCTTCTTCTCTGCTTTACTCGTTCCTTCTCTTTATATAGCTGTGACAACGTTTCATCAAGAAATGATTCCTACCACTCTTCTAATTGATTTAGCTGCTCAACGGGAAGGTATTCCCTTTCCAGCGTATGTAGAAGCATTAATTATGGAGGTTACATTTGAAATTTTAAGAGAAGCCGGAATCCGTATGCCCAGAGCTATTGGTCAAGCGGTATCCATTGTAGGAGCGCTTGTACTTGGACAAGCTGCTGTTGAGGCTGGTTTAGTATCTCCAACGATGGTTATTGTTGTTTCAATTACTGCTATTTCAAGCTTTGTTTTTCCAGCTTATGATATGGCGATTTCCGTAAGAATATTACGATTTGGTTTTATGACCTTAGCTGCTACATTCGGCTTGTTTGGAATTTCGATTGGACTATTTTTGATGTTATTACATTTGTGTAGTTTAAGGTCATTTGGAATTCCATATATGTCACCATTTGGCCCTGTTAACTTTACAGACCAAAAAGATGCTGTTTTCAGATTCCCAAGAAAACTATTATCAACCAGACCTAGACTAATTAATCAAACGAATACTAAAAGGCAAAATAACTATCGCAAAAAATATGGCAGAGAGAATTCATAAGAGTTGTAAAGGAGAACTAAAATAATGAAACAACTCACCAAGTTTATCGTTCTATTTTTAATCATCATTCCTATATTGAGCGGCTGTTGGAACAGCAGAGAATTAGATGATCTTTCCATATCTAATGCTATTGGAGTCGATAAAATAAATGGAGAATATATGTTTACTACTCAAATTATTAACCCTAGTGAACTTTCGAAAAACGTGGCAGGTAAACGTACAGTAATAACAACTATAGATGAGACAGGTGAAACAATCTTTCAAGCCTGGAGAAAACTAACAACCGAATCTAAATCAAAACTCTATTTTTCCCATGTTCGAGTTTTAGTTATTGGAGAAGAAACTGCAAGAGAAGGGATTTCAGAGATACTAGATGTACTTTTAAGAGACCATGATTTTCGCTCTGATTTCTTATTGGTTGTCGCTAAAGATCACACAGCTAATGACGTTTTATCAGTTTTAACCACCTTAAATGTCATACCAGGTGATAAAATGTTTGAAGCGTTAACCTCATCAAGTGAGCACTACGGTACGACAAGTGAAATCCCTTTAGATAAGTTCATCACTGATCTTATGAGTAAAGGTAAAAATCCAATAACTACTGGCGTTCTTATTACAGGAAAGGTTGAGGAAGGTAGATACACCTCAAAATATGAAGATATCAAACCTGAAGTTACTCTTAAATATGGAACTTTAGGTGCGTTTAAAGAAGATAAGCTAATTGGTTGGATGAATGAAGAACAAAGCAGAGGATATAACTTTGCTGTAGGTAATATTAAGAGCACATTACTGAATACTCCTTGTGTAAATAATGAAGGTGTCATGGGTATAGAAGTCATTAGAACAAAAGCAAAAATGTCAGCACAGAAAAAAATGGTCAAATCCAAGGGAAAATTCATGTGAAAGTTGTTGGGAACATGATGGATTCAGAATGTGAAATACCTCAAAAAACCGATGACCCTAAGATCATTGAAAAGCTACAACAAAATGTAAATAAGACGATTGAGGAAGAAATTAAATCCGCTGTTGAGATTGATCAAAAGTCTTTTAAAGCAGACTTATTCGGCTTCGGCGATGCTTATCACAGAAATAATCCTAAAGATTGGAAAGTAATTCAATCAAAGTGGATGGACATTTACCCTGATATTCCAATAGAGGTTACAGTAGAAACTGAAATTCATAATGCAGGTTCAATAATATTGTCTCCAAAAGCAGAGGTGGAGAACAAATGATCCTTGCGAGCATTATAATTTTTATAGTGATTTTATCCATTTCAATTGAATGGCCATTATTAAAGAACAAGGAGATCTCTCAAACTTTTTCTTATTTTAGTTTGCTTGCATTAGGCATCACACTGACCACCCTCTATGGATTAGATGTAAAATTGCCTAATCCTTTGGATGCCATCACATATCTCTTCAGACCTATCAGTACAGGAATTTTTAACCTGTTTAAATAAAGGGAGTTATTGAGAATGATTAAAGAAGAAAAAATCAACTCAAGACAATTTACGCTTTTAGTCATCATGTTCACTGTCGGTAGCTCCATCATCATTATTCCATCTGCCCTTGTCAATGAATCAAGACAAGATGGTTGGATATCAGCGATTTTAGCGATGATAATCGGTTTATTATTGGTATGGGTTTATACTACGATTGGTAAACGTTATTCCGGAAAAAGTCTTCCGTTAATTATTGAACAAGTCATGGGTAAAAAACTTGGAAAACTTATCATACTATTATATTTTTTCTTCTCATTTACTCTCGCTGCATTAGTCCTTCGAAATTTTGGAGACTTTTTAAATACGAAAATAATGGTTGAAACACCTCTAGAAGCCATTCATATCATGTTTCTTATTCCAATCGTTTATGCGGTTAAGCTGGGGATTGAAACCTATTCGCGGGTTGCTGAAATAACATTTCCTTTTATTTTATTGTTACTATTTTTACTTATGGTACTATCTGTACCACAAATTGAATTGACAAATATACAACCTATATTTGGAGAAGGGATTAAAACGATTACTGGCGGATCTTTAGCAATGATAGGTGTTCCGATATTTGAACTATTTATACTTACTACTTTTTTTTCAACAGTTAATGAACCTAAGAATATTAAACGAAGCTTTTTCATTGGCATATTAATTGGGTGCTCTATATTAATCTTAATTACGCTGTTCACTATCCTTATTCTTGGGGTACACTTAACTGGTTTAAAAATGTTCCCGACATATGTACTAGCCAAAAAAATTAGTATCGCTGACTTCTTGCAACGTGTAGAAATCATTGTTGCAGCGGTCTGGGGAATTACGTTATTTTTTAAATTAGTATTATGTTTTCATGCCTCATTAATTATGTTCGCTAAGGGCTTCAGTATAAAAAACTATCGAATACTTGTCATCCCCATGTCGATTATATTATTCATTTATTCTCTTATCGCTTACCCAAACAGTGCTTACTTTATTGAATTTGCAACAAAAACTTGGCTCTCTTTTGGAATGACTTTTGGGCTAGTTATTCCATTAATCATACTTATAATAAGTTTCATTAAAAAGCCATCAAAAACTAATTAATCATTGTAAATGGGCTCGAGTTTCTCGAGCTCTTTTTGTCGTCTTCTTTTCTATTCTTTTCAGTTAAAATCGAGTATAATGACATATTAGCAAAGTCGTTCATTTTGGATAGGAGAGCGAGAAATTTATGTACGAAACTCAAACTTTAAAAGAAAGATTCTCTTTATTTATAAAAATATTAATTCCTATACTGGTTACTCAAGTTGGCTTATATTTAATGAACTTTTTTGATACGGTAATGGCTGGTCAATCAGGTTCTGAAGACTTAGCAGGAGTTGCGATTGGTTCATCACTTTGGATTCCAATACTAACTGGTGTAATTGGAATTTTGATGGCCGTTCCACCTATTGTCTCTCAATTACTCGGAGCAAATCAAACTGATCGAATCACTCATGTCATACGCCAAGGAATTTACTTGGCTGCTTCGATTGGATTTCTAATCTTTGTTGTTGGTATTTTCAGCTTAAATCCAATATTGAATGCTTTATCACTTGAACCTGAAGTCCAGCACATAGCGAAGTATTATTTACTTAGCCTCGGAATTGGCATGGTTCCATTATTTATTTTTAATTTATTAAGATCTTTTATTGATGCGCTTGGTCAGACAAAAATGTCCATGCTCATTATATTACTGGCTTTACCTATAAATGTGTTGTTTAACTATGTATTCATTTTTGGAAAGTTGGGTGCACCGGAGCTGGGTGGAATTGGAGCAGGTGTAGCCTCTGCCATTACTTATTTTATTTCGGCTATAATCACCATATTTATTATACAGAAAAGGTCACCTTTTGTAGGTTATAAGATTTTTAATAAATGGGAAGCTATAAATCTAAATGCTTGGAAAGAGCAATTAAAAATTGGTGTGCCTATTGGGATTACCATCTTTTTCGAGACTAGCATTTTCGCTGCTATCACTTTATTAATCAGTGTTTATGATACGAATACGATTGCTGCACACCAAGCCGCTATCAACTTTGCAACCTTATTCTATATGGTGCCTTTAGCTATTGCGATGGCTCTAACTATTGCAGTAGGTTTTGAAATTGGAGGTAAACGAGCGGACGCTGCTATCTCATATGCCAAAATTGGTATCAGCTCAGGTATTATAACATCGGCCATAGCAGGTGTAGTCATTTTTATCTTCAGAGGAGAAGTGGCTTTATTATATAGTAGTCAGCCAGAAGTGATTGAACTGATGAAACATTTCTTAATTTATGCGATTTTCTTTCAACTGTCTGATGGAATCGGAACGCCTATTCAAGGTGCACTTCGAGGATATAAAGATGTAAATGTGACTTCCGTTATTGCCTTAGTCTCATTTTGGGTACTAGGTTTACCGACTGGATATATCACAGCAAACTTTACAGAGCTAGGTCCATTTGGATATTGGGTTGGACTGATTACGGGACTTGGATTCGGGGCGGTTGCATTAAGCGTTCGATTAGTTTGGGTGGCTAAAAGAAAGAGATTAACTTAGTTTATCGTGGTGATCTTCTTGAACGTTCTCTCTCAATCGCCTTCTTAACTTCTAGTTCTTTTTGGTTTTCTTCAGAATAAACGTAAGATCTATGCTTCCTCTTTTGTCTTTTCTTATCCCACAACACAATTAACACAATGCCAATTACGAGGAAGATTCCCCACAAGAAAGTTGATAACATCCTTTCCCTCCTTTATTTTTAAGAGCTTGGGTGACCCCAAGCTCTTATTTATTATTTTTTCTTTAAAACTGCCATATATGACATGGCTTGATGTAAAGGAACTTTGGCGTGATATTTCTGTTCATCATAATTCATCGCGCCACCCGGTTCAACATGATCAAGTGCCAGATTTAGTTCTCCAATCAGCAACTTCAAATCCGCAGGAGAGTAACATCTTAAGTATTGCGTCACTTTGTCCTCTTCCCGGCCCTTAATCCACCATGTATCAACCATTTTACATTCTATTGAATCAAAGTCATACTGTCTTGCTAATCCACCCATACTCATGGATTCTCCAGCGACTTTTGCCCAATACCATGGTGTGTATATATCAATTAATGCCAAAGCATCGCTTTTCATCCACTTTGAAACACGTTTCAACAATTTTTGTTGATCAGCATCTGAACCGATACCAAAACCGTCCCAGTAGCAGATGATATCAAACTGTTTATCAAACTCTACTTCGTAAAAGTCACCATGAACAATTGAGACTTGATCTTCTACGCCATGTTTTTCCGCAAGCATTTTGGCGTGTTTAACACCTTCTTCAGTTAATTCAATGGTCGTCACGCCATATCCCCGCTTGGCTGCAGCCACAGCAAATTGTCCTAACCCGCTACCAAGCTCTAAAATTCTTTTAGTCGAGGGTGTTGCATATGTTTCTAATTTGTCTACAAGGTCTTCTCTGAGTTCTTTAAAATCACCCTCGACATTTTCTTTCGACCAAATGTATTGCTTATTATAAAATTCTTTTACCCAATTCATTAGAAAGCCTCCTCTTATTACTAATGTTAAGAAGACTTTTGAATTAGAAATTTAAGATACCCATTTTGTCCTCCCTCTATCATCAATCGCATTCATTTTAAATTAATTTTCAAAAAATTACAAATTGGCATTGAGGTATTGCTCATTTACTAGATTTGTTTGCTCAAATTCAAATAAATTTTAACCAATAACCAACTATTATTTCTCAATAAAAAAATCAGCTGTGATTCATACACAGCTGATTCATTCATTTTATTTAAGGTTCATCACAATTAAGCGTTCCTCAGTCATTTCTTGAATACTATATTTTGGTCCTTCTTTTCCCCAACCACTATCTTTCATACCTCCATAGGGCATGAGATCAACACGGTACTGGGAAGCGTCGTTAATCATTATTCCTCCAACTTCCATTTTACGAGCGGCTTTCATCGCTTTATTGATGTTGTTCGTAAAAATACCACCTTGCAAGCCGTATTTGGATTGATTCACTTCTTTTAAGCATTCATCTAAGTTTTCATAAGGAATTAGAGATAGAATCGGTGCAAAAACTTCTTCACAAACAACCTTCATTTCTTGAGTCACATTGGTCACCACAGTTGGTTCAAATAAGTTGTCTTTACGTGTGCCCCCATGAACAATTTTAGCACCCTTTTCTTTGGCTTCATTTACCCATTCCTCAGCTCTCTTTGCTTCTTCTATCGAAATCATTGGACCGACATCCGTCTCATCATCGAATGGGTCACCCACATTTAAGTCTGCGATGGCTGAAATAAGTTCTTTTTCAAATTCTTCTCTAATCTTTTGATCAACATAAACACGTTGAACAGATATACACACTTGCCCAGCATAGGCATAACTTTTAGCCGCAATGTTTGCAGCAGCTTCTTTGATATCAGTTTCGTGATCAATGATGACAGGCGAGTTGTTTCCTAGTTCCAACACCAGTTTCTTCATACCTGTGTTTTGTTTTATATTCAACCCTACTTCAGCACTTCCTGTAAACGTGAATAATTGAATGCGCTCATCATTAGTTAACCATTTACCAATTTCAGAGCCTTTGCCTGTTACAACATTTAACACACCTTTTGGTAAGCCAGCCTCTTCAAATAGTTCTGCTAACTTTATTGCCGTTGTAGGAGTCGCACTTGCGGGTTTTAGTACAACTGTGTTCCCCGCTGCAATGGCTGGTGCAATTTTGTGTAAAACTAAGTTGAGCGGAAAATTGAATGGACTGATAGCAGCAACAACGCCAACAGGAACACGAATCGTAAACGCCATACGATTCTCACTACCGGGAGCTGCTTCAACAGGCACACCTTCTCCTGTTAAACGTTTGGCTTCTTCAGCGGATAACTGTATCGTATGTACAGCACGTTCCACTTCAGAGCGAGCTTGTTTAATAGGCTTTCCCGCTTCATGTGTAATATTTTGTGCAAACTTTTCTTTGCGGTCTTTTAGCAAGTCAGCTACTTTCATTAAAATTTCATATCGTTCATAAGGTGTAGTTGGTTCTGATTGAAATGCTGCTTCAGCTGCATCAACAGCCATTGTCACTTTACCTTCATCTGCTTTAGAAACTTTAGCATATACATCTTGATTAGTTTTATCTATGACATCCATCATTTCATTAGTTGTTTTCCATTGACCATTGATTAATAAACCATAACTTTTCATACTAACACCCTTTCAACCCTTTTTGTTACAATATTTCCTTTATTGTAAAGGGCTAAACATATGTGGAGTTGTTGAGGCCGAGTATGATTCAAGATTAGACGTACAATTCAAGTTTGGGGATCCAAAGTATTAATTTCCGGACAAGATTTTGTGCTTTCCGGACCTTTAAATGAGTTATCCTTGGTCGAATGTTGTCGAAAAACCTTAAAAACAACAATTTTCCGGACTTTATCGCTCGTTTTCCGGACTTTTAAAATAAAAAAGGTTCTAAGTCAAATGTTGGGGTGAGCGAACGCTCACTCCTAATTTATGCGACTCGAACT
Organism: Filobacillus milosensis; assembly: GCF_004402015.1. Taxonomy (GTDB): domain Bacteria; phylum Bacillota; class Bacilli; order Bacillales; family Alkalibacillaceae; genus Filobacillus; species Filobacillus milosensis. The sequence goes on from NZ_SOPW01000006.1 coordinate 149,417, forward strand.
GCTACATTTTTATATTGATGGTGTAATAACACCTTTAATCTAAAACGATCAAACCGTTTAA
>NZ_SOPW01000066.1 GCF_004402015.1 Filobacillus milosensis
TCTCGAGATCGGGATGCCGACGCCCGACGGCCCGCGCACCCTGGTGCACGACTGCACTCTCGACGTGGCCCTCGGCGAATCGGTCGGCCTCGTCGGAGAGTCGGGGTCGGGGAAGACCCTCAGCGTGCGCGCGATCGCCGGCCTGCTGCCCGAGAGCTTCACCACGGCGGGCACGATCCGCGTCGAGGGAAAGGATCTCGCATCCCTCGACGAGCGAGGGCGCCGCGAGCTGCGGGCGCTGCGCATCGGCATGGCGTTCCAGACGCCGCGTGCACATCTGAACCCGCTTCGGACGATCGGCGACTTCCTCACCGAGGCGCTGGTCT
>NZ_SOPW01000067.1 GCF_004402015.1 Filobacillus milosensis
GAGTGAACAGGTGATGGCACTGATCCGCGAGATCGCCGCCGACGAGGGACTCACCGTCGTGTGCAGCCTGCACCAGGTCGACCTCGCGATCAGCTGGGCCGACCGCATCGTCGGACTCCGCCACGGCGAGGTCGTGCTCGACACCCCGACCGGCGACCTCACCAAGGCCCAGGTCATGGAGATCTATGGCCGCGTCGCCACCACGACCGCCGAGATCCGTGCCGTCCAGGAAGAACTCGTCGAAGCGGCGGCGCAGGTGGCGGCATCATGACGGCTCTCGACGCGTCGACGGGCTCCTCGACGCGGGGCGGCGGCGCGGCTCCTC
>NZ_SOPW01000068.1 GCF_004402015.1 Filobacillus milosensis
GCCCCTCCTGCGGTGCCGAGCGCAACGCGGCGAGAGTCTCGGCCGTCTCCCGGTTCTCGCGCTCCTCATCGAACGGCAGTCGAGGAGGCGGGACCACACCGAGCCGAGCGGACGGACCGAGGAGGGAACGGAGATGACCCCGACGCAGTCGGAGCCGGTCCTCGATACCCTCGACGATCGCGAGCGACTGAGGGCCCTCCGGCTGGCGGTCGCCTGACCGCCAGTAGCTCAGGGTGGCCATGGACACGGTGTTGCCGTCGTCCGCGAGTTGCCGGCGCAGGCGGGACAGGGTGATGCCGCGCTCGGAGATCGCCGCCCGCAGAGC
>NZ_SOPW01000069.1 GCF_004402015.1 Filobacillus milosensis
CCAGATCCTCCTTCCGGTCGCGATATGTCACCCCGAATCACCGTTTCGGCTGCCATATCGCGACCGGAACGGGCGACCGGAACGGGGAGGGGCGTACCGAACGGGCGACCGGAACGGCGCGGGGGCGTACCGAACGGGCGGGCGGGATGCAAGGGGGCGCTCGCGGGGTGGTCCCGGGCGTAGGGTCGGGGCATGGCTCACGGATCCCGGCGCAGGAACCCCGCGCCGATGTTCGTCGCCGCGGCCGCGGTCTATGCCGCGAACTGCATGCTCGGCGCGTCGGTCGCGGCGCGGATCGTCGACACCCGGAACTTCCGGTG
>NZ_SOPW01000070.1 GCF_004402015.1 Filobacillus milosensis
GGCGACCACCTTCGCCCACCTCGACGCCACGACCGAGCTGTCTCGTGAGATCGCCTCGAAGGGTCTGTACCCCGCCATCGACCCGCTGACCTCGACGTCGCGCATCATGGACCCCCGCTACTTGGGCGAGGACCACTACCGCGTCGCGACGACCGTCAAGCAGATCCTCCAGAAGAACAAGGAGCTGCAGGAGATCATCGCGATCCTCGGTGTCGACGAGCTCTCCGAGGAAGACAAGATCGTCGTGTCGCGCGCACGTCGTATCCAGCAGTTCCTCTCGCAGAACACCTACATGGCCAAGAAGTTCACGGGTGTCGAG
>NZ_SOPW01000071.1 GCF_004402015.1 Filobacillus milosensis
CGCGGCGACGTCCGGCGCGCTCACCGATCCGGGGACGCACTTCGACATGGTGCGCATCGGTGCGGGGCTGGTGGGCATCGACCCCTCCGGGGCGACGACGCTGGCCGGTGCCGCGCGGTGGACCGCCCCCGTCGTGCACAGCGCGCTCGTCCCGGCCGGGACGGCGGTGGGCTACGGGGGCGCGCACATCACGGAACGGGAGACGCGCCTGAGCGTCGTGGGCGTCGGATACGCGGACGGGATCCCGCGGGAGCTCGCGGCGGAGGCGGCCGTGGCGATCGACGGGGCGCGGTATCCGGTCGTGGGGAGGGTGTC
>NZ_SOPW01000072.1 GCF_004402015.1 Filobacillus milosensis
GGGACGGTCCGAGCGCACTGGTCAGCGGATCGGCGTCGCTCGGCTCGAGCTCGGCGCTCACCGCGGCAGCCCGCACGATCCCGCTCTGCACGGGGAGGCCGTCAGCCTCGGTCATCGTCTCGACCGTGATGTCGATCGTCGTCGCGCCACCGAGGAACCGCTCGTTCCAGGTGGTGACGTCCGCCCCGGAGAGCTCGAGGGATTCCGTTGCGGTCGTCACGTGTGCCGAGACGTCACCACGGAGGGCGATGCGCACGTCTCCTCCCTCGGCGACGGCGGCGACGAACGACGGCAACGATGTGAAGGACCGGCCC
>NZ_SOPW01000073.1 GCF_004402015.1 Filobacillus milosensis
CGCATTGCTGTTGTCGATCCCCACGCGCGCCTCGCGCCGCGCGGCGCGCGCGCAGTCCCGGATCGTCGGGCGCGCTCCGGATGAGCCTCTGGTGCTTCCGCGGCATGCGGAGGACCGGCACGATCTCGAGGAGCAGCCCCCGGTCGGCGCTCTCGAGGAGCCGCAGGATGCCGCTGCCCTGAACGACGAGGCGCTGGTGCCGATCGCTGAACCTGAGCCCGACCCCGAGCCGAGCGGCGATGAGGCTGCCGCAGCGGACGACGCGTCCCCACCGGCAGGCGCTGATGAGGACGGCCCCGACAGGTCCGTGGAGG
>NZ_SOPW01000074.1 GCF_004402015.1 Filobacillus milosensis
GAGAATTGAATGCTTTCTCAACTTTATCTGAATGATCACCTAAAGCAATAACTGTTGAGTCGTTCGTTAAAATATCGGTAATTGCAAAAACAAATAGGCCCAGGCCTTTTTCGTTGATAGTATTTGTCATTGCATTTTCAATTTCATTTCGACGTTCTAGTACTTCATTTGTATCTACAGTATTTACTTGGTCAATTTCAACTTTCTGACTGCCCATTGTAAATTCTTTCGCATCTAGTGAAATAAGTTCTTCAGCAGATTTTTGGCTTAAGTCTGCTCCTGCTTTAAGCATATCTAAACCATACTCTTCA
>NZ_SOPW01000007.1 GCF_004402015.1 Filobacillus milosensis
CATCTGTTCAACCAAATCATTTACAGTATAGGCGATATCATTTTTGTCTAGTTTTATTTCTAAATCTAAAGGCAAAACCACTTGATTCATGTTATAATCTTTAAACATAAGGATCCTCCTTGGGATTATGGTGTGGTTACTTTAATTCTATCAAAGGGGATCCTTTTTGTTTATGTAAAAATTACAAAAATATAAAAAAATCGTGGGATTCATCATTACGATGGAGTCCCACGATTTTTTATGTTGCTGGGTTTTGTCCCAGCCTCTTTAAATCCTTCTCCTACAATCATATTCAATTTCTTACTCATAACTTTAATATCAATAGGAGTTTCTAGGTAGATTTCTCCATCTGTATCAATTTCTTTAGCGTCTTCTGTCTGAATCTTTATATGCTTACCTTGTACATGTTTAATTTGCCCTTGCTCATTCGCTCTTCCGCTTTTATTCGATAGGCTGAACCAATCTCTAATAGTTTGCAGATTGGATTCTTTAACAAAAATGACATCAAAATAACCATCTTGCACCGAGATGCTCGGCAACGGGAATTGATGTGTTCCTACGAAATATCCATTCATGACGAGTACCATAACCGCTTCTTCCTCAATGACTTCATCATCAACAGTCACATGAAATTTCATTGAATTACTTTGTTGAAATTGTTGGATCGCACTTAAAAAGTAACTGACTTTCCCTAAGGATTGTTTTAATTGATCATCAATATTTTCAGAGGTTTCTGCGATTAACCCTCCACCAGCGAAATTCAGAAAATAATTGTCATTAATCGAAGCCATATCTATTGGCTGAGACTGATTATTCAATATCGTTTCCGCAGCTTTTTTCAGATTTTGAGGAATCGCTAACACTCTTGAAAAATCATTGCAAGTTCCACCAGGTAATATCGCTAATTTAGGTGGGTCTTCCATCTGTCCAAACTCATTAATAACAAGATGAACCGTTCCATCTCCACCATAAACAATAAATAAGTCAACATCGTGGTAGTTTTGGCATACTTGTTTTAATTTCTCTTCTGAAGGAGCTTGTTTTAAGATTAATTCTCCTATATGTGGCCCAAGGATCGGCATGACTTGTTGCATTAGCTTTTGTTTCTCGTCATTTGGTTTTTCTTCATTTATTAATAAAATAACTTTTTCATAAACCATCCAACCACCTCTACTAATAATTATTTTACCTTTAATTAATCTAGCTCAAACATTATCCTACCTATTTACTATTAAATAATTAAAATTATCCAAGTTTCTTTTATCATTTAAATTTAGACAATTAACGGTGATTGAATTAACTATATATCGTGCATCATAACCCACACCTTGTAATAAAGCAGAACCACGACGATATTGCCAAGGTAACCCAATAAAGTATAACCGTCTATCGTTGAAACCCCTTCTAACATGGATGACTTTCCACTATAATCTAAGACTCCATCTATTTGTAACCACTAATATTCTGGGGTAAACCCTGTCGCCCATATAATATTGTTCACCTCGAGATTTGAGTGATTATCAAAATATACTTGATTATTGTCTGCATTTATCACCCTGCTCTTCAAAGTGACTCTATTTTTCTTCATTGCTTTCTTTAATTCAAAACCGAGTAGAGGATCCCCTTCTCTTTGAACCATTCTTCCAATTATAGAGCGATTATTAGCTTTAAGTTTACTAATTTATCAAACCACCAAAAAACACTTTTTTGAAACATTTATAGAGGAGGGGAGGTTAGTTGATGCCCAACAGCCAAATAAGTTTGTTTTACTTCAGATAATTCGACAGCTATTTGTGCCCTGCTGATTCCTCCTACTACCAAAGCGGTTCCTTCTAAATTTAACTTTATATATTTTTATTAAGCACTTTTTGGTATGTTTTGGCTTTTGAAAAATATGGGTATAGTATAAACAACTCTTAAGTAAAGGAGAGATTTAGAGATGTTAGAACTTATTATCTTTTTAATTGTTGGTGGGTTAATCGGTTGGATTGCAGGAGCAATGCTTGGTGGTACACCAGGTGGCATTATAGGAAATATTGTTGCAGGTATCATTGGTGCTTGGATTGGCTCAGCATTATTTGGCCAATTCGGTCCAGCTATTGCTGGATTCTATATCATACCAGCCATACTAGGTGCATTAATCTTTGTTGCGATCCTAAGTCTTGTATTAAAAGCAATTAAATAATACAAGAGGCCCTAATAGAACCACCTATTAGGGCTATTTTTCTATTTGTATCTTTACATTCGGATAAAGCTTACCTTTAACTGTCTATCTCCACTGCTATATGCATATCAATTGAATTTTTATTATATATATCAAACAATTGTATTCATAACCTCGAGACAGAAAGGTGTCGACTATGTCAATAGAACTTAGCGTATTAGATCAATCACCTATTTTACAAGGTCATAATGAACGTGATGCATTAGCACAAACCATTGATTTGGCTAAACACGTGGATCGATTAGGATATAAACGTTTTTGGATGAGTGAACATCACAGTACTAAGAGCTTGGCTGGGTCTGCTCCAGAGATATTAGTATCTTCGGTTGCTGCAAATACCAATCAAATACGAGTTGGAACCGGTGGTGTTTTACTTCCACACTACAGCCCATATAAAGTGGCAGAAACATTCCGGGTTTTAGAAGGACTTTATCCGGATCGTATTGATTTAGGAATAGGCCGTGCACCAGGAGGTATGCCAGGAGTTAATTATGCACTCAACCGTGGTCAGTACCCAGATGTGCAAACCTACCCTACCCAAGTCTCACATCTTATTGATTATTTAGTTGGTAACTCGCCAGAAGGCTATCAAGTGAAAGCAACACCTCAAGGTGACTCCACGCCACCAGTGTTTCTGCTAGGGTCTAGTGGCGGCAGTGCCTCTGTAGCTGGCCAACTTGGTACGGGATATACTTTTGCACAATTTATCAATGGCGATGGTCATCCATCTGCGGTTGAAAGGTATTACAACAGTTTTATTCCTTCACCATTAATGAGAGAACCCCATGCTAGTATAGCTGTTTTTGCGGTCGTTGGAGATACAGAAGAAGATGCTGAATTTTTAGCATCAAGCTTAGACCAAGCCCTACTTCTGCTTAACCAAGGTAAAATCCGCGAATATTTTCCAACGCCTGAGGAAGCAAGTCAGAACAAATACAACATGTATGAGATGGAAGCGATTAGGGAAAACAGAAAACGAATGATTGTCGGAGACGCCGAAAGTGTTAAACAACAAATTGAGTACTTGGCAGATTTATTTAATGTTAACGAAGTGATGGTCAATGTAATTGTAAGTCCGTTTGATAAACGATTAGAGTCTTACACGAAACTCGCAAAAGCATTTAATATGTAAATGTAATAAGGAGTGTCTATGATGATTGCGTTTGATCACTTAGTTATTTATTCAAATGATCCAGTCAGACACCAGGAGATTTTTTCTTCTTCCCATAACCAGGTTGGAGTTCCTGGTGGGAAACATAGTCTTTGGGGAACATTTAATCACCTGGCTTTTTATAAAAACAATGCTTACATTGAATGGTTAGGGATTGAAAACGATGAACAAGCCGAACAATCAGATAATCCGCTCATCCAACATGCCTTTCACTCAAAAAGTAAAGAACAAGAAGGGCCGATTCAATTCGCATTAAGAATTAATAATATGGATGATTATCTTAACTATTTTAATGAAAAAGGCATTGAGTATGACGGGCCTTTCCCTGGTCAACGTACACGTCCAGACGGATCGGTTTTAGAATGGAAAATGTTGTTTCCAAAATATAATTTTGATGCAGAACCTCTGCCCTTTTTAATCGAATGGAATGGTGAGGGTAATATTCCAACAGATGAAGCAGATCTTAATCCAAGTGAGTTTAATAATGTGACGATTCACTCGCAAAACCCTGAAGCATTTGCGAGTCGAATGCAGGAAATCTATCAACTAGGTGATCCTATGCAATCGAAATCCAGATATGAGTGGCCATTAGAGAATGGTAAATTGTTCGTTAGTAAAGGCCGAGGAATAGAAGCTCGATTTAAATTTAATTTAATTAAATTTAAATCTTCTTATTAAAATCCGAACTGAATGAGCAGTTTGGATTTCTTCATGGTACCACATAGTTTTCAGATAGTTTTCCGGACAAAAAATGGCCCTTTCTGGAGCTTTTTTCAGCTCATCCGGACAAATTTTTGCCGAAGAACCTTAAAATCGGACTTTTTCCGGAGCTTACAATCGGTTTTCCGGAGTTTCAGCACCGCTTTCCGCACATTTTACCCGCTGATAAATATTTTTATTTCTACTTCCGAAATATTCTTTATCCGAAGTTTTTCATGTGATATAATAAAAATGAAATTGTCAAAAAATTTTGAAGCCATTAGGAGGTTATCGCATGAGTAAAACAGCATACCCTGTAGTTTGGGATTTAGATGTCTTTTTTGAAGGTGGCAGTGAATCACCTCAACTTCGTAAACATTTGGAACAAACAAAAAATCAACTTCATACATACGCTGAAAAGCTAAAATCATTTGAAACACCTACTTCAGTTTCTGACGCAAGTCATGTGGCTGAAGCTTTGGAAGAAGCATCCGATATCGGTCAAAAAATGCGCCAAGCAGGTGCTTTCATTAGTTGTTTAGAAGCTCAAGACATGAGTGATAGTAAAGCAAGTGCTCTTCGCAGCGAAGTTACTGAAATGTCTGCTTTATATGGTTCTACTTTTAATGTACTAAAACAAAAGCTTTCTAAAACTGATGAAAAGGTCTGGAACGAACTGCTTAATTCTGATAAGTTAAGTGAATTTGAATTCATCTTGAATGAATGGCGTACACAAGCTCAAGAGCAGTTATCAGAGGATGAAGAAGCTCTAATTTCTGCTTTATCCGTTGATGGATACCATGCTTGGGGGCAAATGTACAACACAATTGTTGGTGAAATGTCAGTAACAGTTGATGGTAAAGAATTATCTGTAGGTCAGGCGAACAACTTGTTATCACACGAAGACCCTAACATTCGAAAAGAAGCTTATGAAAAATTAGAAGCTGCCTGGAAGGAAAAAGAAAACCTTTTTGCTAAAACATTAAACCATTTAGCTGGTTTCCGTCTAAACACATATAAAAAACGTGGTTGGAATAATGTTTTAAAAGAGCCTTTAGATATTAACCGCATGCAGGAAAAAACTCTAGATGCGATGTGGGGCGCTATTACTAAACACAAAGATACATTTGTACAATATTTAAACCGCAAAGCTAAACTACTAGGTAAAGAAAAACTAGAGTGGTACGATCTTGGTGCACCAACTCAGAAAAACAAGAAAAAACTTTCTTATGATGAGGGTGCAGAATTTATTTTAGAACACTTTGAGAAGTTCAGCCCGATCATGGCGCAATTCGCAAAAACAGCGTTTGAAGATGCTTGGATCGAAGCTGAAGATCGTCCTGGTAAACGCCCAGGTGGTTTCTGTACTGGATTTCCGTTAAATAACCAGTCTCGTATCTTTATGACATACAGTGGTTCCATGTCTAACGTGGCGACACTTGCTCACGAACTAGGTCATGCCTTCCACTCGTATGCATTAAAAGGTGTTCATCCATTAAATCGCCGCTATGCTATGAACGTTGCTGAAACAGCTTCAACTTTTGCTGAAATGATCGTTGCTGATGCTTCAGTAAAACAAGCTGATTCTGAAGAAGAAAAAATCGCTCTATTAGAAGATAAATTACAGCGTAGTGTGGCATTCTTCATGAACATCCACTCACGTTTCTTATTTGAAACGCGTTTCTATGAAGAGCGTAAGAATGGTTTTGTTCCAGCAAGTCGCTTAAATGAGTTAACAGACGAAGCTCAACGCGAAGCTTATTGTGGAGCAGTAAACTCAACAAGCCCTAGCTACTGGTCGAACAAGTTACACTTCCATATCACAGGTGTACCGTTCTATAACTTCCCGTACACTTTTGGGTACCTCTTCTCGCTAAGTATTTATGCAAAAGCGCTTGAAGAAGGCACAAGCTATGAAGAAAAGTACATGGCTTTACTTCGTGATACTGCAGTTATGACAGTTGAAGACTTAGCAATGAAACACTTAGGTGAAGATATTACTCAAGTAGCGTTCTGGGAAAAAGGTATTGAGCTTTGCAAGAATGATGTAAAAGAATACTTAAGCTTAACTGAGTAATTTTACGAGGTCTATGTCCTGATTTATACAGGCTTAGGCCTCTTTTATTATTTGTGGCGAGTTTTTCTTGTAAAATGGAGAGAGTTCAAGCGTAACAGCGAGTCAATTTTTATTTCGGCGAGACAACGACCTAATAACAACATGAAGTGACTAGTCATTGATCCATAACGGCGAGTGGCCTCGTTCAAATAAAACAAACCAGCTATGATTTTTTATTCATAACTGGTTTGTTTTTCTACCATTGATTCTTTTTATATTTACGATAGTAGTTAAACTGTCGTAGAATGAGATATAATTTACGTTTAAAACTTTTATCCCCTTTGTAAAACATAGGGTTACCCCATTTTTTCTTCCTAATTAATCGGCGAACTTCTTTATTAATTTCTTTATTTTTCACAAAAACTTTTAAAACTCTTTTTGGGACCACTGTAAAAAGAAAATGCGTATCTAACCATGTTAAGGGTTTCGTCTTATCAAAAATAACATCATCTACAAAATAGCTAGCCATATTATGTCCACATTGAGTAGCATAATAACTAGATCGTCCTTGCCTTATATTCACTTCAAACACCTTGTATTTCCCATCACGCTCATCATATTTGATATCAAAGTTCGCAAAACCTTTATAACCTATATTTTTGAGGAAGTTTTGTAGCTTCTGTAAAAGTTCTTCATCATATCTAGTGATACATGCTGTATAATTTCCAATGGCAGTTGCTGTATGTTCTTGCAGGACAACTTGCGCTAAAGTGCCTAATTGAACTTGACCTTTACTGCTCAAATAGAAGATGGAATCCCACATATATGTATCATCACCAGGGATATAATCTTGAATAATTAGATCTTTTTTATAACCGCTCGCTACAACTTTGTCTATTACAGATTGAATTTCTTCATATGAATCTACGCGATAAATTTTCCGTTGGCCATCAAATTTATTTTTATAATATTCAACGCCATCACTTGGTTTAATGACAACAGGGAATTGAACCTCTTCCTCAAAAGTAGTTGGATTTGAACAATCATAAAAATATGTTGTAGGTGTGTCCAGTCCCTGCTCTTTACACAACTCATAAAAGTTCTTCTTAACTAATAGATTATTCATTAACTCTTCATCCATATAGTTAAAGACGAACCACTTACTTAGTTCTTCCTGATTCTCAATAATTAAACGGACATAAAAATCATTTGTGCCAACAAGTAATAATTTTCGTTTAGGGTCATGATACTTCTCTGCTATTTCGGACATGACTTTAACAAATGATTCTTTCTCCCATAAATCTGAGTGATACTCGATTGTCTGAGGGATGGTACTAAATTTCGTGAAAGACATCGGTTCTTTTCCGATAAGAATTGGATGTATGTTATAGGCTTCATGAAATGAAATAGCCATATTATATGCATTCATATCTGTTCCAATAATAATAGGTATAAAAGGTTGTGGCTGCATAGGTTCCTCCGTGAAATGTTGTATTTTATAATAAATTTATTTTATCAGTTAAAACGACAAAAATCGAGGTAAGTAAAGTGTGGTTTCTAATAAAACGACTGTGTAATTATTGTTTTTGATTCCACAAATCGCTACAGGCGGACGCTTGCCGCGGGCACGGCCTCAACTAAGGAACTTCAATGAATTCGCTTCATTGCACCTTTTCACCGAGGAAGCTTACTACGGAGCGTTACAAGTAGACGTAGGTGCATCCTGCGTCTCACCAATATTTCATATCTAACAACATTAAACCAAAAAAGCTGCCGAAGTTTTCTCGACAGCCTAACTTACTTTTATTAATAAAAAAACCTTTTCTTTCGTCTATTTCTGGTTTTGATGATGAAGAAAGTGACTAAGCCCAGAGCTAATATAACCATAAATGCGTTAACAGAACTAACACCATTCACTTGAGAGGCTTTAACGTCCTTTTTAACCTTCTCTTCCTTCTCTGGCTTTTGAACTTGTGTCAAAGGCTGTTCGACTAAAAGCTCACCTTCATTGTTCTTTACAATTAATTCGCCGTTATTCACATCTTCAGAAATCTCTTCACCTTTAGACGCTGTAAATGTTAAATCTTCATTAAAAACATATTCCATCGTGCCTTCATTGAAAACTTCACCTGTAGCTGAGATTGAATAAGTCTGGAAGTTTTCAAAACCATATTCAAGTAAACGTTCTGTATCTACATAAGAAAGATCAGCTGTATCAGCTTTTAGCGTCACAGCTATCAAATCAATATGGTCTCTGGTTGCAGACGTTACGAGTGTAAAACCAGCCTGGCCAACAAAACCATTTTTCACGCCTGTAACATCATCTCGTTGCCTGACTAATCGGTGGTGATTATAAATAACTGTATCCCATCCTTCGCCATCCCATTTCAATGATTTAGTCGCAGCAATTTTTCTAAACTTAGGGTTCTCCATGGCGTATTGAGTAATTTTAGCCATATCTTCTGCAGTAGTGACATGATCTTCATCATATAAACCATGTGGATTCTCAAAATTTGAATGATTGAACCCTATTTTTTCGTCAACAAATCGGTTCATACGTCTCGCAAAGGCTTCAACACTTCCATCCATATGTTCTGCAATAGCGACACCAGCATCATTACCAGAGTTCAAAAGTAGTCCTTTGACTAATTTGTCTAACGTAACACGTTCACCAGGTTCCAGGTACACTCTTGTACCACCTGTTTGACGAGCGTTTTCGCTTACCGTCACACTATCATTAAGGTTACCTTCTTCTATTGCAATGATGGCAGTTAATATTTTAGTAATACTTGCAGGAAACATGACCTGATCACTGTTTTTCTCGTAGAGTACTTCTCCAGTATTTGCATCTATTAATATAACTGCTTCACTGTTTAATAATAGTTTTTGTTGTTGTTCTTGTGCATATATATTGTTTGATAAAAATAATACAATGAGTGAAATAAATAGTATTGTCTTTTTCAAGCTGATAACCCCTTAAACGTCTAGTACAACACTTAAATTATATAATCTAACCCTCTATGAGCGCAATGCAACATATATCCTTAATTTTTTTATGTAAATAATAATAGAAATATTGTAATACATGAAAAAAGAGCCAAATTTTGGCTCTAACTATACTGAATATGATTATTCAATTATTTAATGCCTACTTATTATTGACCAACATTTTTCTCATAATACACAAAAGGTTCTTTAAAATGACCGTGCGATTCAGAAGCAGCATATGAGTAACCTGCTCTTTCAAATAGACGTAAAGCTGCTTTATTCGAACCATTCGTATCAGTTCTTAGTGAAGGGAATTTACGTTTTTTAGCCAATTCTTCTGCGTATTGATAAAAGGCTAACCCTACTCCGCGTTGACGAGTATCTGGATTCACCGCTAAACGTTTTATACATAAATACGGCTTTTTAGATATTTTCCAATCGATTCCATCATATTCATGATGCCCTTGATCATCAATACAAGCTATCCCCAATAGTCTTCCATTTTCTTCATAAACATACAACTTACCATTATGTAAATCACTCTCATAATGTTTTTTTGTTGGATAATCCTCATTCCATTGATCATTGCCCTCTAATAACATCATTTTCTTAGCTTTCTGTATGATTATTTCAATTTGTTCTAAATCTTCGAAACACCCTTCTCGGATCATATGGTCACCTCTTTCTTTAATTAATTTTATTCTATAAAAAATGGACCTGCAATTGTTTGACATTCAAACGTATATTTGAATATAATATATTCAAACGATGATTTGAATGAAAAGAGGATTACAATTATGAAATTACCAAATTGTACTTCTGCAGTAACTGAAGAAGAGTTACAAAACGTTCACTCTTCATTACAAGAAGTGCCTGTCAAATCAGTAAGTCAATTGTTTAAAGTACTCAGCGATGTTACACGAGTTAAAATCGCTCACGCATTAACGGTTCAAGAAGAATTATGCGTATGTGACGTTGCAGCGCTTACAGATACATCTGTCGCTTCTGCTTCCCATCATTTACGTACATTGAAGAAACACGGTTTAGCCAAAATAAGAAAAGACGGTAAGAATGTCTATTATTCGCTCGACGATCACCACGTTCACGATTTAATTAAGATCGCAATCGAGCACCAAGAGGAACTGGAGGAATAAGTTATGGGGGAAAAAGAACAAAGCTTTTACGTTCAGGGAATGTCTTGTACGAACTGTGCGAAGACGTTTGAAAATAATGTAAAAGAAATTTCTAGCGTTGAGAATGCTGATGTTAATTTTGGTGCATCCAAAATTACCGTTAGCGGCTCAGCAACCATTGAAGATTTAGAAAAAGCAGGTTCATTTGAGAACTTAAAAATTACTAAAGAATACGAAGATGCACCCCAAAAATCATTTTGGGATTACGTTAAAGAAAATGGAAATATCGTTACTTCACTAATGTTTTTAGCACTTGGAATTGTATTTCACACTCAATTAGGTGCTGAACACCCAGTTACAATCGGTACATTTATTATTTCCATTGTGACTGGAGGACATCGTTTATTCATTGCAGGGTTTAAGAACTTAACGAAGCTCCGCTTTGATATGAAGACGCTAATGACCATTGCCGTCATTGGGGCAGCCTTAATTGGAGAATGGATTGAAGGTGCTGCCGTCGTTATTTTATTTGCTGTAAGTGAAGCTTTAGAGTCTTATTCTATGGATAAGGCGAGAAACTCGATTAAATCATTAATGGGAATTGCCCCTAAGACAGCTAATGTTATTCGAGGTGGCGAGAAACAAGAGATTAATGTGGACGATATACAAATTAACGATATTGTGATTGTTAAGCCTGGGGAAAAAATTCCAGTTGATGGTGTCGTTTCTAAAGGTGAATCATCCATTAATCAAGCAGCGATTACAGGTGAATCTGTACCTGTCTTTAAAACCTTAGAGGATGAAGTGTTTGCCGGTACATTAAATGAAGAAGGCTATTTAGAAATTCGTACGACTAAACTCGTTAAAGATACGACTCTTGCTAAGATCATTCATTTAGTTGAAGAAGCGCAAAACGAAAAAGCTCCTGCGCAGCAATTTATCGATCGATTCGCAGCTTACTATACACCGGTTATTATGTTAATTGCTTTAGGAGTTGCGGTCATTCCACCACTCTTCTTTGACGCTGGTTTTGAAACATGGTTATACCAAGGCCTAGCAGTTTTAGTGGTCGGTTGTCCTTGTGCCCTAGTCGTATCAACGCCTGTGGCAGTTGTTACAGCAATTGGTAGTGCGGCTCGAAATGGTGTTCTCGTTAAAGGTGGTGCCTACTTAGAAGCATTAGGGCATATTAATGCTATTGCTTTTGATAAAACTGGTACCATTACTCAAGGAAAACCTGTCGTACAAAAAGTAATTAAATTTGATGACTCCATAAGTGATGAAGATTTCCATGGCCTTGCTTATGCTCTGGAAAACCAATCTCAGCATCCATTAGCTAAAGCAGTGATCAACTATTCTCATCAGTTTAACGTAACTGAGCTTGAAGTAGACGAATTCCAATCCGTCACAGGAAAAGGCATCATTGGAACCATCACCGGTGATTCATATAAAATTGGCAGTCCGGCAATGTTTGAAGGGTTAAGCTCAGACACTCTAAACGAAGTTGAAGGTTTACAAGAACAAGGTCACACAGTGGTGTTAATGAGTAAAAATGATACATTGATTGGACTATTTGCGATTGCAGATGACGTTCGTGATATGTCTAAAAACATGCTAGAACAAATTCATCAATTAGGAATGAAACATTCCATACTTCTAACTGGTGATAACGAAAAAACTGCTCGAACCATTTCTGAAAAAGTTGGTATTAAAGAATATTTAGCAAACTTATTACCAAAAGATAAGCAAACACAAATTAAACAGCTAAGTCAAAAATACGGGAAAGTTGCCATGGTTGGTGATGGTGTAAACGATGCTCCAGCATTAGCAACAGCCGACGTAGGAATAGCAATGGGAAGCGCCGGAACAGATACCGCACTTGAAACTGCAGATATTGCGTTAATGGGTGACGATTTAGAAAAACTTCCATTCACTGTTCGTCTTAGTCGTCGCACGTTAAATATTATAAAACAAAATATTGGATTTGCTTTAGGCTTAAAAATATTAGCACTTCTACTTGTAATTCCAGGCTGGTTGACGCTTTGGATTGCAATCTTAGCTGATATGGGTGCGACACTACTTGTCACACTTAATGCCTTAAGATTAATCAAAAACAAAGAATCCAACTAGCTCAGCTAGTTGGATTCTTTGTTTAATACTGTTCTTTTTCTCCAGCTTTAATAGAAGCGTCTGATTGTCGATCCGCTTCTTCGGGTTTTTCAAATTCATCTAACTTCCCTGCTTTTTCTATATCACCAGAAGCTTTATACCCACCAATTGCTTTATTAGAGGTGGTACCATAAACGGCCATTCCACCTAATTTTACATTAATATCCGCTTGGTCACGTTCGTCTTTTTTATCCACCTTTTCACCTCCTGAAAATTTAAGGTTAAAGATATTATTTAAATAACACCAAACTCTTATACATTTTAAGTTCTTGACATATTTTAACCTCACTAACTATGTTAAACTTTCAGAGAAGTATAAAAATAGCTTTATTTTTTAATAAGGTGTGTTATGAATGATTGATCAACAATTAATTCATCGAATCTTAGATGAACATAAGAATTACAAACAAAAACGTCCCTTTATTGTTGCGATTGATGGGTTAAGCGGAGCTGGAAAAACGACCATTTCTAATCAAATTGAAAATGAACTTACTAAAAGGAATATTTCTGTCGCCATATTTCACATAGATGATCATATTGTTGAGCGGAAGCATCGATACAACACAGGCTATGAAGAATGGTATGAATACTATTACCTTCAATGGGATGTTAAATTATTGCAACAAAAATTATTTAAGGCATTACACAACGAATCAAAATTGACTTTGCCTTTTTATAATCATTCAACTGATACAACATTGTACAAAACCGTCAATATCAATTCTAGCGAACTGGTTTTAATTGAAGGGATTTTCTTGCAGAGAGAAGAGTGGCTGCCTTATATTGATTACGTTGTTTACATTGATTGTCCAAGAGAGATTAGATTTGAACGTGCGCTGAACCGAGACACATATATTGGTGACTATCAAGAACGGTTGTATAAGTACAAGCGACGCTATTGGCAAGGTGAAGATCATTACTTAAATCATGTAAATCCGTTAAAAAGAGCGGATTTTTCAATTAATAGCTATCATCAAATAACGTGGAAAAGTTATGACTAAATATAGAAAGGTGAAAACCGTGGAAGTACAAACTGAAAGGTTAAGAATCGTTCCATGTACAAGAGATTTTTTATCAAGTAGATCTGATCACTATAAAATACGTCCTCACATCAAATCTTATCTAGACAACCTGGATTATGACCCTGATTTAGTGGGATGGGGCGTTTGGATAGTTATAACTAAAACCAATGATAACATGATTGGAGATATCGGATTTAAAGGAAAACCTGTTGATTTCCAAGTGGAAATTGGAGGTGGTATTTTACCACACTCACAGGGTTTTGGTTATGCAACCGAGTCTATTAAAGGGTTAATTAACTGGGCATTTTCATCGGAGCAAGTAACTACAATTAAGGCTGAATGCCATGCTAGTAATAAACCGTCGATAAGGATAATGGAGAAAATAGATATGGTAAAAGTTAAAGAAAAAAATCGCTTTATAAACTGGGAATTGACCAGACTATAAATAAAAAGGGGCCATTATTTAGGCCCTTTCATGTGTAAAGAAGTTAATATTTGATTTGATTTTTCAACAAAAATCTTCATCTCTTCCTCTGTCCCAATTGAAACCCGTATATAGTCCTTTAAGTTTTCAAAATAACGTACATAGATTTTTTCATTTTTCAATGATTGGTAGAGCTTCTTAGCTTCTATCTGCTTAGGCTTCACAAAAAGGAAATTTGCATCTGATGGTAATACTTCAAAACCAAGTTCTTTTAGCTTTTGACGCGTCCACTCTCTTGTAGATTTTATTTGCGAAATAACTTGGTCATAGTAATCACTGTCTTTTAATGCAGTTTCTGCCCCTTTTAAAGTTACACGGTTAATTGTATAAGAGTTAAATGAGTTTTTAATTCGGTTTAGCCCTTCAATCAGGTCAGGATTCCCAATGACATACCCGAGCCGAATACCAGCTAAGGCATGAGATTTGGATAACGTACGAGTGATTAAAACGTTCGGATACTTTTTGGTTAATGGAACAGCGGTTTCTGCGCCAAACGCTACATATGCTTCATCAATAATGACAACCTGGTTTGAGTTGTGACTCACAATTTTTTCAATCTCTTCTAATGACAAAGAACGACCTGTTGGAGCATTTGGGTTTGCAAAGATTACCCCACCGATTGAATCACACATACCTTCAAGGTCTATAGAGAAATCGTCATTTAAAGCGACTGTTTGGTAAGGAATGTTATAGAGTCTTGCGTATACTGGATAGAAGCTATAAGTGATTTTTGGAAACTTAATCGCCTCATTCGGCTCAAAAAATGCTTGAAAAGCAAAAGCTAAAACTTCATCAGACCCATTACCAACAAAAACATTACTGGCATTTACGCCCTCGCGTTCGGCAATCACTTGACGTAAATCATCAACAGTCGGACTTGGATATTTTCTTAAATCTTCTCCTACCGCTTCACGCATAGCCTCGATAGCATATGGTGATGGTGGGTAAGGATTTTCATTGGTATTTAATTTTATAATATCCGTATCAATAGGTTGCTCCCCAGGCACGTAGGGTTTCGTTTTTTTCACCGTACTGCTCCAGAACCTGCTCATGATTATTCCCCTTTCACTCTTTTGGTTAACTCCTCTTTCACTCGTTCTACAGGCATACCTTTTTCAGCTAGTAACACTAAGATGTGATAGGTCAGATCGGCTATCTCCATAGCCAGGTTTTCGTGATCATCATTTTTAGCACCAATAATCACTTCACCAGCTTCTTCTCCAACCTTTTTCAAAATCTTATCAATGCCTTCATCAAATAAATAATTGGTGTAGGAGCCTTCTTTAGGATTTTCTTGACGATCGATAATGGATTGATAAATTTGGTTAACAACATCACGCTTAAAGGTGGGCTCTTCACCTAATTCAATATCACGATAAAAACAACTGCGCTCTCCAGTATGGCAGGCCGCACCTTTTTGCTCGACTTGAAGTAAAATCGTATCTTCATCACAGTCATAGCTCATTTTCTTTACAGTTTGTGTATGCCCTGAGGTTGCGCCTTTATTCCATAGCTCTTGTCTGCTTCTACTGTAAAACCAGGAAGTCTTTGTCTCTTTTGTTTTTTGAATAGCTTCTTCATTCATATAAGCGAGCATCAATACTTCCCCAGTTCTATAATCTTGAACAACTGCAGGGATTAATCCATCGTTATTAAATTTAAATTCCATCAAATCACCCTAACCTAATTGGTAAACCATTGTTTGATAAGTATGTTTTTAAATCTTGGATTTCAATTTCACCAAAGTGGAAAACTGATGCTGCTAAAGCTGCATCTACTCCACTCTTTAACACATCTAGAAAATGTTCTTTTTGTCCTGCTCCACCTGAAGCTACTACTGGTACATTTACGGACTCTGCTAAGCGGCTCGTAGCCTCAACGTCATACCCTGTTTTAACACCGTCAGCGTTCATAACGTTCAAGACGATCTCTCCAGCTCCACGATTAACACCTTCTTTAGCCCACTCAAAGAGTTCAAGTCCGGTGTCTTTTCGACCACCGTGAACGAACACCTTCCAATCACCGTCTACATTCATCGCATCAATCGATAACACAACACATTGATCGCCGAATCGTTTAGCTGCTTCCTGAATTAGATTCGGATTTTTTACGGCTGCACTATTTACTGACACTTTATCTGCTCCAGCATTTAATACGGTACGGAAATCATCAACTGAACTAATACCTCCGCCTACAGTAAAAGGAATGTGAACTTCTTCAGCTACCCTCTCAACCACACCTAGAAAAATTGAACGTTTCTCATGTGACGCTGTAATATCATAAAACACCAATTCATCGGCACCGAGCTCGCTGTACCTTTTACCAAGAGCAACTGGGTCATCCACATCTTGTATATTCTTAAACTGCGTACCTTTAACCACACGCCCATTGCGAACATCTAAACAAGGTATGATTCGTTTTGCTAACATGAAACTTCCTCCATGACTTGCTTCAGGTCAATTTTTCCTTCGTAAAGTGCTTTTCCGATTATTGCTCCATAAAGCTTCATACCACTTAAAGCTTGAATATCCTCTAAACTTGTCACGCCCCCTGAAGCAATGACATCAATGGAAGTTGCGTCATTCATCATCTTCAGTTCGTGAAAATTAGGACCTTGAAGCATACCATCTTTCGATATATCTGTATAAACGATTGTTTTCACTCCAACGCCTTCAAGTTTTTTTACAAAGTCTAGTGCACGAACAGTCGATGTTTCCGTCCATCCATCTGTTGCAACAAAACCATCTCGTGCATCAATAGATACGACAACACGAGCACCATACTCTTGGACTATCTCTCTAACAAAATTAGGTTCTTTAACCGCTGCCGTTCCGAGTATGACGCGTTCAACCCCGAGGTCAAGCAACTCTTTAATACGGCCTTTTGAACGAATACCGCCTCCAACTTGTATGGGAACGTCAATAACATTAACTATTTGTCTAATGACTTCTAAGTTATTTGTAGGGTCGCCTTTTGCAGCATCTAGATCAACAACATGTAAATATTGTGCACCTTGTTCCACCCATCGCTTAGCCATCTCAACTGGTTTACCATACTGTGTTTCTTGTTGATAATCGCCTTGCAGTAGCCGGACACTTTGTTGACTTCTTATATCAATTGCTGGAAATACGTTCACGCGTCACCATCTCCCCGAAGTTTTTCAATAATTGCATACCAACTGTTGAGCTTTTTTCTGGATGAAATTGCATGCCTATAATATTATTTCTCATCACAGCTGATGTGAATGTTTGATCGTATTCTGTCGAGAATAAAACATCATTCCGGTCATTGGTTTTTGCAAATAGTGAGTGTACGAAATAAACATAATCACCATCATTCAAACCTTTGGCCATATTGTGTTCTTGAAAATGTTCAGATACTACGATTTGATTCCACCCCATATGAGGTACCTTAAGTTTTGTTTCGAACCTTTTGATTTCACCTGAAATAAGCCCTAAACCGTGATGCTCACCATGTTCGTAACTCTTATCAAAAAGTAGCTGCATCCCCAGACAGATACCTAACAGAGGTTTACCATTGCCAGCTTCAGAACGGATTGCTTCAACAAACCCTTTATCTCTAAGCCTATTCATGGCTTCACCAAATGCGCCAACACCAGGTAAAATTAAGCCATCAGCAGTACTTAAATCACCTGGCTTATCTGTTATAGTGGACTCAATCCCTAAAAGGTTCAGAGCGTGTTTAACATTCTTTAAATTGCCTGCACCATAATCAATAATCGCAATCACTTATAACGTTCCTTTCGTTGATGGAACTTCTCCATCTGGGTTAACCACTGATGTCGCTTCATTTAGCACTCGACCAAACCCTTTAAAAATAGACTCAATGATGTGATGGCTATTTTGCCCGTGCATTAGTTTAATGTGTAATGTGACACCAGCCTGGTTAATAAAGGCTCTGAAAAATTCTTCAACTAATTCTGTGTCAAAGGTACCGACCTTTTCAGACAGGCCATCAACGTCAAATACTAAATAGGGACGGTTGGAGACATCGATCGATACTAAACTTAGCGACTCATCCATCGGTGTAAAATCAGATGCGTAACGTTTGATTCCTTTTTTATCACCAATTGCTTCTTTAAATGCTTGCCCCAGAACAATTCCAACATCTTCTACCGTATGATGGGCATCAACATCTAAGTCACCATTAGCTTTTAAATTTAACCCGAACTGGCCATGGGCTGCAAATAATGTCAGCATATGATTAAAAAATCCCACTCCAGTGTCAATTTTAGTTTGACTGGAATCGTCCAGATTGAAGTTTAATTTTATTTTTGTTTCTGTCGTATCACGATTAATTGTCGCCTGTCGCATGAAATCACCTCTGCCCATTTATATTGGTTTCTACCGAAACGCTACAGGCGGATGCTTTCCGCGGGCACGGCCTCAGCCTCCTCGACCCAAAACCGGTCTGCGGGGTCTTCGGACTCGTGCTGTTCCCGCGAAGAGCTGGACGCTCAAGTGTCGGCTTTGGCCACAGGACGTGGCCGCTTTTAGTCGACCAGGAGTCACCGCCTTTCGCTCTTCGTCTACATCAATAATTATCGTGCACAAACATTTTTGATATCAATTCGAAAATATATCCAACATTTTCTTCAAACGTTTTCGAATAGATGCGGCGTGGCCGTCTAAACCTTCTTCGTTCGCAAAGCGTTGAATTTTTCCTCCAACACTATTTAAAGCTTTCTGATCATAATAAATAACACTCGATTTTTTCATAAAGTCATATACGCCTAATGGAGAAGAAAACTTCGCAGTACCACTGGTAGGTAACGTGTGATTTGGACCTGCCCAATAATCGCCTAATGGTTCTGGAGAATATTCGCCTAAAAAGATAGCTCCGGCGTTTTTTATTCGAGACAGCTGTTCAAATGGCTGGTCGACCAGCAACTCTAAATGCTCTGGTGCTAATTCATTAACGAGTTGAAACCCGACATCCATATTAGTTACAACGTAAATTGCACTTTGATTTAAGATTGAATGCTGTAAAATGGATTGACGATTTAAACCCTCCATCTGCTCTTTCAACGCTTTTTGTACTTGAGTTGCTAATTGGTGTGAATCTGTTACTAATATGGCTGAAGCCAATTCATCATGTTCAGCTTGAGCTAATAAATCTGCTGCAACATATTCTGAATATGCATTCTCATCGGCTAAAATACAAACTTCACTTGGCCCTGCAATCATATCAATGCCAACATCTCCAAAGACGTACTTTTTAGCACGTGCAACATATGCGTTACCTGGACCGGTAATTTTATTTACGGCTTTAAAATTCTCGGTTCCATAAGCTAATGTAGCAATCCCGTGAGCCCCGCCAACCTTGAGTATTTGATCTGCTCCAGCAATTGTTGCTGCAACAATTGTTAGTGGATTAACTTTTCTATCCTCTCCAACTGGAGTCGTTACAATAATTTCTTCAACCCCGGCTACTTTGGCTGGTATGACGTTCATTAATACCGTTGAAGGGTAAGCCGCCTTCCCGCCTGGCACATAGACCCCTACACGTTCAATCGGTGTCACCTGTTGGCCTAACCATATCCCAGGTTGTTGATTGGTATACCAAGATTGTTCCTTTTGATGCTGATGGTAGCTCTCAATATTGTTCTTGGCCTCTTGTAGTATTTCACTCAATTCTTCTTTAACAGAATTAAAAGCTTCTTCCACTTCTTGCTTCGTAACATGTAATGAATTTAGTTCAACCCCATCCAATTCTTTTACATATTGAAGGACAGCTTTTTCTCCTTCTGACCGAATACGTTTAACAATCTCTTCGACCCGTTGATCGACTTGTTGAAAATCATCACTTTCACGTTGCTTTCTTCCTTCAACGATTTGATATATATCCGTTTCTTTAATTGATAGAATATCCATTTGAAATCACCCTTCCGAAACAGTGATGGCCTGTTTAATTCCTTCAACAAAAGGTTGCAACGTTTCACTTTTCGTTTTATAACTCGCTTTATTCACAACCAGGCGGGCACTAATGGAGTGCATGTTTTCTAAAACTTCTAAACCATTCTCTTTTAACGTGCGTCCTGTTTCAACAATATCAACGATTACATCAGATAATCCTACTAAAGGAGCTAACTCAACTGACCCATTTAATTTGATGGTTTCAACTTGTTTTCCTTTTTGCTGAAAGTACTCAGTAGCTACTCTCGGGTATTTCGTAGCCACAGATAGCTTAACAGCACGCTCAATGTCGAAACCGGGTGAACCGGCTACCGCAAAACGGCATTTTCCAAAACCTAAATCTACTAGCTCAAATACGTTGGCATTGGCTTCTAATAAGGTATCTTTCCCCGCGATTCCTATATCAGCTGCACCGTTTTCTACATAGGTAGCGACATCCAATGCTTTTACAAGAATCATCTCGTATTGTCCACAATCACTAGGTAGTATTAATTTTCGACTATCCTTATAAAAAGCTGAGAAATTAATGCCGATAGCCTCAAACACTTTAAGGCTTTTTTCAGCTAATCGACCTTTTGTTAATGCTATTTTAATTTTCTCCATAAAACTGCCCTACCTTTTTAAGTAAATCATCTGAACCATCAAAAGTTCTATTCCCTTTATGATTGGATATTAATTTTTCATCCAAATCTATTAAGATACTAGCTTTCTGATCAAATAGATTTACCGCATATCCGTTCCGGCGTAATTCATTTGCAACTTGAAAAGCATAAATAGAGTTTTGACTCTTAACATTTATCATTGCCGTGTCATTTTTTAAGGAGATGTCTTGTTGATCCAGAACATCAATCAATTGATCTAAATAAACCCCAAAACCAATTGCGTCTACTTTAATTCCAAATTGTTCTGTTAATGAATCATAGCGACCACCTTGTATGACTGACCGACCAAAATCATGTACAAAACCTTGAAACATTACACCCGTGTAGTAATTCAGGTTATTTACGAGCCCCAAATCAATGGAAATATACTCACTTAAACCTAATCCATTAATCTGCTCAACAATCCATTCAAGTTCATTGATAGCTTGTAACATATCTGAATTGAGTGCTAATGGTTTTGCCTTTTTGATGACTTCGCGTGGGTTTCCAAATAAATAGGTCAATTGTGTTAAAACCTGCTTAGCTTTTTCATTTACATGATTTTCATTAAGGATTTGCTCTAACTCAAATTCATTCTTTTGCTCAAGTTTTTCTTGAATCTCTCGTTGTAATTCAGGAGTTGGATTAATTTCGTCCATTAATGCTTGAAAAAATTTAGCCTGACCCAAGTCAATTTGATAACGTTGTAATCCGACTGTTTTTAAAGTTTCAATCGCTAATGCAATCATTTCTACATCAACATAACGATTTTTCTTACCGAAACATTCAACTCCGAGTTGAGTAAAGGATCTTGAGAACACATCTGATTCTCCATTTTGCATACGAAAAATATTAGTGACGTATGACAACTTCTCAACTTCTAATGGTTGATTGGAATTTGCAACCATTCTCGCAATAGGAACAGTCGCATCCGGACGTAAAACTAATATTTTTCCATCGTGATCAATTAACTTAATCATTTGATCAGGATCCAAAGTTCCCGGCATATTCATGAATAAATCGTAATATTCAAAAGTCGGTGTCTGAATAGGTTTAAAACCGTACAGTTTAGTTAGTTGATTGATTTGTTTGATGATGTATTCTTTATTTTCATAATCATTGGAGTAAAGATCTGCTACACCTTGCGGCAATTGTTTTCCGAATTGCATAGACAACTCCCTTTATCACTCTATTTGTTTATCACTTTATCATAATAAAGTTGTTGTTTAACATTCTAATGGGTGTACATGCGTCTGTCAAGGTATTAAAATTTGTCTTAAGATGCGCAAGAAAGGATGAGAATTAATGCACGATTACCATATGCATTCTACTTTTTCTGCAGATTGTAAAGCGCCAATGGAAAAGATGGCTGAAGCTGCGGTTAAGCAAGGTTTACAATCAATATGTTTTACAGACCACATTGATTATGATTATCCAGACACATCAATTGTATTCGATGTTGACCTTAATAAATATGAAGAGGCTTATCAAAAAGCAAGGAGGCAATATGAGGGAAAGCTGGATATCAGAAAGGGTATTGAGCTTGGCATACAACCTCACCTAGTTAAACAATACAAAGATTTAGTTAAAGCAAATTCATTCGATTTCATTATTCTATCGATGCACACAACCGACAAAAAAGATTTACATTCTGGAAGGTTGTTTGAAGGTTGCACACTGGATGAAGCATACGAAAAATATTATTCAGAGCTTTTAGATTGCGTGAAGCGCTTTGATCAATTCAGTATTTTAGGCCATATTGATTTAGTCACACGCTACAAATATGAGGATGGTGTTCACCATTTTCATGAAGTCATGGAGGAAATTTTTAAAACGATTATTCCAAGAGGACAAGGTATTGAAATTAATACATCAGGTTACAAATACTATATGAATCGACTGTTACCAAGCAAAGATATTCTTCAACTGTATTATGATATGGGTGGAGAAATTATCACAGTCGGTTCAGATGCCCATCGCCCTGAACGTGTGGGAGATCGTATTGATGAAGCTTACGAATTGCTAAGAGAAATTGGATTTAAATATGTATCGACTTTTAAAAATCGTGAAGTTGAGTTTCACAAGCTGTAAACGATAATTTTCACCTTATGTAGTCACTATTTTCTAGTGTTAAACTAAAGTTTCTAGTAAAACCGGAATTTTGTCTAGTAAATCACTGATTCTGTCTAGTACTTTGGCCACTTTGTCTAGTAACACACTTGAACTTTCTAGTAAAAAAATTAAACCACTACTCTTAAAGAAAAACACAAATCTATTGTCACTTCTAGGCAAAAAACAACCCCTTCCTAACTCAAGGAAGGGGTTCAATCATATTTAATATTCAAGTCTGCCTAAGCCATAGGCAGCTAGTAATCCAATAATAAATGTAATAGCACTCAACACGTTTAGCATCATATCAGATTCAAGACCTGGATAAACAACGGCCAACGACCCGACCACAAGGCCGATCACTAATGCGTATGTTTGGTAGTAGTAACGATCAAATAGATACCTTAAAATTTTACTCATGATGAGTAGTCCTAAAACAATTCCTAATCCAAGTGGGATAAGGGCTTCAAAAATAAAGTTTCCAAGTGCATGTGTAAATGTACTGTACATCCCGACTAATAAAAGCAAGAAAGATCCACTAATGCCAGGTAATATCATCGCAGAGCTTGCCAGCCATCCAGAGAAGAAAAGTTTAATATAAGTGTCTGTGCTGAAAGAAGTTATTGGTTCAGTTTCTGCTGGGCCATCACCAAATAACGCCATTGAACCTACCAAAATAGCAGCTAATATAAGCAGAAAATAATGAGTGCCTTTAAATGTCTCTTTATAATTCGACTTATGAGCTAAAAATGGAATAACTCCTGCAATTAATCCAAGAAATAAAAATAGAGTTTGATTGGGATAATTTTCAAATGCCCAGTTAATGACCTCGGCAAGTGAGACCATTGCGATAACTATACCAATAGCCAGAGGCAATAAGAAACCTATATGTTTCTTCCATTCTTTTGATAAAATTCCGTTTAATGCTTCAATAAAACGTTCATAGATACCAAGTAAAACTGCCATTGTGCCACCGCTCACACCAGGGACAACATCACTTGAGCCCATGATTAAACCACGGTACAAATTTCTCCATTCAATCATTTCTTTTCCCCATTTCATTTAAATCTACTAATCATTATACTAGACAAGCTGATTTTTACGAATAAAAACTATAATAAAATTTGGGGAATATTGGATTTTGGATGACGAATGATTTCAGGGTTTGCGTGATAGACTTGTTCCAAGGTTTCTTTAGC
The DNA here is from genome assembly GCF_004402015.1 of Filobacillus milosensis. GTDB lineage: Bacteria > Bacillota > Bacilli > Bacillales > Alkalibacillaceae > Filobacillus > Filobacillus milosensis. Next base: position 23,832 of record NZ_SOPW01000007.1, read on the forward strand.
GATAATTTGTTCACTCGAACCAATATCCACCACTTTACCTTTATTCATCAGAATCAGTTCATCACAAAATTGAGCTGCTAAGTTCAGATCATGTAAAACCATTAATACAGTTAAGCCATCACGTCTTTGCCAATCCTTAACTAAATTCAATATATTTTTTTGGTGTCCAATATCAAGAAAAGTGGTTGGTTCATCTAATAGCAACATTTGTGGTTGCTGGACCATGGCCTTAGCGATAGCTACACGTTGACGCTCCCCACCACTTAACGTATCTAACATTTGATCTTTAAACGCCGTTAGTCCAGTCGTTTCAAGTACGTGCTCGACTAGGTCAAAATCTTTTTTTCCTTCACGTTGAAAAAATCCTAGATGTGGGTATCGCCCCATCAATACTGCATCAAAAACTGTGATTGGGTAAGGAGATAACCCTTCCTGTGTAAGGACAGCTGTGTGTTGAGCGAGCTTTTTAACTGACCATTGTTGCACATCTTTTCCCATCAATTGAATTAATCCATTAGTAGGCTTTTCAAGACCAGATATTAACTTTACGATAGTCGATTTACCTGCACCATTCGGACCAATCAACCCAATACTCTTCCCTTTTTGTACAGAAAAAGATACCTGATTAACAATAGGCTTCTCATCAACTGTTTTACTTACATTCTGTAAATCTAGCAAAGGTATTCCTCCTTAAAAGTAACCTCGTTTAGCTCGACGTAATAGATAGCCGAAAAATGGTGCACCGAGAAATGCTGTAACCACCCCTAATGGTATTTCTCTGGGGGCCAGAATCGTTCTGGCAAATGCATCTGCGCCAACTAAAAAGATCGCTCCTCCGATAATAGATAAAGGTAAAACGACTCGATAATCCGCTCCGAACATTAACCTTATAATGTGTGGTACGACTAAACCTACAAAACCAATAGCTCCAGACACCGATACGGCTGCTCCCGTTATAATTGAAGCTAGTATTAATAGAATGAACCTGGTTCGTTGAACAGAGACGCCACTGTGATGCGCCGCTTCTTCACCTAACCCCAACATATTTAACTCTTTAATGAAAAAGGTTGAAATGACCGAGATCGATAAAATGATTGGAAAAATAATCTGGTTGTAACTCCAATCTGTTAAAGCTAAACTACCCATCATCCAAAATACAATAGTTTGTAGCTGTTCATTAGATAAAGCTAAAACTAGTGATAAACATGCACCGACAAAGGACTGGACAACGACACCAGCTAATATGATGGTTTCTAAACGGACTTTGTTATTTACACGGGATAAGAAATAGACGATTAATAAGCTTAAAAAACCAAACAAAAAGGCTACAGCAGGAAGGGTAAATTGACCTAACCAAAAGACTTGCCAGCCGAAAACAAACACTAAGGCAGCGCCAAATGAAGCACCTGACGATACGCCTAAAATAAAAGGGTCGGCTAAGGGATTTCGTAATACGCCTTGATAAATCGCACCAGCTAAAGCTAACGCGGCACCAACAACCGCCCCTAATAGCACCCTAGGCAATCGTATGTCCCATACGATGGTCTCTGTGGAGGCTGACCAACTTGCCTGATTAAATAAGTTTAACCCTGGAATTTTAGAAAAAATGATTTGCCATACGAGCTGCCAACTAATATTAGCAGCCCCCAAAGTCACGGATAAACTCATTGACATCAATAATATTAAGCTGAAAATTGGAAACCAAATCCACAGTTTACTTTGTCTATTTTTCACTTAGAAACGTCCTTTTAATTAAACAATTCTGGATACAATGTTTGTGCTAATTTCTTCAAGCCTTCTGTTAAACGTGGGCCTGGTCGTGTTAATAAATCTCCATGGAAATCATATACTTGCTCTTCTTGAATAGCTTTTACATCTTGCCAATTTTTACGTGCTAGAACTTGCTCAACTGCATCTTCTACGTAATATCCATATGTTGTGATAATCACATCTGGATTTCTTTCTAACACCACTTCTTCACTAACTTGTGGCCATCCTTGTTGATCGCCAATGATATTATTACCACCCGCTAAAGTAATTAATTCATCAATAAATGATCCGTCGCCACCTGAATAAAGTTCTGGTCCAACCTCTATCCAAACATCTTTTTTCTCGTCTTCTGATAAATCACTCACGGCGTTCTGAACGTCTTCTACTTCTGATTTCATTTGTGAAATAATACTTTGAGCCTTTTCAACATTACCTGTCGCTTGACCGACTAGATCAATATCTTCATAAACAGATTCTAAGTTTTGCGAACCTAATACTAATACGTTTAAGCCGGCATTACGTAGTGCCTCTACATCATCACCATTATTTAAATCCGCAACGACTAAATCAGGTTCGAGTGAAACAATTTTTTCTATACTTAACTGTTGATCTCCGACTTTTTCTACATCCTGTACTTCTTCAGGGTAGTTCGCCCATTTAGATACACCGACTACTTCTTCGCCAGCGCCAACTGAATATACAATTTCGGTTGCACTTGGTAAGACTGAAACAATGCGTTCTGGCTTTTCATTAATTGTAACTTCAGTTCCTGATTTATCAGTCAATGTTACTGATTGAAAACTTTCATTATCACTATTTTCGCTTGTTTCTTGATTCTCTTTTTCTTCTACTTTATCATTTCCCTGTTCTGAAGAACCTCCATTTGACTGTTCTTCTTGGCAAGCTGTTAACCCGACAGCTAACACCAACGTTAGCATCAATAACCATAATTTTTTCTGCATGTAAAATCTCCCTTTCTAAAATGGCAATGTTAATGCCTGTTGTAGATTCTGCGAATCGCTACAGGCGTACGCTTTCCGCGGGCACGGCTCGAGCCAGGCTACTACATTGAATTCGCTTCTTTGCTGCCTTGCGCCGAGTAATCGCAGGCGCATCCCTGTGGGGTCTCGAGACTCGCGCTGTTCCCGCGAAGACCTGGACGGTCAAGTGTCGACGTTGGCCACAGGACGTGGCCGAAGTTAGTCGACCAGGAGTCGCCGCCTTTCGCTTTTCGCAGAAAAATTTCTTACTTTCGTTTTTTCTATTTTACCAACATTAAGCTTTAACAGTGCCTCCAAAATAAAAAATGCCCTCGCTTCCTCAGGTAAGGAAACAAAGGCATGGTTTGTCATAATACAACCACATAACTATAACATAGCCTTTCCTTTTAACCCCGAAGGAAAACGAGCTAAAATAAAAAGGCAGGTCTCCTGGCTTAGGGTCAACACTCCTAATCCCTTCCCATTCATCATAAACAGTGGTTGATTAGTCGCTTCCCATACACAGTGGCGGGACCGCGTCGGATTCTCACCGAACTTCCCTTTTAAGTAAACACCGAAATGTTTACACCTTTTTACTTCGGATATTTAATTGAATAATTTTATATTAATCTTAATTTACAATTAAGTCAATTAACGAGTGGAATTAATATTTTTCTAGACTAAGTTGTGATAATATTTGAGTAGAATACTAGGCTTTTATACATATTTTATTAAAATTAACCAATCTATATACAGGGTGATTCATATGGAATTAGGCTCAATGATTCAATTTTATCGTACTAAAAACGGGCTTACTCAAAAAGAACTAGCAAACGGTGTATGTTCAGTATCATATCTTAGTAAGATTGAAAGCGGTGCAATCGAACCTAAGCCAGATACGGTTGAACTATTATTTGAACGTTTAAAAATGGATTATGAAAAATTAACCTCTTATGATGTACCAACTATACATAATCAAATTAATCAGCTTTATAAACATATTTCTAATAAACAACTGGATCAGGCGAAATCAATTGTTAATGAATTAAAAGAAATTATCACCCCCTTCCATGACCCTGACTTACAAAAATACTTTCAGTTGATTCACTTCTACTATTTAATCGTACAAGACACTACGAACAAGTTATCGATGAACCTTCAAGAATTAATGAATTTAGAAGATACTTTTAAAGGAGAAAAGCTCTTTTATTTTTATAAAATTGTTGGGTTTTACTATAACTGCCACCTTAATTCAAAGATGGCCAATCAATATTTCCATAAAGCTATAGAAATTCTAGAAGAGCAAAATTTAAGGGATCCTGAAATATATTATCTTTTAGCATTATCTTATATGGGTATGCAAAAACCTGTTTATTCAAATTACTACGTAGGAATGGCTTTAGAACAGTATGCTAATGACTTGCTCTACCGAAAAGTAACCGACTGCTATCATTTATTAGGCATAAATTATTTAAATCTAGGTGCCTTTGATATCTCAGAAACATACCTTCAGCAAGTTCTGCAATCTAAACCTATGGGCGACTCACCAACAGTCCATTCTCGAGTCACTCATAACCTTGGAATTATGCATGAAAGAAGGGGTGATCTAGATCAAGCGCTCAAATTTTTACATGATGCTTTAGAACATCATGAAAATTTATATGATGTCGCACATTCAACAATTATGATTGCAAAAATCTACTTTCAAAAAGGAGAACACCATTTAGCTGAAGAATATATAAAACAGGGTGAATCCAAATTACAAGGATCAAATCTAACAAAAATACGTCACCGCTTTTATATTCTTAAGCATCAACTCTATAATAAAACACATGACCAGGCCTTTATTGATCGAGCAGAAAACGTGATATTACCTTATTATAAAAGCGTTGGTGAAACAGCATTAACTCAAGAGCTTTTAGAATTATTGGCTGAAGTATATACAGAAAAACAAGAATATGAAAAAGCAATTGAATATTACAAAAGATTAACTAACATTAATAATTAGGAGTGAAATTATGGGAGACACCGTATTAGTTCGTAGAGAAGGGAAAATCACTTATATAACTTTGAATCGACCAGAACAGTTGAACTCTATGAATATAGAATTGCTTGAAGAACTAAGTAAGGTTCTTGAACAAGTTAAGGACGATGATTCAAAAGTAGTAGTACTTACAGGTGCTGGAAAGGCATTTTCTGCAGGTGGCGATGTGAAAACTATGTTACAAAACACTGATCCAGAAGGCTTTAAACAGGTTATGAAAACGATCAAAAACTGTAGTACGTTGTTTTACACAATGCCGAAAGTAACAATCGCTTCACTCAATGGAGCTGCAGCTGGTTTAGGGTTAAGCATGGCCCTTGCAGCTGACTATATCATTGCAGATGAGGATGCGAAAATAGCGATGAACTTCATCGGAATTGGTTTAATTCCAGATGGTGGCGGTCATTTTTATATGGAGCAACGATTAGGACCAGTAAAAGCAAAGCAAACCATTTGGGAAGGTAAAATGATGACAGCAAAAGAAGCACAGCCTTTTGGATTGGTTGATCTAGCAACTAGTCATTTAGAAAAAGCCTTAGAAACGTACTTAACTAAATTAAGCCATTCCCCATTAATGTCGATGATTGAAACGAAAAAAATATTAAATAATAAACAGCTGCCTTTACTTGAAGAAGTATTAGATCAAGAAACTAAAGGGCAGGCACTTATGCGCCAAACAAAAGATCATCAAGAAGGAATCCAAGCATTTATTGAAAAAAGAAACCCTAATTTTATAGGTGAGTAGTTCCAAACACTCAAGCCCTCTAGCTTGAGTGTTTGTTTATGGTTCTTTTTACATAAAAAAATCTACTGGTATATACAGTAGATTTTTAATAGTCAGCTATTGAATCATCATGACCTTCTCGCAAGTCACGACTCATATTTAAATACTGATGAAAAACTCGTGCTAATTCCTGAATGCGTCTGGCTACGTCTTCATCGATTAACTCATTCGTGTGAGAAAAATGTGAAGTTTGTGCATAAACATAATTAGGTGTGACCAAACACTTAAAATAATCTAATATAGGTTTTAATTGATTCTCAACTACTAGGTGGTGTTGAAATGTACCGCCGTTCGCTAAGATGGATACTGGTTTATATCTCATGCCTTTTGGCGAAATTAAATCAAAAACATTCTTTAAAACTCCAGGTATAGACCCTTGAAAAATAGGGGAAGCAATGATATAACCATCCGCAGATTCTATCTCATCAATCAGCTTATGTGTGTCTTCATTGTATTGTTCTTTTGTACGTCCATCCGCAAACTCCAGCTTCAAGTCTTCTAAATGTATGATCTCTATTTGATTTGAAGGTATATACTCAATCAATTGTTTTTCCACTTCATTTAACAGCACTTTTGTTTTTTCTCCAACAATCGTGCCGTTAATTAATAAGATTTTCAACGTGATGTCTCCTTCCTCAACCCGCTACCTCTATTATTATTCTATTTCATATTCTTTAAATTGTTTATATGTACAACTATAACTACTTCAAGTATAAAACCATCCAAGTATAATACGTCAACTAATAAAACTCCAACTGTTACCTGATTTCACCGCATTTATCAATGTGAATATTAGCTCATTTTAATACTAATACTTTTGTAATAAAATTGTTACCTCTCTGTACAAGCTTTGTAATTGACTTGTGATTATCAGCTGATATACTAGCCAATGGTGAAAGATAAAGTGTTTCTTTTTCACTAGAACTTTAGTCACAATTGGAGGGGAATCCATGAATAAACTTCTAGTTAGTGTGGCATTTGCCATAGTCATGCTAATGGTGTTTAGTTCTCCAATGAGTGCATCTACGAATAATTCAACATTAGAGAATCATACAGGAGCAAGTGAACATCAAGTAAGTTTCTTTGAAACATCGAAGAGTAACCTTACAGCAAAAGGAAAAATATCATTGGTTGAGGAAGAAAAACAGCCAGCTACAACAGCTCAATCAAATCAAGATAAAAAACAACAACAATCAAAACAAGTAGACAAAGATAATATTCAACAGGCAAGTCAGGAATCAGAAAACGAAGCGTTCTATGTAACTGCGACAGCGTATACAGCTTTCTGTGATGGATGTAGCGGGACCACTTATACTGGACAAGACTTAAGAAGTAATCCAGACCAAAAAGTGATTGCGGTCGACCCTAATGTTATTCCATTAGGCTCAAGAGTTTGGGTTGAAGGTTATGGTGTTGCCATAGCTGGAGATATTGGTGGAGCCATTAAAGGTAAACGAATCGACATCTTTATTCCAAAAGAAGCAGATGCATTACGCTACGGCGTTCGACAGGTTCGAGTAAAAATCTTAGATTAATTAAAAATCACCGAGGATTATTGCCCTCAGTGATTTTTAATATTATTTTGCTTTAGCTTCTAATTCAACATCAATATTACCTCGTGTGGCTTTTGAATATGGGCATACTTTGTTTGCTTCTTTTACAAGATCATCAGCTTCATCCTGTGATACGCCACTGATTTCACAAATCAGCTTTACTTCAATCTTAAAACCACCATCTGATTCATCTTTCATAAACGAAACTTCTGCAGTAGTGGTTGAATCAATATCTTTATCATTATTTTTAGCCACTAAGTTTAAGGCTCCATCAAAGCAAGTCGAATATGTTGCCGCAAATAACTGTTCAGGGTTTGTACCTGTTTCATCCGTATTTTCAGTTGGCATCACAACATTTAAATCTATAATTCCATCATCTGACTTAACATGGCCACCACGACCACCTTTTGCTGTCGCTTTAGAAGTAAATAGTTTAGTCATCAATAAACACTCCTTTATCTTTTTAAGATCTATTATCTGCTTACCCTAAAAAGCTGCTTTTCATTCATTAATAGGTCTTTTTCATATGTACTTGTTCGATCATTTTTTGAAAACCTAATTGATGAAAAGCATCTAAACAATGGTCTTGTTGGTTAGGAAAATTAACAACCAGTCGTTTTACTTCATTAAGATCCAACCTAAAAATTCGATGTAAAAAAGTAACTAATAATAAATCATCTTCTTCTAAAGCTGGTTCTATCCCTACTTGAAATAACTGAACAGCTTGCAAACGACCATTAGAGTTATAATTTTCTTTTGTTGTCGCATAACCAATTGGACGATCACGGTCATAAAGAATGTAGAAAAATCCATCCTTTAAACTTTCCAGCTGATTTTGCCACGGCATATCTTCTTGATAGAAGGAAAGTATCCTAATTTTTTCTTTAGGTACACGATGGATCTCCAAATCATAATCATGAATTACCGAAATATCTTGTTGATCTTCCGGACCTTTAAAATAAGTCAAACGTTCAACCAATTCATAATGGTGTTTTTCATAAAGCTTAATTGCTCTGGCATTAGTTGAAATTGCTTCAAGAACTGCTACGTCTACATTTTTCTCACGATAAAGATGATCAACCTCATCCATTAATTGTTGACTAACACCTTTACCACGATAGTCAGTATCAATACCTGTTCCACCATTCCAAGCATAGGTTTTTCCGTTGATTTCTCTAAAGCCGTTCATAATTATACCTACAGCTTTTTGTTCATCGAAAGCAACAACAGAGTCACTTGGACTAAGGTCTTCCGATACCATACGCTTTAAAAAAGCTTCTGGTGTCATCGTTACATCAACCGAATATCCTTCAAAACCTCGATTCCAAACATCAACTAATTCATTAAGCGAACAGTCTGAAACTCGTTTAAAAGTTAAGTTATCCATAATTATCACATCCTAATGGTTAATTTAAACAATGACCCTTTAATTTCCTGCTATTTTTGTTGAATTTCCTTTAAAAAGCATTTCAACATGTGGGATACCATCTTCTAAAAACTCTTCAGAAATAGTTTTAAAACCACATTTCCCATAAAACTGCTGTAAATGTGACTGAGCTTCTATCTTTATATTAGGATTATTCCATTCTTGAGAAATGTACCTCAATGCTTCTTCAAGCATCTTTGTACCTCTTCCTGAACGTCTTTCATCAGATACTGTGATTACTCACCCAATAGAGGCCTCTTCAAACTTCACATTAGGTGGAATTAAACGACAATATCCAGTAATTTGACTTCCTTCTCTTGAAAACAAGTGTAGAGCTTCAGGATCATAACCATCTAATTCTGGATATGGACAATTCTGTTCAACAACAAATACATCGACGCGTAATTTTAGAATATTGTATAACTCATGATTTGATAACTCACTAAATGATTTAATCATCCAAGACATGCTGTCACTCCTTAACCTATATAAAAAACGCACGTAAATTTGCATTTACGTGCGTCTTAATGTTTAACTTATCGTCTATTATTTAGCAACAACGTTAGCTGCTTGAGGTCCGCGATCGCCTTCAACGATTTCGAACTCAACGTCTTGGCCTTCAGCTAAAGTTTTGAAACCGTCTGCTTGAATAGCTGAGAAATGAACGAAAACGTCATCTCCGTCTGGACGTTCGATGAAACCGAAACCTTTTTCTGCGTTAAACCATTTTACTGTACCTGTCATTTAAAATGACCTCCTTTAAAATTACTACAAAACAATTGAATCCTGTTACTTAGACTTCCTAAAAGAGGTCATTCAGTAAACATCGATACCAATTACTTCGTACATTTAATACTTTACTCCTTTTAGTCTAAAAATGCAAGGGATTCGATAAATATTACAATTATTTAACATAGTTGATATAACTTGTGTCATCTTACGACAATATGCTACAATTCATACTCGAAACCTAATATAGAACAAAAGGAAGTGTTTATTCATGAAGAAGTTCTTAACAGCAATCCTTATTGTGATGTTAACAGCTTTCCTAGCCGCTTGTGGTGGAGATGAAGGCGATACTGAAAATAATCAAGATAACCAAGATCAAGAGCAAAGTCAAGAAGATAAAAATAATGGTGAAGGTGAAGGTAAAGAAGAAGGCAATAAACAAGCCAAAACACCTTCTGAAGATATAGCAGATGATAAAGTAGTAGCTAAAGTAAATGATGCAGAGATTACAGGAAAAGAGTTAAAAGAAACTGAAGGTTATTTCCTACAGCAGTATCAAATGATGGGACAAGATCCTTCTAAATTTGCTGATCAAATTCAAAAACAAGCTTTAGATAACTTAATCAACATTGAACTTGTTAAACAAGCAGCCAAAGAGTCTGGGATTAAACCAAGTGAAGAAGAAATCAATAAAGAATATCAAAAAACTGTTGACCAATTAAAGAAATCGAATGAAGCAGAAGATGTCAGCAAAGTTTTTGAAAAGTACGACACAAGTGAAAAAGAAGTAAAAGAAGATATTCGCATAAATTTACTCACACAAAAGTATTTAGAGAAAAATATTGAAGAACCAACTGTTTCTGATAAAGAAATTCAAGAAGCATATGACAAGTACAAAGCACAAATGAAAAAAGCTGAACAAGAAGCTAAAAGTTTAGAAGAAATGAAAAAATCACTTAAAGGTCAAGTGAAAAGCCAAAAAGAAAGCAAAAAAACTCAAGCGCTTCTAAAGCAATTACGTGAAGAAAATGATGTAGAAATCTTAATATAATGATGACTAAAAAAGCTACCCTAACTGAATAGGGTAGCTTTTTCATATACATCACTACTTTTTAAACATAAATAAAGTCATGAAAGTTAAAGATTGTTTTAACTCATCAGATAAAGAACCTACATGTTGCATGCTGACACCCTGTTTATAAACATAATGTGTATCAATTAAACTTAACCCTTGCTCTTCACCTAATTGTTTAAATTCCCATGGCATCATCGTGTTCATAATCACATCTTTACCATAAAGACGATCGTAACTATTTATCCTTGGTGCAGCCGTTGGACCAAGAATGGCAACACATAAGTAACCACCAGGTTCTACAACTCGAAGTAACTCATGTAAAGCCTTATTAGGCACTTCAGTCCATTCAATGGCATTAATAGCCATAAGAGCGTTAAACGATTCATTTTGGAAAGGTAAACTCAACATATCAGCTTGCAAAAATTGAAGATGATTCATATCATCTGTTACGTGTTGTTGACAAAGCTTCACCATTTCTTCTGATAAATCTACGCCTGTCACATCATAGTCCTCTTTCCAAAGTCTATAAGAGCCATAACCATCTCCACACCCTAAATCAAGAACTTTGGCTTGCTTTGGAACATGTTTCTTAAAAAATGGAACAATAGATTTCCGACTTCCGTTATCCCACATCTCTTTACTTTTTGCATGCCAAAACGTCGCACGATCATCCCACTTTTGTTTAGCATCTGATTGCCATTTTGTCGTTGTCATCATTTCACACCCTAAATCATATTATTCTTTTTTCCATATTCAATTAACCCCTGATAAGGGTCACCTTTCAAACCCAAGACTTTACAGAATGCAGGCTCCGTTTTCACACCTTGTTCCTTAAGCCTAAGTACCTCTCCTTTTACACGTGGATTTTGCTTAATAATATTTTCTTCAATAATCATATGTTGATATGCATGCTGATTATGTACTGGAACTGGCTGAGCAAACAATTCAAACTCAAAGCCTTTACATACAAAGTTAACTTTGTATGTAGGAGTACCTCTTACTTCGTAGTTTTTCATCGAATAACTTTTGTAGTCACTATATAAAGATTGAACCTCAATTTCAAAACTGTTAAAGTCATGGACTTCTAATATAATATCCAAATCCGAAGTTGACGTATTAATATTGAGCGGTATCGTACCACAAAGAACAGGGTTATAACCAGATAAATCATTCATTATATTAAGCTCTATTATAGCTTTATAAGCCTGTTTTTGAGTAGCCGAACCATTTTTCAAATAATTAATTCCTTGCAAACTTAGTATCCTCCTTGTGTTCATAAGATATTACACTTTTATTCTCTATGGTGAAGTGATGAATGTAACAATGGTTTTCATTTAAAACAGCAGGTAGATATTTAGGAATCATTTGTCCAATTCCTAAGTTATTTTCATCCAACACCCAATCTATGGTTTTCCAATCTAAAATACCTTCATCTGTCTGCTTTGGAGTTTCATAGTTCAAATTTTCATCGATCTCTGCTTTAAAAACATACATCCCATTAGTTCCACTTTGATCTGAATCCCATGATACGACACCTTTATAAGAAATTTGTTCTTTACTTATGGTGAGGTTAGTTTCTTCTTGTATTTCTCTTGCAACGGATTCAAGAGGTGCTTCCTGAACTTCAATTTTTCCTCCAACGCCATTCCAATGACCCATATTAGGGGGATTCTGACGATTGATTAATAAAATGGAACTCCCTTGTTTTATAAAGCATATGGTGTATTTGAACAATTTTCCATTCCCCTTTTCGTAATTTTCTTTATATTTTTTGAATATATTTCTTTAAAAAGGAGTGTACTAAAATGCTAAGAATACTCCCATGGGTTGTCGTGCTTTCGGCAATTTTTTATATTTTTTTACTACCTAATGCACCTATTGCAGTCGAACTGTTTTTTAAAGTTTTACCAATTATATTAATCATTTTATACGCTTTTTACAACTTACCGGAACGTAAAGTTTTTGTCCATTATGCAATTATTATAGGATTGATTTTTAGCGCTATAGGCGACATTACACTACAATGGTTTGTAATAGGTTTAACGTCATTTCTCATTGCACACATTTTTTATTTAATTGGATTCTTTATTCAATGGCGTTCTTCTTTTGTCCGTACGCTCACCTTATTACCAATCGTGATCTATGCTTATATTATTGGAAACGGTGTTTTAAAATCAATAACTGACCAATCATTAGTTGTACCAGTAACGTTGTATATGGTTATGCTATCTGTAATGGCCTGGTCCGCTGTCATGACTCGAAACATGTACGCTGCAATAGGTGCTATTTTATTTGTCATATCCGATTCAATTTTAGCCTGGAATATGTTTGTGACAGATGTACCTTATTCAAGTGTTTTAATCATGCTATTTTATTACAGTGCACAGTTTTTCATAGCTTATAGCATTAAGTATTTTAATTCAGAGGAATAATTTTATCTTATAAGGCTGCTTTCTTGTATTTAGGTAAACTTTTTAGTAAATATTTAATTTTGTCTAGTATCTCACTTATTTCTTCTAGTAAAACATTAATTTTTTCTAGTATTTAGTCCAGTTTGTCTAGTAAAGCACCTGTATTTTCTAGTAACCGCTAAATCTTTCTAGTAAATATTTATTCTGATTCCTAACACTTTAGCCTTCAATACAAAAACAAACGTCCTAATCACGCATGTGAGTTAGGACGTTGCTTTTATGGCTCTTATTTTGAGGAGGTCTTTAGTTCTTCTATTCTCTCTTTAATATCATCACGAACATCACGAAATACTTGATCAACCTCTTCTTCAGTTCCTTCAGCCTTAGCCGGATCAACTAGCCCCCAATGTTCATGCTTTACACTGGGCGGGATTGCCGGGCAATTATCTAGCGCATCACCACATAAGGTAACCACAAAGGTTGCATGGTTTAAAACGTCTCTGTCGATTATTGATGATTCCTGATTGGAAATATCTATCCCAATTTCGTTCATCATTTCAATTGCTTTTGGATTTAGGCCATGTGCTTCAATTCCCGCACTATGAACTTCCCATTCATCACCTAAAATTTCTTTCCCTAACCCTTCAGCCATCTGACTTCGACAAGAGTTACCTGTACATAAAAAATATAAAATAGGTTTGTTACCCATCAAGAATCCCTCGCTTTTATATTAATAATAATGATACATATAGACCTAATAGCGTAAAGAATAGCACTGGTACAGTTAAAATGATTCCAACTTTAAAGTAATATCCCCAAGATATGTGAATCCCTTTTTTGGATAGAACGTGTAACCATAATAATGTCGCTAATGAACCGATCGGTGTGATTTTTGGACCTAAGTCACTTCCAATCACGTTCCCGTAAATAAGCGCTTCACGAATAGCTCCTGTGGTATTCGTGTCAGCAATCGCTAAAGCATCAATCATAACTGTCGGCATATTATTCATCACAGATGACAATATAGCTGCGATGAAGCCCATTGAGATAGTTGCAACAAATAACCCTTGGTCTGCAGCGACATCCAGCACTTGTGCAAGTAAATCAGTTAGCCCGACATTACGAAGACCATAAACAACAACATACATTCCAATTGAGAAAAATACGATTGCCCACGGTGCACCTTTAACTACTTCCATAGTAGGTACAGCAGGGCTACGTTTAGCCATCCATAAGAAAAAGACAGCGATTATTCCAGCTACAAATGATACTGGGATTTCAACAAATTCACTTACAAAATATCCAACTAACAATAATGCCAGTACAGCCCATGATAATCTGAACATCTTATGATCTTTAATGGCTTCTTCAGGTCTTTTTAATTTTTCTATATCATAATCTTTCGGTATTGACTTTCTGAAAAATAAATATAGTACAACGATGCTTGCTACGATCGAGAACAAGTTAGGAATAACCATTCTGATTAAGTATTCTGTAAAGCCTAAGCCAAAGAAATCAGCTGATACAATGTTCACTAAGTTACTAATAATGAGCGGCAATGATGTTGTATCCGCTATAAATCCACTTGCCATAATAAATGGTAAGATCATAGCTTCTTTGAAGTTCAAGGCACGAACCATTGATAAAACAATCGGTGTTAAAATCAGGGCTGCTCCATCATTTGCGAACAAGGCAGCAACTGCAGCACCTAATAACGTCACGAGAATGAACATTTTCAGTCCACTTCCATTCGCTATTCTAGCCATGTGTAACGCGGACCATTCAAAGAAACCAATTTCGTCTAAAATCAATGAAATAAGAATAATAGCAATAAACGCAAGTGTTGCATTCCAAACTAAATCTGTTACGGCAATCACATCACCGAAGTTCACAACACCAAATAATAAGGCAACAATAGCACCACCACAGGCAGACCATCCTATTCCTAGATTTCTAGGCTGCCATATAACCAAAGTTAGTGTAATTAAGAAAATAATTATGGCTGCAAAAATTTCCACGTAAAACTCCCTCTCTTTATCTATTCTCAGTCAAAGTTCAATGTTGTTATTAAAGAAATAATAATGAAAAGTTGAGCGAAAGGCGGCGACTCCTGTGGGAACAGCACGAGCCTCGAGACCCTGCAGGCAGTGATATTCTGCCGAGGAGGCTTGAGCCGTGCCCGCGGAAAGCGTCCGCCTGTAGCTTATAAACAACACTAAACTTTAATAAAGTTTTTCTGTATTAATCACAAATAATTCTCATATTATTATTTGATAATTCTTCTAAGTCTTCTTTTCCATTCGGCAAACTTGCAAGTACACCCTGAACCATAGTGTAGCCTGGATGTTCTTTATTAATTGAATAAAACACCCAATGACCTTTACGTTTTTCATTCACAAGCTTGGCATCTTTTAATTTTCTAAGATGCTGACTCATTGCCGGTTGGGAGATGTCTAGTAACTCAACTAACTCACATACACAACATTCATCAACAGACACATAACGCATAATTGACAGGCGGTTTTTATCACCTAGAAGTTTTAAAGCTTGTGCCGCTTCTTCAACAGTCAGATAAGTTTTTTCCATGAACCGGATCACCTCATATAAGTAATTGCTTATATAATAATATAATTCTATAATTACATTTTCAATGGATTTATTTAAAATTCATAAATTCTTTACAAAATAACAAAACAAATTACTTACTTTCTAGTAAAATTCATACTATAATCTTTGTGTATATAATTAGTAGGTGAAGATATGAATAAAAAACAGGAAAATCTAATGATTTTTGCATGGATCGTTGCTTTTATTGCAACTTTAGGGTCCTTATATTTTTCAGAGATACGAGGGTATGTCCCGTGTGAAATGTGTTGGTACCAACGGATTTTTATGTACCCAATGGTTATTGTTTTACTCATTGGTGTTGTCATTAAAGATGTAAAAGTAGCGTACTATTCAACTGCTTTATCATTTATTGGTCTTCTTGTTTCTGGCTATCATTTTTCTATTCAAAAGTTAGAAGCTTTACAGGACTCTGCACCAACATGTGGACAAGTTTCATGTACCGGTTCGTACATTAATTGGTTTGGATTCGTAACCATTCCGTTATTGGCGGGAACAGCTTTCTTAATGATTTTGATTACTTCCATAATTATTTGGAAATCTATGAAGGAGGATTCATAATGAAAAAATTACTGATCTTTGGTTCAGTTATTATTGTGTTATTTATCGTAACTGCTTTGTTAACGAACATGGCAGAGACGCAAGAGGTGGAAGATAATCCATACGGGAAATCCTCTCTAAAAAATTCAACAGTCGAGTTATTAGATAACCCAAATTATCAAAATATCATTACTCCAGAGGACTTAGAGGAGAAACTTCAGTCTGAAGAAAGTGTAACTGTTTATTTCTTCAGCCCTGAGTGTCATTATTGTATAGAAACAACACCTCGCTTGATGCCTTTAGCAGAAGAATTAAGCGTTGATATTCAGCAGTATAATTTATTAGAGTTCCAACAGGGCTGGAATGAGTACAACATCCAGGCTACACCAACCCTAGTTCATTATGAAAACGGCGAAGAGGTTGCACGTATTAAAGGTGCTGCACCAAATGAACAGTTTCAGGCATTTTTCGAAGAACACGTCATTAATAATTAAAAAAAGGACTTTGCGTAACTGCAAAGTCCTTTTCTATGTCATGATTCAATTTTAAATGAACACACTTCATACCAATGATTTTTTGTTTTAATAAATGCTGTTTCACCATTTAAGACGGGGAATGGACCATCTACTTTTTCTCCCTGGTTTTCATGAATCCACTTCTGTAGATCATTAACATAGTAGGCGATATGCTTTTCAAAACTTTCTCCTTGCACGAGCTCAATCAGATGGTCTTGTTCATCCATTAAAAACACAAGATGTTCATCAAACCAATCTAACTCTTTAACGACCCGCATGCCAAATTCCTGCTTCAACAATTGAACACTTCTATCTAATTGGATGACTTCAAAACCAATATGATGAATGTTCATATTCACTTCACAAGATTAAGTGTAAATCGCCAAATTCATGCCAAAGGAATCTTCGTTTCATAGCATCATGATATAAATCAATTAAATGATCTTTTTCAATCCAATTCGTTAACATATCTAAGTGACTGGCCTCAGGCTCATGAAGACCTGTTAATAAACTATCGACTATTTGTCTATCATATTTAGCATTGACATACAAATTAGTATATTCGTCATTCTGCTCAAATAAAGTGCCATTTAAAGCTGCCGACTCCAGTGCTCTTACCACTGTTGTACCTACGGCAATGACACGTCTGCCTTCATGTTTTGCTTTATTTACTAGATCAACCACCTCTTGAGATACATTATATCGTTCTGGATGGTTTGAGGGATTAGGCCACTGGTCTTTTTCATAATAACTTAGCCCCGTATATAATTGGATGAAACCTATGTTTACACCATTGGATTTTAATTTATTTAACATATCCCAAGTAAACGCCCTTCCAGCTGATGGCATCTCCATCGAACCCGGAATGGAACCATACACCGTTTGATAAGTATTAATCGGGTAAGGATGATTAATATAATCGTATCGAATAGGTTCTCCCAGCGTGATGACTCCGATCATTGTATCTTTACTGTTCATATTACTTTGTAATTGAACTAACGGCTTTTCACCGCCATAACCAACTATAGTAAACGTAAGGTCAGGTGTGACGATGAGTTGCTCACCAATCATCATTTCTTCTTTTAAGACAAAACCTTCCCATGTGAATTCATCGATTTGTTGAGATAAACGAAATTCGACTTCCTTTTGTTTGTATGTTGCTTTTAAGCCAGCAGGAATGGTTCGTGTGTTATTAAAGATCATGACATCTCCGGATTTTACATAGTTCGTTAAATTTTGAAACTCAGAAAAACTCGTTTCTTCACCTTCAGTCACCATTAACTTCACTTGATCACGTGAACCGTTACGATATTCTGCTGGCACAGAAGCATTCAGTTCCTTAGGAATCTCAAATGTTTTTAATGTCATGCTGAGACACCTCTTTCAAAAGATCATCAGCCTTCACTCTAACAGCTTCCATTTGACTACCGGCTTCAGACGCTAAATATACAAAAGCCTTAGCAACATCATTTGGGTCTGATAATTCATAATCACAATTTGGTACAGCTAAATCATGCATTTCAGTATCCATCTCACCCGGATCAACCATTTTAATACTCACATTAAAATCTTTTAATTCGTCGTACCAAATCTCTGTTAGACCTTCTAAAGCAAACTTAGAGACGCCATAAGCACCCCAACCGGCATAACCAGTATGACCCGCTTCAGAAGTTACATTTAAGATCATGCCTTCATTTCTAGTTAACATTCCAGGTAACACTCTTTGAGTTAAATATAATGGGTTCATGACATTGACCTGCATGACTTCCTCAAAAGTATTGGTTGGATAATCGGCTAATAATGTCGGTTTGTTTCCATAGGTTGAAGCATTATTTATTAACAAATCAATTCTTCCCCAGTTAGCTTCTATACTGGATACAAATTTTTCAACATCAACCTCTTTTGAAACATCTGCTTTTATAGTTAAAAAGTCAACATCCAGCTCAGTTAATAACTGACTCATTTCCTCTAAACCTGATTCATTACGGGCGCATATAGCGATTACATCCCCTTCTCTAGCAAAAGCTTGCGCCAAAGCTCGACCAAGACCTTTTGTTCCCCCAGTAATAGCAACTACTCTATTCATAAAAATCTCTCCTTTTTGTAAGTGTTTATCCATATCATACGTGGATTGAACTCACAGGACATCGGAGATTTCGTGTAAGTTTTTTCATTAAAATGGCTTAAATGATTCTACGACTTTTGACGTAGAAGGGGCTCTCACCTAAAAGAGAGCCTTATTTTTTATTAATGAAGTTTGTGGTGAGATTAATTGAGTTGTTACTCGGATAAATGAAGTTTGTGTTTTAATTAAACGAGTTGTTTGCTAGATTAATGAAGTTCTACTTTGGATTAACATAGTATCATTAACTTTTAACAGGATATTAAGCTGCACTCAAGATTGATTACCGCTTAAGTGTGAGCCTTACTTTTCCTGGGTTAATGTAGTTAAAAGTCGTATTAATTGAGTTGGCAGTCTGAATAATGAAGTTGTAGTTTAGATTAATCGAGTTAGATCTTAGATTAATCAAGTTACAATTTGGATTAATGAAGTAATTTCAGCTTTAACTAAAATTTCAGTTGTTTTGAGGTATGAAAAAAGGACTGCCCTTTTTTTAGGACAGCCCTTATCTCAAGTCTGATCATTAGTTTCATGATTATTCGTGTTTTTCTTTTTGTTTTTAGGCAGTGGGTCGACTTTATGATTATAAGAATAACCTTTGGATATTGCGTAAATAGTTAAAACAAGTACTAAAATTACGATAGCAATTGAAATTAACATTACTTTGAACATCCTAAACACCTCTAGCCATTGTTGGAATTACGACGTTTACGGTTACCTTTTTGTCCACGGTTGTCATTAGATCGACGGTCATCACGACGACCTCCACCACGGCCTCCACGGTTACCACCACGATTGCGTTCTCCACCACCGCCACCACGACGGCCTCCACCGCCTCGGCGACGATTACCTCCGCCGCCTTTTCCACCTTGGCGTACTTTCTTCACGCGTAAAGGTGAAACGGCTGATAACTTAACAGGTGTACGATCCGGTTCTCTTGCTAATAATTTTAATGCTGCAGCTACAACATCTACTGAATGATACTCATCCAATAAATTTTCTGCGACACGCTTGTACTTTTGAAAATCTTGATCTTCTAAAGCTTTCAGTAAATCATCACGAGTTGCTTGCTGAATACCTTCAAGTACATCATCATATGAAGGAACTTGTTTACGAGTCATTTTATGCTTCGTTAGTTCTTCAATGTTTTTAAGATGTTCTATTTCTCTTGGTACAATAAATGTAAGTGCCTGCCCTTTGTTACCTGCACGACCTGTACGACCAATACGGTGAACGTAACTCTCAGGGTCTTGCGGTAAATCAAAGTTATAAACGTGAGTCACACCAGAAATATCTAGTCCACGAGCTGCTACATCCGTCGCTACTAAGATATCAGTTGTTTGATCTTTGAAACGCTTAATCGCACGCTCACGCTTCTGCTGAGTGATATCACCATGAATACCTTCTGCAGAATATCCACGCTTTAATAGTCCTTCTGTTAATTCATCTACACGCTTCTTCGTACGACCGAAGATAATCGCTAAGTCAGGTGATTCAATATCTAACAATTTACATAAAACATCAAATTTCTGAGGTTCTTTTACCTCTATATAGAATTGTTCAATGTTCTCAACCGTTAATTGCTTAGATTTTACTTTTATTACCTCAGGTTGATTCATAAAACGCTCAGCTAAATTCTGAATACGCTTAGGCATCGTCGCCGAGAAAAGTAGTGTTTGGTATGTTGAAGGTATTTCAGCCATAATTGCTTCAATATCTTCAATGAATCCCATATTTAACATTTCATCCGCTTCATCTAAAACAACGGTATGAATTTCGTCTAAACGAATCGTTTTACGACGAATGTGGTCTAATAAACGACCAGGTGTCGCAACCACAATCTGAGGTCGGTTCTTCAGTGATTTAATCTGTCTACGGATGTCTTGCCCACCATAAACAGGCACTGTACGCACGCCTTTATTTTGACCAATTCTGTTTAGTTCTTCCCCAACCTGAATCGCTAATTCACGAGTTGGTGCAATAACCAATCCTTGTACTTTAGACTGGCTCATGTCCATCTTTTCAATCATTGGGACACCAAAAGCGGTTGTTTTCCCTGTTCCTGTTTGTGCTTGTCCAATCATATCCCGGCCTTCTAAAGCTACCGGAATTGCTTTTTCCTGAATTGGTGTTGGGTTTTCAAAGCCCATATTTGATAATGCTTTTACAATATCCTCACCAATATTAAAATCTTTAAATGCTGTCAATCTTTTTCCTCCTAAATTATATAAGCATATTTATCTTAATAATGAAAAACTCGTCTGACTCCAGCCTCCAGGCGTGGGGCTGGAGACACTGTTCATATTAATCTAAAGTTAGCTTTCCTTAATATCGATAATTTTATGAAGGATTACTAAAACAAAAAATTTCCGAACTTTTCATAAGACAATTCAGTATAACTGTTTCAATATTGAAAGTCAACTTAATTATCAAGCAAACTAGATGCCAGTTGTTCAAGAATTAAATCATCCATCGGTGGGTTATGCAAACCAGCTCGAACATCCCTATAGTATCGCTCAAAAGGATAATTTTTAGACAAACCTCTTCCTCCAACAATACGCATGGCTAGGTCGACAACTTTATTTGCATCATTAGTTGCTGTTACCTTAACGACTGCCAATTCTTTTGCTAAATACTCACGTTGTTCTGGGTATTGATCCCACTTTTCTGCAATGCTATATAAATAATTTCTCGCACGTCTTAAGATCAGATCCATCTCACCGATTTTTTGACGTACATGAGACTCTTTAGAAATAGGGTGGTCCAGACTATTCGGTTGAAATTCATTTGCAAAAGTCACTGCATCATTTAATGCAGCTCTAGCAATTCCTAAATAACACGCTGGTATATGTAGTAACCAGCCTTTAGGTGCAGATTTTTTTCCTTTTCGCTCAACTAATCGTTCTGAACTAACGCGTACATCATTAAGTACTAAATCATCGCTTGCTGTACCTCTCATACCTAAAGTATTCCACGTTTGTTCAACGGATACACCTAGTGACTTCATATCTACAGCAAACCAGCCGATTTTCTCTTCATCTTCAATCCAAGCTGAAACTATGACGTAATCCAGAACATCAGCCATAGTGGTAAAGGTTTTTCTGCCATTTAATACATAACCGTTATCAACTTTAACAGCTACAGTTTCTGGCCTGCCTCCACGTGTAGGGCTACCGGTATTTTTTTCTGTTGAGGCTCGATTAAATAACTTTTGATTTTCAGCTTCTCGAGCAATCCAATCAAAGTTTTCCTCTGACCACAACTTACCTTCTTTTAATTCCATTAAAATACCATTATGCCATCCAACTGATAATGCTGTAGCTGCATCACCTTCTGCAATTTTTTCTTGCATAATTAACCATTCGTATAGAGTTAAATCTTCTCCACCATATTTCTTTGGCAAAACAATTGATAAATACTCATGCTCTTTTAATGTCCACACTGTTTCTGGCAAAAAGCGACCTTGACGATCTGCTTCATCTGCATATGTCTTCAACTTTTTAGACAATTTTAATGCGCGATGGTATAAATTTAAGTGACGTTCACTTTTAATATATATATTATCAAGTTCCATTATAAGACTCCCTTCGCAAGTAATAAGATATCTTATGTAATTACTAGGTTTTAGCTTAATACATCAGCACATTTTTTAAAAATGTTAAGGTCTTGATACTTATTCAATGATCTACGAAATAAAAGACTAGGCAATTTCATTATTTTGAAGCATTTAGGGGCATCTGTATCGGTTCCTTAAACTGAACGGACATATAATACTAGCGAACCTTTATTACACCCGTTTGAAGGGATCTTTCCGACTAAATATTTAAGTAGACATTCGTGGTCGAATTCTCCGCTTTATTTGCCTTTTGATCTAAATGATCAGCTACTTCCATACGAACTTAATCCTTGGATTAATCGTAAAGGGAATAGCAAAAGCGCACAGGTTTAAGCCCGTGCGCTTTTTTTATTGATTAAAATGGGTTAGTTGCCCATTGGAGTGATTGCTTAATGAAGATACGTTGGTTAAGTTTTAATTGTGCCACCATATACTCAGCCAAATCTTCTGGCTGCATAAATTTATCTTCATTCTTTTCTTCTAAATGCCCACCAAATGCTAGCTCCGTTGCAACTAAACTTGGATTCATTGTGAATACACGAATATTATTATGTCTTACCTCTTGCATTAAAGCTTCGCTCATCCCTTGCACGGCAAACTTTGATGCACTATATGCCGAGGATCCCGCGGTCGCCTTTAACCCGTTACTGGATGATATATTGATAATGTCACCTTTGTTCTTATCTATTAAATCAGGAAGAACAGCTTTTGTGACATGGTAAGTTCCAAACACATTCACTTCAATAGGCTTTTTCCATTCATCAGGATCTGAATTGACTAAATGTCCTTTTGAACCAATCCCGGCGTTATTAATTAAAATATCTGCTTGGCCAAGATTCTCCCTTAACTCAGCTATTGCCTGGTTGACTGCGTTAAGGTCAGTAATATCGACAGCTACATATTCAACATTTACACCGTATTGTCTAACCTCTTCAGCAACTTGTGCCAATTTATTTTCTGTTCGCGCGATAAGCCCGACATGCACACCTTCTTTAGCTAACTCTATAGCAGTTGCTTTTCCAATTCCTGATCCAGCACCTGTTACGTATGCAATTTTACCTTTAATGTCTTGTCCCATCTAACCAACCTTTCTCTAATATGTCTTATAGCTATTTTATGGAATAACAAAAGCCACAACAACTGTTGCGGCTTTGTCTTTAGTAATTAATTGGTTTTAAAGTTCTTTCAATCATTTCTCGACGATCTTCTAAAAATGGTGGAAGAGCTAATGTTTCACCTAAGTGATCAACATCTTCATCTGTCGCGAAACCTGGTCCATCAGTTGCTAATTCAAACAAAATACCATTTGGTTCGCGGAAGTAAACGGAACGGAAATAGAAACGGTCAACAAAACCTGAATTACCCATTCCAATTTCGTTTAATTGCTCTAAATATTCACGGATGGTTTCTTCATCTTTCACGCGGAATGCCACATGGTGAACTCCACCACGACCTAATCGTTCTTGAGGTAAATCTGTGCGAACATGGATATGAAGCTCAGCTCCTGTTCCTCCCTCACCTGTTTCAAATACAATGACTTCTTGACCTGTTGAGTGATGTTTATATTCACCTTTGCGACGGAAGCCCATGACTTTCGTTAAGATCGCTTCAGTGGATTCTAATTCAGGAATAGTTAAGTGGATTGGTCCAAGCCCAATAATTCCGTAATTAGGTTCCGCTTCACTTTTCTCCCAAGGTGTCCCGCCAGGAACCCCTTCATTATTTTCATCAGACACAAGGATTAGACGCTGATTTTCAAAATCTTTTAATGGGATAACATTGCGACCAAACTGTTCGACAATGCCTTCGTTTTCAACATCATGCTCATTTAATCGTTTTTCCCAATACCTTAGTGCTTCATCATTTGGAACACGTAACGATGTTGTCGAGATACTACGGTTACCATCATGATTTTGACCTGCATTCGGAATTTCGAAGAACGTCAGCTCCGTTCCAGGATTACCTACTTCGTCTCCGTAAAATAAATGATAAACAGATGGGTCATCCTGATTAACTGTTTTCTTAACCATTCTCATACCTAATATTTTTGTATAAAAATCTACGTTATTCTGCGCATTCGCTGTAAGCGCAGATAAATGGTGAATACCTAATAAATTCATCAATGTAAAAGCCCCTTTCTAATGATAAGGTTTCCTATAATTAATATATTAACAAAAAATATCTTGAATTCAAAATAAATTGTTTTGATTAAAATTTGAGTCCCCACCATAAAAAATAAACATTCACTTAGGAATGTTTATTTTTAGACGTATTTATTTTCCATACCATTGGCTTTCAATACTCTGTCTGAATTCCATCCCATTAGGAAAAACTTCACCTTGATGCACAACACCATTCGCATATTCAACTCGTAAATTAACTGAAGCAATGTCTTCTATATCGTCGACTTCCAAATTCCAATAATTCTCTTGCTCTTTAGATACTTTTAATTCTTCTCGCATTTTTTTATTTTCAGTATTGTCCATTAGACCTTGAGAAAGTTTTCTCTCAACCACTTCTCCATTTGACCTTAGTATCTTGGCGGTTATTTCTTCTGGTTTAAAAAACGGAAAAATTGAATTAGATTGTACTAATTGGATACTAAAGTAATCTACATTCCCTGGAGCACCACCATTTGCGCCTATTTCCATAATGCGTAATGGCTCAGGTGAGTAAAGATGGGACGGGACAGTTTTAATATCTGTCGATCGTGCGACCTCACCTTCACTCAATATTTGATATTCATAATGTTCAAATGGCTTTAGTTTCAGTTGAGCACTATAATTCAATCCATTCAATGGGTCAACTGAAAGCTCATTCCACTGCTTCTCTCCTTCTTCACGGTATAAAAATGAGATTTCTGCGTTGTTTTCTAACTCTTTAAATGCCCATTCAAAGTCAACCTGAATTTCTTCCATTGTTGAAGAGTCAGGATTAGGTTCAAATTGTTCATAAGTGACCCATTGATTGGATTGATGAATGTCATTAACTTGATTACTAAGTCGATGCAAATCATTTTGTAATCCCTGTATTTGTTGGGTTACATTTTGATTATTATTATAATATTTTGTTTCACCTACCTGATCTAATATCACAAAGAAAAATATTAAATTCAAAGCCAAACTACCAACAAGTATCCCAATAATTATTTTATGTATGTTACTCATGCTTCCATCCCCCAAATAAAAAAGTGATTTCCGATTAGAAATCACCAAATATAATAATATATTAACATTTTTTATGGAGTAATTAACTAATTTTTATGAAATGCTTCCAACAAATTTCCATTCATCTAGATTTACTTGATCATGTTTACCTTCTAGTATATTTTTTACGTCAGCTAATAGATCGTCGGTGGAGACCCATTCTCCTTTTTTATTTGTAAATGGTTCAGCCACATAAAACGGTTGAGTAAAGTACATTTCTAACCTTTGGCCACGTTTATAAGTTAGTTGATCCTCATCAGATAACCGATCTAATCCTCTATGCTCCACAATATAAGTAAGCTCACGATATCTTCTTAAAACTTTTTGCGCTAAAAGCTGCATTTTTAAATGATTTTCATCAATGTTTGGTTCTTCAACCATAATTGACACTGATTGTAATGAATCAATGGCTGGGTACATTCCTCTTGAAGCCAAACTCATATCAAAATGCCACAATGTATCGAGTGGACCATAAGGTAAATCTTCATCCACAGCATCACCAGATGTATCAACAATTAAGAAAGTCAGTTTTGATCCTTCTACACCATCAAACTCTTCAAAGAAATCTTGAAACTCATCTGTCAGGTATTTGCTTCGATCTACACCTAATACTACTTCATCTGTTTCAAGTAACTCTTTGATTTTATTTTTGACTTTATTAATATTTGTGCTATAGTAATCCGCATTTTCGATTGGTCCTTCATCACCACTTACCTCTTCTTCCAGCATACAAAATACTGTTTTAAAACCTGACTTTTTCATACGATAAAAAACTTCTGCAAGTACAACCAGCTGACCCATACCAGGTCTAGCAACTAACCCTACTGTTCCTCCACGCACAATTGGAGCAAACAAATCAATAACCTTAATTCCTGTTTCTAAATTTTTCATTTGATCTCCCCTTATAATCAGTTCATCAACCGTACAGTTCGCTAATTCTGCAAGGCTGGTTAACGTTTTCACTTTTGCCTGACCTAGAGGTATTTTTCCTGTACTTAAGTTTGAAACTGTTGCCGGTCTTAATCCTACAGACTTGGCTGCAACGGTTAAGTTAGGCACTCGTTTTCTTAAGAGCTCAACATTTAATTTGATATTCTCTTCCATGAAATTCCTCCTTTCCACTTGTTACTTTATATAGTAATTCATTTTACTTTTAAAAGCAAGTTATTTTCTTTATAAAGTAATTATTTTATTTTTCGAGGTAATTTAAGCACAAAAAAGGAGCTTAACTTTAGTTAAACTCCTAGATTAATCCAAAATCGATTAACAATAGTATCATCTTCTTCAGTAAAGGATTCGTCCTGAACACCGTCGTTATTTAAAATGACTTTTCTAGATGCGATGTTATCATCGTTACATGTGATTAGCGCTCGTTTTATCCCTATGCCTCTTAAGATGTCCAACGATTGTTTCAAGATTTCAGTTGCATATCCTTTTCCACGTTCGGTCGGTCGGACTCCATAACCACAATGTCCACCAATTTCTAATAACTTTTGATTGAGGTCATGTCTCAGGTTACATGATCCTAATATATTATTATTTTCATCGATTAGAAAATAAGTTGAATTAGCTACCCAGCCTTCTAGCACTTGGCCTTCAGAAGCTTTTTGGACATTTTGTACAAAATCAGGATAGCTATTACCGGCATTTCGCAGAATAGTAGGTACGACTTTTTCTTTGTAATGAGCCCATTCTTCCATATATTCATAGAATTGCTGTTCAAGTTCGAGTCTAGGTTTAGTTAATCTAACTTTCATAGTAGTTACACCTTAAAAAATTCATTTTCTAAAATCCCCATCACAATTGCATCGTGATATTCCCCATCGTAAAATAAAGCATCACGTCTTACTCCTTCTTGCTGAAACCCTAGTCTTTCATAGACATGCTTAGCACGTTCATTAAAAGCAAAGACTTCTAACTCAATTCTGTGAAGATTAAGTTGACGAAAGCCATAAGCCAACATTAATTGTATTGCTTCTGAACCATGGCCTTTTCCTGTGTGTGCTTCAGTTGATAATGCAATCCTGAACGAGGCATTCCGATCCTGATGGTTGATTTCGTTTAATGATAACTCGCCAATCATTTCATCCGTTTGTTGAGCACAAATAATCAATCCAACTCGACTACTATCCAATGCACTTTTTTCCAGGAAGTTCTTAACCATTGATCTTGTAAATATTTGCTTGGTACCGGTCAGACGTCTCACATCAGGGTCCCATAACCCAGAATAAATAGCTTCAAAATCATCTTCTTCAATCGGTCTTAAATATACTTTTTCACCTTCTAGAAATTTGATAGGTTGCTTCATATAATTCATCCTCTGGTAGTTTTAGATCTATTATAGCAAAAGGTGGGACAACTTGTTTCAGTCCAGAGATGTATTTTATTGAATTGGCATGAATGGAACTTTCCATATACCCTTACTATTTTTAACTAGACGGAAACTTAATGGATATTCCTTAATTGGATCTACATAATTAACTATAACCTCTTCATCTGACAATACTTTTACTTCAAAATGAGTCACAGTCATTATCTTTTGATTATAATTTTCTTCATTTTCACTAATGCCTTTAGCTATATCCGCTTCATATTCTTCAAAAGATTCATAAGGGAAAAACTGATGTTCTTCTCCTTTATAATACAATTCAAACACCGTCCGATTATCAGATTGTATCCTTGCATGATGATAAAGTCTAAATATATCAAATGGTTTCAAACCTACTAATAATCCATCATCATGTGTCTGAGAATATTGAGTGTAGATTTTATATAGATGATCAGGTAAGGCTACAGAATCATAAGTTTCTACTTTACTCGATTCATCTGATGTATCCGGTTCTTCTGTATTATCCACTTCTTTTGTTTCATCATTGATCATTGGTTTTTCAGGCGTGGATGAACTTCCGTTATTAGGGTCTAGTGAAATTTGAGAGAGTAATAAGACCACAAATATGCTCGCAACTGCCATGGTTATACCCATTGCAACCAAGCTGAACCGTTTTGGTTTTGTTGAAACAGTATTTTGTACTTGAATTTTCCTAAAAATCCTGTTCTTCTGGTTTTCATCAAATAGCTTGCCCTCTCCAATCATGCCGTCTATTTCTTGTTTTAACCTTTTCTTCACCATTCCCACCCACTTTCCTGTAGTTGACTTTCCAACTTCTTTCGAGCCCTAAACATTCTTGTTTTCACAGTATTTTTTGAGACTTGAAGGACTTCCGCAATTTCCTCAATACTAAAATCCTGATAGTAATAAAGAATAATAACCTCTCGTAATTTAATAGACAGTTTCAACACCTGTTGTCCAAGCTCAGAGTTTCTACTTTTGTCTATTAAAAATTGTTCGGATGTATCATTGCCACTATTAATAAGAGGAATCTTGTCAGTAAGTTGTACCTTACGATGATTCCAGCTTCTTAAGTAGTCATGACAACCGTTGATTACGATTCTGTATAAGTAAGTATGGTATGAAGACTTTCCCTCGAAGTCATTTAATTTTTTATAAGCCTTTAGAAAAGATTCTTGAATGATATCTTCCGCAATAAACCGATCCTTCACGTAAGTAATAGCTACTCGAGTCAAGGACTCCCCGTATTCATCCATCAACTCTTCTAAAAGCTGTATTCGATCTTTAACCACATACAACTCTTCTGGTTTCTCCATCGCTACCCAACCTTTTATTTGATTTACTTGTTAGACGCTACTGTGAACAAATAGGTTCCCTTACTGTGTAATTTCATATATAAGTCAAGGAACTTACCGTAAATTCAATTATATGGCGCATTAAAAAAATTAGTTATTTCAGGACATTTTCTCTCTCTTTCCGGAGGTTTTTAGAGCTATTACAGGTTCGAATCTTGTCGAAAACACTTAAAATCAACTTTTTTTCGGAGCTTTATTCACGTTTTCCGGACCTTTAATAACCCAATAAACATTAAAACCTCTTAAAAAAGAAAATTCCTTTAATCTATGAGAAGTTTCACTCTTTCTATGAGAACTTTCACTAGGTCTAAAAGAAATTTCAGCAGCTGTATGAGAACTTTTCTTAGGTCTATGAGAAAATTCGATCCCTCTATGAGAACTCTCACCACCTTAAATAGAAAAAATGCCCACCATTAACATGATGAGCATTGTCTTAATTAACGACTTCCCACTCCTCCACAGGGCCTTCAATCACGTGGAACATCGGATGTGGGATAATGTCTTTGGCCACTTGAATTTTCATCTGTTTTAACCGATTAGGGTCTCGTTGGCGGAGTTTGGCTCTTAGATGAGCCCATTCGTATTCCAACTGCCCTGTCGTAACAGGGATCTGATTCCCCGGTTCGACTTTTACTATTTTACCATGGTCAAAATTATAGCCTCTGGCCTTTGCCTCTATATAAACGTATTCTAAATAAATCCCAACAGCTTGAATCGGGTCTTCTTGCTCACGAAACCTGACTAACTGCGGATGTTTTTTATATCCTTTAGTTTCTCCCAGCAATACTTTCTGTGCTAAAAGAGATTCTCGCCAACAAGCAACTAAACCTTTAGCATCTAAATACCTAGGGTGTATTGACCATAATCGCATAGCTATCTTCCTTTATATCATTTGATCTAAACGTTTAAACTCGAGCTCCTGGAATTTTTCCATCGCTCGATCACGATTAATTCTAAATTCTGCTTCAATTAAGTCACAACTAACGCCAGCTTCACAATGAATTTCTGCAAGTTTTCTAGACAGATGCACCATTTCTAAATCATTCTCAAATTTAGTGCGTTGAGCTTTTGTTAATGAATCTAAGTTTTCCAAGATTTTGTCCAATGAACCATGTTCTTTTAGAAGCTTTAAAGCCGTTTTCTCACCTATCCCTCGAACTCCAGGATAGTTGTCACTAGAATCACCCATCATTGCTTTAAGCTCTATCATCTGTTGTGGCGTGATGCCTTTTTCTTCAGTAAAACGTTCGGCATGATAAATATCATAATTGCCGTAACCTTTTTTCATTAAAACAACATTGACATTCTCATCAAGGAGCTGCAAGATATCTTGGTCACCCGTTAAAATGTATACTTCTGAATCTTCTTTATATAAATTTGCTAGCGTTCCAATACAATCATCCGCTTCATAGCCAACTTCGCCTATATTCGGGATATTCATTGCTTCAGTTACTTCTTTAACAATATCGAACTGTGGAATAAGCTCTTCTGGTGGCGCACCACGGTTCGCTTTATATTCAGGATATAGATCATTTCTAAATGTATGACTTCCCATATCCCAGCAAGCAACAACATGTGTTGGCTGGAATGTATTTGTAGCTGTTATTAAATGACGAACAAAACCGTGAACACCGTTCGTAGGTACACCTTTACTATTCACCATAAAATATCCGCTCATTGCTGTCGCATAAAATGCACGGAATAATAACGCCATTCCATCAACTAATAAAATCTTATTCTTTTCCATCGTTTTTCCCCCAATACTTATTCAAGTATAAAATAAATGAGACACACCTAAAACCAACTGTGTGCCTATTTTTTCTCCACTGTTCTAAATTTTTGAATGAACTCTTCAGGTGATTTTTTAATGTGTAATGTCGTCACGCCTTTTGTCGTATGCAAATAGAAAAAACCGTATCTTGCCGATAACATTTTATATGATAAATCAAACACTTGCTCAATGGCGTACTCTTTTTCTTCCGTCACTAAACGGTCTTCATAAAGAGTTACCCAATGCTCTTGTTCAATTTTTTTCTGTTCAAAATTAAAATGATCAATCTCTCGTCTTACACTGTAATAAGGGTGTTGGTGTAAAATAATGTGAACCCCCTTCAATATGCTGTTAACATTATAGCAAATGCGTGTGATAAGTTACAGTACAGAGGGTCTATTGGGCTTTTCTTCGCCCAGTAAAAAAGCTGATCCATTACAGATCAGCTTTTCCATATTCACATAATAACAAAGCTAAAAGCGCACTTCGCTTAGGGATTTGTTCAACAACCGCATGTTCATGAAGCGCATGAGCACCAGCACCAACGGCTCCCAAGCCATCCAAGGTCGGTGCAATTGAAGCCGTAAAGTTCGCATCGCTTCCGCCACCTGTAAATTCTTCAATCAATTCGATATCCAAATACTCATGAGCAAGCTC
Organism: Filobacillus milosensis; assembly: GCF_004402015.1. Classification (GTDB taxonomy): domain Bacteria; phylum Bacillota; class Bacilli; order Bacillales; family Alkalibacillaceae; genus Filobacillus; species Filobacillus milosensis. The sequence goes on from NZ_SOPW01000007.1 coordinate 55,361, forward strand.
TTTAGCCTTTTCAAAAAGTCTCTCGATGTCGTCCGTACGCTCTAAGGGCGGACGGTAAATTCCACCCGTTACACTGATTTCAATATCAGAATCATGTGGCTTCAGGTTTTGAATGAGTGGTACGACTCTGTCCATCTCTTCCTGAGTTTGAACTCGTACATCTATAACAGCGTGGGCATCTTCAGCAATGACATTTTTCTGAGAACCACCATCAATTAAACCGACGTTAACCGTAGTACCTTTTTCTAAATCCGTGAGGCTCGAGAGGTAAGTGATTTGCTCGGCCAACTCCTCAATTGCGCTTGCCCCTTTCTCGGGATCAATCCCAGCATGAGATGGAACACCGTGAATACGCACCTCAAATGTCCCGACACCTTTACGGGCTGTTTTAAGCGCACCTTCTTCACCTTGAGACGGCTCCAAAACAAACACACTATCACTCTTTTTAGCTTCTTCGATTATATACTCTTTGGATGTAGGACTTCCCAATTCTTCATCGCTCGTCATCATCAGGACAACTTTTTTATCCAATTTGACTTCAAGCTCGTCTAACGCTTGAATGGCGAATAAAGCCTGCACGATTCCTGCCTTCATATCAAATGTACCAGGACCATATGCTTTGCCCTCTTTAATTTCAAACGGCATTTCATCTAACGTGCCTTCAGGCCAAACCGTATCCATATGAGTGACAATCAGTACTTGACCTTCACCACTTCCCCATTCCGCACGAATATGTGGTGAGTACTGATCGCTCTCCAAAAACTCTACTTTTCCCCCGGTCATCTCAATAAATCTTTCACTTAAAAATTGTCCAATTTTTTCAGTCAAATCCGGTCTCGTCGATGGAGATTCCATCTTCACTAGTTGCTCCAATAAATCTACCATCTTGTACTCTCTCTGTTGTAATAAATCAACCAATTCCTTCAAAATAATATTCTCCTCCGACGCTCTATACAATTTCTCATTATTATTATACACTTTTTTTAATAATCGGTTATATAGGAAGTGAAGAAAAATGGATGAAAAATTTAAGCAAATGATGGAAGTGCTCCACCTCTCAGAAAAACTCAAAATTGAATTACGTCATAGCTGGCTATCGAATGGAAGGCATGAAAGTGTCGCTGAACATACATGGCGCGTTTCACTAATGGCCATGTTAATCGCACCACATTTAGAAAAAGACATTGATACTCTTAAACTACTAAAAATGATTATTATCCATGATTTAGTAGAAGCTGAAGCCGGGGACATCCCTGCCTTCGATACCTTAGATGACCATGAAGCGAAACAATTAAAAGCACAAAACGAACAACAAGCAATCTTACATATCAAAGAATTAGTAGGCGGAACTCAAGGACAAGAGTGGCTCGAATTGTGGTACGAATTTGAGGATAAAGAAACATACGAGGCAAAAGTGGCTAATGCGTTAGACAAGCTAGAGGCACAGGTACAACATAACGAAGCTGATATCGACACTTGGTTGCCAATCGAATATGACATGAGTTATTTGCTCGGACGTCACACATCGTTTAGCCCTGTTTTAGAAGAATTAAAAAACGTCATTGAACACGAAGCAGACACAAAAATTAAGCAAGCATCGAGATCTGGTCAAAATTAAGACCAGATTTTTTACTTAATTTGCACCCTAATTTGAATCACGTTCGTCAAATAAGTAGAAGAAAGGAGGCACGAGATGTCGAGTTCTTTTGATGCATTACAAACCAGTAAAGCACTAAGCGAACAAGATCGATTAGCTATACTTGAAGATTGCATGAATCAGTACGGAGATGAAATTAAACGTTTAGTTTTTTCGTATGTCAAAAACCATACGGATACAGATGATTTGACTCAAGAAGTGTTTGTTACTGTCTATCAAAAGATAGACCAATTCAAGGGCGATTCCAGTTTAAAAAGCTGGATCTATCGAATCGCGATTAATAAATGTAAAGATCATTTACGTTCTTTTAAAATTAAACAGCGTTTCATTAAAGAAAAACTTACCCAGTTATGGGCCGAAGACTACGTACCTACACCTGAAGTTCAATCTATTAAACAAGAAAATTCTGACCAACTACTAAATTGTGTTGAAGAGTTACCTTTTAAATATCGCGAAATGATAATTTTATATTATTTTGAAGATCTTTCAATAGAAGAAATAACCAATGCCTTAGATATGAACACCAATACAGTTAAAGCAAGACTCCGCCGGGCTCGTGATCGCCTAAAAACGAAACTAGAAACAAATGGAGGTGATTTAATTGGATAAGAAACTACATGAACTAAAATACAATTATAAACAGAAATATGATAAGCATTTTACCTCCCAAGACCGTAATGCAATTTATCATAAAATCTCAAACAAACATAATTCAACTCACAAAAATCTTCATTCCTCTTTTAGAGTAGGATTAACATTTGTTGCGATTATTATGATAGGGTTCCTCGTCATGATGAATGTATTTGATTCTAGAGAACCAGCTTCTGACCCAGAAATTGAAACAAAACCTGAGAATGAAATGAAACCAAATCCATTACAAGACGAAACTACATTTGAAGGATATGTCGTTCATGTACAAGGTAGTCAAGCTACAGTAACAAACATTGATACACGTGAATCAATGATATTTAGAAATATAATCCCTGGTAATGTAATGCTTGGAGATCAGGTGAAAGGTTGGTTAGAATATACGTTGAGTAGTGAACCACCTACAGCAAGTATTGAAAAGTTAGAAATAATAAATGACAAGAGTCAAAATGGTTCCAACTTCAATGAAAATTTTGCTGTTAGAACTGCATTAAAAGAAACCATATTAAAATCATATGGCACTTCAAATTATGATGACCTATATGTTTCAAATATTGATTATAGCCAAGACCGGCATAGATGGTACGTCGAGTTATATAACTCTAATATGGATAAAAGAGAGAGAGTTGAAGTGAGTGATAATACAGGTTATATAGCAAAGCCTCATAAACCAGAAGAAAGCTTTCAAAGTGAATATACGTTTAATTATGAGGCATATGGTCAACAATTTAAAGAACTTGAACAAATGATTATTTGGAATCTTAATAGCAAGTGGACGGAACTTCATCACTTATCTCGTCAGGATTATGAAAACCGTTTTGGCGTAATTGAAAATATTGATTATAGTTATATTTTAAATGGGGCAGCAATAGATGAAAACGGTACAGTAACAATCGATTTTAGAGAACTAAAAGCTTCATCAACATCTAATGAAACTCGAAAATTTATCAATGAAATCAAACGCCTTGTCTTTCAGTTTGACGAAGCGAAGGAAGTTTATATTCAATTTAATGGTAGTCTTAAAGACACTCCCTTTGAAATTTCTTTAAATACCTCCATTAAAAGAAATGAAAATGAAGAACCTTTTGATCTACATGAAGATATGCTTAGAACTAACAAAGGCTATATTGGAACGTTCAAATATTTACTCCAATATAATGATGACGGTAAGCTTGAATTTGAATCGCAGAAAGACCTAGAATCCTTTTTCACTCGTTATATGTCTGAAGAGTTAGCGCAAGAGCACATAGACACATATATACATGAAGATCAAGGAAATTTTTATGTTAACTTCAGTTATGAGCAACTTCCAACTGCGATAGATAGAGAACTATTTGATGCAATAAAAATAAATGACCAAACATTTGAGGTGCAATCAGACGTACAGACAGAACATGGATTTAAATCTCTTAAATATATCATTAAATACAATAATTATAAGTGGTATGTTGATTCTGTAGAAGTTTCACCTATGTAGGAAAATTAAAATATCCAACAGATTAAAGCCGTGATTAACAATAGTCACGGCTCTATTATTCATTTAGAAGGAAAAGAATTTCTTCACAGTAGGGAATTTACATCGCAAGGAGCTGTAATATATATGTATGATTATACCTTAGCCGGATTTTTCATAGGATTACTCATGTGGTCTACTTTTTCTTTATTTTTTCTAAGAAGGACATATCCTAAAAAACCTTGGAAGAGAGATTTATTAATGGCTCTTATTCATGGGTTAATCATTATGATTTTCTTGCCAATCGCTATTTGGATTTTTGAATACTTTAGTTAAAGTGTCCCATTTAAATGTTTAAGTGAGGCATTTTTTATTTTGTCAAAATTTTTAATAAAGTTTCGAGCACCGTACTATTTATTTTTAAGATTTTTCGATAAAATAAGGACTATTGGAATGAATTTATAGACGGAGGATTCATCATGAAGCACGTGTTTAAATATTTAAAACCCTATTATTTACATATGATTTTCGCGTGGGCATTAATGCTAACAGAGCTTGCTGTTGAGCTAATGCTTCCATTTTTCCTAGGGAAAATGATTGACCAAGGGATTGTAACAGGTGATTTAGATACCATTATTTATTGGGGCTCTATTATGGTGGGTCTAGCCTTACTTTCTTTTGCCGCCGGAATCATAAACTCATTTTATTCAGCACACGTTACGTTTCGATTTGGTTATGATATAAGGCAAAAGCTGTTTGAAAAAGTTCAAGCCTTTTCATTTAAAAATCTAAATGAATACCCAACATCTTCGTTGATTACTCGATTCACTAACGATATTCGTATGATCCAAAATGGTATTTTCATGGGTCTAAGAATTATGCTTCGTGCACCTTTACTCGTTCTTGGTGGTGTCATAATGGCGTTTATCGTCAATTGGCGAATCGCTTTAATTTTCTTAGTTACCGTGCCTCTTTTAATTGGATTTTTACTGTTAATCGTTAAGAAAGCTGGTAAATTATTTGGAAAAGTTCAAGAGCGCTTAGATAATGTGAACCGTGTTATGCAAGAAAACTTATCTGGAATCCGTTTAATCAAAGCCTTTTTACGTAAAAAACATGAAACAAACCGCTTCATGGGTGCAAACACGGAATTAATGAAATACACCAAAACCTCATTACGTCTTATAGAAACCTCAATGCCTGTGTTACTTTTTGTTATGAACATGAGCTTATTGTTCATTCTATGGTATGGAAATATTGAAGTTGGCAGAGGCAATGCTCAAGTTGGTGATGTCGCTGCGATTATTAACTATGCGTTACGTGTTTCTATGGCCATTTCAATGTTTGGTTTCCTAACAATGGCGATTGCGCGTATGAAGGCATCGGCTGAGCGAATTTCAAATGTGTTAGATGCAGAAATTGACCTCCTTGAAGCTGACGATGCGAATGACCAATATCGAGTAACAGACGGTGCTGTGGAATTTTCTAATGTCTCATTCCGCTACCCGAGTTTAAAAGAAGATGTATTATCTGAGTTATCCTTTACCGTTAAGCCCAAAGAAAAAATAGCGATTATCGGGGCAACTGGTTCAGGAAAAACGTCTTTATTTCAATTGATTCCGAGGTTATATGATGTGTCTGAAGGTACCGTTTATCTAGATGGTCATGATGTTAGGCAGTTTAAAATGGATCATTTACGCCGAGCGATTGGTTTCGTACCTCAAGCACCGCTTCTTTTTACAGGGTCTATCCGTGAAAATATTCGTTGGGGTAAAAATGATGCCACTGAAGCAGAAATCATTCAAGCTGCTAAAGATGCGCAAATACATGATACAATCGCAGATTTACCTAATGGTTATGATACTAAGATTGGTCAAAAAGGTGTTAACTTATCAGGTGGTCAGAAGCAGCGTGTCTCAATAGCACGTGCATTGATTCGCCATCCAAAGATTCTTATGTTGGATGATAGCACGAGTGCCTTGGATTTAAAAACTGAATCACGCTTGTTAGACGCGATCCATGATTATCAGTGTACGACTCTGATTGTTACGCAAAAGGTCACAACAGCCATGAGTGCAGATCGTATTTTCCTCATGGATGACGGGGAATTATTAGATGTTGGACGTCATGATGAGTTAATGAAAACCTCTGATTTATATAGAAAAATCGTCGAATCCCAATTCGGAAAGGAGGGTGCTCATGAGCTCTAAAAACTTTCTTAAAGAACCTTTTATGTATGACAAAATAGATTTAAGTGAAGCTGATCGGGTCGATGATCCTAGAGCCAAGCCTAAAGTTCGTGATTGGAAAGGGACGTTAAAACGAATTTGGGGCATGTTGATGAATGAGAGTTTGCGCCTTCTATTTGTATTTGTGATGGTGATTATTAGTTCGGCTTTAGCTATTTTAGGCCCTCTAATGATCGGAAGAGCCGTCGATGATTTTATTGTGAAACGTCAGGTGAGTGGACTGGATGAAGTCATGCTCGGCCTTTTCTTCATTTACGTTTTCTATTCATTATCAATGTTTTTACAACAATTTATTATGATTGGAATCGCGCAGAATACGGTGTATGATTTACGCTCACAATTATTTAATCAACTTCATTTACTTCCTATCGCCTTCTTTGATAAAAGGCAGTTCGGTGAAATTATGAGCCGTGTGACGAATGATGTTGATAATGTCAGTAACACCCTGAACTCATCAGTCATACAAATCTTTTCAAGTGTTTTAACTCTTGTTGGGGTTATCGGAGTATTGTTTTACCTAAGCCCGATATTGGCCGTGGTCACATTATCGATTATTCCTATCATGGTGTTTGGGATGAAATGGATAACGAAACGAACAGGTCCACTATTTAAAATCCAGCAAAAACGTCTGGGTGATATGAACGGATATATTGAAGAGACCATTTCTGGACAGAAGATAGTTAAGACTTTCTCACAAGAAGATCGGGTTACTCAAACGTTTGAAGAGAAAAATGACAGTGTCATGCGTTCGAGTTTTTGGGCTGCTGCGATATCAGGTTTTATTCCAAAGCTCATGAACATGTTAAACTCCTTTAGCTTTGCGATTATCGCACTTGTTGGTGGTGTACTTGTTCTTAACGAGATGGCAACAGTAGGTACAATTATCATCTTTACAGAGCTTGCGCGACAATTCACTCGACCACTAAACGAACTATCCAACCAGTTCAACCAGTTGCTTTCTGCAGTTGCTGGTGCGGAACGTGTTTTTGACATTATCGATGAAGATAGTGAAGAGCTTGATGAAGGGGATGCCATTGAAATCGAAGAGCCCAATGGTCATATCGAATTCCGTGATGTTAGATTTTCTTATGATGAGGATGAGGAGGTTCTTAAAGGGATTTCATTTAATGCTAAAGCCGGTGAAACAGTTGCATTCGTAGGGCATACAGGTGCAGGTAAAACAACGATTATTAATTTAATCTCTCGTTTTTACAATTATGATAGCGGACAGATTTTGCTTGATGGAACTGAAATTAAAGACATTAAACGATCAAGTTTAAGAAAACATATGGCGTTTGTATTGCAGGATGCCTTTTTATTCGAAGGAACGATTCGTGAAAATATTCGTTACGGTCGGTTGGATGCGACTGATGATGAAATTGTTAAGGCGGCTAAAAACGCTAATGCTCACTCATTTATCATGAAGTTTTCTGAGCAATATGATACGGTGCTCGACCCAGATGGTAGCGGAATCAGTCAGGGACAAATGCAGCTAATTACCATAGCACGTGCACTATTAGCTGATCCAACAATATTAGTGCTAGATGAAGCGACCAGCAGTATAGATACAGTGACAGAGATCAAAATACAGGAAGCCTTGCAGAGACTGATGAAAGGCCGCACTAGCTTCGTCATCGCGCACCGCTTAAACACAATTCAAATGGCGGATCAAATCATTATGATGGAGCACGGTCAAATTATTGAAAAAGGAACGCATCAATCATTGATTAAGCAAGGTGGACACTATGCTGATCTATATCAAAGTCAGCTAGATAATTTGGCAAAATAACTAATTCCCCATAAAAATGAGAATTTCCCCATATATTTTTAAAATTCCCCATAAAACAAATTTTTTCCCCATAAAACTTAAAAAGTCCCCATATATTAAAAAATTTCCCCATAAAAAAGTGGCGAGACCAAAACCTCGCCACTTCCCTTATTTCAATCGCTTCTTCCACTCATCTTTAAACAATGCTTTAATCTCGTCATCCATTGGAATGTTAACTTCAGGCATGCCAGCTGCACCTGGAGTTATTTCATATTTATCAAAAATAAAGCTTAAATTTCCATCTCTTATAAACATGTTTCCAAACAGATAATTTTGGTTGTTAACCCATTCTTCTAACTCGTCTTCAAATACACCTAATTCAGGTTGAGCTAAAAGCGCTTCCTGAACCTTTGGCATGATGACTTTACGAGCTTCCTTAATGTTTTTAAATAGATCTGCTTGTCTTATGATATGGTTCGACTCAAGATCAACCATCCAAACATGGCTAATTTGATTCACATTAGCTCCACCTGTGTAAAACTCTTCTTTAAAAACTAACGAATATAACTGTTCGCCACTGGGGTAAATATCAAGGGAGACATATAAGCTTCCCGGACGTTCCTTACTGACATTATTACGAATATCAGATAAGAACTGCTTCTGAGTCCGCTGCATATAACCTTTAAAGAAATTGTTTAATCCACCTGATTCGAAAACCGGTAGCTCAAATTTGATTGTATAGAGCTCCTCTTTTTGATTCAAAGTTAATAATCGTATGCCCTCAAATTCTGTATCAACAATATCAAAATCATTCTCTTTGTCCACGTAAATTTCTTCTGCATTTGAAAAGACGCTTGAAAAAACATAGCCCACAATTAAACTGATGATAAAAGCGACAACGAAATACTTAACGGTTTGTTTCGCATTATGATTCATATCGACTCCTCTTTCTTCTTAAGTTGTATATTTTTAGTTAAACCAAGTTGAGGAGAAATATGCATTAATGTTTAATCTCTTGATAAAAATGCATGATATTTTTTATTTGTTGATAAAGGAGTTCTTCAGCATTCTCGATTGCTTCACTTAGTGTTACAGGTCGATTGATAATTGAAAAGGTCGCTGAAAACGAATTTAGCAGCTGTTGATTTTGATCATCAATTGACCCTGATACTAATACAATTGGCACTTTACATTCATTAGCTATTTTCGCAGCCTGATATGGGGCTTTACCGGATAAAGTTTGTTCATCGCTTTGTCCCTCACCTGTGATGACTAAGTCACTTTTTATTATTGCCTCATTTAGATCATTCGTTTCGGCCACGAGCTCAGCTCCTGAAATGAGTTGGCCGCCAATAACTATTAATGCAAAGCCTAATCCTCCTGCAGCACCCGCACCTGAGTGTTTTATTAAACGATGATTAACTAATTCTCCAAAGTTGCTCAACCATTGATCAAGCTGTTCTACTTGTTCATTATTTGCCCCTTTTTGAGGTCCAAACACATGACTTGCACCCTGCTTTCCACACAAAGGATTATTCACATCAGAAGCCACACGTAAATCTAAATTTTGAATTCTACCATCTATCCCTGAAAGGTCAACTCGTTTTACATGTGCTAAATCACGACCATGAATCCCAATTTCATTGTCCTCATCATCATAAAACTTCCCACCTAAAGCCTGTAAAAAACCTAATCCTCCATCATTAGTAGCACTACCGCCTAAACCGATAACCACTTTGCGATAACCTTTATCCATTACCTCAATCAACATCTCGCCAAGCCCATATGAGGTCGTATGTAGTGGATTTCTATGAGCTTTAGGAACCTGTGTCAATCCTGCTGTGTTGGCTACTTCAAGGAAGGCTACTTGTTCATTTCCGTGTAGGCCGTAATAAGACTCAACTTGTTCACCTAAAGGTCCAGTAACTTGATGTTGAACTTTCTTACCATTTGTAGCGAAAACAAGTGCTTCAACAGTTCCTTCACCACCATCTGCCATCGGCTTTTGTTCAATAATGGCATCAGATATAACATCGCGACAAGCACGTTGAATGACTTCGCTTGCACGTTGAGCAGAGATACTCCCTTTAAAGGAATCCGGGCAAACAGTAATTCTCACACTAAAACCCACCTTTGTCATGTTTTTTATAATATAAAACTTATCTTTCTTTTTGTCCAAAAAGAGAAAAACGAACGCGCACATAGCACGTTCGTTTCAAATTTATTCTTCTTCGCGATTCATTTTTGCTCTCGCTTTTTCAATACGTTGATGACGTTTGATTTCCCGTTTAGATATAGGAATCGTTTCCCTTTTCAGTAGCCGTACGATGGCCAATAGCATAATGAGCATGATGACCGTAAACGGTAAAGCTGAAACGAGCGATGCAGTTTGTAAAGCGTCCAACCCACCAGCAAGAAGTAAAACACCAGCGATGGCAGAAATCAGGATTCCCCATATAAATTTATGAACCATAGGTGGGTTTGTGGTCCCTCTAGCCGTCATACTACCTAAAATATATGACGCAGAGTCTGCTGAAGTTACTAAAAACGTAAAAATAAGCAACAACGACAATGCTGATAAAATGGTGGTCATTGGAATATGATTATAGACTTGGAATAGGGCTACTGTAATATCATTATTTACAGCTTCAGCTATTCCTGCATTCATATTCAAATCCGCATTGAGCGCTGTACCACCAAATGCCGCAATCCATACACAAGCAATTAGTGGTGGTACAACCATTACACCTAATATAAATTCACGAATCGTACGACCTTTAGATACTCGTGCTACAAATGCCCCAACAAACGGTGACCAAGCGATTACCCAAGCCCAATAGAATACCGTCCAGTCTCGAACCCACGTGCCACCTTTATACGGCTGCAGTCTGAAACTGTACTGAATAAAGTTCGTAATATAATCACCAATTCCAAGTGTTAATGCTTTTAATATAAACACTGTTGGACCAGCTATAAGTACAACAACCAATAGTAATAAACATAAACCAAGATTCACATTACTTAGATATTTGATCCCTTTATCGAGACCAGTGAATGTTGATGCCATATAAGCAATAAACATGATGGCAATTATCACTATTTGAACCCAAATGGATGATGGAATATTAGAGATTGTAGTTAAGCCACCATTCATTTGCAGAACACCCAGACCTAAGGAGGTCGCTACACCCATTACAGTTGCAATAACTGCAAGTATATCAATGGTATTTGTAACAATAGGTTTCTTACCTGTGACAGGTTCCATCGCTTTTGAAATCAAACCAGCATCCCTGCGACGGAACTGCATAAATGCAACGACTAAACCAACAATCGCAAAAACAGACCATTGGCTGATTCCCCAGTGGAAGAAGGAATAGCCCATGGCGACTCGAGCTGCTTCTTCAGTTTGAGCTTCTGTACCTTCAAATGGTGTTTCAAAGAAGTGAGACATCGGCTCTGCCACACCCCAGAACACTAGACCAGCGCCGAAACCTGCTGAAAACAGCATTCCGATCCATGTAAAAAACGGATAATCAGGACGTTCATCTTCTCCACCTAGTCTAATCTTCCCATATTTACTAAATGCTAAGATCGCTAAAAATAAGACCAAAATAAACACAGCTAATAAGTAAAACCAGCCAAAATTCGAAGTTGTAAATAAAAAGAGCTTTTCTGCTACAGCTCCAAATTGCTTTGGCATAATAGCTCCAAGTACTACTAATATTGAAATGACAATGGCTGATACATAAAAAACTGGGTTGTTAAAATTTTTACTGTTCATATGATCCTCCTATATTCATCCGTAATGTTGTTTAACTTACTAATTCCCAAAAATTTTCAAAGTCAAACAGCCGGACATATGAACAGAAGAGTTTTTATAACACTTTCTCTAAAAAGTCTCGTGCACGCTCGGTCTTTGCAGAGGAGAAAAACTCTTCTGGTTTTGCTTCCTCTACTATTTTGCCGTAATCCATAAAAATAATTCGGTCAGCTACCTCTCTTGCGAAACCCATTTCATGAGTCACGACAACCATTGTCATTCCTGAATTTTCTAACGACTTAATAACATCTAATACTTCTTTAACCATTTCCGGATCTAAGGCTGATGTTGGTTCATCAAATAACATAACCTCAGGTTCCATAGCTAAGGCACGTGCAATCGCCACACGCTGTTTTTGGCCGCCAGATAAGCTATTAGGATAAGCCTGAGCTTTGTCACTTAAACCAACTTTCGTCAAAAGTTCCTGAGCTTTTTCCTCAGCTTCCGTCTTGGATAGTCCTCTCACAGTCATAGGAGCATACGTGAGATTGTCGATGACTTTCATATGTGGAAATAGATGAAAATGCTGAAACACCATACCAATTTTTTGTCTTATATTTAAAATATTTGTCTTTGGATCAGTAATGTCCTCACCATCAATCCAGATATGACCATCACTTGGAGACTCTAATAAATTTATGCACCTCAAGAAGGTCGATTTACCTGAGCCAGACGGTCCTATAACGGCAACGACTTCTCCCGGGTCAATAGAAGTGTTTATTTCTTTTAACACTTCTAAGTTGCCAAAACTTTTATGCAAATTCTCCACTTTAATCACTCTGTCTCAACCTCCGTTCTACCAGTTTGCCAAGTAAAGTTAAAATCATGACCATAATATAATAAATGGTTCCCACAAATAATAATGGTTCAAAATTACGATATAAATCAGCACCGACCACTTGCGCACGACGCATTAAATCCAGGTAGTTAATGACAGAGACAATCGCTGATTCCTTAGTTAACGTAATAAATTCATTCATCAAAGCCGGCAAAATATTTTTCATTGCCTGTGGCAAAATAATTTTTACCATCGTTTGGCTATACGGAATCCCTAAAGCCTGAGCCGCTTCTAGTTGTCCTTTATCAACTGCCTGAATACCTGCACGTATAATTTCAGAGACATACGCAGAGGAATTTAAACCAAATGTTAAAACAGCTGCTAAAAAGGGGGATACATCATAATCCAGCAATTGAGGAATCCCGTAAAATACAATCATTAATTGTAAAATCAAAGGCGTTCCACGAAATACCGATGTATAAAAATCAGCAATCCATTTTAAAAACTTTTTATTACTAATTTTAATTAAAGCTATTAAAGCACCTATAAAAAAACCTAAAATAATTGATATAATGACAAATCCTAATGTTACCCATATTCCTTCAAGCATAAAAGGAATATAAGGCACGATTTGGGTAAAATCCAAATTCATGCCTTAATCACCTCAATTCTATATTTATTATTCGTCGAGTTCCCATTTCTCTTCTAATTCTGCAATCGTTCCATCTTCTAAGAATTGTTCAATAACTTCACTAACATCCGCTTGTAATTCACTGTCTTTTGGAAAGGCTACTGCCATACCTGGTGCTACTGTGGTAGGATCATCAAATCCTGTTAAGCCCTGTTCTTCGATATAGCCTTCTGCTACACTTTTATCCATGTAACCAACATCAATACGACCTGTTTTAAGTTCCTGAATTAAAGTAGATGCCTGGTTTATTGTTTTTAATTCAAAGTTATACTCTTCCTGAAGCTTCTCAGCACCCTCTTGTTGAATCGTACCTAATTGAACTCCTACCGTTTTACCTTCTAAATCTTCAAGACTATGAATCTCTGAATTTTTATTAGTTATAAACATCTCACCCGAATGATGATACTCCGTTGAAAAGTCCACGTTTTGTTTACGTTGATCAGTTGCTGACATACCTGCCATCACAAAATCAACACGATCAGATTGAAGTGCTCCAATTAGACCGTCGAACTTCATATCTTTTATCTCCAGTTCATAACCCAGCTCATCAGCAATTTTATGAGCTAAGTCAATATCAAACCCTTCAAACTCTCCCTCTGGTGTAAATGATTCAAATGGTGGAAAGTCGGCTGACGTTCCCATGACTAAAGTCTCCTGTTCCTCAGAAGCTCCTTCACTTGTTCCACATGCTGCTAAAACCATTAATAGAATCATAGATAATCCCGCAAAACCTACTTTTTTAAACATGTATATTCCCCTCCCAAAGTTGTATATTTATACGAATAAATGCATATTAACACATAGATATGCACAATCATAGTTTTTTATTAAAAATAAAACTATTCAGATTATTGGAAGGGGTTACCTAAAACACAAAAAAACAGCAAGCTGAAATTCAGCTCGCTGTTTTTGTTTGTATATCTTATTCATATTCCCCTATAATCTCTAAAACTTCTTCTACTAATGACGTATCAACAGCTTGATCAAAATCTAACTCACCTTTTATAGCACCATTTGCCTTATATACTTCATATTGGTTTTTAATATCGTCTACAAACATTTGACCGTTCGGATTTAACCCTGTCACACCAACTTTTTTCCAAATCTCTGGATCTTTTAACGCTGTATAGTCCGTCATGATTTCGATGACTCGATCAAGGTCTCCATTTTCTTTGATAAAGGCATCATTATAATCACGCACACCTTTCAAGTAGGCTGCCATAAAACGTTTAGCAACTTCTCGTTCTTCTCCTAGAAATTTAGGCGAACCTAATACCATGGCAATTTGTGCTTCAGGAGCATAATCGGTTGCATCCCCAAATCGAACATGTAAACCTTGAGACTCTCCTTGCGTAATTAGCGGTTCAATTTGTAAAGCAGCATCTATTGACTCATTCCCCATAGCCGCTAACATGTTGCCGAAATCAGACATTAAAACAGTTTCAACATCATCCCGTGTTAGGCCAGCGTATTTCAACATTTCCCCAAAAATGTAATCATCCACTGCGTTCTGACTAGATACGGCAATTTTTCTTCCTTTAAAGTCTTCATAACTTGTGATTTCTTCTTGAAGGTCTTCACGAATTACAAATGTGAAATATGAGCTTCCTTCATTGTTATGCCCTTTATCAGCAATCATACGTACATCGATACCTTGAGCGATCGAGTTAAAAAATGAAGCTGTCGAAATACCACCTGCGACATCCACTTCACCTGCTGCTAGTGCCGGTAACATCTCGTCACTATTACTAAACGTCGCAAATTTAACTTCTATATTATAATCTTCGAAGTAACCCATTTCATTTGCAATATAGAAGCCAGCCCCGGATGCCGCTCCATCTTCAGCAATTACTACAGTCGCTCTCTCTTCTAAAGGCTCAAGTCCTTCTTCTGTTTCATTTCCTGAACCTTCTTTAACTTCGTGATCACTACACGCACCTAACACCAAAACCAATGCCAAAAGCGGAAGCGCAAACCACTTTTTAAACATATACATCTACCTCTCATTTTTTGTTCTGGATTCCTGCACTTCAGTTTGCAGGTGTTTCCAAATTTTTAGGAAAATCTCAGCTGTATTAGGATCTGACCTTACCTGTGTCATCTGACGAGGCCGAGGCAGGTCAATTTTCACTTCTTCTTTTATTGTTCCAGGTTGTGAACTCATTAAAAATATACGGTCACTGAGTAAAATGGCTTCATCAATACTGTGCGTAATGAATATGACCGTTTTTTTCGTTTCCTCCCAAATTGAAAGTAATTCCTCTTGTAAAATGAATTTATTTTGTTCATCCAATGCTGCAAATGGTTCATCCATTAATAATATTTCTGGATCATTTGCAAAAGCACGAGCGATACTTACGCGCTGCTTCATACCACCTGATAGCTCTTTAGGGTAAAGCTTCGCATAAGGCGTAAGCCCAACCTTTCTTAAGTATGTCTTCGTGCGTTCATTAATCAGTTTTTTCGGTGCATGACGCATCCTTAAACCTAGAGACACATTTTCCTCTACAGTCATCCATGGAATAACGCCTTGTTCTTGAAAGACCATTGATTGTAACGGACGATCTGTTCCGCTATTGTTTATTTGATGTTCACCTGAGCTTGATTTTTCCAAACCGGCTAAAATTCTGAGTAGAGTTGTTTTCCCACATCCGCTTGGTCCTAAGATACAAATAAACTCTCCATCTTTTATCGATAGGTTTATATCCTCCAGGGCCATGACGCGCTCTTTATGTTTAAGGAACACTTTAGTTAACTGATTCACACGAATTTTTTCTTGATTAGGCAACGTCATTCCCTCCTATTTCCACGGAATCAACTTACTTTGCAGGCCTCGTAATAATAACGAGAACAAGTAGCCAAAAAACGAAATTAAAATAAGACCTACAAACATTTCTGCTATTAGAAATGCCTTATAATTCATCCATATGACATAACCAATGCCCGAGTTAGCTCCAATCATCTCAGCCGCTACAATTGTGAGTAGCGCAATCGCCTGCCCCATTTGGATACCTTCCATCATTACCGGCATCGCACCAGGCAAAGCAATTTTCATAAAAAAGTCTTTAGGGTTAGCTCCGTAGTTTTTCGCGACATCTGAATAGACCTTATCGATATTCATCACACCAGCAACGGTGTTAATCACAACTGGAAAGAATACACTCGCAGCAATCGTCACCATTTTTGAAAACTCACCAATTCCGAAAATGATAAGAATAATCGGAAGCATAGCTAATGTTGGAATCGGCATTAATGCCATAATTAATGGTGAGAAAAAATGACGTACAGATGAGTACATTCCCATGATTAACCCCAACGTTATCGCTGGAATAACCCCTAATAAAAACCCAAACAATATACGAATTAAGCTGATTCTCACATGCTCGAATAATTCACCAGACGCACTCATAGAAAATAACGTTTGTAAAATTGTTGTTGGTGGAGGAAAAAATCTCGGGTCAATGATTGCTGTCTGTGAAAGAAATTCCCAAATCACTAACATAAATAACGGCGAAGATATTGTTAAAATTTGTTTGAACTTTTTGCTTCGTTGTCTACGTCTTAGGTCTTCTTTTTCAACCTCAACAGCTTTTTTTAACTCTTCCACAGCTCTATCACCTCTACGCTTCATTTTATGCACTGGGCGAATATCCGTGTCTGTCCTAAAAAATTGGGGGAATTTCTATAAAAATGGAGGTTTTGGGAGAGAGTTTGCGATAAATAAACTTATTTACATAAAAAAAACGCCCAAGGCTTTAACCTTAGGCGTTTAAAAGAATCTATCATTTATAGGGGGAGTTTTAAACTTACTGATAAGCAATGGCTAATTCTATTGTTAAACTAAATTACATATCTGAGTCTTCAGAACCTTCTTCTGATCCATCTTCAGTTGTGCTACCTTCAGTTCCATCTTCGTTTTCACTATCTTCCATTTCGTCATCTCCACTACCCTCAGTTGAATCTGTTGAGCTATCTTCAGATGTACCTTCTGAGCTATCTTCTTCAGTTGCACCTTCAGATCCTGTACCGTCTTCCATTTCAGTGCTGTCCTCTTCTGTAGCGGGCTCTTCCGTGTCTCCGCCTCCACCGCAAGCTGCTAAGAAACCTGTACCTACTAATAATGTGCTAATCATAAACTTCTTCATGTTACATACACTCCTTTTATATATTGTGGATTAATGTAATTGCAACTTTTTTTGCGTTGCACTAATCAGATACCCGGGTATAAACACTCCAAAACGCATGTAATTGATTTGTAAATAAATAAATGTTTTATTCAATCTAAAGTACCATGAATTTCATTGGCAAATTTATGAATTAGGTTGATAGTTCTACAAAATTCGACTAAATATTACAAGAGTATTACAAGAAACGTAGAATTTTTTATAGAATAATAGTTTAAAGTCCAGAAAACGTGTTTAAAGCTCCGGAAAAAGACAATTAAACTCCGAAAAAATACTCTTTTTAAGACGTTTCGACAGTAATCGATCCACTATATCCCGAAATAATGCCCGGAATCACTAAAAAAAGCTCCGGAACAAATAAAAAACGCAAGCTATTAACTCGCGTCATTGAATTAAATATTTATAATAGGCCGGGAATTCGCGTATGGTTGAATAAAAATCTCTTAGTTCAAAAAAATCAGCATGTGCTCCATAAACCCTTTCTATTCCAACTTTACTAAATGCCAGCTTCGTTCTTGAGATGTGATAGAATTGTGTAATCACCATAACCGATCCATAACTCTCTTCTTCCATTATAGCTTTGGTGTTTTCAGCAGTCATTTGTGTATTATAGCCATCACTATCTACGATCACGTGCTTTTTCTTAACATTGTGTTCAACCAGATAATCTTTCATCACTTTCGCTTCATCAAATCCTTCTTTTCCAATTCCACCACTAACAATGATTTGATCAAAATAATCTTCATTATATAAACTAATTGCTTTATCAAGTCTGGCTGCCAATCGATCTGACGGTTCACCATTCAAATTCACTCTATTCCCTAATACTACAGCCACATCGACGTTTTCTACTTCATCATTTAAACCATCAATTACTATAATTGTTGTATGAGTAATAAAAAATAACATCAATAAAGCTATTATCATTAAAAAATATTTCTTCATATAATACCTTCTATTCTGTTTATTAAGTTATTTTAATTTTAACATGTATTAATTATAATCAGTAGTTAATATAAAAAGCAGGGTGGGATTCGCCCAACCCTACTTAACTTTCACATCATATTCACGTAACCAATAGTCGATCTGACAAAGGTGTGCAATCAGTTGTGGTCCTTGCATTAACTGTCCATACCAAGGTGTTTTAAACGCTTCCCCTTCAGTTTCTACTAAATGTTGAATCTGATTTTTTGATAAAAACTCAAAGAGTCTCGCATCTGAATCTTTTAATATATCTTTCATCCAATTCATAACTAGTTCTGTATATTGTGGTTGGAATGTTTTTGGATAAGGATTTTTCTTACGATATAAAATATCATGCGGTAAGATCCCTTCAAGTGCTTTTCGAAGTAAACCTTTTTCTAAACCTCCAGCATTCTTCATCTCCCATGGCACATTCCACACGTATTCTACTAAATGATGATCGGCAAAAGGCACACGTACTTCAAGGGTCGCTCCCATACTCATCCGGTCCTTACGATCTAATAACTGAGTCATAAACCAATGCATATTAAGGTAAAACATTTCACGACGCTTTCCTTCTATCTCACTTTCTCCATCTAATCGAGGTGTTTCGTTAATCGTTTCTTGATAGCGATCGTAAACGTAATTTTTCAGGCCCAACTTCTTCTTCCAGTCAGGTAAAAGTAAATCTTCTCGATGATCTAATGAACGAATCCATGGAAAACCATCTTCTCCATTTGATCCTGGATTATGAAACCAAGGGTAACCACCGAAAATTTCATCTGCGCATTCCCCTGAAAGACTCACTGTCGTTTCCTGTTTAATTTTTCGACAGAACCATAATAGAGATGAATCCACATCCGCCATCCCTGGTTGATCACGCAAGGTGACAGACTCCTTCAATAGGTTAAATAAATCTTCTTCATTAATAACACAGTCTGAATGCTTCGTTTTAAATTGGTCAGTCATAACCTTAATAAAATCACTGTCATTTGAGGGTTGGAATTCACTTTTTTCAAAGTATTGTTCGTTTCCTTTATAGTCAATTGAAAACGTGGGTAATTTGCCTTTACCTTTTCTATCAAAATAATTAGATGCTATAGCGGTAATCGCACTGGAATCAACGCCACCTGATAAGAAAGTGGATATTGGAACATCTGACACGAGCTGACGTTCAACTGCATCGACAAATAGATGTCTTACCTTTTCAACTGTATCTTCAAAACTATCTTGATGTTCTTCACTTTTGACATTCCAATAACGCCATTTCTTTAATCCTTGACGCGTCATTAACATCGCGTGCCCAGCACGAAGCTCTTGAACTTGATCAAATATCCCGTGCCCTGGCGTTCTAGAAGGCCCCAGCCCAAAAACTTCTGCTAAACCATCCCGGTCAACTTCAGGGGTAACAGAAGGGTGCTTTAGTATAGATTTTATTTCTGAACCAAAAATGAGCTTTTTCCCAAGCTCAGCATAAAATAAAGGCTTAACGCCTAATCGATCTCTGGCAATAAACGTCCGTTCATTTTTATCATCCCATATCGCAAATGCGAAAATTCCATTAAGATAATCCAGGCAGTCTGGTCCCCAATGTACATAGGCATTTAAAAGAACTTCTGTATCACATGTCGTCCGAAAACGGTATCCACGTTTCATTAATTCCTTTTTTAAATCATTCGTGTTGTAAAGCTCTCCATTATAAACAATCGTATAAGTATAACCAACATGGTTTACCATCATTGGTTGTCTTCCGTTTTCTACATCGATGACCGCTAGCCGTTGGTGACCAAACGCTACATGATGATTGATGAAATAACCTTCATCATCTGTCCCTCTTTTAATCAATTGACTTGTCATCGTTTTAAGTATGTGTTCATCTTTCTCGCGACTGATTCCTTCCCACTCAATCCACCCAGTAATACCGCACATAATGCCATCTCCTTTGAGAGAACTGCTTAAGATTAGTTAAAGTGTTGAAAAAACACTTATGGAGCATTATATGAAATAGGCGCAAAATGTTTCACTTATAAATAGACCACTTAAACGATTATTGTTAAGATAATAATTACTTAATTTTATTTAAAATACATAAAAAAGTAGGTTTTCATATGGATCAACGTTATTCTAAAGCACAATTTGCATCCATACTTGGAATTATTGCTAATATTTTATTAGCCATCATCAAAGGCATTGCTGGAGTGTTAACAAATAGTAAAGCTCTAATCGCCGATGCATTTCACTCTGCATCTGATGTCGTAAGTTCCTTTGCTGTATTAATAGGAATCAGAGCCGCTCGAAAACCTCCAGACACAGAACACCCATACGGCCATGGTAAAGCTGAAAATATAGCCACATTAATCGTTTCTATCTTATTAATTGTAGTAGGATTTGAAATTTTAGTTGATTCAATACAGTCGATTTGGGGTCATCAAGCTAACAACACAAGCATATATGCCTTATACGTTGTAATTTTTTCGATATTAGTTAAAGAAGGCTTATTTCAATATAAACATCGTCTTGGGAATAAAATAAACAGCCCTGCGATTATTGCAGATGCTTGGCACCATCGTTCAGATGCCATATCATCTTTGATTGCCTTGGCAGGCATTGGCCTTTCAATTGTTGGACGAGAGTACAATATTTCTGTGTTACAATATTTTGATCCAATTGCTGGTAGTATCATCGCCATTCTTGTTGCATGGATGGGATTTAAATTAGGAAAAGAAGCCGTGCACGTTTCATTAGAGACGGTTTTGAATGATGAGGATACAGAAGATTTTATACAGACGACAAACACGGTAAATGGTGTTAAAAGAATTGATACCTTAAATGCTCGTACCCACGGTTCATATGTCATCATTGATGTAAAAATCAGTGTTGATCCTGAAATTACGGTAGATGAAGGACATAGTATTGCCGCGAAGTTAAAGGAACGATTAATCGAACAACATGAAGAGGTACATGATGTTTATGTACATGTGAATCCATATCATTTAAATTAAGCCCACTTCTTTAACCTAAGAAGAGGGCTTTTTAAATTGAGAAAATTTATTAAATCATTTCTTTAATTAGCTCTTTATTTTTATTTTTGAAAATGTCGTTATGTGATGAAACCATAGCTGTTTGATCAGCTTTTGGTTCAATATACTGTTTTGCTTTATTAACGGCATTAACAGCATCCTGGAAACAGCCGGCTAATAAGTTAATCTTTCCATCATGTTTTAAAATATCTCCGACAGCATACACTCCTGGAACGGATGTCTCACTGCATGAATTACCTTTAATGAAGTATTGATCTTCCATTTCTATATTCAAGTTACTATCTTTCATTAAAGAAGTATCGATATCGTAACCATGATTGACAATAACTTCATCGACTTCAATTTCAGATACTTCTCCTGTTGATGTATTATTAACCTCTATACACTTTATTTGATCCTGATTTTCTGAAGGGATAAGTTTTGAAATGCATGTATTAAAAAGACACGTTGTCTCGCCATTTTGCAGTTGTTCCACCTGTGCTTCGTGACCTTTAAATTGCTCTTTTCTACAAGTGACATAAATTTTCTTAGCCACCTGTGACAATTCATTTGCCCAATCTATAGCAGAATTACCTCCACCAGAAATAACGACCGTTTTATCTTTGAAGCGTCCGAGTGATTTCACTGTATAATTCAAGTTTGACAGTTCAAACTTCTCAGCACCATCCACTTTAAGCTTCTGTGGTTTTAGGATACCACTACCAATAGCTATGATGATTGTTTTTGAAAAGTGTTCATTGCCAGCTCCATCTTGAATCACGAAACACTGGTTCTCTTCTTGAATCGATACGACTTTTGTATTTAATACAACTGTAGGATCAAATGTTAAGCCCTGTTCAATGAGTTGTTTCATGAATTTCTCACCGATGATCGGCGGTTGACCTCCAACATCCCAAATCATTTTTTCAGGAAAAGCATGGAGCTTTCCACCAAGCTCATTTTGATACTCAATTATTTTCGTTTTCATCCCTCGCAAACCACTATAAAAGGCAGAATAAAGTCCAGATGCTCCTCCACCAATAATCGTCACGTCGTACACTTCATTTGCGTTCATATTTTTTCACTCCCAAAGAAAATGAAAATCATTCTCAATTAAATATAAACTATTCTCAACTAATTTTCAATAAAAAATCCTTAGTTAACAAATCGATTCTCCTCTGTTATGACAATGCTTTTGAGAAAAACAAAAAGATTAAAATAACTAAATTCTCAAACTGCATTATTTAATTTCTACAAAAACTTGCATTGACTTTATCGTATTTTACATATATATTAATTATGAAATTGATAATCATTATCAGTTAGTGGGAGGTGTCTTCAATCGTTAGATTAGTTTCTAAGGACTTAAATGTTTTATATGATAAACAATCTATCATTCACAATATAAATATTGAGATTCCTGATAAAAAGATTACAACAATTATTGGGCCTAACGGTTGTGGAAAATCGACTTTATTAAAATCTCTTACAAGAATTATTAATCACGAGAGTGGTGTTGTCTTACTGGATGGTGAGAGCATACATAAGCAAAACACGAAAGCACTTGCTAAAAAAATGGCAATCTTACCTCAAACAGCCGATCATTCTGGTGGATTAACAGTACAAGAATTAGTTTCTTATGGTCGTTTCCCCTACCAAAAAGGTTTTGGACGATTAAACAAAAGGGATCATGAAGTCATTAACTGGGCGCTTAAAGCAACTAAAACAGAAGCCTTTAAATACCGACCGGTAGATGCTTTATCAGGTGGTCAAAGGCAAAGAGTCTGGATCGCGATGGCCTTAGCCCAAGAAACAGATATCATATTCTTAGATGAACCAACTACTTACTTAGATATGGCTCACCAATTAGAAATTCTGGAGTTATTGCAAGAGCTCAATCAAAGCGAGGAACGAACGATTGTGATGGTTTTACATGATTTAAATCAAGCGGCACGATTTGCTGATCACATTATTGCATTAAAAGACGGGGAAATCATAAAATCAGGCGATTCTCATTCTGTCATTAATTCAGAAGTGATCAAAAAAGTGTTTAATATTGATGCGCAAATCATTACTGAACCAATTTCAAATAAACCTATTTGCTTAACTTATAATTTAATTAAAGGAGAGAATTAACATGAAACGTTTATTAATGTTTTTTGCACTATTACTTTTAATTTTAGTTAGTGCTTGTGGTAATAATGAAACCAACGCAGGCACTTCTGAAGATACACCTGAAGCAAATTCGAGTGAAGAGAGCAAGAGCGAAGAAAGTAATACTGATTCTAGCAGCGACACTTTTACTTACGAATCAGAAAATGGTCCAGTAGAATTACCTAAAGAACCAAAAAGGGTCGTAGCACTATATTTTGGTGGAAGTATTTTATCACTTGATGCGAACATTGTTGGAGTTGATTCATGGACGAAAAACAGCCCTCTATTTAGAGATAAGCTAACTGATGCTCAAGTGGTCACTGAAGAAGATCTTGAGAAAATTATTGAATTAGATCCGGATGTAATTATCGGGTTATCAAGCATGAAGAACATTGACCAATTAAAAGAGATTGCACCAACTGTTACTTTCACTTATGGGAAACTTGATTACCTAGAACAGCATATTGAAATTGGAAAAGTGCTAAATAAAGAAGAAGAAGCTAAAAATTGGGTTAAAGATTTCCAAAAACGCGCTCAAAGCGCAGGTGATGAAATCAGAGCTAAGATTGGTGAAGATGCCACGGTATCTGTAGTTGAAACATTCGATAAACAACTATATGTATTCGGAGATAATTGGGCTCGAGGTACTGAAATTCTTTATCAAGAAATGAATTTAAAGATGCCTGAAAAAGTGAAAGAAGATGCTTTAGAACCTGGATATTTCGCCATTTCTCCAGAAGTACTTCCGGAGTATGCAGGAGATTATATTATTTTAAGTAAAGAACCTGGTTCGGAAACATCTTTCGAAGAAACAGAAACATTTAAGAATATTCCTGCTGTCAAAAATAATCAATTATTTGTAGCAGATGCTAATAAGTTTTATTTTAATGATCCAATTACGCTAGAGTACCAACTACAATTTTTCAAAGACCATTTCTTAAAATAATCATTCTAGAGAGGAATTCTTATGAGTTCCTCTATCTTTTTTCAAAATCATTTAGAGAGTAGAATCAATATGGACATGATCAACAACAAACTTAATAAATTTATATTGATGCTAACACTGTTTGTAGCTGCATTTATAATTGCTTTAGTGTTTGGGGCAGCAAAGATCTCAATATCAAACATATGGTTAGCTCTATTTTCTCAGGAATCAAATACACAAATTAATATTATTCGAGAACTACGACTTCCTCGAGAAGTTGCAGCCATATTGGTTGGAGCAGCTCTCGCTGTGTCCGGTGCTATTATGCAAGCTTTAACTCGAAATCCTCTTGCAGACCCTGGATTATTCGGTTTAACTGCAGGTGCAAATGCGGCCTTAGCAATTACAATTGCACTTATCCCTAGCATTGGTTATTTAGGCATTACGATTGCTTGTTTTATCGGTGCAGCAATTGGGGCTATATTAGTCTTTGGTATTGCATCGACAAAAAAAGGCGGTTTTTCTCCACTAAGAATTGTCCTTGCCGGTGCAACCGTTTCTACCTTTTTATACGCAATTGCTGAAGGGATTGGAATTTTATTTAAAATTTCTAAAGATGTATCAATGTGGACAGCCGGCGGTATGATTGGAGCAAACTGGCTGCAAATACAAATAATTCTTCCATTAATAATAGTGGGATTAGTGGTTTCAGTTATTTTCTCTCGACAGTTAACCATCCTTAGTCTTAACGAAGAAATGTCAGTGGGTTTAGGGCAAAATGTAACTCTCATTAAAGGTGCATTATTTATAGTAATCATTATACTGACCGGGGCTGCCGTTGCTTTAGTGGGCAATCTGGTTTTCTTTGGTTTAATGATTCCACACATCACAAGAGGAA
Source organism: Filobacillus milosensis (assembly GCF_004402015.1). Lineage (GTDB taxonomy): Bacteria > Bacillota > Bacilli > Bacillales > Alkalibacillaceae > Filobacillus > Filobacillus milosensis. Next base: position 80,569 of record NZ_SOPW01000007.1, read on the forward strand.
TAATCGGTACAGATTACCGTTTCATCATACCCATGTCCATAATTATTGGATCAGCATTTATGTTGTTAGCAGATACAGTAAGCAGAACTATCAACGCACCCTACGAAACACCTATTGCGGCTATCGTTTCAATTATCGGCCTCCCCTTTTTCTTTTATATTGTTAAAAAGGGAGGCAAGACGTTCGCATGATCCATCCAAGTTTAGTAAAAAAGCATTTATTTATATTGATTACATTATTGCTGTTAATTTTTATTACCTTCCTTTTAGGTACAAGGATAGGCTACGCTTCTTTACCATTTGATCGGATAATCTCAACGATTCTAGGAAACGGAACATTTAAAGAAGAATTTATCTTGTTTTCTATTCGAATGCCTAGAATGCTCATTACTTTATTAGCAGGGATGGGCTTGGCGCTATCAGGAGCTATTCTTCAATCACTAACTAGAAATGATTTGGCTGACCCAGGGATCATAGGAATTAATTCTGGAGCAGGAGTTGCTATAACGGTATTTTTCTTATTTACACCATCTGCACTTGGTAATTTTTCTTATGCATTACCCATCATTGCTTTTATAGGAGCGCTTCTGACTGCGATTGCTATCTATGTTCTTGCCTACAAACGTGGTGAGGGCCTGCACCCTATTCGATTAATTCTCATAGGAATCGGATTTTCGATGGCCTTCTCTGGTTTGATGGTTGTTTTAATTTCTTCTGCAGAAAATGATCAGGTTGATTTCATTGCAAAATGGATTGCGGGTAATATCTGGGGAGATGATTGGCCCTTTATTTTAACTTTATTGCCTTGGCTCATCATTCTAATCCCTTACACCATATATAAATCGAATATATTAAATTTATTAGCCTTAAATGAACAAGTTTCGATTGGAGCTGGAGTTAACCTTAATCGTGAACGAATGAAATTACTCTTAGCTGCAGTTGCATTAGCTGCTTCTGCAGTGTCTGTTACAGGAGGTATCGCATTTGTTGGACTCATGGCGCCTCACATTGCCAAGTCAATGATCGGTAAGAGACACCAACTTTTCTTGCCAATTTCTATATTAATGGGAGGATGGCTTCTCATGTGTGCGGATATCATAGGGAGAAATATTATTGAAACAGGTAACCTGCCTGCTGGAACAGTTGTAGCTTTAATCGGGGCACCTTATTTTCTACTATTACTCTATCGAAATTCTTGATAGGATATTTTACTAAAATAAAGCTGGCACTCAACACATTGAGCGCCAGATTTATCATTTTATACTGCTGCTTCTTTATGATCTTTTACCACTAATGCTGCGTGGACAGCACCTGGAACAAAGAATATTAATGTAAGAATTAAATTTAGAATTGCTTTTGTTGGTTTACCGACTAATAACACGGCAACAGGTGGTAGCAGGATTGCTAATAAATATAATAACATCATTTATCTCTCCTCTCTTACTCTATTAAATACCCGGTGAACCATAGATTAAACTTCAGCATGGTTGTTAAAAAAATTTACATTTAGGGTATTAACTATATAGAGTTAAATAAGAAAGGTTGAGGGGATTTGAATAAAGATCTAAAAAAATTTATATTCAAGAATTTAATTATAGTTTCGATTGTTGCAATACTCTTCATAATAAACAAACTGTTCTTTAACATTAAAGCCTCAGATTTAGAAGACTGGGTAAATGGATTTGGGGTCTGGGCCCCCATAATAATACTCCTAGTCTTTTCCATTAGACCTTTTACTCTCGTACCATTGTCCATCATAGCCATAACAACTGGTTTGCTATTCGGTGCATACATGGGGACACTATACATTGTTATTGGTACAGTACTTGGAGCTAGCACTTCATTTATCGCCTTAAGGTATTTTAGAGAACAAGCTTCGATTGATGAAAACGAAAATAAGAACTTATATGAACTAAAAAACGATTTAGAAAAAAATGGGTTCAAATCTGTCCTAATGATCAGACTAATTCCTGCCATGAATTTCGATTTAATTACCTACTTATGTTCAAAAACGCACGTAAGTTTCTGGAAATTCGTAGGTGCGACTTCAATAGGTACGATCCCTGGCTCATTTATGTTTGGTTTCTTTGGTTCAAGTCTATTAAAACTTAAACCCTTAAACATCGGGATTCTACTTGGCATTATTATAGTTATTATAGTTCTAGGTTACGTATTAAAACGCCAATTAGATCAAAAATATGATATGGATGAATTAAAAGAAGAACTTAAAAGCCTATAGTAAAAAGGATGAGCGAATATTGCTCATCCTTTTGCTATTTAATTGACTGTTGCCTTTTCACGCTGTCTTAATTCAACGCGACGAATCTTGCCTGAAGTCGTTTTAGGCAACTCACTTAAGAATTCAATTTTTCGTGGATACTTATATGGGGCAGTTAATTGTTTAACATGTTCTTGAAGATCCTTTTTAAACCCTTCACGATCTGGGTCTACTCCTTCCTTAAGAACAATGAATGCTTTAACAACCGCACCTCTTACTTCATCAGGACTCGCCACTACCGCACACTCTTGAACATCCGGATGCTTAACTAAAGCATCCTCCACTTCAAATGGCCCAATAGTGTAGCCAGAACTGATAATAATATCGTCACTTCGTCCTTCAAACCAAAAGTAACCTTCTTCATCCTTCGTTGCCTGGTCACCAGTAAGGTAATAATCTCCTCGATAGGCAGCCTGTGTACGCTCAGGATCTTTGTAATATTCTTTAAACAAGGCTGGAGTAGAGCGATGAACCGCAATATCACCTACTTCTCCAACTTCAACAGGAACTCCATTTTCATTAATAATATCAACGGAATTGCCAGGTGTTGGTTTACCCATCGAACCTGGGCGAACCTCCATGTCTTTTGTAATTCCGACTAACAATGTATTCTCTGTTTGACCATAACCATCTCTAACTGTAACGTTGAAATATTTATTGAACGTATCGATTACTTCTCGGTTCAACGGTTCCCCTGCCGAAACCGCACTGTTTAAATGTGATAAATCATAGTCTTCAAGATTATCAACTTTTGCCATCAAACGATATTCAGTCGGCGTACAGCATAGAGCATTGACTTTGTAATCTTGTAATAGTTGCAAGTACTTATTCGGATCAAATTTCCCTTGATAGACTAATCCAGTTGCACCCGAACCTAAAATGGATAAAAATGGACTCCACAACCACTTTGCCCAACCAGGTCCTGCAGTTGCCCATGCTACATCACCTTCATTTACACCTAACCAGTTTGATGCAGATGTTTTAAGGTGGGCATAACCCCAACCATGTGTATGCACAACACCTTTAGGGTTACCTGTAGTTCCTGACGTATATGATAGAAAAGCCATATCTTCACGTTTGGTATCAGCAAGCTCAAAATTATCAGAGGCCTGTTCCATTAATGTGTCTAAGTGTACCCAATCGTCATGCTTTGCTCCGATTACGAACTTCTTCAAGTCAGACACTCGGTTAACTTTTTCAAACTCACCGACATAAGGATAATAACTGACAACCGCTTTAGCCTCTCCATGTGACAAACGGTAATCAATGTCTTTTGAACGTAGCATTTCTGATCCCGGAATAACCACTAACCCAGCTTTTAGAGCTGCAATATAAACTTGGTAAGCCTCAATTAACCTTGGAATAATAATTAAAACTTTATCGCCTTTTTGTAAACCTTGTTCTAAAAAAACATTTGCAATTTTATTTGCATTTTTCATCAAATCAACATAACTAATGTCTTCTGTGTTTCCATGCTCATCTTCCCAGAGAACTGCTTTACGACTATGGTCAGTCGCATACTTTTCGAACTCTGATACGACATTGTAGGTATTTGGTGCAATTAAATCTTCTCTTTTCATGATGAATCCCCTCCGGTTTACAAATTATTGATTGAGCAGGTGCTCACTTCTTATCCTGAGTAAAATTACTTTAAATAGCGAAAGCCTAAATTTTCACAAGCCACAACTTCTCAATAAAGTTGAAGTCCCCTAAATTATAACAAAAATTCTGAATAATATAAATTGTGCTTTAGAAAAACAGGACAAATGGAGTATCTTATTCCAAGACAATAAACTGAATATGATAAACTAGAAGTTAGTGAGAAAGGAGAATTCTATTATGAAAAAAGTTTATTCAACCAAAAATGCTCCAACGGCGATTGGACCATATTCTCAAGCTGTTGAAGCAGGTAATATGGTATTTATTTCTGGACAAATCCCATTATTCCCTTCAACGATGGAAATGGTCAGTGATGATGTGGCTTTGCAAACAGAGCAAGTTATGAAAAACTTGGGTGCCATCTTAGAAGAAGCTGGGTTAAATTATAAAGACCTCGTTAAAACAACCATTTTATTAGCTTCGATGGATGATTTTACAACAGTAAATGAAGTTTATGCCAGTTTCTTAGAAGAACCTTATCCAGCACGTGCTGCCTTTGAAGTCAGTGAACTTCCAAAAGGTGCTAAAGTAGAGATTGAAGCCGTTGCAACTAAAGCGTAGAGCCTAACTCTACGCTTTTTTTCTCTCAATTATTCTTTATAAATACAGATAAATGAGAGTGTTTTAATAAAAAATCTATCTTCATAAATTTCTTAATCCTTCTTTCACCTGCCATTCTATAGTTTTCAGACTTCTCTACTATTTATAATCATTTTAATTTACAACTTATTATTAATAGGTTAATATAATACATGTAATCATTTTAATTTTAGGAGGAATGATTCATGGTAGATAAGAAAAACCGTTTAACTACATCTAGTGGTGCACCCGTTGGAGATAACCAGAATTCAATTACAGCTGGTCGTCGTGGCCCAACATTAATTCAAGATGTGCATTTACTAGAAAAACTGGCACACTTTGATCGCGAACGTATTCCTGAGCGAGTTGTTCACGCAAAAGGTGCTGGTGCACATGGTTACTTTGAAGTAACAAACGATGAAATCTCTAAGTATACTAAAGCTGATTTTCTAAGTGAAAAAGGTAAACGCACACCAATGTTCATCCGCTTTTCAACAGTTGCAGGTGAAGCTGGTTCAGCAGATACAGTACGTGACCCACGCGGGTTTGCAGTTAAATTTTATACAGAAGAAGGAAACTATGATTTAGTAGGGAATAACACACCTATCTTCTTCATTCGTGATGCGATTAAATTCCCTGACTTTATCCATACTCAAAAGCGTAATCCACAAACACACCTAAAAGATAAAAATATGGTATGGGATTTCTGGTCTCTTTCACCAGAATCACTACACCAAGTAACTTATCTACATGGGGATCGTGGTATTCCGGCCACTTACCGTCATATGAACGGTTATGGAAGCCATACTTATAAATGGGTAAACGAAGATGGTGAAAAGTTCTGGATTAAATATCACTTTGTAAGTGACCAAGGCGTAAAAGGTCTTGATGAGAAGGTAGCTGATGAGTTAGCAGGTACAAACCCTGACTATCACACAGAAGACCTTTTCAATGCGATTGATAAAGGCGATTACCCATCATGGACACTATATGTTCAGGTTATGCCTTACGAAGATGCGAAAACATACAAATGGGATCCATTTGATGTAACAAAAACATGGTCTAAGAAGGACTATCCTCGTATCGAGGTAGGTAAGATGGTACTAAATCGCAACCCTGAAAACTACTTTGCAGAGGTAGAACAAGCAGCATTCTCACCTGCACACTTTGTACCAGGTGTTGAAGCTTCACCGGATAAGATGTTACAAGGACGTCTATTCTCTTATTCTGACACGCACCGCTATCGTTTAGGTGTGAATCACGAACAGATCCCTGTTAACCGTCCAGTTAATGAGACAAACAACTATCAACGTGATGGTTACATGCGTGTTGACGGTAATGGTGGAAGCAAATATAACTATGAGCCGAATAGCTATGATCACCTTCCAAAAGAAGATGAATCAACTAAAATCGAGCCATTTGAAATTGAAGGTGTAGCAGATAGCATGCCTTACAGCCACGCTGATCACTACACTCAAGCTGGTGACTTATACCGCTTAATGAGCGACGAAGGAAAAGAACGCTTAGTAAATGCTGTAGTTGGTCACTTAGGTCAGTGTACAATGGAAGAAGTTAAACTTCGTCAAATTGGACACTTCTACAAAGCTGACCCAGATTACGGTGAGCGCGTCGCAAAAGGTCTTGGATTAGAAGTTCCAGCAGAAGTTAAAGCTTAATAATTTTCTAAATCCAGTCGTGAATGTCACGGCTGGATTTTTTATATAAGAATGTTGGGATTTTGATTGTAAACCTATATTGTATTGAAACTTTTAGATTTACTTATTCGTCTTTTTTAATAGGAACAAACAAAGGGGGAAACGTGATTATGTTTCAAGAATTAAATGAACAAATTGTTAGCGTTAAAGAAGAATTAAAACGTAAAAAGAAACTAACCATGCAGTTACAAGATTATCAATCAGAACTTTCAGGAGTAGAAAACAATATTAACCGATTAAGTAGTCAATTAACAGAAGAACAGTCAGATGTGGAAAAGTTAGAAGGCGTTAGTCTGACGAACTTCTTTTCAACTTTAGCCGGTACAAAATATGAGAAACTAAAAAAAGAAAACAAAGAGGTTCTCGCCGTTGAATTACAATTGGAAGAGTCGGAAAATACAAGAGATGAAATTAAGTCTTCAATCTTAGATTTACAGGACAAATTAGGAAAACTAGACAGCAGCGAGAAAACCTATAATGACCTATTGGCTAAAAAAGAACAGTTAATTAAAGAAACAGATAACAGCTATGCCAATGAATTATACGATTTGAGTGAGAAAGAGGGAGATCTTCAAGCCGAGATCAAAGAAATAAATGAGGCAATCAATGCTGGCAAAAGGGCTGAATCCGCTTTAAGGAATGCCGAAGAATCATTAAATTCTGCAGCAAATTGGGGAACACTCGATATGATGGGCGGCGGGATGATTACAGGTGCCGTTAAACATAGTAAGATAGATAACGCCTCAAATGAGATACACTACGCACAATCCAGGATGCGTGAATTTCAAAAAGAATTATTGGATATTAATGAAATGGTTCATGTTGACATGGATATATCAGGGTTATTAAAATTCGCAGACTTCTTCTTTGACGGACTAATTGTCGATTGGATGGTTCAGGGTAAGATTAATGACTCTCTCAATCAGGTTCAAGATAACCTATCAAAAGTTAGTAGTATTCTAAGGAAATTGGATGATGGACTATCCAATTCTGAAAGAAAACTTTCAATTATAAAGCAGGAAAGAAAATCGCTAGTTGAGAGTTTTTCATAATTATAAAAAAATGCCTATCACGCTGTTGATGGGCATTTTTTACCTAAGAACTTTACAAGCTTTATTTTTTATCAAATAAAATTTTTTCTCACAAATTTTCCTCAAAACAACATATACATATAATGACAATGGTTTAGGAGGAGAAAATTTGAGACCGAAATACGACTTAAATTCACCTAATATCCCTTACTATTACTATCCTTGGTACGATGTATACCATATGTACAATGCTGGAAATGTGCCGAGATACCCTGACCTTGACCCTACTCAATTCACTCAATCAGCTGAGGCATTCAGAGATTTACTTAATGATGCGAGCGACATTCTAAGACAATTATCAAACTCTGAAAAATTTGCATATGAGGTCATGGATGCAGCCCAACACAGCGAAACTCAAAAGGTGAAACAATTACTTGAATCTACAGGGATTCATAACCAAGTTGAAGTGCAATATAACCCAGACGGGATAAAAATGACGATGCGAACAAATACACAAGGAACGGATTGTTGTCATTTATCGATGAACTTAAGGTGGTAATAAAAAATTGGCTGTCTACTAACAGCCAATTTTTATTTGACTCTTTCATATGAGTACAGGTTTAAATGATAAATAATGATTAATGGGTCATTGATTTTTTCTAACTCCTTAGAATCAAAATAGATTAGGGATTTTTCACCCGGTTCCGCCCCCGCTCCAAACCCCATAAGTTGCTTCTTACCTTCTTGAGTACGCATAGTCCAACCTTTTGAACTCCTGAATCCATTAGGGACTAATTCAATATAAGTTTTATGTAAATATAATAATATAAAAAAGTGAGTGAATTTTACTTCACTCACTTCTCTTATTTACTCACTTCTACCTTACTTACCGTGTACCCATCCATTTCTTTAACTGTAAACGATAAGTGTTCGTAAGTTATGATATCCCCTTCTTTTAAATCATGTTTTTCTGTCAGTAACCATCCACCAAGCGTATCAACATCATAAGCTTCAATGTCTACTCCAAATTTATCATTCACTTCACTGATTAACACACGTCCGTCTGCCAAATACACATTCCGTTCTATTTCGTTAAAGTCTTGTTCTTCCGCTTCTTCATCAAATTCATCTTGAATCTCACCAACGATTTCTTCTAAAATATCTTCAACCGTCACAATTCCGGAGGTTCCTCCGTATTCATCAACTAATACTGCCATATGAATGTGTTCCTTTTGCATCTTTTTAAGCAATTCTTCTATAGGAATTGTTTCTATGACACGAATTACAGGCCGCACAAATTGTTTTATGGTCTCATCTTCAAAATCTTGTATATCTAAAAGTGAGGTTACAACCCGCTTTACATTAATCATCCCTACAATATGGTCATGATCCCCCTGTATAACAGGGTAACGTGTAAAAGTTGTTTCTTCTACGCCTTCTAAAAATTTCTGAAGCGAAGTATCTACTTCAAAAGCTTCGATTTGCATTCTTGGTACCATTATCTCTTTCGCCAGGCGATTATCAAATTCAAAAATTCGGTTCACATATTTATACTCTGATTGATTAATTTCACCACTTTGGTAACTTTCAGATAAAATAATTCGTAATTCCTCTTCCGAATGGGCAATTTCATGCTCCGATGCGGGACTCACTCCAAATAAACGTGTGAGTAAACGAGCTGAACCATTCAATAACCAAATAAAAGGAAACATGATCTTATAGAACCAAATTAATGGTCGAGCAGTAAATAAAGCTATTTTTTCTGTCTTTTGAATAGCTAAAGTTTTCGGTGCTAACTCCCCAATAACTACGTGTAGAAACGTAATAATTGTGAATGCCAGCCCAAAAGATAAAATATGTGTTAAGGATGAAGGTAGATCAAAATATGAGAAAACAGGATGAAGCAACCTCTCAACTGTTGGTTCACCGACCCAACCTAGCCCAAGGGCAGTAATTGTAATACCGAGCTGACACGCCGATAAATAGGCATCTAATTCATTAATGATTTTTTGTGCAGCAATAGCTCGTTTATCTTTCTGCTCCACCAAATGCTCAATTTTACTACTTCTAATTTTCACAATAGCGAATTCAGAAGCAACAAAGAACGCGGTTAGAGCAATTAATAATATGATTAAGAAAATATATAATACCGTAGTACCTGTCATAAGTCCCACCTTTTCACTTGAATTACATGTTTAGTTTTCCCTATTCTATCATCAAATAACAAAAAATAGTTGTGTTATAATTCTAAATATAGAAAAAAGTTGGGAGGAAAGATAAATGCCCCATATTCAAGAAATACAGGAAGAAATCTTTCATGAAATGGAAGTAGCTATTCGCTCGACTCAAAACTTGCTATTCAAGGTTCGGGAAGAGGATTGGGAATTCCGACCACACGAAAATATGAGATCATTACGAGACCTTGCTAACCATCTCATTGCGATACCTGCTATTGATCTTTATATTATGAAAGAAGAACCACATGAAAAAATCAAAGAATTAGAGGAAAAGTATAATAAACTAACCAATGCTGAGGATATGAGCGTGGCATTTGAAGATGGTTACAATAAACTCAAAGAATACATGCAAACTTTAAGTGATGATAACTTTTTACATATGAAAACTAAAGCATTTTATATGGAAAAAGGACAATCTCAAGCACAGTGGCTCATCGAAATCATGACGCATATGTTCCACCACCGTGCACAAGTATTTAATTATTTAAAACAGCTTGAATATGATGTTAGTATGTTCGATTTATATGTGTAAAAAGGGGAAACGGTCAAAATGATTTACTTGTTCATCATTATTGGCTTTGCTATCGTTTCAATAGTCATTCACTATATTCAAAGCGTACTTCGTGTTAGAAAAGATTATAACGTTTTCATTTTCTGTGGCGTTTTAATTGTTAGTGTCATTGCTTTCCTTTTAGGTTACTTTTTAGAATTTAAATATCACTTATTTTTTATAGGGTATGGTGCCTTATTCTTTTTTGGTTCACTGGTAAGCTTAGCTGTGTCATATTGGTATAAGGAGTTAAGTTAAAATCCACTATATGAATTACGATGAAAACGACCATTCGCCTGATATAAGAATTACTCTGGGACAGCCTTTGCAATTAATGGAAAGAGCTGTCTTTCTTTTACTTCTTAATTGGAACTGTCTTCACATCCAAAGGCAACTAGAGTTATTGTCATTAACATTGAAGTACTAATCTTACCTCTTTAACTTCCTCAATTGGATAAACCAATCTAAACGCGTCGGTAAGCTCCATTGATAAATAACCGATAACATTCGAAGTGCTACTATTCCTACGATTAGTAAAATAAATTGCCACATACTATCAGCTATACCGAACCCAATTGTCATTGCCCCAAGGACCGCCCACATAGCATAAATTTCCTGATGCAATACAAGTGGTTTCCTGCCAGCCAGCATATCCCTCACGACACCCCCACCAGTTCCAGTTAAGGCGCCTGCTACGATAATCGCACTAAGAGGATATCCTGCCATTACAGCAAACAAAGCCCCTTGCACCGCAAATGAAGCCAGTCCAATCGCATCAAAGAACACTCCCCACAACCTTTTAAAACCTAATATCCAGTGAAACGGAATAAAGAAAAGGAGTGTCATCGTTATAAAAGCAACAGTAAAAAGCATATTTTGATTCCATATATCTGAAATCGGCAGTCCGAGCAGAACATTACGAATAATCCCACCACCGAACGCCGTTACAAATCCCAATAAATAAACGCCGAAGAGATCATATTCCTCTTCCAGCGCCACAATCGCACCACTAATCGCGAATGCCATTGTCCCAATTATATTCAATATATCCCAAGTCATTCATGATGCACCCCCAATTCATGGCGAAAGTCTTACTTTTACACATATTTCAAGATTAAGTGTAACAAATTATTGATTAATTGGAACCATAGATTTTCATTTCCCCATAAAAAAGTAAATTTCCCCATAAAAATGAAAATTTCCCCATAAAATTTTTGAATTCCCCATAAACAAAAAAACTTTCCCCATATATTTAAAATTTTCCCCATAAAAATAAAACCCGCCAAGTGGCGAGCTTTTACTTACTCTCTAGTAACCTTCTTATTGAGTTCATTGTTGATAAGTGAAGTGCATCATGAGCTGTTAAGAATTGAAGCATTTCACCAAGTGTTTTCATACCCATAAATTCCTGTTTAAGTGGAGTATCCAACTTGCCCTTAACGGCTTCTCCCAATTCTTCAGGTTGCTGTTTAAGTTTTTCTTTAATCTCAATCATCGATGGTGGTTCTTCAGTCCAATCAGTTGGGCTGCTTTCCCGTGGAAACATGATGTGATACTTGTCTGATAGTTGACGTTCTGTGCCTAGGGTTGAGGCAACAACATCATCAAAGCCAACTAATAAATGACCCGCATTCCATCGGATATTATTTCTATAAGGTTCAGGGATTACATCATAATGCTCTTCAGGCACCATATCGATAATCGCTACCACCCAACTACGCCATAAGTTCCATTGGTTTAAAACCGCTTCTTCATTAAGAACAACATTCTTATTCATCACATGCACTCCTTTTATTATATTTAATTCAACGAGAAGGAAAATTATCCTTCATTTACGCATAAAAAAGCCCCTTCACCATTGAGGGGCTTTCAATCTAATCTAATATACGATTATTTTCATCAACATTACTAACACGGGTCGTATCACGGTTTTCATAATCTGAAACATAACCGTCACCACGACAGACTGTGCACGTGTAGTGCCACTCTTCATCATCCATTAGCAGGCCACTGCCTTCGCATGCCTTACATCGGTGTTCTTGAGATCCCATTTAAACCCCACTTTCTTGTTGTTTATTCTTAATCCAATTAATCACTCCACCTGCTAATATTATGTCCAGATGACGACTTGTTAAACTGTGTCGAACACGAATTTTTTCATCTTTTCCTTTTAACCCTATCTCAAATTCGTTGTCATTTTGAATTTTATCACGGACATTATCGAATTCTAGAACGTCTCCAGCTTCAATTTTTTCATAGTCACTTTCATCGACAAATTGGACAGGTAGAACACCGAAGTTAATTAAGTTTTGTAAGTGAATACGTGCAAAATCCTTTACTACAACTGCTTTTAATCCTAAGAAACGTGGAGCTAAAGCTGCATGTTCACGAGACGAACCTTGACCGTAGTTATAACCACCAACAACCGCGTGACCGCCTTCGTCCTTTTGCTTCATCGCACGTTCATAATACGTATCATCCACGATTTCAAACGTAAATGTACTGATTTTTTGAAGGTTACTTCGATATGGCAGTACGCGTGATCCACCGGCTAAAATTTCATCAGTTGAAATGTTATCTCCCATTTTTAGAAGAACCGGAACCTCAAAACTATCTTCTAATGGTGATAACTGTGGAATTGAGCTAATGTTAGGTCCTTTTTCAAGCTCAACATTTATTCCTTCAGCTGGTGAGATTGGTTCCTCTAACATACCTTGTTCTTTATCAAAATCAACTTTTGCTTCTTTGATGGTTGGGTAGCTCATCTCTAATGTTCGCGGATCCGTGATGACTCCTGTTAAAGCTGAAGCTGCCGCAGTTTCAGGACTACATAAGAACACACTATCCTCTTTCGTACCTGAACGACCTGGGAAGTTACGAGGGGTTGTTCTTAAACTATTTCTACCAGACGCTGGCGCTTGCCCCATTCCGATACAGCCGTTACAACCTGCCTGGTGTAAACGTCCACCTGCACTAAGTAAACTTGCAATATGTCCTCCATCAACTAGTTGCGTTAAGGTTTGGCGTGATGATGGGTTAATGTCAAATGACACGCCATTTGCAATGTACTTACCTTTTACAATTTCAGCTGCAATCGCAAAATCACGGTAACCAGGGTTAGCTGATGAACCAATGTAAGACTGGTAAATTGGTTCGCCGGCAATCTCACTAACAGGAACCACATTACCCGGACTAGACGGTTTAGCAATCATTGGCTCTAGTGAGGATAAATCAATTTCATCATGTAAATCATAAGTTGCGCCTTTGTCTGCTGAAATTTCCTGCCAATCTTCTTCTCGACCTTGTTGTTTTAAGAAACGCTTAACTTCTTTATCTGATGGGAAAACCGTAGCTGTAGCACCAAGCTCAGCCCCCATATTCGCAATGACGTGACGATCCATTGCTGAAAGGTCTTTTAAACCAGGACCATAATACTCAATAATTTTACCTACGCCACCTTTTACATCATGACGACGCAGCATTTCTAGAATAACGTCTTTAGCACTTACCCAATCTGGAAGTTTTCCTGTAAGCTTGACACCCCAAACTTGAGGCATTTTTACATAAAACGGTTCACCTGCAATTGCCATGGCCACATCAATACCACCTGCACCCATTGCAAGCATACCCATACAACCATTGGCACATGTATGACTATCTGACCCTAATAATGTACGACCAGGTTTACACAATTTCTGCATATGAACAGGGTGACTCACACCATTACCTGGACGGCTATAGTACAGTCCAAAACGTTTAGCTGCACTACGTAAAAACAAGTGATCATCAGGGTTTCTATGGTCTGATTGAATTAAGTTATGGTCAACATACTGAGCAGAGGCTTCAGTTTTTGCTTGATCGACACCCATAGCTTCCAATTCTAACATGACCATCGTACCAGTTGCGTCCTGCGTTAATGTTTGATCAATCTTTAGACCAATTTCTGTACCAGGCTCCATATCACCTGACACGAGATGATCCATAATTAATTTCTGTGCTACATTCATTTTCAATTTGAAAAACTCCTTTCCAAATATCCGTACATATCCACGCTTAAATAAAACGTTTATATGTAAAAATTTACCCTAATTTACACTATGCAAAACCCATACTGATTTATATCGCCAAGTTTATTTTGTGCAAAACGAATAAATTTACACCGAAAAATAGTGAGAATGAACGATTTTCCCAAAAACAGTTTACGAACATATGTTCGTGTTTTATAATTATGTACAAGCTCTATTTGCAGGAATATTTTGGAGGTGCTTAAACATGGAGGGATACTATATCTTAATTCTATTCGCATTTGGTTCATTTATTATTGGCCTGATCTCTCTAGTTGTACAGATTGTGATTGCGATTACTAAGAAAAAATAAAGTTGCATTCTAATTGGAATAAGTTTACAATCACTATATATCTTAACTTTAAGGAGGAATGACAATGCTCAATCAAGTATGTGTTATGACTATACGCGTACCAAACACAGAACATGCGGTTAAGTTTTACACTGAAATTTTAGGGTTTGAGGTTGATCAATATTATGGAGATACCATTGTAAGTTTAAAGCATGATCAAATTCCTTTAATTTTAGAAGAGCACTCTGAGGTAATTAATGGACAAAACAATGTGGTGTTAGCCATTCAGTCTGAAGATCTCGAACAAGATATTGAGGCACTTACACAAGCTGGCGTGAAGTTTATAATTAATAAGCCTGAAGCTTGTCCTCCAGGCCGTTATGCTGTTATCGAAGATCCCTTCGGTAATCAAATTGAACTGTTGGAGTTTTCTAAAGTGAAGTAAGTCTAATTAGGTGCCATTGTTATCAACAGGCAAAACAGTCATCAGGCATCTTTAATTTTTTTATAAAATCCTGTTGCTGTTCCTTTGAAACCTTGATGACGATAAAACTCATGTGCTTGTTGTCGTTCTTCTCGATTACCACTATTTAAACTAATCATGGAGGCTCCACGCTCTAAAGCCCAACGTTCGGCAGCAATAAGTAATTCTTTTCCAATACCTAAGCCGCGAAATTTCGAATCAACCACCATCGTCACAATTCGTATGTATGAATCATCACTTTCATATCGAATTGCTTCAAACATACCTACCATACCCACAAGTCGACTATCTTTTTCATAAACATATGTTTGATAATTGGATTGACTTTTAATTCGTTTAAAACGTATTGTCATTTTCTCCTCGGTTGTAGGATAGCCCAGCTCACTCATAAGAAGTGTTAATGCTTTCACATCTTCCTTTGTCGCTTCTCTAATCATTGAATCACCAAACCTTTTCTTTAACACATACTTTTAAAAACTCTATATCTTCTTTATATTGAAAATCATCATATGGCACTTCATCTACCTTGCGCCATGCAATTTCATGAATTAGTTCATCAGGGTCGTGCAAATTCATCTTTCCGCCAATTACTTTTACATAAAAATACTTAACTTCAACTACGTCGTTCTTTTTTGATCGAACTTCTTCTAATACTTCCACGTGATAGCCCGTTTCTTCATAAACTTCTCGAATACAACACTCTTCAAAGGTTTCACCTTTTTCAACACCCCGGAAGGTACGGACCACATTTTTTCTTCTTCTGGTTTTCCTTGCTTAATCATCAATAATTCTTCATTCTCGTTAACACATACTGCTGCAGCTCCTAACCATTTACACATCAATTACAACTCCTTCACATAGCAATTGCATTCATGTACACGTTTGAATTGTTCTTTAATAGAAGTGACATCTTCGCCAACATAGTGAGCGAAACCGAGAATTGGGATTAAATCACGATGTTTACTTTCAATGGCTTGTTTTAGTTCTTCTTGACCTTCCATATGGACATGATAGTAAGAACTGATTTTGTTAAAACCGGATTCTTCGTACCAAATATTGACCCACTCATCATCACGCGTCCAAGCTTCAAGTTGATTCAAGTTCTTTTCTCGGGCAATTTCTTCTGCCTCTTTTAATAATTGATGACCGATTCCTTTTCGCTGATAATCTGGATGGACAGCTATATGCCAAATCATTCCGCCAAGCCCTTTGCCTTTTGAACAAACTGTGCCTGCTTCTACTTCATATTCGATATCGATTAACCCAACTACTTGCCCATCTTCAATAGCCACAAGTTCGATCGAAGGATTTTCATAGAATTCTTTTTCCCGTAGAACATTATCGTAGTAGGCCGTATCCAAAAGGATAAAACTCTGCATCTTACCCAGCCTCTTTCATCTTTATTTTGATAAGCTCTAATTTCCATAATGAACTCCCTTTTGTCATTTTTTGTCTACTTATAAGGTTCGATATGGGCAAGCTTTTTCCTTCATTTTTCAATCAAACGTTTGTTTGAATTGTGAATTCGTTAATTTTACTGGCCTAATGAAAATCAATCAAACGTTTGTTTGATTTTATATGTACTTGAAATTTCTACATAAAACCGTATAGTTTGGAATAAGTATAATTAATAAAAGGGCTTGAGGTGAACGTTATGAAGAGTGTAGCAGTCTTTTGTGGTTCAAGGACGGGGAATCACCCAGAATATATGAAACAAGCAAAGGAACTCGGTAAAAAATTAGCACATGAAGACATCGAGCTTGTTTATGGCGGTGCCATTGTAGGTTTAATGGGTGCTGTTGCAGAAGGAGTACTTGAGAATCACGGTAAGGTTGTTGGTGTCATTCCAGAGAAATTAAAAACAAAAGAAATCATGCACACCGGACTATCCAAGCTACATATCGTTAATACCATGCACGAACGTAAAGCCATGATGTCTGAACTGTCAGATGCATTTATTGCCTTACCTGGTGGTGCAGGAACCCTTGAAGAATGGTTTGAAGTTTTTACATGGGCTCAAATAGGTTACCATCAAAAACCATGTGCATTACTGAATATTAATAACTATTACACACCATTGCTTAAGTTGTTTGATCATATGATTGATGAGGGTTTTGCTGATCCACATTATAAAGAATTCATTATTGTTGAAAGTGACGCGGAACGATTAATCGATCGCGCACGACATTTTTGTTAATTCACAAGAGTAAAGGAGCATCAGCTTTTAGTTCAGCTCGTGCTCCTGTCATTATTCTTCTATTCTTCAATATTGATTGTCAATGTTTCATCCAAATTAACATGAAATAATAAGTTAGAGAGTGTAACCGTTATTGTTTCACCACCACCTGGAACTGAAAATCCGAATGAATCGTCCTCCTGTTTGGCATTCGTGTGCAAGTTTCTGTAACTCACTTCTTCTCCATTTTCATCTTCTAATTTCAAAAGATTAAACTCTCTTGAATAATCCCCAAAAAGTGGCATATGCGGAGGAACCGGCATTTAAAAACGATTTTTCCATTATTTTATATCAGAAGCACTGAAATTTTTTACATATGTATAAATAAAGCGTTTTAATTCTTCCCCGTATTCATCCATCAGCCATTCAACTGCTCCTTCAGGCGTCAAATCGTGAATAACTGACAATGCATCTTCCTGCTTCGACAATTCCAATCACCTCTCCCCCTCACCTTAACAACCTATCTACCTATTTAGGCGGTGAGTCTTTCAAAATGTCCCATAAAAATTAAAAAAATATAAAAAAAGACCAATAGACAACAAAGAAAAAGGACCCTGAAACTAGGATCCTGATAAATCAAATGTAACTGATTCATCTATAAATTGAATATAAGTAAGGTCTGAAATATTGACATGAGCAACATCAATTTCCTCAATCAACTTCTCTGGAAGAGTAAAACCGATTTCTGTTTGTGACATATGTGTTGAAAAACCTTTAAAATCAAAAGGTTCGCCATCACCATTACTTATGGTTAAAAGGTTATAGCGAGGTCCACTTTTAATAACAGATGGACGTAAACCGTATATATCATGCCTTATTTGACCTTCACGCAAATCGGTATTAATAGTAACTTGGATTTCCCCACCATAATAAGTGACTTCCTTTAAATAATATTTAGACCCATTGTGTTCACCAATTAACTTATTGATTTCTTTTCTTTCACCACTTTTAATATCGTTTAGGTTAATTTTAAAATCAAATTCATTATCACTAATAAGAATTACTTCATCCATTTGAACTTCTAAAATTTCAGGATTTTTTGTTGAAAAAGGTAATTGGATTTCATTCGCACCAGATTGATTAAAACTCGTATTGAACATACTACCCCGGTCATTAAAATGAATTTGTCCTTTAGCACCAAACACCTCATCTTCAGTCTCATATTGCATTTTCAGTGCTCCACCATTGATATTAAGTTGAATAGAGTCAAAGTTTATTGATACATGATCAGCATTGATCTTTTCATTTAATTCATAACGATGAGCAAACGGTTCTTCAAGTTCCTTGTTAAATTTAAATGAGATTGGTTGATTATTAACTACCGTTCTATTATTTTTTACGAATATCTCTATCTCAAAATTAAATGTTCCATTAACATTCTCTAATAGATTGCCCTCATTATCTTTAAGAGGGTTAAGTTTTTGTGCCCTGTATAATCGACCTCCAAAATTTATTTGATCGCCATAGGATTCTTCTGTTACAGAAATACCATCTTCATTTTTAAACCTCGTCATGAACCGACCTCTAAGGTCTTCATTATTATTGTTATCGATACTATCAATGACATAGATTCCGTTTGAACTGTACCAAATATAATTAATTTGGTATTGTTTGTTGATATTCTCTAACTGAATATTTTGATGTAATTTATTTACTAAACCTAGTTCATAGGCGTGATCTAAGCCTGTTATATGTCTACTGAAAAATTTAATTAATTCCTCTTCAAGTTTACCTTCAGGGAATTCTGGCGGGGTCACTATGTCTTCACTTTCTTCTTCCTGAACCTGCTCCTCATGATCATCAACCACTTCTTCCGATGGTTCAGGCTTTGTTGTCATTTGTACAACTAATACAAATACAACTAAAATTATTGCACCTACAAGTAATTGTGGCCATAGGTTCTCCTTAGATTGTTTTACCTCTGTATTCGATTCATTACGCTCTTCAAAATTCATTGCAATAACACCTACTTACCAAATTCTCTCTAGTTGATTGTTTTTTCCAATCTCAATTTTATAAACATCAGGATTCGTTAGGTTCTTCCAATCATTAAACCCGTAATTTGAATTAAACAAATGCAGAATTAATGTCATAAGGTTACCGTGTGTAACTAGAATTGTTGTCTTATTTGAACCCAATTTAATGTCATCTAATATCGGCAGAAAACGTTCAGTCGCTTCAGAATTTGATTCGCCTCCAGGTAACTTTTTATGAAAATCCTTAAAAGACTCTTTCAGCTTTTCTTCCCAATCAACCAAATGCTCCTTACTTAACGCTCGCTCCCTAAGGTTTTTATGAACAAATAAGTCTAACTCCTTTTCTTCTGCTGTCGGCATGATCGATTGAATAGCACGATTATATGGGCTAGAAATGATTTGATTTACTTGTTTATCTTTAAAGAATTCAGCTAATGCTAAGGCTTGTTCTCGCCCTTCAGCAGTCAGCTCAGCATCTGGCGATTGTCCTGTCGCTTCACAGTGTCGTACTAAGTAAATAACTTTTTCCATGATAAGCTCCTCTAATTACTTCTTACTAAGTGCTACAACTTCATCTTCTTTCTCATAATCAAACATCTTCGCTAAATCCTCTTCAGGTGGATGATTTAACTCCGAAACAATAGTTTCGCGTAGACCTTCATTCAACAAAATTACTTCTTTATAATTGAATTGCTCTCTAATTAACGAACTATCAATAACTAAATCCTGGTCTGTATTCATACCAATCTCATCTTGAAATTCTCCTGGTTTAGCGACAACAATATTTCCGTCCCATTCCATTAACTTAGCTATACGCTTTACCCATTCTAAAACTGGCACAGTGTCATTGTCTGAAATGTTCAAAGTATGCCCAGCCATGTCCTGATTTTCAATGGCCATCACAATTGCGTGAGCCACATTTTTTGAAAAGCTCATAGAATATCTAGCATTAGCCAAACGCTCATCCAACACCAAATGTGGACGGTTATCATTCATACGATGAATATAACTCATAAAACGTCTATTGGGATCATTCGCTCCATAAACCATTGGTAAGCGTAAAATCGTTGTGTCAAATTTATCACTACCCATGGCTTTTTCTTCTACAGGAATTTTATCGTATTCATTCGCAAAATCATTATCCATTTTCCCCTTAAAGGGATAACGTTGCGTACGTAACTCCGAATCCTCTTTGAGTGGCATGGGCTGAATCGGACCCTCAGTGACTTTATTAATAACTTCAAATGCACGATATACATCTGCACTACTAATTAATACAAGTCGCTTAACGATTCCTTCTAAAGCCTTTTCTAGTTGCTCCACATTACGCTCAAACATACATATCATATCAAGAACAACATCGGGATTGAATGCCTTTATTTGCTCTCTATATTTTTCAAGTTCTTCGCGATTACCTAGTAGTTCTTCAACACCATTTTTTAAATCTATATTGTGATTTCCACGATGGAAAACTAATACTTCATGCCCTCGCTCGTTCAATATGTTGACCACATGTGGTCCCATGAAATTTGTTCCCCCAATAATGAAAACTTTCATCATCCCACTCCCCTATTAATGACCTTATTAATAATCCTATGTATTCATTTCGACAAATATTGTAAAAATCCTTGAATTAAAATACTTTATATTTAAGCCTTAATCTAATAAAGTAAAATAAAAGGATATAAAGGAGGAACAAATGATGTTATTAGAAAAATTACCTTCTTTTGAATTACAAGATGTGAATGGCAACGCTATGTCAACAGATGATTACAGAGGGAAAAAGACATTAATCTTCATGTGGGCGTCGTGGTGACGATGCCGTGAACAACTGCCTGGATGGCAGGAATTTTATGAAAAACACAAAAATGAAAATTTTGA
This sequence comes from Filobacillus milosensis, assembly GCF_004402015.1. Classification (GTDB taxonomy): domain Bacteria; phylum Bacillota; class Bacilli; order Bacillales; family Alkalibacillaceae; genus Filobacillus; species Filobacillus milosensis. The sequence continues at coordinate 101,550 of NZ_SOPW01000007.1, forward strand.
ACTCTTATCAGTAGCAGTCGATGTTCAAGGCATGAAGGCAGCTGAGCCTTATACCAAAGGCACTTATTTCAAAACAGTCGCAGACCCCGATAACAAATTAGCTAACTATTTCGGATTTAGCATTGTACCTAATGGTATTTTCGTTGATGAAGATGGAACGATGCGGTTGATTAAGCAAGGGTTTCAAAACAGTAAAGAGGAACACATTGAAGCAGTAGAGAAGCTGATTTATGGCGATACTGAAAAAGTGGAATTGGATGACCAGTATTATAATCCTCCATCAAGATCTGACCTGTTACAAAAACAATTAGCGCAAACCAAGTTCAGACTTGGAATGGAGTATCTTAACCAAGATAGAAAAAATGCTGCTTTAAATGAACTGGATGAAGCTCTTTTATTAGATCCAGATAACTTTTTAATTCGTAAGCAACGCTGGTACATTCGACATCCAGAGAAATTTTCACCAACAATTGATATTGAGTGGCAAAAAGAACAACTTGAAAAGGAACGTCAAGAAGAAGCAGAACAGCATGGAATGGTTTGTGGTCCAGAAGGATGCTATATTCCAGGAACAGATTAAGACAAAAAACAACGCAGGGCCTTCCATAAGGACCCTGCGTTGTTTATCTTAACCGTAATAATTTAAACATTAATGCTAACCCTATTAATAATGTTGTTATACCTGTAATAATAAAACTTGTTGCATAGTATTGGACTTTCTCATTCGGAACTGAATCATTAAGTTCAAAACCTATAAAACTGATACCTATTCCCGCTCCATCAACCACACCAACTCTATTGTTTAGAACAATGCCTTTATAAATCAACAAAATAGCAAGTAAAATTACAGGTAAAGTTATTAACCATAAAGTCCCCTTATTCATAAGATTACTCCTCTTCTACAAATGCTTCACGCACAGCTTCCTCGGTATGAATTTCAGTTGTATCAAAAATTGGTACTGAAACATCTGATTGATTAATTAATGAACCAATTTCTGTGCACCCTAATATAATACCTTCAGCACCTTCAGCGATTAGCTGATCGATTACTTTCAAATAATATTCTTTTGATTCATCTTTAATATCCCCTAAAACCAGTTCAGAGAAAATGATGTCATTCACTTTGTCTCGTGCACTTTCATCAGGAACGACAACTTCCACATCTTGCTCTTCAACACGTCCTGTATAGAAATCTTGTTCCATGGTATATTTCGTTCCTAATAGACCAACTCTGCCTATATTTTTACGCTTAATAGCATTAACCGTAGCATCAGCAATATGAAGGATTGGAACCGTGATTCGTTGCTCAATAATATCAACAACTTTATGCATCGTATTGGTAGCTAAAATGATAAAATCTGCACCAGCCAACTCTAATGACCGAGCCGCATACCAAAGAGCGTCTCCAGCCTCCCACCATTCACCTTTCTTTTGCCATTCTTCAACATCTGCAAAGTCCACACTATATAAGATACATTGAGCAGAGTGTAGACCACCAAGTTGATCTCTTACTTTTTCATTAATTAAACGATAATATGTCGCAGAAGATTCCCAACTCATACCGCCGATTATTCCAATTGTTTTCATTATTTCACCTCTCCTCGACATTTCCCGGGCAATAATTACAAATTATGACGCTGTAACTTTTGAAGATTCGACTAATTGAATTCCATATTGGTCGATTAATGCCTGCCATGCTTTAGCATTCTCTTCTTCAAATCCTGGAATACAGCTCATGCCATCTTTTAGTACATATATTTTTTTAGTCCATTGTAAATCATCTGCAAAGTGCTCAGCAATTTGTCGAACCGTTTCATAAACACAATGTGATTCTGCTTGACCTGCTATATAGACTTCATCAAATTCACGAATGTATGCTAGCAATTCTCGATTTGTTTGGTTATCACGACTATATTCAGGTTTAATAATGCCATACATTTCACTATAAGGATCTTTACCTTTTACAATTTTCTTAAGTGTTGTGTTTCTTATAACTGAATGAAAATGAGCCATACGTGCAAACTGACTTTCCAAACTCGCTCCAGGAGTTCCTTCAATACAATGGTATGGCCAAATACACAGTTGCTTTTGACCTAAAACTTCTAGCTTTTTAACGTAATCTATGCTAATTTCTTGTTCATAAACAGGCTTCCATTTTCCATGATCGACATCTTCTGACGTAATTATGGTAAATGGTTCTGGATGTTTACCTTCTGGGTCCACCCACCATGATGGATGGAAAATTTGATTCAAACTATGAGTATCTAGGGATACTGCGACTTCAGTAATCTGATCCATGTTGTTATATAAAAACTTATTGATGCGCTCAACATCCCCGTGAGCTCCAGGAACACCCAACGCTCCTTCTTCCATAAAATCATTTTGTAGGTCTATCCCTAAAAATAAAACTCTTTTGTCATCATTTTCTGATGGTTGAATGTTTTCATTTAAAGCTAATTTGACAATCTCATTTAAATCTACGTACTCATATGAACCAATCTTGGCTGTATTAATTAATTGTTCAAAAGAAGTACTCAACATTTCATATTCCCTCCCTACAATTATTATAAACGATAAGAATTCCACTTTCACATTTTTCAAAATACAAGTTGAAAATTTACAATAGGGATTGACCCTTACGTTAACACCATAATAAAGGGGAGATTGTCATGAAGTATCTTTTTAATAACTGCATTTTCTATTCCATTCAAGAGATTTGTTCATATATCACAGATAACGGTCATTCAGACGATGGACGGTTTCAATTAGCTATGTTTGATGCACTTTCTTTTGAAGAACAACCAACACAAGAAGAATGGAATAACGCCTTTATAGACCACTTTCAAGTTGAAGTAGTCACTGATATGAGCATACATGTAGAGATTATAAAATTTAAAAATCAAATAGCTCATGTATTAGTTGATGGTGTATTTACTGAAGAATATGAAGTACAACGTGACAACAGAGGTTGTTACATGGTCATTGAAGATAACGGTGGAGATTTTGATAAATATTATTTACTAGATTTTGTTTGTTAAAGGAGCGATAACATGGGGTGGAAATGTTGTGATTGTCATAATACAGACTTGTTTGTAGCTATAGGCTCGTTACCTGTTTCGTGTGTAGTAGGTGTTAATGATAATGCAATTATTGATACATCTATTATAAAAGCTTACCCAGACCCCGATTTTGTTGAACAATGCCATATATGTGATTCAACTAATATCAAGTGGACTGATCAAGAGGAGGAATTAACAAATGACTAAAAAAGTGGTCATTAAAGACCTTCAAACAGACGGATTTTCAGCTCATACTAGCATCGAAAGTTTAGCCGATGATTTATACCAGGATATGTGCTCCAGTTGAAGAAGATGAAGAAATACTTGATTTTTACAGCTGGTCAACACATGAACGGAATTTAGAGATTATAGAGATGTATGAATATGAAGTGTTCAAGCCACGCCACAAAACATTAGAGCCTATGAAGAATTTCATGGTTACTCATTTTATTAATATCTAGGAAAGGTTGGATAATATGACAGCATTTAAACAACGTATAAACGCACTATTTTTGTAACCCTGTTGATATATCCGTTTGTGTTAAACATTACAATCAAACCAAGCTAACACGATAAGAAGTTTCTGTTAAATATTTTTCAAAAAATAATTACTTATATTGATAAATATGATATTTTGTTTATGGGTTAGCTCATATTTTGTTTTGTTATCAGAAAGGAGTTCGGTTTAATGAAAAAATATATGTATATATCAATTATAGGGGTTTCCGTTGTACTATTAACATCTTTAGTGATTTATTGGTATTTTCCTCAACCTGATCACAAACTTATTGCATCAGAAGAAATAGATGCTATTCACACATGGACTTACGGAAACAATATAAAACAAGTTGATGTTGATGAGTATATAAGCATTATTGAATTATTTAATCAACATCCTAACGATGAAACTTCCATTGTAGATAATATTCCTGAAGCAGAATCTGGAATTATAATAGATGTGGAGTCTCCAGCCGAAGGGAGAGAAACGATAATTATACATTACGCTAATGACAATATTTTTGTTGAACGAACAGATGTAAATCGAAAATCAGGCAAATATGTACTAAAGGATGCGTCAGAGGAAATGAAAGAGATTTTAACCAAGTAAAAGAGATTTAGTTTATATTAAAAAAGAGGAAGCATCATCTACTTCCTCTTTTTTAGTATTTTATTCTAATGTTACGGTATAACTTGTAGTATCATTAACTCTTAAATACTTATCAGTCGCTCCTGGCGCTGTGAACGACGTTCTAAAACGAACCATATGATCTACATAAAATGTTTCTTCTTGCGCATAAGGATAATTTAAACTTTTGTAAACTCTTACCGCGAAACCATCTCCTTCTTCAGGATCTTCAGAGAAAGTATTATCATCTTTGTAAGAATTGTAGTCATCGTTACCCCAATATAGATTTACTCCCATTTGAAGAGAACCATCTGTATCTAATACATCTGCCGTTTTAATCGATACTGGAATCTGTAAAGGCCCTGTGTATGGACTCCAGAATGGAATTTTATAATTTATTTCTTCATCACTTTCCGGATCAGCTGCACGATAGGCTGCATAATCATCACTTGAATACCATTCAGTATTATATTGTTTAACTGTACTTCCAGAAACATAAGGTCCATTCGGGTATTGATCCTGCCAATAATCATCAACGTTTGAAGAGTTAGTGGTCATTCTTACTTGATAATAACTTGAACCACTACTATGATCTAAAGTTTTATTGCCTTCATGTCTAATATCGTAATAATAGCCATGGTCATCTCCTAATTTTTCATAATAGTTTTGGATACTAAAACTATTATTTTTAAGTTTTTCAGTCGTTTTAGGCTTTTCTCCATTTAGCGTATAAGAGCTTATGACTTCACCATCATCGATGTCATCAGCCTCATTTTTCACTTTTACTATATTGAAATATACTTGATATTTTTTTCCTCTTTTTGTTGCTTCAGCTTGAAACATTAGATTCTCATGATTTTTTATATGTCCTTCGTATGTAAGAACACTGCTTTCTTCGTTTTTATAAATGTTTTCTCCACTTAGTTGGTATTTTGTCTTATCTTTCACATCATTTAACATACCGCTGATTTCTTCGTGACTTAAATGAATGTTACCTACCACTTCTACTCCTTTATGCGTTTTTTCTACTGCTCTTCCTTGGGCATCTACACCATCTTCAATTTTGATAACATTTTCGATTCCCTTTGAATGTACCTTTAATTTCTCCTCTGCGTTTATAAGAGAAGTAGTAAAGGCAATAATCAATAAAATGGAAAACCCTATTAAGCCTTTTTTCAAAATAACAGCCCCTTTTAAAGAATTTGATGAAGTTCTTTAGAAGATATATTCTACCAACAAATTAACATTAAACCAAAATCTATCAATAGAGTATTTGTGTGCATTTTTTGGGTAATATTGTAATTTTTTGTCTTTAGCCGTTTCTAACCAGGCAAAAATTTATGAGCTATAACGACCTTTTTCCTTATTGAAAAAAGCCTTGGGTATCTCAAAAAATGGGAATTAAAGCCAATGCAGAAGAAGTATATAAGATTAAAACATGTCAGATGAAATAATAGTTGAGGGGGAGGTTAAACCTTCCCTTAATTTCCTTTGGGGTATTGCTATGTAAGCCTGTAAGTTCATGCTTCGCTAACACTCCTTAAGTTCCTGTTTCGTTTACCTATCGGCCATACCAAACGAGCACCAGGACTGTTTAAAGGAAAGAAGGTTCACACCTTCTCTATATTCGGTTAAATCAAGGCCCATGTCCGACAACAGAGGGGGAACAATCTAGCTTCATACACTAAACGCTTTGACGTAGCCAGTCATTCTTCCTGTCTATCTCAAGTGTTTTGGATTCAGGCTAGACTTTACACTTTATCGGCCTTCAAGACGTGTGATGCGTTATATCACACGCTTTCAGTTACTAAAGTTCAAGTCTAGCGATTGTTATCCTCTTTATGTCTCTCTCTTGCCTAAATTCAATAATTTAAACCCCATAAGGAAATACATTTAAGAAGTATTAAATAACTCCATTTTGGTTAAGATATATCATATAAACATATTTTATTAGATACATAGGTTAATAGAATTGACAAGCTCATGAGTATTTTGGTGTTAACAAATCACCATCGTTTTTTTAGGTAACCCGTCAAAAGAACGCTTTTAACGGGTGCTTTTGTGTTGAAAAATTCCAGGATGAGTTATCCTGTTTAAATAAATTCGGTCTCTGATACGCCGCTTTCAATGTATCAAATATTGATGAAAGGATGTTGATAATATTGCAGCAAAGCAATCTTACAACTGTATGTTTCTCCATGTTTGGCAGTGCTTTTGTCTCCTATTTACTGAATATAGGTTATACAGTAACAATATTTGGAGCTGAAATCGGCTTAGCCGTAGCTTTTATGTTTTTAACACTTACCAGTATTCTTCTGGTCAAAGGATACTACAAACTTGTTAGTAAGTTTTCGAATGATGTTAAAAAGCAGTTAGAACAGTAACCTTACGCCGCTCTTTTGAGCGGTTATTTTTTTAATTTTATATTACATAACATGATGTCTTTATGAAACCACAATATCATAATAGCAATTATATCCAACAATTAGTATTAGTGCATTTTTGTACATTCTAGGTACAAATTTGTATACTTGTGGTAGTAAACAGCTTTTCCACTTAAATTAAGTAATATACATGAGATACAGTATTCATCAATTATATTTTACTCTATATCCAGTTGGTTCAAAATGATATTTACTCTCTTCTAAAATATCATCTATTACCATAAATTTAGGATCATCCGAATAAACGTCTTTAATAAAATAAATCATGTACTTCATTCCTTGATTCCTCATATATGTCGCAACTTTTAATTGGTGAGGAGTTATATGAAAATCTAATCCAATATTTTTAGAGGTTTTTACCTCAATATATAAAGGTGTTCCATCTTTTGTATAAGATAAAATATCATATCCATTACTTGGATTATTAGCCTTTGTTTTATCAATCATATTATAGTATTTAGTTCCTAGAAGTTTAGTTTTTTCGTGTTGATAGACACATTCTTCACCGTAATCCCCGATTTCCATCTGTCTTTTATGCTTTTTTAGATATTTTATTTGAATAGGGGTTAAACCACTAAATAATCTAATCTTTTGTTCTACATACATTTCATAAGGTTCTTCTATAGTTGATTTTACTTCATCATCTACCATTCGATAAGGCATGTCTGATAGATCCTCTTTAAATGACTTCAGTTCATACATCTCTAAATATTCATTTTCAATATAATTTTCAGAACCAATATGATCATTCGGAAGATCCTCATATAAATAATCTAAACCAATATCAGTTACACACTCACCTTGTTCTTCTCTCCAGTAATCAACATTTTCTTCGTCATAAGGCACATAAACAGAATCCATAGTAATCTCTCCTTTATAATTTTTTGCATAAAAAATTATTCCGTCTATGAATGTACAAAAATCATCTATTTGTGTACGGTTTTTAAAAATATAAGCTGATTAAGTGGCTTTGCATTAGCTCCAATATCTTTAAACATCTTATAGAGTAGTTCATTTCGATACGTAATTATTTCCTTTGGGGTGCTGCTATGTAAGCCTGTAAGTTCCTGTTTCGTTTACCTATCGGCCATACCGAACGAGCACAAAACCACCACTTCCTGTAGATCGGGTACGTTCGCTCAAGAAGATTCAATACGGATGCCTGATGTAACCACCAGGCTTTCTTGTTGTTTTAATTTTGCTCCTTTTGCATTTCGCATTGTACAATGACGCTCCTTTTCTAAGTTCAAATCGGTCAGGACACCCGAACCTCACCGATTTATCACTAAGAAACGGAATCAGACACGTCAAGGGGTACAAAACTTTTTTTCTTTTAGTGAACCAGGGGCAGTAATATTTCTGCCTATTTTTAAAATATATTTGCTTCTTTTGAAATTTTATTTGCCTACTTTCAAAATTTATATGCCTTTTAGCCAAATAAAGGACTTTATCATGAATTTACAGAAACTACATATTATCTATTGATAATGTATAAAGGAGATGGGGAATATGAATAATCACGAAATTGATTACAAACTTTATGGGGATGACATGCAATTTGTTGAAGTTGAACTTGATCCAGATGAAACAGTGATTGCCGAAGCTGGAAGTTTAATGATGATGGATGATCAAATCCAAATGGAAACTATTTTTGGTGATGGCTCTGCAAATCAAGGGGGCTTTATGGGTAAGTTATTAGGTGCTGGTAAACGTGTTATTACTGGTGAAAGCTTATTCATGACAACGTTCACTAATGTTGGTACAGGCAAGAAACATGTCTCTTTCGCCTCACCATATCCAGGTAAAATTGTGCCAATGGATTTAAGTGAATTAGACGGTAAATTAATTTGTCAAAAAGATGCCTTTTTAGCTGCAGCCAAAGGCGTTTCAGTTGGTATCGATTTTCAAAAGAAAATAGGGGCTGGCTTCTTTGGTGGCGAAGGGTTTATCATGCAAAAATTAGAAGGCGATGGTATGGCATTTGTTCACGCTGGCGGAACAATTCATCGCAGGGACCTTGAACCAGGGGAAACGTTAAAAGTTGACACTGGATGTTTAGTAGCATTAACGCGTGATGTAGATTATGATATTCAATTTGTAGGTGGAGTTAAAACAGCCTTATTCGGAGGAGAAGGCTTATTTTTCGCTACAATTAAAGGCCCAGGTTCGGTATGGGTACAATCTCTTCCATTTAGCCGATTAGCAAGCCGTATTTTTGCAGCGACACCTGAACGTGGTGGCGAACAAAGAGGGGAAGGAAGTTTAGCTCAAGGTTTATTTGATGTATTTGGTGGAGATCGTAATTAATAACATAAAAATTCATCTTTCACACATACTAAAAACAACTCTTTAAGAAGAGGTGATAGTAATGGGTAAAGATGAACACAAAAGAAAAAGCAGAAACAAAATGGCTCAAACGCCAAAGAATCAACTCCACGCGCAAGATGTAGAGTTTTCACAATCAATGGCTGATCAAGAGGATTTAGAAGCTCAAGCAAGAGCTAGAGCCGCAGATACACGTGTGAAAAATCAGAAGAGATAATATGACAAAACCCGGAAGCTAAATTATTGCTCCGGGTTTACTTATAAATTTATATTTTTTGTTTCTTTAATCTAAGTGAGTTACTGACAACGGACACTGAACTAAATGCCATTGCAGCTCCTGCAACCCATGGTGCTAATAAACCAATGGCTGCGACTGGAATACCTGCACTATTGTAGAAGAGTGCCCAGAATAAGTTTTGCCTAATATTTCGCATTGTCTTTTTACTAAGTTTAATGGCGTGAGAGATATTAGTTAAATCTCCTCCAACAAGTGTAACGTCGGCTGCCTCAATAGCTACGTCTGTACCTGTACCGATTGCCATACCGATATCAGCTGTTGCTAGGGCTGGTGCATCATTAATACCATCACCGACCATGGCAACCTTTTTGCCCTGTTCTTGTAATTTTAAAACTTGATCTGCTTTATGCTCAGGTAAAACTTCAGCAAATACATTACTTTCAGGAATGCCAACCTCTTTTGCGACAGCCGTTGCTGTTCTTGTGTTATCACCTGTCATCATATATACTTCTATATCCATGTCTTGAAGTTCTTTAATTGCTTCTTTAGACGTTGGTTTTACTGTATCTGCAATACCAATTGCAAAACGTAATTCTCCATTTATTGCTGCTAGAACAGCCGTTTTACCCTCTAATTCAAACTCTTGAAGTTTTTCTTCGGCTGATTCAATGTTAATCCCTTTTTCATTCATAAGTTTACGTGTACCAACTAATACTTGTTTCTCATTTACTTTAGCTTCAATCCCATGCCCCGATACTGCTTCAAATGACTCTGGATCTTTTACATCAAAGTCATGTTCAGTAGCATAAGCCATAACGGCTTGAGCTAACGGGTGCTCCGAACGTTTTTCTGCTCCGGCTACTAGATTAAAATCTGATTGATCACCTGAGATTGTTACAACATTGGTGACACGAGGTTTACCTTCAGTGATTGTACCTGTTTTATCCAATAAGACAGCTTCAATAGCTTGAGTACCTTCTAAGTACTCTCCACCTTTAAACAGTATTCCTTGTTCAGCTCCTCGACCAGAACCAACCATAATTGAAGTTGGTGTAGCTAGGCCTAATGCACAAGGACAAGCTATAACTAGTACGGCGATTGATGCTTCAAGAGCTGCCCCCCATACACCTGGTTCAACAAAAAAGAACCATACTATAAAAGTTACTGCAGCAATACCTACAACAATAGGAACAAATATCCCTGATATCTTATCCGCCATTCTTTGAATCGGCGCTTTTGAACCTTGAGCTTCTTCAACAATTTTAATGATGCCCGCTAAAGCCGTATCTTTACCGACCTTTTTAGCTACCATAGTAATTGTGCCGTTCTTATTAATAGTTGAACCGATTACAGCATCACTTTCATTTTTATCTACCGGAATGGATTCACCTGTAATCATCGATTCATCAATTGAAGTTGAACCTACAATCACTTCACCATCGACAGGTATTTTTTCACCCGGTTTTACAATGATGTGATCTCCGACTTGAACCTGATCGACTGGAACACGTTCTTCTTTTCCGTCTTTTAAAACTGTTGCTTCTTTAGCTTGAAGTTTTAAAAGGTTGGTAATAGCTGCAGTCGTACGACCTTTCGCCAATGCTTCGAAATATTTACCTAGTATGATAAGCGTTATTAAGATTGCACTTGTTTCAAAATAAAGTTCAGCGTGTTCTATAGCACCTGTTTGCCATAATATTGCCTGCACAACACTGTAAAAGTAAGCTGCAGAGGTACCCAATGCCACAAGAACATCCATATTCGCGCTTTTATTAGATAACGCTCGATAAGCTCCTGTATAAAATGGCCAACCGATATAAAACTGAACGATCGTTGCTAAAACAAACTGTGTCCATGGATATTCAATAAAACCTGGCGCTGATATACCAATTGGCATATGCCCAATCATCGTGAGTAATAAAGGAAAAGACAAAATAGCTGAAAAGATAAAACTACGACGTTTATCACGAATTTCTTTTTCCTTATTTGACTCTTTTTCTTCTTTATCCTGTTTAATAACTGCTTCATATCCTAGCTTTTTAACTTTTTCCAAGACTTCATCTATAGATACCACTCCGGGGGTATATTCCACTGTACCTGACTCCGTCGCTAAGTTAACATTCGCTTGAGAGATCCCTTCCATCTTGGATAGCACTTTTTCTATACGCGACGAGCATGCTGAACACGTCATCCCACTAATATCTAGTTCAACTTTTTCCTCCTGAACACCGTACCCTAATTTATTTATGCGTTCAACGATATCCTGGACAGTTGCCTGGTTTTCATCAAAAGAAACTGATGCTTTTTCCATTGATAAATTAACGTTGGCTTCTACACCATCCATTTTATTTAATACTTTCTCAATACGAGTTGAGCAGGCTGAACATGTCATGCCTGTTACATCAAACTGAGTTTGTTTGTGATTTTGATTTTCGTTACTCATATGTCTTCATCCCCCTATTTGGAGTATTGGTTAATCACCTTCATGAGTTCATCCATATACTCTTCTCCATTACCTTCTTTTACTGCATTTGTAACACACATTTTGGCGTGTCGTTCCAGCAGTTGGTAACCTGCTTTATCTAAAGCGGCTTTAACAGCCGAAATTTGTACTAAAACATCTACACAATAGCGGTCATCTTCAACCATCTTTTGTAGACCTCTAACTTGACCTTCAATTCGTTTTAAACGATTTGTCAGAGCATCTTTTTCTGATGATGTTCGAGGTACTACAGGTTCATCTTGGTTAACCATTTTGACGTCTTTTTCATTCATTTTATTTTCACCTCTAATTATATACTATACCCCCCTAATGTATTTTGTCAATAAAAACAAACTAGGAAGCTTATATGTAACTTTCATTAATATTTGTCGTCTAATCAAATAAATAAGGGGTGGAAAATGATATGACAACTTTAAAATCATTACTTGCTCTAGGATTATTATCGTTAATAATGTTATTGGGATGTAGTAATCATACACAATCTGATAGTGAAAATAATCAAATTCATGAAGACATTATAGCAAATGATAAAACATTACCTGATCATTTCCATGAGATTGCATTCGAAAGATATTTAATAAGAAAAGCAGTTAATGAATCAGAATTTGAACAAACCTGGAACTTATATGAGTTTGATAAAAAAATTCCCAAAGTTGATTTCAAAGAAAAAGAAGTTATTTTCATTGGACTTCATGAATCAAGCAGTTGTCCTTACAACAATGTTGACTTAAGCTCTGATAACAAAACTATGATAGTCCAATTATCAGGAAAAGGGGGCGAAAGTTGCACTGCTGATGCATCACCTAGAACATTTGTAATTCAGATTGATCAAGGTATAACCGCTCAAATAGAGAATGTATCTTTTGGTGAAACAAAAGTTCCACTTAAAAAATGATAGTTAATGCCTTATGAATAAAGAATAATCCCCGCTCAACACGAACGGGGACAAAAATTTAAGCTACAACATCATAACCTTGATCATCTATAGCATCTTTAATTTGATTAACAGATACTTTAGATTCATCATACTTAACATCAACTTTGCCTTCACCTAAATCAACGTTAACGTCCGAAACGCCATCTAATTCATTTAGGGCACCTTCTACAGATGATACACAATGCCCGCAAGACATTCCTTGAACATTCAATGTAAGTTCTTTCATGTTAAAAATCCCCTTTCTCTTGTATCCTGTTTCCAATGTATCATACCCCGTAAAGGTATTCAAATGACTTGTTTTAATATTTAGATTTTCATTTAAATTTTCCCTTATATTTTCTAAACCTAAACGTTTTACAAACTTAGGGAATTTCTCTCGTTTTCGCCCCTGTTGTCGATATAACTCCAGAATTTGATCAACCAACTCATATAATTCTTCTGGAGCCAAGTGATCCGCAAATAATTCTCCTACTCTTGCATTATACCCTTTCGCTTGTCCACCTATGTATAGCTGATAATGATCTTTTTTCTTCATGACACCTATATCATTAACTAAGGGTTCTCCACATCCAACAGGACAGCCAGTATATGCCGGCCTTAATGTAAAGGGTACATCCTGACCTGCAATTCTTTTATTTAATTCTTTAGCTACTGGCATCCCCTCTTCTTCTTCACCTTTACAGAAATTACAAGTTCTTAAATTTTTCACATAATTTCCGACTTTATAATAATGAAGCCCGACTTCGTCAAATTTTCTCTTAGCATCTTCTATTTGGTCTTCAGGTATTTTAACTATTAATTGTTGAAGAGTTGTTAATTCCACTCTTTCATCCTCTTCTAAATATTCCATCAAAACCATTAACTGTTTAGGCTTTAGCCACGCGCCAAAATCAATACCACCGTTTACAGCTAAGGGGATTTTATTAACGCCCATCGTGTAATACCTCCAAAAGTTGTTTTGTAAGGATTATAGCATACCCCCGTTATGTATACAATTAAACTTAGTTATTAAACAAGCATATTTACTAAGCTACTCGTATAATTTATTAGTGAGGCATTTTATATCCCAAGGGGGTATCTCAATGAATATAACTCTGTATTCAATTACTGTTCTAGTCATAAACTTATTGGCTATACTTATCTTTATACGTCAATCGAATCGCGCAATGGAGTCGATGATTACAACTATGTGCTTAAGTACTTCATTTGGTTTAATAATAGGCTTTATCACTTGGATTCATTTTTATGAACAACCTCTAATTGCTACCCTTATATCTATCGCAATTGGTTCAATTATAGGAAGTATAATAGGAACAAAATTTGGTCATAACACTCAAATAGAAGGTCTATTCTCAGGTTTAATGGCTTCTATGATGGCAGTAATGCTTATCATGATGTTTAATGTAGCTGATGGTCTATTTTTACTTATGGTCGGTTTAGCTTTTTTAAGTGGTATCACCCTTCTGTCTATCGCTAGGTCACATAAATTGAACTATAGACTATTATTATTATCATGCATTGTTATGACATTAATCTTTTTGTATTTTCCAAGTGAATTAGACCGACAACATTCTCCTATTGATTATCATCAGATTCGTCATTAATCCCTTTTTAAAGTGGATTGAAATCACTTGTCATAATATGTATTAATAGTTATAATAAAAATATAAATTACTCATAGAATAAAATAACCGCTGGTGCTGTCACACCAACGGTTACGTACAATAGCCCTTTAAAGGGGCAGCTCGCATTGGGAAAAGTAACTACCCTAACGCTTACCAGGCATGAGGGTGGTTACTTTTTTTCTGACAGTAACAGTACCACGAATGATCCAAAGGTCAACATGATCATTATGGCCTCAAAAACCGTCATAGGCATCACCCCCTTTTTCTTCAAATGAGGGGCGAGTCACCACCCTTAATAGCCTTATTGTACAACTTACATTTTAACAAAATTATGCATGAAATAACAGAACATATATTCCTAATGAAAAAGTAGGGTTCCAAGATAAATTAACGCCCACTAGGAGTCCTAGTAGGCGTTATAATTAATCGTCATCGCGGTCCTCTTCGTCGTCATCTTCTTCTTCTTCTTCTTCTTCTTTGTCTTCATCTTCGTCGTCGTCATCGTCATCATCATCTTCTTTGTCTTCATCTTCGTGACGGTCCTTTTCTCTTTCCTCATCTTCTTCTCGCTCTTCTTCACGGTTTTCTTCTAGCTTCTCAATCTTCTCTTCTAACTTTTCTAATGTTTTTTCTGCTTTATCTTCTGCCTTAGATTTAGCCTTTTCAGTTTTCCATTCTAATTTTTCTAGAATTTTATCGATTTTCCACTCTGCTTTTTCGATTATTTCTTCAGCTTTATCTTCACTTTCAACTTTTGCTAGTTCACGTTCTAATTCAGCAAAAACTTTTGCCAATTTACGTTCAGCCTCTTTTTCAGCTTTATCTAATTTTTTTACTGTCTTTTCTTTTTCTTTTGCTAATTTAGCTTCTGCTTTTTCAACTTTTTTAGTTGCTTTGTCCTTTTCTTCAGATTCATCAGCTTTCTCTTCATCAGTAGTTTCCTCTTCTTCTGTTTCTTCCTTAGTATCTTCTGATGATTCTTCATTCTGACTTACCAATACGCGTTCAAGTTCATCTTTCGTGTCTTGAGATAATTTTTCATGTTCTAATAATTCTTTAAGACTAATTGTTTGTTGTTCTTTGTTTTCTTCAACTTTTTCTTCTACCTCAGTAACGTCTTCGCCTTTACTTTTAGCCTCTTCGATATTTTTCTTAATTTCTTCTAAATGCATTTCGTATTCTTTGAATAACTCATCAACTTCTTCTTGATTGTCTTTTTCCAGAAGTTCTTGAATTTCAGCTAAACGCTCCTCAGCAAAACCATCTTGTAAAAGAGCTTTAACAGCCTCATTTTCTGTTAATTCATATTCAGCTTGTTCCATGAAACGACTCATGTCATAAACTTCTGACTCCGGGCTAACATGAGATGATTCTTCCTTATCGGTGTTTTCTTGTGCGAATACTGTTCCACCGATTAATAAAGTAGTCGTAATTAATGCTAATAATAGTTTTTTCAAAATAACCTCACCCTTTTCTTATTTTTGTAAATTGACAGCCGATTGAAACTCCTTAATAGATGCTTTTACTTCATCATAGACATCAGTCTTAGATAGAAAACTTAGTACCAGAGTTTGTTGGTCATGTTGAGTAATATAGACATCAGTTCGGATACTTTCTTCGTGTTTAGAGTGATAAGAAAAATGTCCATCCTCTTCCTTTAAGACTTCAACGTCACCTGCTCCATTCAATAATTCATTCTTCAACTGTTCGAAAGACTTATCTGTATTAATAACTGAAGCAATCGCTTTCAAATTTTGGTGATTGAAATTCACTGTAAGTGGATCTTCTTTTTCCTTACCTACGGACCAACCAGAAACTTCTGATACAACAAGTCCACCTTTTTTATACAATGCTTCTTGTTGTGTGTCTTCCTTTTTTGCCTGTTCTTCTTGTTGCTCTGTTTTTTGTGGTTGTTCTTCTTTTTCTTCAGCATCTGCGCCACATCCAGATAGAACTAACAATCCAGCTGTCAAAGTAAGCAATAATTTGTTAAGCATTTAAGTACCTCTCCCTCAATCAATCTACCCATAAACTACGGGTAAGAGGTTAATTTTTTGAGGGTCTTTTTACTTTTTTCCTTGCCATTCGTCAAAAAATTCAGCAAGAAATTGTTCCATGTATTCATGTCGATCTTTAGCAATTTCGTATCCGATTTTTGTATTCATCAGATCTTTCAATTTAAGTAATTTTTCATAAAAATGATTAATCGTTGTGCCTTCGTTGCTTCTGTATTCTTCATGGGTCATGGACTCACGTGGTTGGGAAACAGGATTATGAATGATATTCCCTACCGAACCAGCATAAGTAAAACATCTAGCAATCCCAATCGCACCGATGGCGTCTAATCGATCTGCATCTTGCACAACTTGCGCTTCTAAGTTTGTGAGCTCCGCCCCGTTACCACCTTTAAACGAGATGGTTTTCGTAATGTCGATAATATGAAGTCGTTTTGATTCATCTATTTCCAATTGTTTTAACCAATCCTCAACTTTTTTCTCCGCAGCTTGAAGATCATCATTGAGTTTCTCATCCGCCACGTCATGTAGTAATGCCGCCATCGTACAAATGAATTCGTCCGCACCTTCTTCTGACGCAATTCTTCTCGTCATTTTTGTTACACGTTCGATATGCCACCAGTCATGACCAGAGCCTTCTCCTTCAAGTTCACTTCTCACAAAATCAGCTGTTCGTTGAATAATTTCATCATCCATTTCTAACCCTCCGCACTTTTGTGATATTTCTACAAATTATATCAAAAATTTAACTGCTAATAATTTAAAAATTACCACCAGTAAAAGTTAAAAGACCGCTAGAAAAATTTTTAGAACCGCTAATAAAGCTTCGAAAACCGCTAATATTTCCTAGAAAACTCCAAAAAACTCTACCTTCCCCAAACAATTCAGCCGACTATAAAATTCTGAATTCACTGTTTACAATCTTTCAACTATTAGTTATTCTTTAAATGTAAGAAAACTGCATAACCGATCAAAACACTAGGGGAGCTACTTTAAGTGGCTGAGAAGGCTGAGCCTGACCCTTATGACCCGATCTAGATAATACTAGCGTGGGGAAGTGTAGTGAGGCTGTTAAACTATTCATTCTTTAAATATACAGGCGAACTGCATTCCCACGGGAGTGCAGTTTTTTTATGTAAAAAATTTAGAGGAGGAGTTTCAGATGACTAACGAATGTGGAACAAGTAGAATTGCGGGGTGCCAATTTACTCTCTACCCGATGAGCGACAAGTTTGTGGATATTATTTTGTCAGCTCTTGATAAGGTGGATACGTCCAAAGTATGGAAAGACACTGATGATGTAAGCACCTGCATTCGAGGAAAAATGGTGCACATTTTTGATGTGACACAAGCGATTTTTCTTCATGCGGCTAAAACAGGTGAACATGTTGCTATGAGCGGGACGTTTTCGATCGGTTGTCCTGGAGATTCATCAGGGGATGTGTTCATGGACGAGAATGATCAGCCCCAAAACAAAGCTGGCATACAAGATATTAAACAACAGGCAGGATGTAAATTCGCCCTTTATCCTATGGGGCACGAAGATTATATGAAAAAAATTATGGATCAAATTGATCTATCAAAAAGTCGTGGGGTTGAAGTCAGTGAATCACATTACGCCACACGATTAGACGGTGATGTGAAAGATATCTTCAACACATTACAAGAATCCTTTGACCAAGTTCAGCAAGTCGTATCACACGTCACGATGACTTTTACAATATCGGCGAATAGTCCATCCAATAAATAAGGGGGTTTCTCAAAATGAATCAATGGAAGTTAAAAGAAATTGTATTAATGTCCATTTTAGGTGTAGTCTTTGGTTTTATTTATCTTGCGTTTTTTGGTGTAGGAAAAATATTTACAGGCCTACTAGCACCATTTGGTTTAGGTGATTTAGGTTACGAAGTGATCTACGGTATATGGTTTATTGTTTCAGTCATTGCCGCTTATATTATCCGGAAGCCTGGTGCTGCTCTTATGGCTGAGATGATAGCAGCACTAGTTGAAGTTCTTGCTGGGTCAACGACAGGACCAAGCTTATTACTATCTGGTTTTGTTCAAGGTTTAGGAGCTGAACTCGCATTTGCACTAACTAGATACAAAGATTATCGTCTGCGAATCTTGATTTTCTCAGGTGTCGGCGCAGCATTATTAAGTTTCCCTTATCATTATTTCACTGCCGGGTTTGACGCTTATGCACCATGGGTTCTTACTTTAATGTTTATTGCACGAGTCATCAGCGCTATTATAATCACGGGGATTATCGGTAAGTTTGTCAGTGACCAGCTGGCGAAAACAGGCGTGTTACGTGGTTATGCGTTAGGTAAAGAGCTTCAAGAAAAGCGTGAAAGAAATGCAGCGTAAGCCTTTAATTAAACTGAAGGATTTCTCTTTTTCTTATGAAAAAAAGCAAAATCCTATTCTTCAGAACCTGAATTTCTCCATTTATAAGGGAGAATCAACACTGTTAATGGGAGGTAGCGGTTCAGGTAAAAGCACACTCGCGCTCTGTTTAAACGGTTTATATCCTGAAGCAGTTGAAGGTTTTTCGTCTGGTGAAATTTATTACCGTGAAAGAAACATTAATGATTTTGAAAGTGGAGAGCTCAACCAGAATATTGGTATTGTTTTTCAAGATCCTGAAAGTCAATTTTGTATGATTCGAGTAGAAGATGAACTGGCTTTTACGTTAGAAAATTTATCTGTCCCACCTTCTGAAATGCGCTCTAGAATTGAAGAGGTTCTTAAACAAGTAAATATGAGTGAGTTTATCGAGAGTAAAATTCACGAGCTATCAGGTGGTCAAAAACAAAAAATCGCTTTAGCTTCAGTATTATTAATGGAACCTGAATTGCTAATATTAGACGAACCAACTGCAAATCTTGATCCATTATCAAGCTTGGAGTTCATCGAGTTAATCGGTGAGCTTCAAACAAAGATAGATATGAGTATTCTGGTGATTGAACATCAAGCGGATGACTGGTTGCCTTTGATTAATCGAGTGATTGTATTAAATCAAAGCGGTGAGCTTTTAGAAGATGGCTCGCCAAGTGAGATTTTCACTAAGGAGACGCAACGCCTAGAAAATCAGGGACTCTTTTTACCTAAACAGTATACCGGTGCACCAACAAGAAAAAGAATCCCTTCACTTATAAAAAATGCGCAACCATGTCTGGACTTGAAAGATGTTGCTTTTAAACGAAAAAATAAAGCTATATTAAACCATGTAAGTTTTAATATTCATGAAGGTGAATTCGTTGCAATCGTTGGTCAAAATGGGGCTGGAAAGTCGACATTACTACAGTTAATGTCTCGTTTAATGCAACCTAATGAAGGCGAAATTAAACTTTACAATACTCCACTCAATGATTGGACCGAAAAAGAATTAAGACATGTTACAGGTTTTGTTTTTCAAAACCCAGAGCACCAATTTATTACCGATACGGTTTATGACGAAATCGTTTTTGGTATGAAACTGAACAATGAGCCAGATGAAAAGATAGAATCCGTAGCAAGTAATCTTTTAAGAGCATTTCATTTAACTGATCATAAGTGGAGTAACCCCTTCACCTTAAGTGGAGGTCAAAAACGTCGATTAAGTGTAGCGACTATGTTAGATGAAACCCCTGGATTACTGTTATTTGATGAACCAACATTTGGTCAGGATGCCCAAACGACAAATGAACTTATGAAAATCGTAACTGAATTAAAAATGAAAGGCACTTCCATCGTTTTTGTCACACATGACATGGATTTAGTGGATATTTACAGTGATCGAGTCATTGTACTCAACGAGGGAAGCCTGGCTTTTGATGGTCATCCAGACGATCTGTGGAAAAATGATGAATTATTAGCTGAGGCCAGATTAAGAAAGCCTTATCGTTTAGAAAAGGCGGGTGAAGCAGTTGATCTCGTCAATCAACCCTAGTGTTAAAGGGATCTCAATCCTGATACCAGGTATTTTACTAAGCTTAGCGTTTGATGTCATTACGCCACTCGTATTTCTAATATTTATTTTAACAATCACTTTTTTATTCGGAGATGTATCTATAAAAAGATGGCTGATGTTCTTTGCTCCACTTTCCTTGTTTGCATTAGGATTAGCTTGGACATCTATGCTTCATACGAACGAAAAATACTCAGGGGGTGAGCTGCTGGTCGACTTTTGGTGGATCGATATTACAACAGGCAGTCTACAAGTAGGGGTCAGCTTAGCATTAAGGTCTATGTGCTTTATTTCACTTTCACTACTCTTTGCACTAACGACTGACTCTACTAAATTAATGTTAAGTTTGATGCAACAGTTAAAGCTACCGCCAAAATTGACCTATGGAATTTTAGCCGGATATCGCTTTTTACCTTTATTTAAGCACGAACTCGATCTATTACGTCAAGCTCACCAGATTCGGGGCGTTAGTCGTAAAAAAGGCATTCGCGCGCGTTTTGGACGAATGAAACGATACTTGATTCCATTATTAGCAAATGCGATTCGAAAATCTGAGCGAGTCGCGAATGCCATGGAATCTAAGGGTTTCACAGGGGATCGAAACCGTACTCACTACCATGAGATGAGGGTCCGATCACGCGATTGGGTATTTTTGAGCTCCATGGTGGCTGCTCTAATCTTTGCCTTCTACTTGTCTTACGAATTAGGGTATTTGAATATATTTGGTCGAACGTTTTAAATAGATCAATAGATTTTTGAAAAAGGCCAATAGATTCCAGAAATAGACGGATAGGCGTTTACAAAGGACCAATAGAAAGCTCTCACGTCACCACGTGAGAGCTAATCTTATATTTTTTCTGCAAGTACTGCCCAATGATAAGGACCAGTTTGAAACCAACGAACGTTTTCAAACCCTGTGTCTCTTAACATAACATCCAATTCACTGATAATTGGGTAATCCTCTGTGGGATCCCAATATTCTCCGATTGCCTTTTTCCCGTCATCCATTGCTTGTTGAGAAGCAAACATAATATCCAACATAAAAAGTTTTCCGTTCTTTTCTAACAAATCAAACGACACGTTCAATGCATTTAATCTCTCATTCGGCAAAACCTCATGAAAGCAAAAACTAGATACAATGTAATCAAAAGACGTATCAACATTAGGTTCATTAAACGTTCCAACCTCTAGTCGATATTCATGGTGTTTGTTCTGACATTCATCAATCATCTTCTCAGAGAGGTCAACGCCCCACACTTTAGTGTCTTCTCTGCTCAAAAGAGAAGCAAATGCTCCTGTACCGATTCCGATATCTAGTAATTTAGCGTTCTCTTTAATAGTTAATAACTCTTTTGATAAAGCTAGACTTGCTTCATAGCCTAGTAGTGGCCCCGATGCATTTTCTAAATCCCTATCGTAAGTTTGAGCCCATTCATTAAATAAATTTTTCGTTTCCTTTGTCGATCTGTTCAAATTGTATTCCTCCAATAATTTGGTTGTTAGATGTTATTTGCTTTCTTACCTGTTTCATCATGACCACTCCTTGTTTATTAGTTTAAGGCTATTTTATTTGAAAATTTAACCAATTACAATCAAAAAAAAGAACAACGTTTTCCGGACACTTCAAATTAAAAACAAGGTTTTAAACACTGCAAACCCATAAAAAATACCACATTACTATGTCCTATGGCTGAATTTTTGTACTTTATAAAAAATCACCCAAGCTAAAGCTCAGGTGATTTATTAGTAATAGTCCCTTGGTGAAAAAACATCTGCCATTGTCCATTGTTTAGTTTCCATATTGAACTACGTAATGAATGGCGGTTGTTATGTTTATCGAAAACACGAAAAGTTACCAACGCAACTCCCTCTCCCAATTTTTCCATATGAAAGTCTGACATGACATACTCCCAACTTCGTTGATGTATGCCTGTTTCATCAAAAGTATCAAGCTGATCTTGTTTATTGAAAACTCTACCAGAACTACCAAACTCTAAAAAGTCATCAGCTAATAATTGTTCAAAGTCCTTCTTTCTTTTTAGTAGAAGTGTTTCCTCAAGCTCTTTTAAATGAACAGATAAATCTTCCATTACGATCCCCCTTCTGTTTTTACGAGTGTTTGACCGAGCTTGCCCAGGTCAACATTTCCGCCAGATAGTACACAGACAACTTTTTCATCTGCTACATGTACTTTACCAAACATGGCAGCAGCGACTGTTGTAGCACTCGATGGCTCAACCATTTGTTTCATACGTTCCATAACAAAGCTCATCGCATAACGTATTTCATCTTCATTCACTAACACTAATTCGTCCATGTACTTTTGCAAAATAGGAAAGGTCAAATCACCTGGTTGAGTCGTTCTAAGTCCATCTGCAATTGTTTGATCTGTACCATCTACTGCAGTAATTTTTCCGCGATCTAAAGATACAGCTGTATCATTCCCGGCTTCAGGTTCAACACCAATCACACGGATATCAGGATTCTTTTCTTTAATCACAGTTAAAATTCCTGCGCTCAGTCCTCCTCCACCAACTGGGACAATAATGGTATCTACATCGTCTATTTGCTCTAAAATTTCCAGGCCTACTGTTCCCTGACCGGCTATGATATGTGGATGATCATAAGGTGGAATGTATACCCCATCCAATTCATCAGCTAATTCTTTCGCACGAGGGATGCGTTCAGCAGACGTTGTTCCATAAAATTCCACTAAACCACGATATTCTTTTATGGCATTCACTTTGCTAGTAGTGGCATCAGTAGGAACAACGATTTTAGCTGGTACCTCTAGTTGATTCGCTATATATGCAACGGCTTGACCATGATTACCTGAAGAAGCAGCAGTCACAAACTTTGCCCCTTCATCATCTTTAGCTTGAATGACTCGGTTAGTCGCCCCTCTTATCTTAAATGAACCTGTTTTCTGCAGGTGCTCAGATTTTAAAAATATTTGTGCCCCAACTCTCTCTGATAATTGGTGTGACTTCATCATCGGGGTCACTTTGACCGTACTTGATATTCTTGTTCGAGCTCTTAATATATCTTCTAATTGGACCATACCTTAACACTCCTCCAGAAAGGTTAATTATTCTACAGTTTCCCTTTTTGAAGAATTTATGTCAACTCATCAACAAATCTGTGAGGATTTTCTCACAAAAGAGTAAACATCGTTAAAAAGTGGTATATCAAGAATATATAATAATGTTGAATTTAATGACTGTTATTAATAAATAGGAGTGTTTCGCATGTCATCTAATAAAACCCTGATCACTCTCACTCTATTATTCTCTTTATCTATCATAACGGGTTGTAGTGAGCTTCGTGTATTAGAACCCAAAGGACCCGTAGGCGAAGATCAAAAGGAACTTATTATTTACTCCCTCTGGTTTATGTTAGGGATTGTCGTTGTGGTCTTTGGACTTTTTGGTTATATGGTCTTTAAATATAGAGATCGTCCTGGGCGTGGCAACAAGGATTATGAACCCGAACAGGATGGTAATCTTAAAGTGGAAATCATATGGACGATTATACCCTTAATTATTGTGACATTATTATCAATTCCAACCGTTGACACCTTGTTTGATTTAGAAAAACCTCCACAATCAGCTAATGAAGAAGAGCCGCTTGTGGTATATGCGACATCTGCAGATTGGAAATGGTTTTTCAGTTATCCGGAACAAGGGATCGAAACTGTTAATTACTTACACATCCCGACTGAGCGACCAATTGAATTCCGCTTATCTTCAGCGGATTCCATGGCAGCACTGTGGATACCAGCTCTAGGTGGTCAAAAATACAATATGGCGGGGATGCAAACAATTCTATACTTACAGGCAGATGAAGAAGGCGTTTATGATGGGCGAAACTCCAATTTTAATGGAGAAGGATTTTCTCTACAGACCTTCCAAGTTCATGCCGAGGAAGATACTGCTTTTAAGGAGTGGGTCAACAAAATTAAAAATGAGAAGCCTGAATTAACTCAAGACCAATATAATGAATTGTTAAAACCTAGCATTATTGGAGAAATGGCTTTTTCAAATACTCACCTGGAATGGGTGGATCATGGAACAATGATGGGAAGTGATTACTCCATTAAACGACATCAAAATGCATATGAAAAAAAGCTTCACTTAAAAAGCTTAGATAAAGCAGACGCAGAGGAAGAAGGTGATGCAGATGAAGCTCAGTGAATTCTTCGTAACAGGTGAACCATTAATTTATGCAGGTATGGTTGCGATTGTTCTTGTAACTTGTGCCATCGTTTTTCTATTAACCTATTTTAAAAGATGGGGCTGGTTATGGCGTGAATGGCTGACCACTGTTGACCATAAAAAAATTGGGATTATGTATATTTTAAGTGCACTTGCCATGCTGTTCCGTGGTGGCGTAGATGCCTTAATGATGCGCGTTCAACTAGCTTTTCCTGATTTAAACTTTTTAAATTCACAGCATTATAACGAAATTTTCACAACTCATGGAACGGTCATGATTATTTTTATGGCCATGCCCTTCTTAATTGGGTTAATGAATATTGTTGTTCCTTTACAAATTGGAGCACGAGACTTTGCGTTTCCGTATGTTAACGCCTTGAGCTTCTGGTCATTTTTCTTTGGGGCATTACTGTTTAATATATCATTTGTCATTGGAGGTTCTCCTGATGCGGGTTGGACCAGTTACACGCCTCTGGCAGGAGCCGCTTTAAGTCCTGGACCAGGTCAAAACTTTTACTTACTAGGTTTACAACTCTCAGGTATTGGTACTCTCGCAACAGGAATCAACTTAATGGTGACCATACTTAAAATGCGAGCGCCAGGCATGAAATTATTTCAAATGCCGATCTTTACATGGTCTACATTAGTGACCTGTTTTATTATCATTTTTGCTTTCCCAATCCTGACTGTCGCATTAGCGCTTATGACGATTGATCGAATCTTTGGCGCTCAGTTTTTCACATTAACAGGTGAAGGCATGCCAATGTTGTGGGCAAACTTGTTCTGGATGTGGGGACACCCTGAGGTCTATATCGTAATTCTCCCTGCATTCGGGATATTCTCAGAAATTATTGCGACATTTGCTAATAAGCGATTGTTTGGCTATAAAGCAATGGTTTGGTCAATGATTCTAATTGCTGGATTGAGTTTCTTAGTATGGGTACACCACTTCTTCACGATGGGAGCAGGTGCGTTTGTTAACTCAGTTTTCTCTGTATCAACGATGTTAATTGCCGTTCCTACTGGAGTAAAAATATTTAACTGGTTAGGAACGTTGTACAAATCAAAAATACAATTTACCACCCCAATGTTATGGTCGCTGGCATTCATACCAAGCTTTGTGATTGGTGGGGTTACAGGTGTCATGCTTGGAATGGCAGCTGCCGATTATCAATTCCATAACTCGTACTTTTTAATTGCACACTTTCATTACGTGTTAATTGCGGGTACAGTTTTTGCCTGTTTTGCAGGACTGGAATATTGGTATCCTAAGATGTTTGGACATAAATTGAATCAAAAACTAGGAAAACTATCCTTCTGGTTGTTTGTGATTGGCTTCCATATTACCTTCTTCCCTCAATATTTCTTAGGGTTAGACGGAATGCCACGCCGATTATTCGATACAGCACCAGAATGGTTTACACTAAATTTCATTTCAACCATTGGAGCATTCGGAATGGGCGCAGGATTCGCCTTGTTTGTGCTTAATATTTATTACAGTTACAAAACGAGCCCTCGAGAAAAGACAGGGGACTCTTGGGATGGTCGTACACTTGAGTGGGCAACGCCGACACCAATTCCGCACTATAACTTTGCGACTCAACCCACTGTTAAAGAACTGGATGCTTTTCATGATATGAAGAAGCGTGGCGAAACGACATATGATGAAAGTAAGCTTAAGCCGATTCATATGCCGAATTATTCAGGGCAACCATTTATTATGATGGGACTGCTTTTCTTCTCCAGTTTTGCCCTTGTATTTGAATGGATTATTTTATCTGCAGTATTTTTAGTAGCTGTACTTGTGATGATGGGAATCCATTCATTTGATTATGATGATGGTTACCATGTAGAAGTAGAAGATATTAAACGAACTGAACGTCAATTAAGGGGGTTAAATGATGAGCACACAGGAAGCTAAGCATACCCCATTAGAATATCAAACAACGCACGGTCAGATGAATATATTAGGGTTTTGGATCTTCTTAGCAGCAGAGGTTGTTTTATTTTCAACACTATTTGCAACTTATGCCGTATTATTCGGAAGAACAGCTGATTCACCTTTACCAAGTGAATTATTTGGAGCAGAAATAGTGTTAATTATGACTTTCCTGCTTTTAACAAGTAGTTTTACCTGTGGGATTGCGATTCATAATATGCGTCAAGGGCAAGTCAAACCTTTGATCATCTGGATGGTGATTACACTACTACTCGGATTAGGCTTTCTTGGTTTTGAAATCTATGAATTTATGCATTACACCCATGAAGGGGCTACATTACAATCTAGTGCGTTTTGGTCTAGCTTCTATGTGTTGGCGGGAACGCATGGATTACACGTTACATTAGGAATCGGTTGGGCAACACTATTAATCATTCAAATAGTTAAAAGAGGACTGACGCCAGTCACCAGTCAAAAAGTTTTCATCATTAGCTTGTACTGGCACTTTCTAGATGTGATATGGATTTTTATTTTCACTGCAGTGTATTTAATAGGGATGGTGGTATAAATGGCGAGTTCAACTAAACGAATACCCACTCAGCATATCATCGGTTATGTTTTATCGATTGTTTTAACATTAGTTGCTGCGTGGGTTGCCCTTAAATCAAACCTGCCTACTTTGTGGATTATTGTCGGGATTTTATTACTGGCTGTGATTCAAGCTGGCATTCAATTAATTATGTTCATGCATATGGTAGAGTTTGAGAGTAATAACGGGCACATTCCATGGAATATGATGTTTCATGGGTTTGTCGCAGCCGCAATTGTCGTTGCAGGCTCTCTTTTCACCATGGTTTATGGGTTTTGATTTAAAAGATTAATTTGGAAGATGTTTATTTATTATGAATTAGTAAAAGGCGGCGATTCCAGCGGGAAAAGCAACAGCTGAAGACCCCACAGTGAGCGTTAGCTCACGAGGAGGCTGAAGCGTTGCCCACGGAAAACGTCCGCCTTTACAATTTTTCACAAACAAAAACCCTCATTCCAGATAACTTCTGAAATGAGGGTTTTAAATATTTAATAACTTTTCATTCGATTTAACTAAATGAATAATAAACATAATCCATGCGACCCAAGCTAAAATCAGGCTCAGATAGAACGCACTCCATGATAACGAAAACATCCCAGGATCTGTTCCTAAGAATGAAATGTTTATATAGTACATCCACATCCCGAATAATGAAACAAACTGAATTCCAGCTAAGGTTTTTTTATTGAGTCGGTAAAATAAATAAGGGGTTACAGATGATAAAATCATGAACATCATAACGACACCCATAAAATTCACCTCACTTAATCTCTTTATTATATTTTAACAGAATATACACACTTTTGACACGGAATATACACATTATATATATTAAATCACCTTATTCTGCCAATCTGTTCCAAAATGTTAGTCCGACTGTCTTATAGATATGCTATAATTATAATATCTATTATATTAAAGGGAAGAAATGCCAATGGTTGATAGCTTTATAATTAATATTTGCATATTAATCACTTTTATTTTCTTTTGGCATCAATTGTTTCGAACTAGGAGATTAACTTACCATTCACCGTTTTGGGTCAAGCTATCTGATGGATTACTTGCTGGTGCTTTAGGTATTATCTTAATGCGTTATTCCATTCATGTGAATGATATTACAATATTAGATTTAAGACACGTACCCATCGCAATTGTTGCTTATTACGGCGGATTAGTTCCTCCTCTTATTGGGGCTGCAGTGATTACTGTTGGTCGATACATGATTGACATTAATTTTTCTTCACATGTCGCTTTATTTATGATGCTATTTATTGCGGTAGGGTGTGGGTTAATCGCTAATTATCTACAGACCATACCATGGAAAAAATGGCTGATTTTATTAATTTATAGCCAACTTATTTTTTCTATCGCATTGTATATTGTGGCGCCAGTATATAAGGCTGTAATTTTTGCCGCTGTTGTTCATGTTATTTGTACGTTAATTGGCGGAATGATGGCTTTTTATTTTGTGAGATATGTGAGAAGGAACAGTGAATTGTTCTTAAAATATAGAGAGTATTCAAGGCTAGACGCTTTAACTGGATTATATAACGTTCGCACATTCTACTATTACTATGACAAATTCCTGAATGATGCAAAAGCAAACCAAACTCCAATGGTTCTTGTCATGCTCGATATTGACCATTTTAAAGAAATCAATGATACTTACGGGCACATGGCTGGAGATGAAGTGCTAAAACAACTAGCTGACTTGTTCAGGCAAGAAGCTGGTGAGGGAGCAAAAATCGCTCGGAATGGTGGCGAGGAATTTTCAATTTTATATTCTGGTAAATCTATTAAACAAGTTGAGAAAATCGCTGAAAATATACGAAATCGAGTAGAGCGTACAATATTTAAACTACCTCAGAGAAATACAATTCAAATGACTATTTCCATTGGAGTAGCGGAATATCAAGCGACAATGGATAAGGATCATGCGCTCTATCAAGAAGCAGATCGTGCGTTGTACAAAGCAAAAGATGCTGGCAGGAATAATATTGAAGTTTTCGCATAAGTTTTTGTAACCATCCCCGCCCCGCTTCGTCTTATTAATAAAGGGGGCGCATCAATGAAAAAGTTTTTATTTCTGTTAATCATTTTAATTATGCTCCAACCTATTCAGTCATTCGCTTTGTCATGTGCAGGTCCAGAGCCTGTGGAGGAAGCTTTTGAACGTTACGATGGGGTAATTGTTGGCACGGTAGATAAAATTTTTACAAAAAATAAAGGTATGCAAGTCGTTCTCGTGAAAGTTTCTAAAAGTTTTAAAGGTGTTAAACAAAACTGGATTTTTGTTGAAGAAGATACTTCTTGGGGCGATCGAAGTCGTGAAGGCGAAGAGTATTTGTACTTCTTAAGAGATAAACGTGGTGACTGGGAGAATTCTCTGTGCAGTCAAACTAGACATATGAATAAGGCTAAGGATGATTTAAACTATCTTAACCAATTAGAAACCATACAACTTGAACAAGTCGATAAGCCTGATGATCCATTTTTAGATTGGCCAAAAGTCGGTGGCGTGTCTGCTCTTACTTTAATTTTCGTTGGACTAATCTTTAAAATTTACAAACATTATAAATAAATTCTTGACATATAAATAAAATCATCATATGATAGCTATTAATAAATTAGATACGGTTCGGCGTTGATGAAGAAGAGTACTTTTTCGAACTGCTTCAGAGAGCTAGTGGTTGGTGTGAACTAGCGTAGGACGTAAAAGGAATGGACTTCTGAGCCTCTAGCTTAACGTAGCGAGAGCTATTAGTATAGCTGGCGAATGTCTCATCGTTAAAAGAGACGCGTATTCAAGCACTGAACAAAGTGTTTCGATACGAATAAAGTGGACTGTTATATACAGTCAACGAAGGTGGCACCACGGGTTTCCCGTCCTTTATTAAGGACAGGAGCCCGTTTTTTATTTGTCAAAAATCCGAACCACAACTAAATATGATAAATCGTCGCGTAAGAGGAGTAAGTATAACGAAGTCGTTACAGAGAGCTAAAATTGGTGAGATTTAGCACGTACCCGTTATACCGAATGGACTTACAAGAGGTTGCCTGAATGAATTCTAGTATGGCAACCCGGTTTCCACCGTTATATGGATAGGGTATCGGAAATGAGAGGCTGCCCCCTTAGCTACTCATATTCCCGTACCCGAACTGAGCGGGAAAGTGTCTTCACTTTCCAACTGAGGTGGCACCGCGAAACTAATCGTCCTCTGCAAACACAATTATTTGTGTTTGCAGAGGACTTTTTATTTAGGAGGAAGATTTAATGATTAATTATAGCTATCGAATAATCGAAGGCGATACACATACACCTATTTCAATCTTTTTAAGCCTTAAAGGTCAGAAAAAGTTCCTACTTGAGAGTTCACTAAAGCATGAAAAATCAGGACGATATTCCATAATCGGCGCAAACCCATTTTATAAAATCACAGCAACAGACAACTTGGTTGAACATCATGATCTTATTCAAGACACGATTCAAAAAGAGACAGCTAGACCTTTTGATGTCATAGAAAATCTACTTATAAAAGATTTTACAAGTGATCTTGATGTCCCCTTCCCTGCTGGTGGAGTTGGTTACATGGCCTATGATGTCATCCGTCAGTTTGAATCTATTGGGGCAGTTCAAAAAGATGAACTTAACATGCCAGACATCCATTTAATGTTTTATGAAAACGTCATGGTTTACGACCATTTGATGCAAAAAATTTATTGTTTTGCATTTGATCGATGGATTACTGGTGAACAGAAAAATTTGGACGACGAACTGAATCAAATAGAAAAGCAATTAAAAGGAGAACAGCTCGAAGACTTAGACGATTTTTCTCTCTCCCTTTTTAGCTCAAATATTGAACAACAAGATTTTGAGTCAACGGTGGAGCAAATAAAACAACACATTTTTGATGGTGATATTTTTCAAGCCGTCTTATCACAGCGGTTATCAGCAAGTTACAAAGGCGAACCATTCTCTTTTTATAGAAAACTGAGAAAGAGCAACCCTTCACCCTATATGTTCTTTGTTGATTTTCATGATTACACCGTGCTTGGTGCATCACCTGAGAGTTTGATTAAAGTGAATGACTCACATGTGACGACGAATCCAATCGCTGGAACACGGAAACGCGGTTTGACTGATTCGGAAGATTATGAGCTTGAGCAGGATTTATTAAACGATGAAAAGGAAATTGCTGAACATCAAATGCTCGTCGATCTAGGGCGAAACGATCTTGGGCGAATATGCAAACCTGGTACAATCAGCCTTTCAAAATATATGGTCGTTGAACGCTACCGATACGTGATGCACATCGTATCCGAAGTCACTGGTGTTTTACGTGATAATCAATCACCACTTGAAGCTTTAAAGGCATGTTTACCTGCAGGAACAGTAAGTGGGGCACCTAAAATTAGGGCGATGCAAATTTTAAATGAGTTAGAAAATGTTAAGCGAGGCGTTTATTCCGGCGCAGTTGGATATTTAGCCATCAACGGAAACCTTGATTTCGCATTAGCGATTCGCACGATGGTGTTAAAGGATCAATTAGCCCATGTGCAAGCAGGAGCTGGAGTCGTTTATGATTCCGTTCCAACAAATGAATTTGAAGAAACTTTAAATAAAGCCAAAGCGTTAATGGAGGTGAACACATGATTTTACTCATTGATAATTACGATTCGTTTACCTATAACTTATTTCAATATCTTGAAGAGCTTGGTTCTGAAGTTTTAGTAAAACGTAATGATGAAATTACTTTAGATGAAATTAACTTATTAGAGCCAGAGGCGATTATTATTTCACCTGGTCCCGGAAGGCCTGAACATGCTGGGGAATCTGTTTCTATCATTCAGGAATTTCACGACACCATACCCATTCTAGGCATTTGCTTAGGTCATCAAGCGATTGGTTCCGCTTTTGGCGCAGAGGTAAAACGGGCTCGTACCGTGAGACATGGTAAACGTTCGTTAATAAAACACAAAGGTACTGGACTATTTCAATATCTTCCGCAACCTTTAGAGGTCATGCGCTATCATTCATTAGTCATCGACTCATTAACATTACCCCCATCGTTCAAAAAGCTGGCAATGGCGATGGATGACCAAGAATTAATGGCGATTAAGCATTATAAATACCCTGTTTACGGATTACAATTCCACCCTGAGTCGATTGGGACAGCGGATGGAAAACGAATATTAAATAACTTTTTACTAACCATTCGAAAGGAGAATGATCATGAATCATTTATTAAAAAAGTTAACTGAAGGCGATCAGTTAATGAAAGATGAAATGCGAGAAGTGGCTCAAGCATTATTTGATGAGCAGATATCAGATAGTGAAATTGCTTCGGTATTAACAGCATTAAGAGTTAGAGGTGAATCTCCGGATGAAATTGCGGCTATTGTAGAAGTTTTAAGAGAAAAAGCTATGACTGTACAAAAAACAATCACAGGTGTGATGGATAACTGCGGTACTGGTGGAGATGGTTCAAGCAGCTTTAACATCAGTACCACATCAGCCTTCGTGTTAGCAGGTGCCGGTGCTAAGGTTGCTAAACATGGAAATCGTAGTGTTTCTAGTAAAACTGGCAGTGCTGATGTGTTAGAAGAACTTGGAATTTCTTTAGATTTTACAGGTGAAGAAGTTGAAAAATTGCTTGAATCTAATGGCATCGCGTTTTTGTTTGCTCCTTATGTTCACCCGCGATTGAAACGAATTATGAAAGTCAGAAAAGATTTAGGCGTACCAACAATCTTCAACCTTATTGGACCGTTAACGAACCCTGTTGAGTTAGAAACGCAATTTTTAGGTGTTTACCGTCGAGACATGTTGATGAAGATGGCCTCCGTATTAAATCAACTCGGTCGAACACGAAGCATTGTGGTCAACGGAGCAGGTCATATGGATGAAGCCTCACTAGCTGGAGAGAATCACATGGTGCTCTTGGATAAAGGCGACTTAATTCCTTTCACATTGAAGCCTGAAGACGTTGGGCTGAGCACCTATCCGAACGAAGCGATTCGAGGTGGAGACGCAAAGGAAAACGCAGAAATTTTATTAAATGTTTTAAACGGTCAACCAGGTGCTTACTTAGACACCGTGTTATTAAATGCAGGAATCGGACTTTACTCTGCAGGTATTTCATCAAGTATTAAAGATGGTGTTGATCGAGCAAGAGAGAGTATTGAATCAGGTCGCGCGTTAGAAAAACTTAATTATTTAATCGACTACAGTAAAACAAGAAAGCAGGCGATGTCGTCATGACAATATTAGATCAGATTTTAGAGAAGAAAAAAGAAGAAGTTCAGACATTAAAACAAATTGGTTTGGATTATAGCTTAAATGTCAACCAGTCGAGCGCATCACTATACGACCATTTTATGAATAATAAACAGCTGTCTGTGATTGCTGAGATTAAACGCGCCTCCCCTTCCAAAGGTGATATAAATGTTGGAATGGAGCCTAGTGAGCAGGCAAAGTTGTATGAACTTGGTGGGGCAAGTGCTATCTCAGTTTTGACCGATACCCCTTTTTTCAAAGGGACCATGAATGATTTGGCTTCAGTTCGCCAGGCGGTTGACCTCCCTGTTCTAAATAAAGATTTTGTTATTGATGAGATACAGATTGACCGTGCACGACAAGCAGGAACGAATGTGGTGTTGTTAATCGCAGCAGCAATGGATGTCACTCGATTAAATGAGCTTTATCAATACGCCGTTTCACAAGGCATTGAAGTTTTATTGGAAGTCCACAATGAGTCTGAACTAGAAGCGGCATTTGAAGTTGGCGCACAGATTATTGGAATTAACAATCGTGATTTAAAAACCTTTAATGTTGACCTCGGTGTGACTGAACGATTGGCAGAACGGATTACTGACCCAACTACTGTTGTAGTTAGTGAAAGTGGCATTAAATCACGTGAAGATGCAGAACGCGTCACACAAGCTGGAGTTCACGGCATCTTAGTGGGTGAATCATTGATGATGAGCGGAACGGTTGTTGAGTCGTTGCAAGAACTACAAGTGGAACGTCCAAGTTTTACTAGACAATAAACTGTGTTTACTAGACAGAATTCCATTGTTACTAGACACTTTTCGAGTTTTATTAGACAAAAATTTAGTAATACTAGACACTATCGTTATTTTACTAGACAAAATGCTGAATTTACTAGACAAAAGGAGCCTCAAGCCATGATAAAAGTTAAGATTTGTGGGATTCAAACAATAGAGCAAGCCAAAGTCACCGTCAGTGCTGGTGCTGATGCGATCGGTTTTGTTTTTGCAGAGAGTAAGCGCAAAGTTACAGTCGACCAAGCTCAGTCTATTGCTAAGGAAATCCCCTCATCTGTCAAAAAAGTTGGTGTGTTCGTTAATGCGAGCAAAGATGAGTTGGAAGCGACTGTTCATGGAGTTGGACTTGATTATGTTCAACTTCACGGGGATGAATCACCTAAATTTTGTCGCTCTCTCAACCTCCCGTATATAAAAGCTTTTCGAATTAACGAGGCACAGGACTTATCGAAGCTAGAATCGTACGACAATGCGAGCTACTTTTTACTGGATAGCGCAACTGGTCCTTATCAAGGCGGAAACGGAACATCATTTGATTGGAGGCTACTTAAAAATAAAGCGATTGACAGCGAACGTATTATTCTAGCTGGCGGGTTAAATGAAGGCAATGTACAAGAGGCCATTCGTCAAACTCGACCTGCTATGGTTGATGTTTCTAGCGGTGTTGAAACAAATGGAATTAAGGATACTTATAAAATTAAAAATTTTATTCAAAAAGCAAAGGAGCGATTAATATGAGTTACGCACAACCAGATGTAAATGGCCATTACGGTCAATACGGAGGAAAATTTATTCCTGAAACATTAATGGGAGCTGTTACTGAACTTGAAAAAGCATACGATGAAGCTATTCAAGATGACGAATTTAATGAGCGATTAAATAATTTATTAAAAGAATATATCGGACGTGAGAATCCGCTATATTTTGCAAAAAACTTAAGTGAAAAAATCGGAGGGGCAAAAATTTACTTGAAGCGCGAAGACTTGAACCATACTGGTGCACACAAAATTAATAACACCATTGGGCAGGCACTGCTTGCTGATCTTATGGGCAAGAGAAAAGTTGTTGCAGAAACTGGTGCGGGCCAACACGGGGTGGCGACAGCTACGGTTTGTGCACTACTTAATTTAGAATGCGTCATTTTTATGGGAGCTGAGGATATAAGACGTCAAAAACTGAACGTCTTCCGAATGGAACTTCTCGGTGCTGAAGTGGTGAGTGTAGATCAAGGCAGTGCGACTCTAAAAGATGCGGTAAATGAAGCGCTTCGTTATTGGGTGACTAACGTTGAGGATACCCATTATATTATGGGCTCCGTACTTGGACCTCACCCCTTCCCTAAGATGGTACGTGATTTTCAAAGTGTCATTGGCAAGGAAACGAAGGCTCAAATTTTAGAAAAAGAAAATGCTTTACCAGATGCTGTCGTGGCTTGCGTTGGTGGCGGAAGTAACGCAATGGGAATGTTTTATCCTTTTGTTGAAGACACATCTGTAAAGTTATACGGCGTAGAAGCAGCTGGGAGCGGAGTGGATACGGACCGTCATGCAGCAACTTTAACTAAGGGCTCCGCAGGTATTTTACATGGGTCTATGATGTATTTATTACAAAACGACCATGGTCAAATTCAAGAAGCACACTCTATTTCAGCAGGACTTGATTATCCTGGAGTTGGACCAGAGCATAGTTATTTAAAAGATATAGAACGAGTGGAGTACAGTGCTGTAACAGATGAAGAAGCTCTCGAAGCCTTTCAATTACTATCGCGTACTGAAGGGATTATTCCAGCATTGGAGAGCTCTCATGCTGTCGCTCGAGCCGTAAAAATTGCTGAAGGAATGAGCCCTGATGAAACATTGGTCATTTGTCTATCCGGTCGTGGTGATAAAGATGTGGAATCGGTGAAGGAAGCGTTAGGGATGTAAGTTTGAAGCCGTTTATTGATTGAGTGTAACAATTTTTGGAGTAAGGGCAACAATTTTTTTGGTGAGTGCAACAATTTTTTTGTTGAACGCAACAATAATTCTGGTGAGTGCAACAAATAATTACGACGAACGCCCAACTATTATTAAAATTAGGAGGTTTTAACATGTCTAAAACATTAACTTATGGACGAGAGTATTTAGAAACGACTTTGAATCATACAATTAAAAAAGAGAATAAGGCATTCATTCCATATATTATGGCTGGGGATGGTGGAATTAATCAGCTTATTCCAACATTAAAACAGTTAAGTGAAGCGGGTGCATCAGCCATTGAGTTAGGTATTCCTTTCTCCGACCCTGTTGCAGATGGTCCGACTATTCAGGAAGCGGGCAAGCGAGCACTTAAGGAAAACGTTTCTTTGCGTTCAGTGTTAGAAGTATTAAAGTCGAGTCGTCAGCAAGTATCCGCTCCAATCATTTTCATGACGTACATTAACCCAATTTTCAAGTACGGGATTAATCAATTTGTTAAGGATGCACAAATAGCGGGTGTTGATGGACTTATCATTCCTGACCTGCCACTTGAGCAGCAACACATTATTTCGGATCAATTAAGTGAAGCTGGCATTGCTTTAATTCAACTTGTTTCACTAACAAGCTCTAAAGAAAGAATTCAAGAGCTTGCTGAAATCTCTCAAGGATTCACTTATGCCATTACAGTTAATGGAATAACAGGTACGAGGAATGAAGTCTCCCAAAATCTAACCGATCACTTTCAGCAACTTAAAACACACAGCAACGTTCCAGTCCTTGCAGGGTTTGGCATATCGCGTCCTGAACACGTTCAGCAAATGTGTGAAATTGCTGATGGAGTAATAGTTGGAAGTAAAATAATTGACCTATTACAAGACGATGATATTAATTCAATCAAACGTTTGATTGAACCAACAAGATCAAAATGAACACTTAGCCTACCTTAAATAACTCGCCTTTTCTTCCAATTTGTGTTATTTTGAGTGTGAATGTATAAAAAGAGTCAGCCTATTACTATTTAAGGTGGCGATTAAAATGAAAAGAATCTTGTTTTATGGTCTCATTGGAAGCATTTTAATATGGGGATCTTATCAAATCGTGTTTTCAGAAAATGAAGACGTCACCGCTGAACAAGATGATACTAAACCGCGTGTTACTCAGAACATTGAAGAATTAGTCAAACAGGCGATACAAAACTACAATCAACTAAAAGAGCAACACGAGACACTAGATATTAACAATGAAACCATTCAAATCAGTGATCCAGAAGTTAAAAATTGGATTATTCATACGTATATTCAATCAGCTGTTTATAAGAACGTAAATCTAGAAGGTATTGCCTTAGTTGACCAGGCGATGCAATACAAACACACGAACAATGCAATAATTAATTGGGCAAAAGCCAGGCACGATACGACAGTGTCTGATGAAGAAATAAACAATTACATTCAAAAGCAACTCGTCCATATCGAAAATGGAGAGCAGTCCCACCCATTTTTTAAGAAAATCAGTGAAGCGTTAAACCTAACAGAAGCTGAATATTTCTACGAATGGGAGTATAATCGATTTGCTCAACTGCTCTTACAAGATAAACTTTTTGTCAAATACCAACGAAACAATCCAAAGCTTGAAGATGAAACAGAAGCAGAATATCAACGTCGTATTATTCAATTAATGGAGAACGACCTAACAGAATATCGGAAGCAATAAAATCCGCCATTGAGCGGATTTTTTAATCTAAATAATTCAAGAAAGCGTCTACTTGTTTAAGATGTCTACTAGATTCATGATAAATTAACCATGTGTCGCGAGTTATCTTTTCACCTTGGTTTGTGGTAAGAGGGATTTGATTAAGGTGGCCTTCTTGATTTAATGCAACTTTAGGTAAGATGGTATAGCCAATACCATTGCGTGCCATTTGTTTGCACGTTTCGATTTGATCCACGACAATAGTTCTTTTCGGAGGTTTAGAAAAATGTTCATACCACCACTCTTCAATCTCTTGATAATAATTAGACAAGCTTTTGAATTGTATAAAAGGACGATCACTTTCCACTAAATCTTCTATGCTTTTAATTTCCTGATCTACTAAAAAAAGGTCATCTGAGAAAAGAAATTCCTTATTCCCTCGCCAACTCACATTCCCTCTAACAATTCCAATATGGTCTTCATTCTTTTGCATACGGTTTAAAACTTCATTGCTCCACCCAGTGACTAAAGACATTTTTACATAGGGATATTGAGAAACATAATCCTTCAAACGTTCCGGAAGCCAATACTGTCCAACGATCGACGCAACCGCAAGTTTTAGAGTACCATATACTTCCTCTTCTAAAGAGTTAATTTCATCTTTTAACCCTTCATATTTACCCAATGTCTCCGTCGCAAAATCTATAACCTTTTCACCAACAGATGTCATCACTAGACCTCGTTGTGAGCGAATGAAAATATCTTTCCCCCACTTTTCTTCTATTGAATGCAATCGTTGACTCAATGCAGGTTGAGAAACAAATAGCCTTTCCGCTGCCTTTCTCATGTTTAATTCTTCAGACAAAACTTTTAGCACTTCATAATCATCGATATACATAACAGTCACTCTCCATAAGTTTTTCTTATCACTTTATATAATAACATTAAAATTTATTTATCAAACAAATTAGTTTATGATAAAGCTAGACAGATTGGAGATGACAGAAATGGAACTCATTACTTTATTTTTAATCGGGACTGTTGCGACAACCCTTGGAACTTTAGCGGGTGGCGGCGGATTAATAAGTTTACCTGCCATGTTAGCGTTAGGTATGCCTGTACATTCAGCTATTGGCGCCAATAAAGTTTCAAACACCATTAGTTCATTATCAAGTTTTCTTGTGGTATATAGACAAAAAGGCGTGACGATGAAAGAAGGGCTTAAAGTTATACCGGTTAGTTTAGCTGGAGGCGTTACGGGCGGTTTAATAGCAGCTTCGATTTCAGCTGACTTAATGTATAAAGTAGCAATTGGATTACTAGTCTTTGCATTTGTGTTTTCTTTCATAGGAAAGGCTGATTTTTCTGGTCATGATTCATTTAAGTTGTCGAAAAAAGGTACACCACTTCTATATGGAATTGGGATTTATGATGGAGTGTTTGGACCAGGGCAAGGAACGCTCATGCTATATTTATTTTCTTACTTAAACATCGCTTATTATCGAGCAGTAGGATTAGTACGTGTTGCGACATTTTCAAGCTGTTTCGGTGCAGCGATTAGTTACATCTCGACAGGAAAAATAATTTGGCCACTGACCATAGCCTTATTACTGGGATCAGTAACTGGTGCACAGGCTGGTGTGCGTTTAGCAGGAAAATTAAAACCAAAGCATGTGAAGCCGTTACTTCGGGTCGTGACTGTCGCACTGATTATCCATATCATCATAGATAATTTATAATATAGGAGTTTTTATGATGGGAAAAAAATTAAAATTGATTTGGGGTGCTTTTTTTCTGGCCGAATTTGGTCGTACCATGTACTTCATTATTGTGACCTGGCTTTTATATTCGTTAACAAATGATGCATTATACACTGGTTTATTAGTAAGTATCGGTTTTATTCCAAGCTTAATTATGAATCTAATTTTTGGTGTCATTGTCGATCGTATGGATAGAAAATATTTAACGATATTAGCAAATATAATCAACACGATGACTATTGTATTAAATTGTATTGCCATATTAGTTCAAGCCATTAATCCTTGGATCATCATCGTAACCCACATGATTATTCAACTCATGGGCTCATTGTTCAGACCTGCGGTTCAGGCATTCATTGCTGAATCTTTTCCAAAAGATCTATTGCCTAAGGTTTTTTCACAGTCTGGATCTGCTGCAATAGTCGGCGGATTATCAGGAGCATCTATTGGTGGTATTCTTATTGGGGTGACTTCTGGCTTCATGTCAATGATTGTAGTTGCAATTTCCTTTGCCATCGCTACTATTTCTTTAACTTTCGTTAGTAGAGAACAGGTTTCATCTTCAATAGAAGTTACACAAAAATCAATCGCTACAGATTTAATCGAAGGCTTTAATTACTTAAAAAGAAATACTTTTATGTTTAACTTATTTGGAGTCATGTTCGTCGGGCAGCTTGTCTTTCATACGAGTGTTGCTTTTTTATCTGTATATACGAAAGAGTACTTAGAACAGACGGTTACAGTTTATGGTTTCCTGGATGCTTCTCTTTCGCTCGGAGGTGTCATAGCCGGGCTGCTCGGGACCTGGTGGTGGAACAAGAGTGCAAACCACATATCAAGCCATTCATTAGTTGTTGTATCCATAGGATTATTACTAGTTGGTTTGGCTCCATCCCTCTACATAGCTTTCATAGGGGTTTTCTTAATCGGGCTTGGAACAACGTGGGTCAGGGTTTTACTGCAATCCATTCAGCAGATGGTTACTGATAAAGCCTACCATGGTCGAATGTCAAGTTATCGTATGATTTGCAATCAAGGCTCTGTAGTGATCAGTGCCCCCATACTTGGTTGGGTCGCTAATTCGTTTGGAGCCAACGGAATTTATATGGCTCTTCTATTACCTGTGAGTTTTGCCATGCTAATAGCGATCAGACAATCTCGGCAGAAACAGTTTAAAAAGGTTGCAGTGAGAAAAACTTGGCTTACCTCCAAGTCCTAATGGCGAAAGCCTTAGTTTTTCACATACTTTAATCCTTTAACAAAGCTAAATTTTCTTAAAGTGCAAAAAAAATGCGCACTGCACCTATTTTTTTATCTTGGCATATATACATGTATCCCTTGGCTCACCTCCATCCACTGAGATATCATCATTTTTCAAAATCGCTTCCAGTTCATACCCCAATCGCTCCGGTACTGACCGACTGTTATGGTTTTCTTTATCCGTTCGTATCTCAATCCGTTTAAAGCCGATATGATCGAGTCCAAAATCGGTCAACTTCTCTGCCGCTTCGGTCATATAACCTTTACCACTTTGTTCAGTATGGATCCAATAACCAATTTCAGCCTTCGGAACGTCCCAGTTCACATTTTCATAACTAATCGTTCCTATAAATGCATCTGTCAC
This sequence comes from Filobacillus milosensis, assembly GCF_004402015.1. GTDB lineage: Bacteria > Bacillota > Bacilli > Bacillales > Alkalibacillaceae > Filobacillus > Filobacillus milosensis. The sequence continues at coordinate 142,612 of NZ_SOPW01000007.1, forward strand.
TTTATTAAACATTAAATATCTGAAACACTCTCTTTTTATAAATTTCGCAAAAGCCTCTCTCTGATTCGATTCAGATTCCTCAACTTTCGGTATTTCCTGCGCGAAAACAAGCCATTCTTTTAATTCATTAATAGATTGACGAACGGCTTGATTGACGACCTCTCCATCACCAGGACGTGGTGCGCGTAATAACAATCGCTCTGTTTCTAACTCAGTTGGTATATCTAATAGAATTGGATTCACTATTTATTCTCCTCTTCCCCGTCAAATTCTTCTTTACCTATGTGTAAATCAATTAATTCTCTAACTAAAGCGCTTAAGTATGCCAGTAATAAAATTAGAACGATGCCTAAAGCTAATACCTCTTTCCCATCTAATAAATCTTTAATCGCAAAAAATAGCATAATACTTATAAAAAATATGCCTACGAATCTTTTAATGAAGGTTTCCACGTAAATCAACTCCCATTGTCAATATTCAACACAATCTATCAATTTCCTCTTTTTTCCTTTATAATATAACAAACTTATCTGCTCTTAAAGGAGGAGAAGTATTTGAAACCTAAAATATTAATTCTAGGAACATTCCATTTTAGTAGTCAGCTAGATGTAGTGAATACTGATTTTTCACCTAAAGACAGGCAGCAGGAAATTCTTGATTTAATAAAGAGTTTGAAAGAATTTAAGCCTACAAAAGTTGCTGTAGAAGCATTAAAAGATAATGACAAAGATTTAAAAGGATCCTATCAAGACTATTTAAATGATTCTTTTCACTTGACGAATAATGAAATTCATCAGGTTGGGTTCCGGTTAGCGAAACAACTGAATCACGAGAAAGTTTATCCTGTTGATTGGATGGGCGATTCGGGAACGAGTATAGGTGACGCGCTTGAATACGCTGAAAAGCATCAACCGGATCTCCATGATTTAATCATGAATCAATGTATTCCTCGATTAGAAAAATTTCATAGTCATATCGATCGTCCAATCAAACAAGTCTTAAAGGATATTAATATTGAGGAAGTTAACCAAATCAATAAGGAATTATATTTACACGTAGCTCGAGTGGGACGAGGGACTGACTACGTTGGTGCAGACTACGTTAAGTGGTGGTATCAGCGAAACTTGATTATTTTTTCCAATATCGCAGAGCTGGCGGAGTCGAACGAAGACAGGATCTTACTTTTAATTGGGTCGGGTCATGTTTATATCGTTAAGCAGTTCCTTGAAGATAGCGGATTATTTGATGTTGAAGAAGCGGTGGATTACCTTTAAATGCAACAAAAAAAGTAACCACCTCTCTCCCACAATAAGGTGGTTACCATGCCTAGAAGCGAGCTGCCCTCTTAAAGGGCAATTCGGCTTGACTCAAAGGTGACCGAACACCAATAGAGTCATCATATTATATGTCATTACTTTTAATTTATTCCAATTATCGTAACTTGGCATCCATGTTTGCGAATCCTAATTCAGTATTAACCTGACCATGCATTTGTTCTAAATCTATATCTTTGCCCAATAGCCACTGATTAAAGTCAAACTTGACCGGTTCTTGATCTGCACCTAATGTGAACCAAACTTGCAGCTCGTTCGGTAAGTAAAGGGACGTGTGAATGGTACCGGCCCAACTTTTATACTGATCAGCAAAAACACCGTGATTAGAGTCATTAAAGAATCTAAACGCGTTTTCCGCTTCTGTCATATCAGCAGCGTGCTCATTAATCACGTTCATTCGTTTAAGAGAATCTTTTAAGTAACGACGATTCTCATCGGTCAAAATTTCAAAGTGATTGGTGCACACATTAGTTTCACGAACCTCAACAGCTCGAGGCCCCGCTTCAATTACAAAAGTTTTCCCTCTCGTATCCATCACATTATAACTAAATGCACCGCGATGTGGTACTGACTTTACTAATTCTATTGCCTCTTCTACTGATGCACATGTTTCTAAAATCATTCGGCCAACCATATAACATACAAACCCATCAGCTGTCTTCTTACGATGGGTGAAGTTGTACCCCATGACCAAACCTTTTTCATTCATACCATCCATTCGTCCTGTAATTCTTGAGGTCGGCCCAATGACCGCATAACCTTCGTCGGTGGGTTGGAACAGGCTAAACATACCATCATACGTAAACGGGTGAAAATCATAATTACGAACCATAAAATTTTCTGTGGTAAAAATAGAACAGCCGCTTTTATCAGGTTCCACTCTATAGCCACCAAAATCACGAAGTACCTCTTCCATTGGGAGCTGAAGACCATCTCGCAAACCTTCCATCTCATCCCAAATGGCAGGCGCGAAACGTTTAAATTGACCCTTTGCTTCATTAACATCGATCTCAAAACGAGGCCGCTTCAATTTCCATCCATGCTGCCGGTTTCTTACTGTTAAAGAGTCTCTTAATTTTTCACCTAAATTATATCCGAAATCGTAATGATTCCCTCTAAACTGAAATATATCACTATGTATCTGCTTCATTGTTGATCATCCCTTATGTTTTATTACATTGCTATTTTACCGAAAAACTGTGGTTAAAGAAAACGAAGCAGCCTTGATCACTTTAATTCATTAATAAAATATAGGGATGAAGTTGCATAACCATTTTATTATTCTACTATTATATTTTAAACAGTTATGACTTTGCCAATTCAAGTCTGGGTCAGACTTTACGACTTATTATCACTTTATATAATTACCTTGGAATAGGAATATTTAGCCCCTCGAAATAATGAACCCTAATCCCTATTAACAAATCTTTCCTTCTTCGTTATACTTTTTCACAATAGAATATTCAAAATATTTTGATTAGGAGGAATGTTATTTGAAGAAAAGAAATCTTTTGATGGCATCAACCCTAAGTGGTGTACTAGCTATTTCATCATTCGCTCCAACGATTTTTGCACACGATGAACTGGATAACGTAGAAGTTGACAAAGGTGAACGGACAACTTTTACTGCTGAGGAACTTGATCAGCTAGGTGAACCGGCTGTTGATGGATCCAAAAACCTTAACTTTTTAAAAGAAGTAGCAGCCGTTCAAACAGAACAAATTTATGAGGGCATTCAAAACAACACAGCCGATGTTTATGCTCACAAAGGATTTGCTTATTTGGGAAGTCACACGGCTAATGGCGGAAATGGTGGCGTCCGGGTTTTTGATATGAAAGACCCTGAAAACCCTGTTGAAATATCGGCCTTTGCTCACGATGACGTTGAAGGAACATGGCAGGAAAAAGTTATTGTTAAATCGGTGAATACCCCTGACTTTAATGGTGAATTGGCTGTTGTCAGTGTTCAGCAGTTAAATCGAAAGGCAGATACATCAGGTGGATTCCTTCTATACGATGTGACAGATCCATACAATCCAGAAAAGTTAGGGTATTGGGAAGTCTACAGCGAAACAAACGGGACACACGAACTTTATTTAACCACTCAAGGCAACCGCGCCTTAGTATTAACAGCGAACCCTTATACAGATTACTATAGTCACGGTGAAGAAAAGGACTTTCAAATTGTTGATGTATCTGATCCGTCCAACCCTAAAACACTTTGGGAATTTGACCCACGATCGCTACCTGAAGTATCAGAGGACTTTAACGGTTATCATTGGGAGGCTCCAGATGGAAAGACCAGACCTGTTTTTGCTCACAGCGTGATAGCCGATAATACAGGCCAATATGCGTACGTCTCAATGTGGGATTTAGGAACAATGATTTTTGATATTAAAGACCCAGAAAATCCTAAGTATTTAGGACGGACAGACTTTGCTTCTGATCAACAGGGCTCAGCACACTCAGCAACACTTGCCAAGGGTGGTAATGTCCTAATTGAGACTCGCGAAGTTTATGTACCTGTTCGTGAAGGTTATGAAGAAGCATATGGTTACACTCGTATTTTTGATATCAAAGATAAAAGTAATCCAAAACTATTAAGTGAGTTTAAAACGGATCTAGTAGATAATATTGAAGACGGGCCGACTTTTGCTAACACAGTCCACGACCCTAAAGTAAGAGGCAACACATTATATCTTTCACACTATGCAGGAGGGGTTTACGCTGTAGATATTTCTGACCCAACTCAACCTAAACAAATTGGACAATATACACCAGATCAATCATTTGTATGGGGGGTATTTGTTGATAAAAACTACATTCTTGCCTCCGATATAGGTCAAGGCTTAAAAGTCTTAATGAAAAAGAACGGAAATAAGTAATAAGGCGGTCTGTTTTATGTAGCTAAGAAAAGCCCAAGCATATCACATTGAACTGACCCAGGGAAATGAGACAAGAAAAAACACCTATGCTGCCACGGTCCTGTATTCAACAGGGCTGTGGCAATTTAATTTTGAAAAAGGTCGTATATAATTGTAATAATACATGTAA
>NZ_SOPW01000075.1 GCF_004402015.1 Filobacillus milosensis
GCCGTGCGCACCGTGCTGAGCATCGCCGGGCTCTCCTGGCGTGAGATCGATGACCTCCTCACCGCTCACCCCGACATCGACGCCACCGCACCCGCAGATCGGACGGCCCGCGCATGAAGATCGCCCTGCAGGACGTGAGCAAAGGACGCGGCGGTCAGGCCCTTCCGGCGACGTCGTTGGAATTCCACACCGGTGCCGTGCGCTTCGCCCTCGCCGAGACCGAACAGCGTCCGACCGTGCTCGGACTGATCGCGAGCGGCCGCATGCGCCCCGACACCGGACGGGTGAGCATCGACGGTACAACCGACCC
>NZ_SOPW01000076.1 GCF_004402015.1 Filobacillus milosensis
TTTCCATTAAATCAGGATTAATAATCTGACCAAAGTAGTATGCTGTTTTATTATCGCGAGTACCTGAAGCACTCCAGGTGTTGTTAATCTTTTTGTGGTGGAAATATTAAACACATCATCTTTTGTAGGGAGTTGTTTATGATTATATATAATAAACAAAAATAAAAGTATTGTATATCAGTCACTTTCATTAAGTATTATTGATTATCAATATTTTATTTCTTAATCAAAAGCCTCCAATAATTGAAAGCTAATAATAAGCAGCTACTTTTTTAATAGATCAAAAAAGTATATCCTCTAATTTTTTTAT
>NZ_SOPW01000077.1 GCF_004402015.1 Filobacillus milosensis
GGCGGAGCGCGATCCGCCCGAACACCCGCGCGCTGTTCGCCGAATCGATCGCGAACGCCCGCAACGACGTGCTCGACACCCGCGCCGTCAGCGCCGTCGGGGAAGAGTTCGCGATCCCGCTGATCGTCGACAACACCCTCGCGACACCGGCGATTCTGCGTCCTCTGGAACACGGCGCCGCGATCGTGGTCCACTCGGCGTCGAAGTTCCTCGCCGGGCATGGTTCCGTGCTGGGTGGCGTGATCGTCGACGACGGACGCTTCGACGCCGAAGGCGCAGGCCACAACGCGCCCAATCTCGTGCTCCCGG
>NZ_SOPW01000078.1 GCF_004402015.1 Filobacillus milosensis
GAAGGATGCCGTGCCCCAGCGCCTGCCCCGCGCCTGTCCCGCACGAAGGAGAACCCACGCCCTGAAGGAGCACTCACACCCTGAAGGAAAACTCACACCCTGAAGGAAAACTCACACCCTGAAGGAAAACTCACACCCTGAAGGAAAACTCACACCCTGAAGGAAAACTCACGCCTTGAAGGAGGACTCACACCCTGAAGGAAAACTCACGCCTTGAAGGAGGACTCACACCCTGAAGGAAAACTCACGCCTTGAAGGAGCATCCACGGGATTCAGTCCTTCGAAACGTGAGTTCTCCTTCATTTCGA
>NZ_SOPW01000079.1 GCF_004402015.1 Filobacillus milosensis
GAAGTACCGGGACGTATCGCTGCGTGTCCACTCGCGCACCTCGACCATGACTCCACGTTAGTGCGACGCTCCGCGAGGCGCGTCGTCGCGGTAGCGTCGAACGGTGAGTCTTCTCTTCTCCCCGCTGAGCATCCGTTCCGTCACGTTCCGCAATCGCCTCTGGGTCTCGCCGATGTGCATGTACAGCGCCGTCGACGGGCTGGTGCAGGAGTGGCACCACACGCACCTCGCACAGTTCGCTTCAGGCGGCGCCGGACTGATCGTCGCGGAGGCGACCGCGGTGCTACCCGAGGGCCGTATCTCGCC
>NZ_SOPW01000080.1 GCF_004402015.1 Filobacillus milosensis
TCGGGAGATCCGGGCACCGTATCCCGGTCCCGGTCGCGCGCAGTACGCCGTGCAGCGCGCGCAGGGCAAGGGACGCACCGTCACGGCCACGAAGCAAGCCGCCTGGACCGAGACCGCCGAGCAGACCTTCTCCGCGATCCTCGAAGGCACCCCGATCCAGATCGGCATCGCCGAACGCGTCGAGTTCGACCTCGGACAGAACGAAGTCACAGCGACCTCCCGCACCACCGACACCCCTGCCGGGGCGATCGTCCTGCTACCTGGCACCATCAACGCCCTCGCGGGCACCATCAACAACCTCT
>NZ_SOPW01000081.1 GCF_004402015.1 Filobacillus milosensis
GTCCCAGCCAGGACACACGGATGTGGGGTCCCAGCCAGCGCCCGAGCCAGAATCCGATGCTCTCGCCGATCAAGGCGCCGATCACGACCGCGACGCCCATCGCGATGCCCTCCAGGGGAGTCGCCACCCCCATCGAGGCGATGATCACGATCGTGTCACCGGGAACGATGAGCCCGATCAGGATGCTCGTCTCGAGCATGACAGCGAGTCCGGCGATCAGGGTGCGAGCGACCGGATCGACCGACTGCACGGTGTCGAGGAGCCAGATCAGGAGGTCGTCCACCCCATGAGGATACGGGAGC
>NZ_SOPW01000082.1 GCF_004402015.1 Filobacillus milosensis
ACATCGGCGGGGTCGACCGCCAGGATCAGCATCGCGAGGATCAGGAGCGTGACGATGAACGCGCCACCGCCGACCACGAGGCCGAGCGCCACCGGGGTCAACCCGTCATAGCTGCCGTTCGCGATCGCCGTGTTCACCCTGGCGGTGAAGGCTCCGGTCGAGACCAGCGTCACGACCATGGCGAAGACGCCGCAACCCAGCGCGATCAGCAGCAGGTGCAGCGGGCGCAGGATGTCCCGACGGGTGGGCTTCTCGTCGCTCATCGCGTTCCTCCGTGCTCCGCAGCGGCGGTGTCGTCGTTC
>NZ_SOPW01000083.1 GCF_004402015.1 Filobacillus milosensis
GGTCACGACCTCGCCGCGCTCGGCGGAGAGTGCGAACACCGTGCCGTCATCGGCGACGGTGACGTCGGCGTTCTCGCCCAGCTCGGCGACGGGTTCCGCCGCCTCGATCTCGAACGACGCGATGCCCTTCACCGGGACGACCCAGAGATCTCCGGACTTCTCATCCAGGATCGCCGCCGTGTTCGCACCCATCGCGACCTTGGCGGTGGAGGGGATGATCGCCGAGTCTCCGAGCGAGACCCGTGCCGGGTCGATCGCCGTCACGGTCGATGCACTCTCGTCGACGACGAGCACGTTCGCTG
>NZ_SOPW01000008.1 GCF_004402015.1 Filobacillus milosensis
TTACATGTATTATTACAATTATATACGACCTTTTTCAAAATTAAATTGCCACAGCCCTGTTGAATACAGGACCGTGGCAGCATAGGTGTTTTTTCTTGTCTCATTTCCCTGGGTCAGTTCATTATGACATGTGGGTGCTTTATTTAAGATATATTAATCGACTTGCTCTACTTCCCAGTTTTCGTTTACATATAAACCGATAATCTCAACTTCTAATCCCCAGGTTTGGATTTTCTTCTTAGCTTGATTAATTTGAGCTATTTTTTCCTCTTTATCGATCGGGTTGCCTGCACAATCATGATGGCCTGCAATGGCAACGACCTTTGAGCCATGTTTATGGAAAGAAATCTCTACTTTCTTTTTCATCGATTCAACTTGCTCTTCAGTACCGTCTAAAAGGTATTTGTTTGGACCAGCTTCTGTCACCATATCCACATAATCTACTTGATATTTTTCCTTCATCCAATTAATTACAGGTTCTTGAACTCGTCCGTCCATACAGTTAATTGCTGTTACGAATGTTCCTTGTGCCATTATATTAGCTCCCTTCACTTTTTAATTTTATTATAAACAATTTAACCTAATAATCAATAATTCATTTATTTAGGAAGTTTTTCAGGGTTTAACGTAATATATATTTCTTTAATCTCACCTTCGACTATATAAAAACTTATAATACTTTGAAGATGTCCTTCCAAAAAATTCAGTACGGCCGGCTGTCCATTCACATTCTGAATTTCGTAATAATAATCATCAGGTATTTTCTCCGATAACCCTGAAAAGAATGCTAATACTTTTGGAGATGTACTCACAGGACGAGTGGCAGATTGAACTTTACCACCGCCATCAGAATATAATGTAACTTGATCTGATATAAGTTTTAGCACATCTTCTTTATTTTGAAATTGGACAGAATGAATAAAGCGATTTACAACGCCTTTATTTTGCTCGTAGTTTAACGATTCATGTTCAACTTTGTTTAACTTTTGTTTAGCTCGACTGTAAATCTTTCGACTATTACTTTTGGTCATTTCTATAACTTCTGCAATCTCTTGGTAGGAAAATTCAAAGACTTCTCTTAATATGATTACTGCCCGTTCATTAGGTTTTAAGTTTTCCATCATTCTTAGATAAGCAATGGACAACCCCTCTTTTTGAATGACAATATCTGAAGGGTCATTGTCAGTTGTCTGGTTAATTATTAATGGTTCCGGGTTCCATTCTCCAATGTATTCTTCTCTTCTATATCTAGCAGATTTTAAAAAGTCCAAGCAAAGGTTTGTCATGGTTTTACATAAATACGCCTTTTTATTTTCGACTTTAGTTATATCTACTTCATATATTTTCATATAAGTTTCTTGAATAAGGTCTTCTGTATCAGATATAGTCCCTACCATTCTATACCCTAAAGAAAATAATAGAGGTCTGTAATGTATAAATTCCTCACTACTGATTCTCATGTTCTCCCACCTTACTTTGACAACATCGCCATAGCTGCTTTTTTACCACTATGCACAGCCCCTTCAGATAAAATCGCCAAAGGGGATGCCCAGTCACCAGCTATATAAAGATTAGAGATGGCGGTTTCAGGTGAAGTAAGTTTCGATTCTTCTTCTACTTTGGGCAGGCGATGATTGACCGTGATATTAGGTAAGCAACGACTAGCGATGACAAGCTCCCGCCAACCAGGTTGTATACGATCTAAGAATTCCTCTAACTCTTTTTTCACTTTTCTACTGTCTACTTTTTCATTGGGGTAATGGTATTTTAACACATGTAAGATGTAACTTTTACCATCATATGATAGATCTGCATATTTTGAATGCAATGAAAAATAAAATGGATTGTCTATTCCCATTGCAAATGTCTGTTTAGAGTCAGGTAGATTTTCTAATGCGACATCAAGAGAACCAGCTTTAACTGGAGTAATATCCTCAATTAGATTCTTTAATGGGTTGTCGTCTATCATTTCATTTAAATCATGTGGATTCCCCGTATATAGTACTTGGTTAGCAATGATTCTATCAGAATTTGCTATGTTTATTTCGAACTGACCTTCTTTTTGTTTCCGTATATCTCTAACTGGACTTTGATCTCTAATTTGCAACCCTAATCCACACGCTTGATCAAGTAGTTGATTTACTATGGTCTGCCAGCCTCCATCTACATAAATGATTCCACGCATCACCCTTTGTAAATGAGACACCATTACCTTCGCACTTGCCTCTTTAGGAGCTTCACAATATGTGGCTAAACGCCCCAATATATATAACAGTGATTGGACTTTTTTTAATTTAGTTTTATTTTCAACCCACTCCTGGTAGGTCAACCCTTCTATTTCTTGCATATTTTCAGTATTTAATGTCACCATTATTTGAATCCATTTCAACCGTTCTTTCCAATCTATATAGTTTGATGTAAGCAGCCCTTTAGGTGAGAAAGGAGCAATATAGGATCGTTCACTTTCAATTAATTGGCCATCCGTTTTAGGAGATTTCCCTGAGGTTTGAATACCTAATTCCTGTAGTATAGGTCTAGCGATTCCTTTTTTATAAAAAGCATGAGGACCAAGATTGAAATATTCTCCTCGCTTAATCCTTTATATTCATGACGAGATAGACTGATGAGTTGTGACAACATTAATCAATATATTAAAAATTAATATCAAACTTCTTCATTCTGTTTAAGTGAATATGTGCAGGGAATAATTATATATGCAACACCTACACAATTACTGAGGTGTTTTTACAAACAACCTAAGAATGATAAATCCAGGAGGTATTCTATATGAGTAAAAAAATTCTAATGGTAGTAACCAACCATACTAAAATTACTGATGATCATAAGACCGGTTTATGGCTTGAAGAATTTGCTGTTCCTTATAATGTTTTTAAAGAAAAAAGTTATGACGTGAAAGTGACCAGTGTTAAAGGTGGCGAAGTACCACTTGACCCTAATAGCCTTGAAGACCGTTCTGAGTGGAAAGAGGCAGAGAAAGAATTAGAAAATACAAAGCAACTAACGAAGAAAGATGCTGAAGGTTTCGATGGCATTTTCTTACCTGGTGGACATGGAACTATGTTTGACTTCCCTGATAGTGAAACACTTCAATACGTCTTGCAACAATTCGCAGAAGACGGGAAAGTTATTGGATCAGTTTGTCACGGTCCATCTGGCCTTGTGAATGTCACATATAAAGATGGGACTCCATTGGTTAAAGGTAAAAAAGTATCAGCTTTTACTGACTCCGAGGAGAAAGAAATGCAATTGGATGAGCATATGCCTTTCATGCTAGAAACAAAGCTGCGTAAAAAAGGTGCAAACTTTAAAAACGGAGATAACTGGGAAGACCACTCTGTTAAAGATGGTAACTTAGTTACAGGGCAAAACCCTCAATCCAGTCGCTCCACTGCTGAGAAAGTGGTTGAAGCATTAGAAAGCTAAGCATAGAAAATCCCTTTTCGCAAAAAATCGCGAAAAGGGATTTCTTTTAATCTAGTATTTCTACTTCTACTGTTTTAACGCCCCATTCATAAGCTTCTGCTTTTGTTGGAACGTGTACATCAATTTTATTGCCATTAATGGCACCGCCTGTATCTGCAGCAATCGCTACTCCATAACCTTCAACATAAACTTTTGTGCCTAGTGGAATGATGTTAGGATCTACTGCGATTACTTTCATATTCGGATTAGCATTCAGGTTAATTCCTGTTGCAGTGATGCCTGAGCAACCTGAGCAATCAGCCGTGTAAGCTGTTGCAGTTACCGAGATTGTTTCTCCATCTTCACTTTGATTGTTTGTTTGGCTTGCTTGATGTGCATTATCTTTAGAAGCTGTGTTCTGTTTACTTCTTTGGTTATTGCTTGATACAGCTTTTTCTTCTGAAGAAGCTGAAGTTTGTTGAACTTCTTTAGCCTCTTGTTTTCGTTCTTCTTTAAACTCATTAAAATCTTTTAAAGCATCAAGCGGCAATTGAAGTTCTAAATCTTGTCCAACTAAAATCAAGCTTGAATCCAGGTTATTCCATTCTTTAATTTCTTTTACATCTACTTCTAAGTCACGCGCGAGTTCGCTTAGCGTGTCGCCTTTCATTACTTCTACTTGTTTTTTGTTATCTATTTCAATTTTTTCTCCTGGCATAATGACATAGGAAGATAGATTGTTATTGTCCATTAGATTCTCCGTACTTGTCCCATATTCTTGGGCCAACTCACTTAGACTATCACCTTTTTGAATTTCGTACTCTGCCTCAGCTGATACTGAAGTAGTAAAAGCGAAGCCCGATAATATAATACCACTCGCAAGCGATATGATGGTTTTTCTCATCAGTCATTCCTCCTTATTAACTTGCATGGGCATGGTAACATGTGCCAACCCGCTTTGTGTTTACAGTAAGTTTAAGTGTGGGTAACATATATGACAATTTTCGACGTAGTTTGTAATATTAATAATTACTTTTTTCAAAAAGTGGGTATATAGATTACAAAGATATTTAGAAGGAGTGTTCAAAATGATTATTAGAGAAGCGCTGCTTTCGGATTATAAAGGTATTGCATGGGTGCACGTCGAATCATGGAGATCTAGCTATGAAAATCTAATACCTCCTCATTTAATGGAAGAGCTGGACTGCGAACAACGCGAAGACCTCTGGAAAAAAATACTTCTACATGATAAAGTATGGGTAGTAGAAGATCGAGATCAAATCGTAGGTTTTGTCCATGGTGGATTAACACGTTCGAATAACTATATGGATTACCAAGGTGAAATTTATGCGTTATATATTTTAAGCGGCTATCAAGGCCTCGGCTTGGGCAAAATGCTAATAAGAACTCTTATTGAGGATTTAAGCAAACAAAACATTGCATCACTACTCGTATCAGTTTTTGAAGAAGATTCACAATGCCATTTCTATGAAACATTAGGCGCTGAAAAAATTGACTCTGTAGAAGTTGATTTAGAAGGCCAAAGAGTCAAAGAAGCTGTATATGGGTGGATGTCGTTACCTCAAATTTAAATGTTTTGTTTAATTTGAAAGGGTAATCTGAATGTATTATAACTGGAGATTTTGGGAATACGTAAGTTACGAAAATTGGATAGACATAGGAATTGCACTTGGAATTCTCTTAGCTTTCCATTTATTAAGAAAAGTCTTTGAAAAATTTGTTTTTTATTTTTTAGTTAAAATTTTTAATACAAATAAAACGGACGTATTAAAACAGATTCTTGAAGCTTATGAAAAACCGTTGAGATGGGCATTTGTAATCATTGGTCTTTATTTAGCGGTTGATTATTTCCCATTTTTAAGTGTAGAGAATGAAATCTTTGGAAGGATTATAAGCTCATCCTGGATTATTCTAATCGCTTGGGGACTTTATAATTTATCATCTTCATCATCTTTATTATTCATGAAGCTTAATGATGGCGTTGGCTTTGAAGTGGATCAAATATTAATCCCATTTGTTTCAAAGGCTCTTCGCTTCATTATTATTGCTTTGACTATAAGTGTCATTCTTTCAGAGTTTGATTATAACGTAGGTGGTTTTGTTGCAGGTCTCGGACTTGGGGGACTTGCATTTGCTCTAGCCGCGCAAGAAGTACTAAAAAACTTCTTTGGCGGGGTAGTAATTATAACTGAGAAACCCTTTACTTTAGGTGACTGGATTCAGACTTCAAGTGTTAACGGAATTGTTGAAGATATCTCATTCAGAAGTACAATTATAAGAACGTTTGCTGAAGGATTAGTCACTGTTCCAAACGCTACATTATCTAATGAAGCCATAACGAACTGGAGTAAAATGGGCAAAAGACAAATTACGTTTAATCTTGGTGTGGAATACAACACACCTAAACATAAATTAGAAGAAGTTGTTGAACGAATTAATGAGCTTTTAACCAATCACGAAGATATCCATCAAGAAACGATTTTCGTGACTTTTGATAAATATAATGACAGTAGTTTAGATATATTCTTATATTTCTTTACAAAAACTACTGCTTGGGGAGAGTTCTTAGAAGTTAAGCAGAATATTAATTTTAGAATCATGGAGATTCTAGAAGAAGAAGGTGTATCAGTTGCTTTCCCTTCTCGTACAATTTATTTAGATAACGGTGATACGGCCGTAACAAATAAACCTGAAGAAGAATAAAGAATCGCGGGCATTCCGCGATTCTTTTTATATTAATTTAGCCATATAATATTCATCAACATATTGCTCATCAATATATAATGAATCCTTTTTAACCCCTTCTACTTCAAAACCTACCTTCTTATATAAGTGGAAGGCTGATTCATTATGTTGGATGACCGTGAGTTCTAATCGATGTAAGCCAACCTCTTTAGCCCATTTCTCCATTTCTTGAAACAGTTGCGTGCCAACCCCTTGCCCTGTCGATTGACTTCGAATGCCAATCACTATGTAAGCAGAATGTTTATTTTTGTTAGCTTGACCCCCCATGACTAACAGATAGCCGTGTAATTGATGATCTTCTTCAGCTACAAAAATAGCGAGATTGTTTTGTAGGTTAAAGTAATTAATCATTTTTTCCTGAAGTTCTTTCGAAGTATTTCGTTCACCCGCTTCATACAGCATAAATTCTGACTCTCGTTCAACTTGACTGATTAGATGTGCTAAATTTTCAGCATCATTAATTACAGCTTGTCTTATGTTCAACTTTTCCCCCTCCTGTACAAATTGACTTATTGGTATTATACATGATTGTCCTAGTACATGATTTACGCATATTCTCAGAATTTTACGCATAAAAAACACCACAGAAACTGAGTTCTGTGGATATTCCTCTACTTTTTAACTTCCTCATGTTGATAATCTATAACCGTAACGTCTCCTCCTCGAATATCTAAAACCAACCTGTCCATTCCATAAGGAGGTTCTTGGGCTCCTATATATGTTCTAATATCTATGACTGCTTCATAGCAGCTATCACATTCTTTTGGACTTTTTATTTCAACTAGTTCTTCCTGGTCGTACTGCCTCGTCATACCGTAAAACTTTTCAATTGCCTCTTCAATTGTCGGAGTAAGCAATTCGATAACAATCGCTTCATGTACTTTATTAGTCTCAGCTTGTATGGTACCAAAGCTTAGCAAGCTAACAACAAGAAGACTGCCAATCATTTTCTTCATCCAATCGCTCCTTTATATTCATTAATTACAAAATAGCGTTCCCCTCTTATACATTTTTTATTTTTAGGCGGTAACAATAACACTGAAGTCTGAAAGGAGGACAAAGAATTGAGAGAGCATCCAAAAGACAAAGAAGAAAAACAAGAGTTAACTAATCAACAAGGACACCCTGTAACCGATAACCAAAATACACGATCAGTGGGTGACCGAGGACCATTAGTTCTTGAAAACTATGATTTCCTAGAGAAGATTAGTCACTTTGATCGTGAAAAAATACCTGAACGTATTGTACACGCACGCGGAGCTGGGGCGCATGGCTACTTCGAATCATATGGCGAGGTGAATGGCGAGCCAATATCAAAATACACAAGAGCCAAGGTTTTTGAAAAAGGAAAACGAACACCTGTTTTTGTTCGTTTTTCAACTGTAAACCATGGTAAACACTCGCCTGAAACATTGCGTGATCCTCGAGGGTTTGCCGTCAAATTTTACACAGAAGACGGAAACTGGGATTTAGTTGGGAACAACTTAAAGATTTTCTTTATCCGTGATCCATTAAAGTTCCCAGATTTCGTCCACTCTTTTCAGCCTGATCCTGTCACGAATATCCAAGATCCCGAAAGACAATTTGACTTCATTTGTCAATCACCCGAGGCTACACACATGATTACGTTTCTATTCTCACCTTGGGGTATTCCGGCAAATTATCGTCACATGCAAGGGTCTGGTGTACACGCCTATCGCTGGATTAATAAAGAAGGAAATGCTGTGTTAGTAAAATACCACTGGGAGCCTGTGCAAGGTATTAAAAACTTATCACAAAAAGAAGCTGATAAAATTCAAGGCATGAACTTTAACCACGCGACGCAGGATCTTTATGATGCTATTGAAGATGGTAACTACCCTGAATGGGAGCTATACGTTCAAATCATGGAAGAGGGTGAGCGTGAGCATCCAGAGCTTGATTTTGACCCACTGGATCCCACCAAACTTTGGTACAAGGATCAATTTCCTTGGCATAAGGTCGGGAAAATGGTGTTAAATAAAAATCCAGACAATTTCCATGCCGAGGTTGAACAATCAGCATTTGGAACGGGTGTTTTAGTGGATGGGTTAGATTTTTCTGATGATAAGCTCCTTCAAGGGCGCACTTATTCTTACTCTGACACACAACGTTATCGCGTAGGTCCAAATTACTTACAATTACCGATTAATAGTCCAATTAAGCGAGTAGCAACCAATCAAAATGGAGGCTTAATGGATTATCGAATGGATTATGCTGAGGAGAAAAATCCTCACATAAATTATGAACCTTCATTAATTAATGGTTTAAAAGAAACGAAAAACCCAGGTACGGAACATACGCCACACGTCGAAGGACATATTGTTCGCCAACCTATTGAAAGACAAAACAACTACGGACAGGCTGGTGAAACCTATCGCCGCTTAAACGATTGGGAACGTGAAGAACTAATTAATAACCTAGTTGGAGCTTTATCTCAATGTCGTAAACCTATTCAAGATAAAATGATTGAACATTTTACACAAGCAGATAAAGATTATGGTCGTCGAGTAAAAGAAGGACTTGAACAAATAAAACCTATGGATAAAACGGATGAAGCCGTGCACGAGGCCGATGAGATGGGTCATGTATCAGACCCTTATTAATGAGGAAACCCTGCTGAATAAACAGCAGGGTTAACTTTTTTATGACTTCAAAACAACTTTCTTATATCCTCTAAATCCTGAAGAATCTGTTGTACCTCACTTTGGTTTAACTGAACTAATAACTGATCATTCAAAGACAGAATTTGACCGCCATCTTCATCTTGATGCGCTAGTAAATAATCATGGATGAGGCCTAATTCATTCTCATTGACTGTAGATTCTGTCGTTAAATTTTTTATTTCTTTTATTAAAAATTCTTGGCGGCTCGAATCAAATTCTCCTGAAATCAATTGGCCTTCAACATTCATGTAACCACCTACTTAAAATATGGAATACCTTGTAGTCCTAGCATACGTGCATATAAAAAAAGCTGACCCTTATGATGAATTTCATGCTCGTACATTGCCTGTAAATATTCGAATTTGGTGCCTTGTAAATTTGGGAGTTCAGCCTGATTTTGTTCTTCCAATTCTTCATTTGAAATCTCTTCAAGCACTTGTTTAGTTTCTTCAGTCAAATCTTTAACCTTTTCCCTCACCTCTTTAGCCGTTTCAAACTCAGGCATATCTGGTGCTTCGTATGTCTCTGTCTTTACCATTTTTGCGAACATTAACCCTGTAGTTGAAATATGCAAAGCCATTACACCTAAAGGCATCGCTTCATCCCAAGGCTTATAATAAATTTGCTCACCATCTACTAATTCAAGTAACTTCTCTAACTTTTCTCTATGATTTAACCAATCAGATAAAAATTTTTGAACGTTAGGCATCAGCTTCACCCCTTATTTACTTGCGATATTTATTATCTGTTTTACATTAGTTTTCTATCCACCAATTTAATTTTAAAAAATGATTACATTATAAAAAAGAGGTGTCACCACCTCTTCTTTATTTAAAACTTATTTTTTATTAACCACATTGGCTTCTTACTTTAGCAGTAGAAAGATGCACCAACAATAATTAAAAGAATAAATAGTACAACGATTAACACGAAGCTATCGTTATATCCTCCACCCATAAGGAGCACCTCCTTTTATGATTATATTTCATTCTATGTAAAAGTTTAGCCTGTGGGTGGGCAAGTGCCAGAATAAAAAATATAAATTGTTATGTGCTTACAATAGTTGCGCTGTTATACTTTAAAGTTGATAAAGCACAGAAAGAAATTGTAATTAATATTATGTGTTCTACGTAGAGCGAAAGGCGGTGACTCCTGCGGGAAAAGCGCGAGCCGAAAATCACGCAAAACGAACGGGAGTGAGTTTTGGGAAGTTGAGGCCGTGCCCGCGGAAAGCTTCCGCCTGTAGCGATTCGTAGAATCATCAATAAACTTTAACTGCACAAATAATAAGCACCCTAACCAAGTTGATTAGGATGCTATTTTTGTCTTATAATTTTTTTAGTGCTTCTTTTACTGATTCCTCACCAGAAAGCAAATCAAAGCCACGATTGAATGTTTGTTCTTCATTTATTGATGCAACTAATACACGTGCTACATCTTCACGAGGGACCGTTGCTCGTTCAGGCAAGTTTTCGGCCACTCTTATTTTTCCAGTACCTTCTTCATTCAGTAAACCACCTGGTCTGACAATCGTATGGTTTAATGAGCTTTGAACTAATGCTATATCTGCGTAATGTTTAGCTACATAGTAATGGCAAATCTTTTCATTCCAGTTCTCACGATTATGTGCTTGTAACGCACTAACCATTAAGAAGCGCTTCACACCTGCTTTTTCAGCAGCTTCTACCATTTTTACTGCCCCATCCAAATCGATGAGTAACGTTTTATCTGCTCCTGTTTTGCCGCCAGAACCTGCTGCGAAAATAACAGCATCACAACCATCAGCAGCCTGAGTGAGTTGATCAACAGGACCTTCTAAATCTGCTAATACAGCTTCTATTCCTTTTTCTTTAAATTCATTAAGCTGATCTTCTTTACGAACCATTGCTCTTACATGATGTTCATCACTTTCTTGCAACATCTCTGTTGCTTGCTTTCCTATTTGTCCATTTGCTCCTACAACTAAAACTTTCACCATATCAGCTCCTTTATAAAATAGAACCTAATTAAAAGTATTTCATAAAAGAAACGGCGTATCAAAGAACTTGTTTTTAACTATATATCATCACTGGACCAAACAAATCAACAAAAAGTATGACATATATTATGACTCCCAAGACTAATAACATTTGAATGATTAATAATCCTCTAAACACTTTTAATTTTTTTATTCTATAGTATAAAGTCATGGAAATAATAGCTAAAGTTAAAATAATTGAAACTAAAAGGTTATTAATGATAGTTAAAAAGCTGTAGACCATTGGAATAAACGCTAACACATAAAATATACCCAACATTGATTCCTTAGCCTTATTAAAGTCCTTTCTAAAAATATTAACCAAAAGCTTTGTCACAAAAATGATTAGAAATAAACATAAGATATAAGGAAGAAAAATTATAAATGATTCCATAAGAAACCCTCCTAAATAGTAATATCGACAAAAGTATAAACACCTTTACTGACAACGCATTTTATTAACCTTATAATGAAACGGTAGTTCATAAAGGAGTTATCAAGATGGCATTTCAGACACAAATAGGAATAAAACAAAACATCATTCAATTTACATTACTCGTATTCATTAATTTATTTGTTGGTTTCATGGTCGGTATAGAGCGAACGGTTTTGCCGATCATTGGTGAAGACATTTTCGGCCTGGCTTCAGCAAGCGCTGCTTTATCATTTATTGTGAGCTTTGGTTTTTCTAAAGCGATTATGAACTTTTTTGCTGGTGGACTTGCTGATCGTATAGGAAGACGACAAGTTTTATTAATCGGTTGGGGAATTGGGCTTTTAGTACCTCTTCTCGTTATATTCGCTCAAGCTTGGTGGGTGATTGTTTTTGCTAATGTTTTACTAGGTGTTAACCAAGGTCTCACGTGGTCGATGACACTTAATATGAAAATTGATTTAGCAAAGGGGAACCAACGTGGGATTGCAGTTGGATTTAATGAATTTGCGGGTTACCTCGGTGTTGGGGTGATGGCTGCCATTTCTGGTTATGTTGCGTCTCAAACATCACTTCGACCTGAACCATTTTACATTGGGATTGGCATCGTTATTGTTGGATTTATCCTTTCATTATTTGCTCAAGACACTGATAAGCACGTTCAAGCCCAAGCGAAACAACATAATGGTGATGAAAAAGAAGATTTTGATGCTAAAGAAGTGTTCAAGAAAACTACTTATAAAGATAGAGAGTTATCTACCCTTACTTTTGCCGGACTTACTACCAATTTAAAGGATGGTATGGCTTGGGGGTTGTTCCCTGTTTTCTTAACAGCTGGCGGATTAACTGTCGGGCAGGTTGGAACTGTTGTAGCTGTTTATCCTGCAGCATGGGGTGTTTTTCAGCTGGTTACAGGTATATGGAGTGACCGAATTGGTCGGAAGGGATTAATCGTTAGCGGTATGTTTGTTCAAGCTTTATCATTATGGATGTTTGTACTGGTGGACACTTATGTCCTCTGGTTAGTAGCCGCTGTTTTACTAGGAATTGGGACAGCCATGGTCTATCCTACAATTATTGCAGGAGTTGGTGATGCCTCTCACCCGAAATGGCGCGCTACCTCATTAGGCTATTACCGCTTTTGGCGAGATAGTGGTTATGCATTTGGCGCACTGTTTGCAGGATTATTCACAGACTTATTTGATGTCGAATGGGCCATTGGTTTAGTTGCTGTTTTGCCTTTATTAGCAGGATTAAGAGCCATACGAATGAAAGAAACAATGAAGTAATTAAAAGCACTCCGCGTTTTTTAACGCGAGTGCTTTTTTGGGTAATTTTGTTATAATGAAGTAGTTCATTTTGTACATAAAAAGGAGAGAACTATCATGCGACAGCCTCCAAAACATAGAATTGCTGAAGAAGCGATAAAGGCCTGGAGATTAACAGCTTTTCTATTTTTGTTTATACCTATCGCAATCACCATCGGGGCGTTTATTTTAGAACATTTTGTTGACTTTATATCCATATGGATTCCTATTATTTTAATTATCGTTACAATCATTGATGTCATCGTAACACCTTTTGTGATCCCTAAGTTACGTTGGCGTAGGTGGAAATACGAGATTTTAGATCAAGAGATTTACATACAACATGGAATACTCATCGTCACTCAAAGCGTCATTCCTATGGCCCGAGTACAACATGTGGACACGAAGCAAGGTCTTATTTTATCAAACTATCAATTAGCGACTCTTACTATTACAACGGCTGCCACTACCCACGAGATTCCAGCCTTACGTGAAGAAGAAGCAGCTAATTTAAGAGATTTAATTTCTGAGTTAGCAAGGGTGGAACAAGATGATGTCTAATCCTAAACACTTACACCCTCTATCTATTATTTTCACGTTATTTAAAGCTTATAAAAATGCTTTTTACGGTTTATTACCGATTATTGTACTCGCCATAGGTGATGGGTTTTTAGGGTGGACAATTTTAGGCTTGGGTGTTCTAACTATTGCTTTTATCATATATGCATTGATCAGTTGGCGTCGCTTTTCTTATGAAGTTGATTCAGAACAGTTACACATTCAAAAAGGTATTTTGATAAAGAAAAATCGATATATTTCTAAGCATCGTATTCAATCTATTGACCTGTCTCAGAGTATTATTCACCGCCCTTTTGGACTTACGAAAGTCGACATTGAAACGGCTGGTAGTGACAAGGATGTGGATGCAAATTTAAGTGCAGTTACGATGACTGAGGGGAGACATATTCAAGATGTACTCAAAGGAATGAAACAACAAACGGCGGTTTTTGATGAAAGTAAAGAACTATCTAATGAACCACATCGATTAGTTTCCAATCGTGAATTGTTAATTGCTGGAGCCACCTCTGGCAGTATCGGGGTAATTCTTGGTTTATTTGGATTATTATTTAGTCAGCTTGAAAATTTGATTCCCAATCAATTATTTAATGCGACCACAACTTGGTTATTTTCCCAGGCGTTAGAAACAATTGTATTTCTTGTTCTTCTAATTGTGCTTAGTTTATGGCTTTTGGGAATATTAGGTGTTTTTATTAAATATGGCCAATTTAAAATCATTCGTTACGATAAAGAGCTATTTATTACTAGAGGACTACTAGAGAAAAAACAAATGACTATTCCTTTAAAAAGAATTCAAGCTGTTGGTATTGAAGAGAGTTTAACCAGGCAGCCCTTTGGTTTAGCTACCGTATACGTGGTTATTGCAGGTGGAGAAATTGGTCAAACGGCTGATACTCACACATTGCTATTTCCAGTATTAAAAAAGTCTAAAATCCAACTGTTTCTAAACCGAATTTTGCCTGAATATGCAGATGTGACTAATGACATTCACCCTGTTCCAAAACGGTCTATTCCTTATTATTTATTAAGATCACTCATTCTTCCAACATTGATTGTCGTTGGATCATCATTATTCTTTATTCCGAGTGTATGGATATATATGATGACCTTAATTTTACTGGCTATTATTTTGGGACTATTAAACCATCGTGATGCAGGCTATAACTTAGACCAAAAGTTTTTAACTATTCGTTTTCGAAGATTTACTAAAGAGACAGTCATTATTCCCAGTAAACGGATTCAGGCGATAGAAACTAAACACCATTTCTTACATCACAAACAAAACCTAAAAACTTTCAAGGTATCTATATTAAGCAAAATGTCAGGTCGCCATCTGTGGGTTAAAGAATTAGATTCCGATAGCAATGATGAGATTTATGACTGGTTCCAAGGTGATGCACAAACCTGACTTAGTCTGATGCACATTAACAGGACTTAGATATTCTAAGTCCTGTTTTTTGGGGATAAAATTCAAACTAAAACTTTTAAATACGAGTTTTTAAAGGACAATATTAGGGAAAACGTACTATTACAAAGGAAAAAGGAGCTACCACAAATATGTTAAATACACTTAAATCAATCCCTGCTAGAACTTATATTTTAATTTTACTCGCACTATTGATAATTGGTGGAGGATTTTATTTTTTTACTGAATTAGGTGAGACAGTCCTAGAGGAAGAAAAATTCAAGATTGACCTATGGGCATCAAACTTTTTCAATGACATTTCATCCCCTGAACTGATCACATTCTTTGGATGGGTGACAGAACTTGGTTCAGTATGGGCGTTAACAGTGGGCTCCTTCATAATGGTCGGGATTTTATGGTATTTTTATAATCGATATAAATGGAGAATTGTCTATTTTGCCATTGCAATGATTGGGGTTTCCGCTTTGGTTACAGGTTTGAAAGCAGCTTTTAGCCGCAAACGCCCTAACATAATCGAACAATACGACGGGACAGGATATAGCTTTCCAAGTGGGCACTCAACCGCGCCAGTAGTGTTTTACGGATTTATTATTTACTTAGTTATGCGAAGCCGATTTAATAAAATAGCAAAATGGTTAATCAATGTGTTGTTGATGTTATTGATATTAGCCATTGCAGTAAGCCGACTTCCGCTCGGGGTTCATTACTTTACAGATGTTTTGGGAGGATTGAGTCTCGGGCTTATTTGGCTTGTTAGTTGTATATCAATTCTGGAAATTACCTTATGGCACACAAATAAGAAAACAAAAAAGGAGATATAAAATCACTGCCCCTTGTAGATATATTGGGTGAAAATAAAATCCACATGCCTTTAGCATGTGGATTTCCTTATATTAAGCACGTTGTATTTGTTGTGCTTCGTATTCTTCAATTTTTCTTAATTGCTCTTGAACTTCTTCTTCTGAAAGATCATGTTCTTCGATATATAGATTGCGCTTAGAAGTACGACATTCGTGAGTACATCCGCGCATGAAGAAGTGTTCGTTTTCTTCAGAGCAGATAATTTGTTTATTACATTCAGGGTTTGCACAGTTTACATAGCGTTCGCAAGGTTCATCTGTGAAGTAGTCACGACCAACAACAACATGTTCTTTTTGGTTTACGGGTACACTAATACGTTCATCGAACACGTACATCTTACCGTCCCAAAGCTCACCTTGAACTTCTGGGTCTTTTGCATAAGTCGCAATACCACCATGAAGTTGGTTAACATCTTCAAAGCCTTCTTTTTTCAACCAACCAGAAAACTTCTCACAGCGAATCCCGCCAGTACAGTAAGTTAGAATGCGTTTACCTTCAAGCATCTCTTTATTTTCTTGAACCCATTCAGGTAGATCCTTAAATGTTTTAATATCCGGACGAATCGCGCCACGGAAATGGCCTAGGTCATATTCATAGTCATTACGCGCATCCAACACGATTGTGTCTTCATCTTGTAATAACTTTTTGAACTCTTTAGGCTCTAAATAGTTACCCGTTAATTCGTTTGGATCGATATCATCTTCTAAGCGAAGACTTACAATTTCTGGACGATGACGCACATGCATTTTTTTAAAAGCATGTCCATCAGCTTCGTCAATCTTGAATACCATATCTTCAAAACGTGGATCCTGACGAAGCTCTTCCATATATTTGTCTGTTTGTTCGATGGTACCAGACACTGTACCATTAATACCTTCTTCCGCGATTAAAATACGTCCTTTTAAACCGAGATCCTTACAGAATTTCAAATGATCGTTTGTCAATTCTTCCGGATTGTCGATGTGAACGTACTTATAATACAGTAATACGCGATAAGTTTTATCTCCCATAAATAAAACCACCTCATAATTGAATTTTCTTACGTATAAGTACGTAGAATGATTTTTCCAAGCATAAATTTTACAACAAAATGACTTTCTTTTCAATTGAAAAATTTAGGAACACCCTATTAACAGTCTTTATTTTTATTGAAAAACAAATTATGATGAAATTGAGAAACAAATGAAGGATGAGTACAAATGAATCAAGCTCTAAATAAATTAAATGAATTATTCGGTTATTCCAGTTTTCGCCCTGGTCAAGAAGAAGTAATTAATCATGTATTCAATCATGACAGCACCTTAGCCGTGATGCCTACGGGTGGAGGAAAATCAATTTGTTACCAAATTCCAAGCCTCGTCATGAACGGTACAAGTATTATTATCTCTCCACTTATTTCATTAATGAAAGATCAAGTCGATTCTATGAGAACGCTTGGAGTTGAGGCGGCCTATTTAAACAGTTCTTTAAGTCCAGTTGAACAAGAACAAGTCCTTCAAAAGATGGTTAACGGAGAATATAACATGATCTTCGTTGCCCCTGAACGATTTGAATCCGCAGCCTTTACTAACGCGCTAAATAAAATATCTATATCGTTGATTGCTTTTGATGAAGCACATTGTATTTCACAATGGGGGCATGACTTCAGGCCAAGCTACCGCTCCATCATTTCCCGTATAGAAAGTTTATCACAACAACCTCCAATCATGGCTTTAACTGCAACAGCTACCACTCAAGTCATTACGGATATACAATCAATCTTAAATATCGAACCAAAACATACGGTCATTACTGGTTTTACTAGAGAGAACCTGTCATTCAATGTGCTAAAAGGCGTTAATAAAAAGGATTTTATCATCGACTATGTGAAAAATCATGCGAATGATTCAGGCATTGTTTACACACCGACTCGTAAATTAACAGATCAAGTATATACATTATTAAATGAAAAGAAATTTAAAGTCGAACGCTACCACGCCGGTATGTCTGAAGCTGAACGCCAGGAAGCTCAAACGGCTTTTATTAACGATGATATTGCAGTTATGGTCGCAACCAACGCATTTGGCATGGGGATTAACAAATCCAATGTAAGATATATTCTTCACTATTCACTGCCGATGAACCTGGAATCTTACTATCAGGAGGCAGGCCGTGCTGGACGTGACGGCATTGAAAGTGAATGTCATCTATTATTTTCAGCTCAAGATATTCAATTACAGAAATTCTTAATTGAACAATCATCAGATGAAAATAAGAAAAACAGTGAATATCAAAAGTTACAGGACATGATCAACTACTGCCATACGAACCAATGTTTGCAGCAATATATTTTGGAATATTTTAGTGATGACATTAATCCTGAACCATGTGGTAAATGCAGTAACTGTCGTCAAGGTGATCAAAAAGAAGATGTCACGAAAGAAGCCCAAATGGTGCTGTCTTGTGTGAAGCGAATGAATGAGCGATTCGGTGTCAGTCTAACAGCTAAAGTTCTTAAAGGTTCTAAGAGTCAAAAGGTTAAAGACTTCAATTTTCAAACGTTATCGACCTATGGCCTTCTAAAACAATATAAAGAAAAAGAAATTGTGAACCTTATTAATTATCTAGTTGCAGATGGCTATCTCAAAATCACTGATGCACAATTTCCAGTATTAAATTTGACCGCTAAATCTGTCATGGTTCTAAAAGGTGAAGAGCAGGTTTGGGTGCCAATCAAGGCTGAATCTAAGCAAAGTCACACGTATTCAGATGATCTATTTGAAGTGTTAAGAGAGTTAAGACGAGAGATTGCACAAGAACAAGGTGTTCCGCCTTTCATGATTTTTGCAGACTCAACGTTAAAAGAGCTGGCAAAGTATGTACCAGACACGGAATCAGCCACGCTCCAAATTAAAGGAATTGGCGAAAAGAAGTATGAACTTTTTGGTGAGGCATTCTTAGAAAAACTGATTGAATTCCGTAAAAAACATGAAGGTGAACTTAAGGTAGAAAACAATCACAGTGAAGGTACAACTATTTTGAAAAAGAAATCAAAACAAGATGACCAGCCAAGTCACCTTGTTTCCTTTCAGCTTTTTCAGAACGGTCAATCCATTAAAGACATCGCTAAAGAAAGAGGTTTAACAACTCTCACGATTGAAAACCATCTATTTAAAGCATATAGAGAAGGTTATGAGTTGGACTTAGAACAGTTTTTCAATAAGGAAGAAGAACAAATGATATTAAATCAAATAGATGATGAATCTGATGAGCCCGTTAAACTAAAATCGATCAAAGAGCAGTTATCTGAGGACATAACCTATATGATGATTAGGGCTGTTTTAACTAAGCATGAGATTGTTTAGTTGAAGAGGCTGGGACATAAGCTAATTTACTATTTCGCTCCGTCAAAATACTCCGCTTTCCGCGGGCACGGCTTGAGCCTCCTCGGCAGAATAGCGCTGCCTGCGGGGTCTCAAGACTCGTGCTGTTCCCGCAGGAGTCTCCGTATTTTGACTACGCTGAATACATTCTTTTCTATTTAATATTTATCTTTTAACATACTATATTATTTTGGCTCCGCCTCTTTACTTTTTTTATTATCATGCTTGAACAAAACTACTATTAGATTCTTCTCTTGTTGCGGTTTTGATTGCTTGCTCCAAGTCTTCCAACAAGTCGTCGATATGTTCAATACCGACTGATAAACGAATCAGGTCCTCCGTCACGCCTGTCGATTTAATTTCTTCATCACTTAGCTGCTGATGTGTAGTGCTTGCTGGGTGGATGATTAAGCTTTTGGCATCGCCCACATTGGCTAAGTGTGACCATAACTTAACATTATTAATCACGTCTGCCCCCGCTTCACGGCCACCTTTTATCCCGAATACCACAATAGACCCTGCACCTTTAGGCAAATATTTTTTCGCCAATTGATGAGATGGATGGCTTTCTTGCTCAGGGTAAAGCACCCACTCCACTCCCGGGTGATTTTCAAGATATTCTACAATTTTACGAGTATTTGCCACATGCTCCTTCAAACGAACGTGCAGGGTTTCAATGCCTAATGCAATTTGGAAAGCATTAAATGGACTTAATGCTGCACCTGTATCTCGCAACAATTGTACTCGCGCTTTTGTGATAAAAGCTGCCTCAGGTAAAGCTTCTGCATAAACAATTCCATTATAACTAGGATCAGGCTGAGTAAACCCTGGGAATTTTTCTGAATTCCAGTCGAACTTTCCACTATCAACAATAATGCCACCAAGTGTTGTTCCATTACCACCTAGCCATTTGGTTGCAGAATGAACCACTATGTCCGCACCAAAATCGATGGGACGGCAAAGGTATGGCGTGGCAAACGTATTATCTACAATTAAAGGCACTCCCGCTTCATGCGCAATTTCAGCAACTTTTTCAATATCTAGAACCGTCAATCCAGGATTACCAATTGTTTCGGCGAAAATGGCTTTTGTCTTTGGCGTAATCGCACTCCTGAAGTTTTCAGGATCTTTCGGGTCGACAAAATGTGTTTGAATACCATGTTTCGGTAAAGTTGTTGAAAATAAATTGTACGTCCCACCGTATAAAGTGGATGCCGCAACAACCTCATCACCAGCTTCTGCTATATTAAAGATCGCTGCTGAGATTGCTGCCATTCCACTAGCTAATCCCAACGCACCAATTCCCCCTTCTAACTGTGCGACTCGCTCTTCTAACGCTCCGACAGTAGGGTTGCCAATACGAGAATAAATAAAACCTTGCTCTTTCAATGCAAATAAGTCTGCTGCATGCTCTGTATTATTGAATTGATAGGAATTCGTTTGATAAATCGGTAACGCTCGTGAACCAGTGGCTGGGTCTGCCTCCAAACCACCATGAATGCCTACTGTTTCTAAACGAAAATTCTTCTGATTACTCATTTGAACCGCTCCCTTTATAATTTTTAATTCTTCTCATTCCTGAGCGCGCATAAAATTTTATGAACGCACATATCTCTTGATGAGCGCGCATTTATTCTTGTAATCGCTCATATACTCTGACAGGCGCGCACGTTAGTTTAAACAGCCTTTGCAGTTAAAGACGCTAACTTCTCTTGAATGAAAGGTCCCCATTTATGAAACTCAACTAGAAATCCATCATGACCAAAAATCGTGTCGACTTCATAAAATTCAGCATAACCACCACATTCCTGAATACCAGAAACGAATCGACTTATTTCTGAAATTGGGAACAATAAATCTTTCTTAAACCCTAAAGCAAAAACCGGTGCACGATACTGCGAGATTGTCTTACGATAACCTCCTCGGTTCCTGCCAATATCGTGACCATTCATGGCCTCAAGTAACCTTAAATAACTAATCGGGTTAAATCGCCTCGCCAACTTATCACCTTGATGATCGAGGTACGACTCCACATCGTAGACACCATCAATTTCACCACGAGCAAACCTCTTACTATACAAGTCATCCGATCGATAACTCACCATTCCTACCATCCGGGCTAAACTCATACCATCTGTCGCAAGCTCACCTTGATTTCTTTCTAAATCCTGCTCAATTGCTTTCATCGCAATATGATTAAAAGC
This sequence comes from Filobacillus milosensis, assembly GCF_004402015.1. Lineage (GTDB taxonomy): Bacteria > Bacillota > Bacilli > Bacillales > Alkalibacillaceae > Filobacillus > Filobacillus milosensis. Next base: position 21,063 of record NZ_SOPW01000008.1, read on the forward strand.
TATAGCGTAATCACTAAATTGAGAGGTTACCGCAATAGGGAAAATTGCATCCATAAATTCTGGATACATTAACCCCCACTCAAGCACCTGCATGCCTCCTAGCGAACCACCAATAACCGCCTTTAAATGACTTACACCTAACATATTTAGCGCAACAAATTGTACTTCTACTAAATCTCTTATTGTCAATTTTGGAAAATCAAGTTTATATGGAATCCCGTCCTCACCTAATGCACTCGGACCAGTCGATCCATTACATCCACCTAAAACATTAAAGGTAATGACTTGGTAGTAAGACAAATCAATATATCCTCCGTCATGTATTAAACCGTTCCACCACCCTGGTTCATGATCTGTGCCTACAGAATGTTGGTCCCCAGTTAACGCATGGCATACAAGTAACACAGGTCCATTTTCATGGCCACTTCTCTCATAAGCCAGTTGGACTTCATCGAACTGTTCACCAGACTCTAATATAAAATTAGGTATTTTGATTGTTCCTGTATAATATGGGATACTGCCTGCCATTTCCACACCCCTCCTTTCAAATATAAATACAATTAAAAATGGCCTCTCTGCTTTGAGCAGAGAGGCCAAATATACATATATAATGTCATTTGTCCCTCTCATCTCTCAAAGCAAATAATGCTTTGCAGGAATTAGCACCTTTCAAACCGATGTTTGAAGGTTGCCGGGCGTCAACGGGCCAGTCCCTCAGCCACTCTAGATAAGAGCAAAACTTATATTCAATTTTTATATTAAGAAATATGTTAGCACTGACAATTAACCCTGTCAATATTATTTTAAAAGTGTAATTCGATTATATGCGCACTTATAAACGTTATGCACGGTAAATAATATTTTTTAATCAACGTAACAGCCAAAACTCAAGTGCAGTTACAACACAAAATTTCTCAAAATATATAAAAGGAATTTTGTGGATTTTATAGAATTATATATGTAATAAGATTAGGAGGAATAATGATGATCAAAAGTCCTATTAAAAGCAAAATTAACCTTGTATTTATACCAGTTACCGACGTAAAAAAAGCTCAAGAGTGGTATTCGAAAATGTTAGGAATTACCGAAGGGGAGTTTCATTTCGATCATATATTTGTAGCGGATCATATGGAAGGTGCAGGCTTAATTCTGGATTCAATGCCTATGTGGCGAGATGGAAATGGTAAACTGCCTAGAATAAATGTGCCAGTTATTCAATTTGGAACGGATAACATCCATGAGTCTTATCAATATATGAAAGAAAATGGTGTTGAGTTAGTAACCGAGGTTCAGCATAATCAATTTTTTGTTTTTAAAGATTTAGATGACAACATGATGATGGTATGTCAAGACTAGGCCTAGATTTTATTCTAGGCTTTTTAATATACCCATTTAAATAAATTAAGCAACCCTTTAACTAATCCTCGTAACATTAAAAATATAATAGACTTTCCGCTATCCACGAACGACCTTTTCACTTCCCCTTATACAACGTCAGCCCATTCTTTGGTATGTATCCCAGGGTGCCGGAGGAAGACACCCTGTTCAGCAGTTTAAACAAGTCGTAGTTCTGAAGGGACTTTAGTATTTATTTCTACCGACGACCTTTAAATGTGATCCTTTTGATGCACGAAAATGAGAGGGATTATATAGTAACCATCATAAAGCAATATGGCCACTAATATAAGTGAAACAAAGGCTCACCTGTATACACCCATTGGCCTCACCCCTTTCTCGTCATTGACGACAGGAGTGGATGACACTACTTCTTATTAACTGCTTGTTCTATACTATTAAAATTAATAGATTGTTCCAGAGCGTTTGTCTTTATTTATATAAAATTGTGCTTAATATTCAATTCATTCTTTTGACAACTCCCTACTTCTATCATTATTGTTATAGTATGAGAGTTATTAAAGGAGGAACCTATATGGCTTTTGTCATCACGAGTCCTTGTCAGGGAGAAAAAGCGGCCGAATGTGTTGAGGTTTGTCCGGTTGATTGTATTGAAGAAGGCAAGGATCAGTTTTACATAGACCCTGATATTTGCATTAATTGTGGAGCGTGTGTATCTGTATGTCCAGTTGCAGCTATAGTTGAGGACTTTGAACTCATGCCAGGGGAAGAAAAATATCTTGAAGAAGCTGAGAAGTTTTTTGGAAATAAGTAAAAAAGTTAAATGAACACTCACAGTTAGCGAGTGTTCATTTTTATTCTTCACCAAGCGTACATGCTAAGATCATGTTTCCTTCAGGGTCATATACATGACAACCTCGCATATCAACGCCAAATGGCTCTATATCATCTACTTTAGCACCTTTGTTCTTAAATTCTTGAAACGTTTTTTCAACATCATCCGTTTCAAAAAAGAACACTGAATAAGGAAGTGGAGTAATATGATCTACTTGAGCTTGAAGTAGAGTTAAGGATGGTCCCTCATCCATTTTAAACACTATATGGCTATTACTCTCTGATGCAACCTTAAAATTAAACATTTTCTTATACCATTCTTTGGAGTTTTTAAAATCAACGAGATGAATAAAACAACGACTAATACGATTTTTAACCGGCATATAAATTCCCCTTTCTATCATTTTTCATTTAATAAACGAAAATCTATTATAAAAAGATACGGTTAATTGAAATCTTTTAACGATTAATAATTCCAATAACATTCCCCTCAGGATCATAAAGCATAAAGCTCTTATTTTCTTTTAAATACTGAACATCCATACCAGCTCGGCAAACACTTTTGTATGCCGCACTAATAATACTTGGGTCATTCAAAGTAATTGCTTTTTTAAAAGCATCAATAAGTTCATTTGGCGATCTCATCTCATCTTTTACCTTTTTCTTTTTCGCTAGATTGCCCCGTCCTCTATGTAGTAAACTCTTTACTGCCCCTGTAGTCGTGTCTATCATTTCAGCCGTCTCTTTAGCTGTATATTTAAATACATCTACTAGTAGTATAGTGACGGCCTGTTTAGGATGTAGTGAGGCGGAGAACTCTTCAATCATTTCTTCAACTATAATCGCATCTTCTTCTTCGCCTTCAGCAGATAAACGCTCTATTCCTTCAATCGAATCGAGAACTACTTTGTTTTTCCTGCAAATATCAATCCAAGTCGTTGAGGCTACTTTTAAAAGGTAAGCTTTTGGATTAGGGTGATTCAATAGTTTGTCCTTATTGTGATAAGTCTTTAAAAGCGTTTCTTGATAAAGGTCCTCAGCATCCCAGGGTGTCCCTGTTAGCATTCGACAATAATTAGATAAATCCGTTTGGTATTGTGAAATAGTCTCCTCAAACATAGTAGATTTCCCCTTAGAGATCAATGTTAAAAAACTCTGTTAAAGTTACACCACGCCCTGACTGGTGCCACTCATGATATCGCTCAAAAACTTTCAGTACATTACCACCCGCTTCTTCCACTAGTTTTTTTACCGCTAAAAAGCTCCTCCAGTAATCATACATGATGCTTGTAAGACTACCTTCATATGACATAGCTCCAAATTCCTCCAGGGAATGGTTACCATATTGATTTTTAAATGTCTCGACTAGCTGTTGTTCAATATTAGTAATCTTATCAAACTCTTCATCACTCAACATGAATTTTCTTGGTAAAAACTCACACATCCCCTCTTCGAACCAAATCGCTTCATCTCTGTCATCATCAAAATCGTCCACAAACAAATCAATGTGATGAGTCAGTTCGTGGCCTAATATTGTAAGGATTTCTTTAAAATTAATGCTTTGATAGTATTCACTAATATGAGGTAAATTTCTTCCTGCAAGTTGATTAATAAACAACTCTTTCCACTCTTTCAAATCTGGAGATATGTAAATTAAATCTCGATTTGTAAATGCAGGGATTGGTACATTAGAAAATACGGTTGTTGCAAGTTCCTTTGTAGTCCAAACAATTCCTTTTGGCTTTTCATTTAAAGAAAACTTTTCCATTAGTAATTTTTCATAACTTGTTAATGAATTCATTAACTGTTTAGTTATTTCTTCATAACGATTATGATCTTCAACTGACTCATAAGCAAAAATCTGTTTCATATATAACACCTCCATAATAAAATGAGCCCGTCACAAGTGACAGGCCCATCGGTAATTAATCCAATTTATAAACCACAGTAACTCGTTGAACTACTCTAACTTCACCAGCTTCAATAACTGTCTTTGAGCTGCTCTCTGCTTGATCCATTGCCATTTCTTCACTATAATTTTGAACTGGCATGTTTATATGAGCACCTTGTTCAGAAATTTGAAGTACTTCCCCTTTTGATTTACCTGCAGTTTTAGCCATAGCTTCAGCTTTACCTTTAGTTTTTTCAATGGCTTTTTGAAGCGCTTGGTGTTCGAGTTCCGTTGGGTCTTCTAGTGAAAATCTAACGGGTTCAACAATATTAGCACCTGCTTTCGATGCAACATCTAATAAGTCGCCAACCTTGTCAATCTCACTCGTTTCAAAACTGATGATATGTTGAGCTCTAAATTTTTCAACCTCTTTTTCATAATGCTTGTATGGATAGACATGAAAACGTACAGTCTCAAATGACTCTTTGTCTACACCATGATCAATTAGAGCTTTTTTGATAGACTCCATTTGTTTACTAACTGTTGATTGAGCCTCATCCGCTGAATCTTTTGTAGCTTCAAAACCTAATCGTAGCACCGCTAAATCAGGCTCTGCGGTCACTTCACCTTCACCGTTTACCACGATTGTCCCTAATGACCTATCTTCATCAGCATGCGCAATACCTTCATCTTGTTGTGTACTTTCACTCATGAAATTTTGAAAAAATAGCCCAGCTAAAACTAAAGCACCTGCTAAACCTAGTGTTTTTAAAACTGTTTTCTTCACTTAAATCCCCCTCATAAAATTATTAACTATACTTAATCAGTCGTTTATATTATGAGAAGGTTACAATTTTATATCTTTCCGACTAAAATATCCAAATCGATTGTTATTTCGTCAATAGGTTCTATATTTTCCACATCTTGATTCCAGGTTAGCGGCGTCATTTTAATTAAAGATTGGAAAAGCTTTGAATCCATTTTAAATTGATATGCGACTCGTTCTTGTCTGACATGAATCATACTTTCTTTAAATCGTTTAACAGTTTCTTCATTATTATAATCTTCATTTTTATTAAATCTTTGACGAAGCTCTTTTAAATAGCCCTGATTTGGTACGACTTTAATTAACAAGCCGTCATCTGCCATCAATCGTTTGAACTCATCATAATTAGCAGGCGATAAAATGTTTAAAGCAACATCAAAAGCTGAATCTCTAAAAGGCGTCTTGGCTAAGTCGCCTACACACCACATTGTATCTAAATGATTTTTCGCAGCTTTCATGATGCCTTCTTTAGATAGATCAATGCCCGCCGCGATTACAGATGAATCTAGTGTGTCTTGAATTTTCGCTAAATGAGAGCCTTCCCCACAGCCAAGATCAATCATAGTTACAGGCCCTTCAATCATTTTACTAATAGTTTCATGTACTGGTTGATACATACCACTATCAATAACTTTCTGTCTGTTATCAAACAAGTCTTTATCGTATTTAGTTTGGACGGGTTGAGTCAAAAAATTAACGTAGCCTTTCTTCGCTATATCAAACGAATGATTTTGATCACAAACCACACTACTCTCTTCAACCCTCATACTGCTATGACAAATTGGACAGCTAAAGAAATTGTCGTTTTGCTTCAAATAACCTTTGAAACGATCTATTTTTTTCATCAAAACACTCCGTAAATATTGTTACATTCAGTGTATCAATTTCCTAGAAAATTAACACCCATTATAGTTATACCCTTGTGCGTTCTCCCCTACTCTACGACCTCCTATTTAATGTAGAAAGTCATCTGTCATAGGTTGTTTTCTTATTTATTCCTTAAATCCTTATTCGCCTTATCCAAATGATAGAGTTTGAATAGTTTAATAGTATTCAGCTTAACTATCTTAATTTATAGAATAGGAGGGGGAAAATGAGCAATAACCAAAAGTCTTGGCAAGAACTTTTCAAAAGAGCCATTAAATTACATGATCAAGGAATTGAAGGTAATGATCAGGCAGTCAAAAAAGCACATCAACTTTTAAAAGAAGTTAGAGCCCTAGCCCCAGAAAACAATTTAATCGAAGCGTATTATGGCAGTACCGTAGCTTTATTAGGCCGAGATGAAAACTTAGACCCAATTGAACGAATTGAATATGCAGAAGAAGGACTATCTCTACTAGATCAGGTTGTAGATAAGAGTCCCAATGATGAGGATATTCGTACGTTAAGAGGATATGTTTGTTTAAAGATTCCTGATGACATTTTTGGTCGGACGGAGACAGCCGTCAAAGATTTTAACTATTTAATAAACGCATATGAGAGCAACAAAACGTCCATTACTAAAAAGCTATACGACAAACTATTGTTTGATTTAGGAAACGCCTACCAAACAATGGGTAAAACAAAAAAAGCAAACAAAACATGGGTTAAGCTGTTAAACACCACAAGTGAAAAAAAACGCTATGAAAAGCTTTTAGAACAAGAGGGCGTTCAATTAGACGAATTAAAATAAAATTTAAGGAGGTTAGAACAATGAAAAACGACAACTCGAATGGCCCAGACCCTAAAGACGCCTGGAAACAATATATTCCTTCTGAAGTTAATGAATCGTGGAAGGAAAACCAAGAGATGTGGAAACAAGAGGGGGAGTCATGGCAAACGATGTTCGGTGAAGCAAAAAAGCTTCATGAGAAAGCAGTTAACGGTGATGAAAAAGCAGTCAAAAAAGTGTTTAAATTACTCAAAGAAGTAAAGAAGAAAGTCCCTTCAAACAATCTAGTTGAAGCCTATTATGGCAGTGTAATTGCTTTATTAGGTCGAGATGCCTCAGACACTATGGACCGCTTCCGATTAGTTCGGAAAGGGATGAAAATTTTAGATGAAATTGTTGAAAAAGAACCTGAAAATATAGAGATACGAATGTTAAGAGGTTACGTGAGTTATAACATTCCAGAAATGTACTTTCAAAGAACTTCTACTGCTGCAGAAGACTTTAATTATCTAATTGAACAACGTGAAAATGACTCTAGCATTTTTTCAGAAAAAATGTATTGGCAAATTCTCTACGATTTGGGTGTATCTTACAAAAGACTAGATAATCATCAAGAGGCCAGTAAAATATTCGGCAAGCTTCTTAGATTAGACCCGGATGATGAATTCAAAGCGTTAATTGAGAACGAAGAAAAAAGTGATGATGCTGTAGCTCCTCAACAAGACTCAAAGGATCAGTCCTTAATAGATACAAAACCAAAAACTAAGCCTCAACAAGAGATGGTTGAAGAAGAGGAATTTTTTAATTTTAAAAGAGACCGTAAACCTGGCAGACGCTCTAAGGCGAGGCGTTCATGATGAACTATAAATTAAACGGGCATGAACTAGAATTATATCTTCATGCTTTATCCGGTGATCAGCAAGCCGCTCAAAAGGCATACGAGTATTTTCAAAGTGCACATTCAGAAAACCCAACCAATCTTGATTATAAGATACACTATGCCGACTGCTTATCACTTCAATCGAGATATTCTGATGATGCTTCAGATATGATTGGTAAAGCTATATCAGCCATGAAATTGTTTGATAGCGTCGTAAATGTTAATCCGAAAGTAATTAAGTATCGTTATTTAAGAGGCTACCATGCGCTTCGTCTTCCTGAAGCATTCTTCCACAGAACCACCACTGCAATTGTCGACCTTGAATATCTTATTAACTCATACAAAGATGATTCTACTATTTTTTCAAAAGAAATTTACTTTCAACTTCTATATGATCTCGGAGTTGCGAATTTACGAATGGGAGATGAAGAGGAAGCGCAAGAAGTATGGGATGACTTATTAGTATTGGACCCACCACAAAGGTTTGAAAACATGATTGACCAACAAAATAATAAACAAAAATATGATTATCAATTAGTAGATTATTCAGCTCCCATAAGAGATGAAGCTAAAAGGATTCATCTCTTAGGCGCTAAGGGGAATGAGCAAGCAGTCAACTTATCCTATGATTTATGGAGTCGTGAATACCAAGCAAACTCAAAGGATCCGATTGTGCAGGCTTATTTTGGAAGTTCAACAGCTTTGCTAGCGAGAAGCCAGAAAAAACCTAAGGAACAATTCTCTCAAGCGATGGAAGGTTATATGGAAATAAAAAAAGCGCTAGAAAAAGATCCTGACAACTTAGAAATCCTTATTTTAAGAGCATTCCTAATAAATGCATTCCCTAGAGCATTTTTTGACTTTGGAGATCAAGTCATTCAAGACTTTGAAAAATTAAAGTCGGCTTATCAAAAAGATCACTCCGTTTTTTCAAAAGAAACTTATCACGAAATCCTCTTCCAATTAGGATTAGCTTATGAAAAGTTCAATAAAAGCTGGATGTCAAAAATCGTTTGGGGTGAACTTTTAAGAGATAACCCGTCCATTGAGCATGAAATTTTATTAATAGAAAGGGTGTAATTAAATGAATTCACTTTTTGAAAAAAAGTTAAGAAGTATTTCAAAGCCTGAGCCTCTGGTTAAATATTTCTCAAGTGATACGGAATTCCCTGATATAATGCCAATTCAAAAAATTGAGGAATTCCAGAAAGAATCACTAATAGAAATCACCAATCGCGCTTATAAACATTGTGATTTTTACCAGAAGAAAATGGATCAGTTAGGTGTAAAACCTGAAAATATTAAAGAACTCAAAGACTTAAGCAAATTACCTTTAACGTCCAAGGAAGAACTGAGAGGTAACCCGTATGCTTTACTCGCTTGTGACAAAGAAGACATATCACTAGTCCAAGTTTCAACTGGAACGACTGGTGGTGAGGAAATTTATATGATGTATACCTGGGAGGATTATTATTTACATGAACTTTCACCAGGCTACCCAAAATTATTCCCAATTGAGAGTGATGACATCTGTATAAACTCTCTCCCTTACGAAATGAGTGCATCAGGTTTAGCGTTCCACAAAACATTTTTAGAAGGCTGTGGGGCAACAGTTGTTGCAACCGGTAAAGGTGGGGCTTATTCTACTTCAGAAAAAACAGTAAGAATGATGAGAGATTTAAAGCCTACTGTTATTATTACAACACCGTCTTGGGCGATTCAGCTTGCTGAAGCAGCTGAAGAAATGTCATTTGATTTAAAAAGTCTACCGCTTAAAACCATTTGGTTAACCGGTGAAGGGTGTTCTCCTTCATTTAGAGATCGCGTTGAAGAAATCTGGGGTACACAGGCCAATTTTTATTACGGATCACTTGAATGTGGCGGACTTGGAGTTGAATGCGAAGCGCATAACGGTTACCACATCCCAATGGGTCATGCGATTATCGAAATCATCGATCCTGAAACGGGAGAGGTACTAGAGCCTGGAGAAGTGGGTGAAATTGTGGTGACATCAACCGTTAAGTACGATTCACCGCTGATTCGTTTCCGTACAAAAGATCTAGGATTTATAGAACGAGATGTATGCTCTTGCGGTTGTGCACTGCCTCGTTTACAGTTACGTGGACGATTAGTCGACCATATCGATTTCCAAGGTGAATCTCACTCACCTATTTATCTCGAAGAAATGTTAATGAGATTACCTGAAGTCGGATATTGGTTTGAATTTGTGGTTAATCCAAATAGAGATTATATCAAAATTCGATGTGAACTTCAGAATAATGTCACACCTTCTGAAGATCTAGCTGAATCTTTATCTAGTAAGTTAGAGTTCGACTTGGGCATTCCTTTTAAGTTCGAATTTGTTGATCAAATGCCACGCTCGAAAGGAAAAACGGTTCGTGTCGTTCATGAGGAGGATAAACCATGATCATAGATGCACACGCTCATTTATCTCCAACTTCATACGGTAATGTCGAGTTGTATTTTAAGCAATTAAAAGAGGCCGGAATTGATCAGGGGGTTGTTGTACCAGGAGGGATGTTAGATGTCCGTAAGCTTACGGATTATATCATCGGCAAAGAAAAACCTTCAAAAGAGCCGCCTAACAATGAGTATTTATCAGATGCAATCACTGAAAACCCAGAGACTTTAACTGCCTTTTATTGTGTGAATCCTCATGATTCAGATGCCATTGAGAAATTAGAAAAAGCATTTAAGAACGGTTTTAAGGGATTAAAGTTATCCCCCATGTCTCACCATTTCTCGCTTGCAAGCCAAACAGTAAAGGGTTTAGCAGAACTTTGTGGACACTACGACTATCCATTGTATACGCACACTCTCTTTAGTCCAGGTGCATCAACTAAACGATTAATTGCTTTGGCCAAAGAATTCCCAGAAACTAATTTTATTTTAGGTCATATGGGGTTCGGGCCCGCTGATACTGAAGCGATGGAAGGTGCTTTAATGGATAATTTCTTTTTAGAAACATCTCAAGGAAGCCACCTTCACATCCAGGAAGTCGCCAATAAAGTTGGAGCAAGTAAATTAATATTCGGTTCAGAATTTCCACTCTCACACCCTGCCTTAGAACTTCAGAACATTCTACTACTCAAGCTGACAGATGACGAGCGAGATCTTATTTTAGGTCAGAATATCAAACAGCTATTAAAGCTTTATTAGCTCTTAGGGAGTTAGAGACGATGAATACAAGCGAAAAATTAAGAGACTTAAATGAAATGCTAAATCACGCCAGGAAGTCGGACTTTTACGCTAACCGGCTTTCTGATGGGCCTTTTGTGTCGCTTGATCAACTTAAAACCATTCCAGTAACAACGAAAGAGCATTTAAGAGAACAATCACCGAGTGGATTACTTTGTAGTGATACCGAAGAACTGTATCAATATCATGAATCGTCAGGTACCACAGGAGAGCCCGTTTCATCTTGGTTTACGCGTGAAGACATTAACTATAATGTCAAACAAATTATTTCGTGTAGTATTGATATAAACTCTAAAGATATCGTTCTTGTTCGTTTCCCGTACAATTTATCCGGTGCTGCGCACATGATGCATCGAGCCGCTCAATCTAAAAAAGCGTGCGTGGTCCCTGCAAGCGGTACTGCTACGATCCCTTTTACCAAGGTTGTTAATTTACTAAAGAAACTGGATGTGACCATTTTATCCTGCCTATCACTACAGGCTGTCATTATTGCTGAAACGGCTGAAATTTTGGGGTTAAACCCCAAAGGTGATTTTCCGAACTTGAGAGCTATATTTACAGCAGGAGAAACACTCTCCCCCTATCGCCGTCAACTTATTGAAGACATTTGGGGAGTACCGGTGTATGAGTTTTATGGCATGACTGAAATTGGCACAGCAATAGTTGATTGTGAGCATTTTCAAACACACGCTATTGAAGGAGACTTTGTGTTCGAAATATTAGATGACACGCTTACAAAAGAAGTTCAATCTGGTCAATTTGGTCATTTAGTAATCACGACTTTAAAGAAAAAGGCGACACCGATGATTAGATATTTAACAGGTGACAAAGCAAGAATTGTTGAAGAACCATGTCCTTGTGGTCGGTCACAAAGATTTGAGATTCGAGGCCGTCATAAAGACACACTTTTTGTTAACCAAAGGCCTTTAGACTTGTGGGACGTTGAGGAAATTATCGCTCATCTCCCTTGTCAACGCTTCTGGTGTGCAAGTACAGATATGGGGCAACTGAATATTTTAATAGAAAAAGAACAGCCTTTTGATCACCTTAATCCGACACAAACCAAACTACTCGAAGCTAAGTTCAACCTTCCATTAAATATCCAACTTGTCCCTAAAGGAACACTGTATGACCGAGAACAGTTACTCTCCGTTGGTCTTAAAGGCAAACCAAAGTATTTTTATACCCCTGAAGAATGGCGTAAAAAAGAGTATATTCACTACAAATAGCCTGTTTTAAAAATAATTAATAAGAACAGGTACAGACAATGAAACGGGCAAGCATTAACAACCATAAGTTGTTTAATATATAGATTCTATTTAATCTATCAATCTTATATTTGAAAGGAGTGTTACCCATGTCAGAACTTCAAAGAGAAGTATTCTTTGATGGGCGAGTCGTTCCAGCTTCTCGCCAAGATATTTGGGGACTTGTAAACAACTCATTAATCACCAAAATCATCGTGAGTCCTGATCAGCGAGATGAGCACCACTTCCCTCAGAAAACTGAATTCGTCACTGATATATCTGAAGAAAGTGATTTGGAAAATATACCTCAAGGTGAATGTGTTTTTTCAACTGATCAAGATTTATTAGAAAGAGCTAAAGAAAAAGGTTATCAAACATGCGTCTATTTAGAAGTAAATGATAAAGAAGCACTTGAGCAATCATGGAAAGACGCACTTAAGTTTGATTATGCTGCCGTAGATTTTGATTTACCAACCAATATTCCACTAGAACTAATCATTGCAAAGCTTCAAGAAAGAAATACGGTTCTTCTTAGAAAGACAACTAATTTCGACGACGTAGAGCTTGCACTAGGTTGCTTAGAAACAGGCAGTGATGGCGTGATGTTTACTTCAGATGAGCTTGAAGAAACGATGAAGCTAGTCGACTATCTGAAAAAAGGCGAATCTAGCAAACTAAATTTACACCCAATGAAAGTAACAGAAGTTAAACACGTTGGGATGGGAGTACGCGGATGTATCGACACGACTGACATCATGACACAAGACGAAGGCATGTTAGTTGGATCGACTTCAAGTGGAGGCATTTTTGTTTGTTCAGAAACACATTACCTCCCATATATGAATTTGCGTCCATTCCGAGTCAATGCTGGAGCTGTCCACTCATACGTTTGGATGCCAAATGATACATCTGAATATATTTCCGATCTTGCAGTTGGAAGCAAAGTTTTATGTGTAAATACAGCAGGTGAAACACGTGAATTAACCGTAGGGAGAATAAAAAAAGAAGTTAGACCTCTCCTTCTTATTAAAGGCGTTGTAGAAGGCACTGAACTTAATGTTATCGTTCAAGATGATTGGCATATCAGAGTAATGGGCGCTGATGGTAAGCCTAGAAATGCCAATAAAGTCGAGGTTGGCGATGAACTTCTAGCTTATGTTTGTGAGCCCGGCAGGCACGTAGGAATTAAAGTCAATGAAACCATCACAGAAGTATAAAATGCTAGGAGGTTAAATCAATGAAAGGAAAAGATATTCGTTTAAAACGTTTATACAAACACTCAGATAAATTATTTGTCGTTGCTATGGACCACGGCATAACCATGGGGCCCATTGAAGGAATCGTCGATATTAAAGCTGCAGCAAAAGCTGTATATGACGGTTATGCCGATGCGATTGTTGTTCATAAAGGATTAGTTCGAGATTTAGCAGATATCGATTCACCATCACTAGGAGAAATCATGGTCCACCTCTCTGCTTCTACTAATCTATCACAAGAATCTAATAGAAAAGAACTTGTCTCCACAGTAGAACACGCCATTCGAATTGGAGCATCCGCTATCTCTGTTCATGTCAATTTAGGAAGTGAACATGAAGGGCATATGCTTCAACACTTAGGAATGGTAGCAGAAGAATGTGATCAATGGGGCATGCCGTTACTCGCCATGATGTATGTAAGGGATGGTAACCCTGAAAATGAATTTGATGCAGGAAAAATTAAGCACGCGGCACGAATTGCAGAAGAGTTAGGAGCAGACATCGTTAAAGTCAACTACTCAGGTGACCCCGAGTCCTTTAGAGAAGTTACAAGCTCTGTCAATATACCAGTTGTCATAGCAGGTGGATCTAAACTGGATTCACATTACGACTTTCTAGCTATGGTCGCTGATGCCATTCAGTCTGGCGCAGGCGGTGTATCGATTGGAAGAAATGTGTATCAATCAAAGAACCCTACTCTTGTTGCTAAACAATTACGATATATTATGGACAATAAACTCACTCGCGAAGAAATCCAAGGCTTCCTTGACCAAGGAGATCTAATTTTATAAATAATGTTGGGAGGTAGGTGATATGTCGACAGCACATCCCGATTTCGTTAAAGCTAAACAGAATCATGATAAAGGTGTTGAAGGTGATGAAGCAGCAGTAGAAATTGCATACCAAATGTTTAAAAAACTACAAAAAGCTAAACCAAGCGACCCTTTAATTCAAGCTTATTACGGCAGTACAGTGACTCTAGTAGGCAGGGATGCAAGTAAAAATAAGGAACGTATTAAGGTAGCCAATCACGGGTTAGAAATATTAGACCGAGTTGTAAATCAAGTACCCAACCACATAGAGGTCCGCTTATTAAGAGCCTATGTTAATAGTCGAATTCCTGAAAAATACTTTAAACGTACAGACCAAGCTATTGAAGACTTAGAGTATCTCAAGACAAGATATGAAAAAGACTCGTCCATCTTTCCACAAGATCAATACGAAGACATCCTTTATGAATTGAGTAATGCTTATAAGCGTTCAAATAATTCTGATCAAGCCAAACTCATTGAAAAGAAATTATTGAGCGTAAATCCGAAATTTGATAGGTCACTAGGTAAGAAGAAGAAAAAAAGAAAAAAGGAGGGATAAATGATGTATAACCAATATTCAAGTTATACACCCGGCCAATACGGCCAATCATCAGGCGGAAATTCGTATATGAAGTATATTCCCCCTCAATATGCTCAATATGTTAACGGCGGGCATAATTCAGGACAATATACGAATTACACTCAGATGAACGCATATACGAACTATAACCCATCTATGCATATGCAACCAACAGCCGGTTATAATCCGTACATGCAAATGAACCCTACTTTAATGAATAACAATAAGAAGAAAAAAAGCAAAAAAGAAAAAGAAATCGTTGAAGAGATTTTATCATCAGAACCTATTGAGACCTCTTCTGTAGAAACTACTGAAGATACTACAGTGACTGATCCTCCAAAAGAAGAACTAAGACAAAAGAAAAAATCAAAAAGGCGTAGACGTTAATATATTATATTAGCCTTATTGTATGTTCGTTACACTCCCGACATGAGTCGGGAGTTTTTATTTTAAAAGTTATAATCACCATGGGTTTTCATGCGAATATTTCCAAATATATCTGCTAAGATGTAAAACAAGGGGAGTGACGAAATGAACAAGTGGTTAAAATGGGGAATAGTTGTTTTGATTGGCTGTGTGTTGTTAGTATTGAATCCAAAGGACTTATACTACGAACTGAGATATACAGATCAAGTTGAGAAAAGGATTTCTGAACCAGCCATATGGAGTAACGTATTTGAGTCAGAAGTCGATTCAATCGAAGATGTTTCTTACATAGGTGATAAATTTTTTGAAGTTAAAACAAATGAAGGTACTTATATAGTTTTATATAATGATAATGGAATGAATAGTAAATCATTCAATATTTATAAACATCACAAACGGATTGGACGATTCGGTTATTAAGAGGGGTGTTACCTTGAAGAAAACATTAGATCATATCGGTGTAGCAGTTCGGCAATTGGATGAAAGCATTAATTTTTACCAAAATGTACTTGGTGCTAAACTCATTGACCGGTATAGAAGTGAAAAGTCTGGAGTTGAAAGTGAGATTGCAGTCATGGACGTAAACGGAACCACTACTGAGCTCCTTGCTCCGACAAACAATACAACATCTCCAATCGCCCGCTTCATCAAGCAAAAAGGAAAAGGCGTCCACCACATCGCTTATCGTGTGGATGACCTTGAAATGGCTATTGATGACTTAAAGCAAAAAGGCATACGTGTCATGGAAGAAACACGCCGAGTCAATAAACATGGCAGACGTTTAATTTATCTGAATCCAGCTGATACAGATGGAACTATTATTGAATACTGTGATTACCCTGAGGAAGGTGATACATGATGTTAAAAAAGTTTAGTATACAAACTGACAAGCATGATCAAATGATTGATGTGACACATAAAGTCCAAAATTTTATTACTAAAAAAGATGTAGATAAAGGCGTAGCGGTTATCTACTGCTCCCATACGACTGGTGGCATCACAATTAACGAGAATGCAGACCCAGACGTCAAAACTGACATGCTTCGCCGTTTTGATGAAATCTATCCTTGGGAGCATAAATTAGATCGCCACATGGAAGGAAACACTGCCGCTCATATGAAAGCAAGCACAGTTGGCGCATCACAGCATGTAATTATCGATGGCGGAAAGTTAGTGCTCGGCACATGGCAAGGTATTTATTTTTGCGAGTTTGACGGTCCGCGAAATCGGAATTTTTACGTGAAAATTGTAGAAGGTTAATTTCTGCAAAGTATATAATAAAACTCTAAAAGTAGATAATTAATTTTACAAACTAGATAATAAAATTCCTGAAGTGGATAATAAACCGTAGAAACTAGATAATAAAAATTAAAAAGTAGATAATAAACTTAATAAACTACATAATAAACTTAATAAACTAGATAATAAATTAATCAAAGTAGATAAAAATGTCCCCTAAAGGAGGCTGTACTCTTCTTTAGGGGACATTTTCTAGCTTTACTTATTTAACACAATATTAAAATATTGATTGCCTATCTCTATATGACTCAAGTCTTTATTTATTTCAACTCATACCCTGTTAATTCTCTTGCTAGCTCCAATGCTTCTTTTCGATTATTTGCTGGTGCCGAGATTATTTGACCATCTTCACTACTCCAACTTCCATGGTTATAAAGCATAATAGCTATTTCTTCAAATTGATTATTTACAACAATAGTTCCAACTGTTTCGTGACGCCCGGGTTGATAATTTCTATATAAGAGAATTCCATTTTTCTGTCCTCTATAATCAATGGTGACACCTGAATCTTCACTTGGGATTTGTACATCTTCTCCTGTAATCACAAATTTACCACCATATATGCCTCCACCACTCAAGCTTCGACTTAACTCACCGTTTATTTTTATAGTAACAGGCTTTTCAACACTTTCTTCCCCTAGTTGAAATTGAATCCCTTCAATCGTTTGGTTTACATCTCGGGGTGTGGTATACCAAATAGAGTAACTAATAAAACCGACTATAAACACCGCGCTTACTACTGACAGACTTATCATAAACTTACGATCCTCGCGCCAGTTAACTGCTTCATCTTTCTCTTCTAATCGATCTTGTATAACCTTATTTAATAAAACATTAATGATGACTGCTGCAACTGTAAGAACGAAGAACTTTTTCCAAAGCAGTCCAAATGTATAGGGATCAAAGAAACTTAACATCAGAAAAGAAACGTTTAAAGCTACGATTAATACCAATACGAACCAATCGAAGTTTTTTAATCGCCCTTTATATTTAATAAAATTAGATATAAATACGACGGCGACAGCAATTAAAAACCATGTCGATATATCTGAAAACGTCAAACTCAAACAATCACCCATTCATATGTATTTATTTCATGATAGCATATAAATAATAACATTCTCACGTTTGGAGGAACGATCGATGATTAATTTAAAAAAAGAGCAAAAACAACACCTGATTGAACAGATTAAAGAGTATTTTTATAATGAACGCTCTGAGGAGATTGGAGATTTAGCAGCAGAAAATTTCTTCCACTTCATGGCCGAAGAGGTCGGGCCTCACTTTTACAATAAAGGCTTACACGATGCAAAAGATGTTTTTGAACAGAAAGTCATGAATATGGATGAGGACATTCGAGCATTAGAAAGAAACACGAAATAAAGCCAACACATAGCGTGCTGGCTTTTCATTTACTCGTGTCCCTTTTGATGTTTTTTATGCCATTTCGGAATATAACCATTTGCCTCTAACTTCTCGTGCATTTCTTCAATGTGGCCCAGTATTTTGGCACTTTTTCTTCGGAGTAAACTCCATATTTCACATACTTATTAACGATTTTCTTGTGGTGTTCAAAGGCTTCCTTCTGTAATGCAGTCATCTCTTCCTTTTGTTCGTCAGTTAATTGGTTGATCTGGTTCTGCTTCTATAGACTTTGAAGGTATCAGCATCATTAGTGTCCAATACCGAAAATTTAGTGGCCGATACTCTCAATTAGTGTCCAATCTCTGGAGTTTAGTGGCCAATTTTATAAAAATAGTGTCCAATCTCCTAATAAAAAAACAGAAGCAGGTCTCCCCGCCTCCGTTCGCTTAATGAATATTTGGTTGTTGTTGATTTTTTTGATTTTGCTGTTGAGCCTGTTGTGCCAATTGACCCATCGCACCGGCACCTTGTTGATTTTGGCCTTGCTTTTGTTGACCAGCTTGCTGTTGTTGCATTTGACCTTGCTGCGGCTGCTGACCTTGCTGGCCCATCATGCTCGTTAACATTGGCAAAAAGCTTTGAAGCTGTCCACCGCGGCCTGTCATCATCGTGTATGCCGCAACACCAATACCGATTGATGCCAACATCGGTAACCATTCAATATTATTCATTCGCATTCGCATCACTCACACCCCTTTTCAAATTAGTCTCTCTTAGTTTGTTAAAAATTGGTGTGAGTATGATTAACAAATGCTTCCATTAATTACACTTGTTCATTTATTTTTTCATAAAACGCTTTTAATTCAGGTATATACGTATGATCAATGTCACCAACCAACTCATTTGCCAGTTCATCATTGTGAATATATAAGGTTAAATTTCTTCGATTTTGAGCTTTAAACCAAACACGTTCATTGGTAATAAGCCCAAGCTTTTTCATTTCTTTAACTGCTTGACGTGGCGTTTCAACCATGATGCCCTTCGCCTCTAAATACGAATAAATCACTTTATTGGCATGTTCCATAGTCATTTCAAAAAAATGAATATACCCCGCTTGTTCAAGCTCACTTTCTAACATTGCATCGCTATGTACGAGAAGTTTTTTATAAACTGTTTCATAGTTATCGAAAAACTGTCTCCATCTAATTTCTTGATTATTTTCCATAGGAAAGACTCCTTTTTAATGATAAATCCATAAGGTATTGTTCGCCTTTACGTCCAAATTTCCTTCTCCCTGTATCTCGAAATCCTACTTTTTCATATAACTTTTGTGCTGCTACATTTTTATGGTTAACAGCTAATATGATTTCATCACACTTCGGAAATTCACTCGGAATAAAATGCATTAACTCACTCATTCCAGCCTTTGCGTAACCTTTACCTTGGTATGTTAGGTCCATGGATAGAGCTGTGAGTAGCATCGCGTTCGGATTATCAGAGTATTCTTTAACTCGATCTGTATGTTGAATTAAGAAACACCCGACCGGTACACCTTCAGCAAGGATGACAATTGGATATTGCCCCTCATTAGCATCTACTATATCTTCTGGCATTGCCGTAAATTGTTTTTGTTCATCAGGTAAGTAAAAAGCTTTTAGTGCTTCTAAATATTCTGGTCTATAGTGTGCTAAAACTACTTCTGCCATTACAACCACTCCTTTTATACAATCTATATTTAGCGTAAACTTTTTAAAGTTTTTCTTCAATGCAGACCTTTAATTGATATAATTATGAATAACACAAGGGGGTATTTTTTATGAAAAAAAGACATGAAGTTCTTTTTAACCAACTAGAAACATATCGACAGGAACTATTAAACAGTGTGATCAATGTCACTAAAGAAGAAGCAGAAGTCATCCCCGAGGGCTTTAACAATAATATTAGATGGAACTTGGGGCACATTTACTTAGATCAATATATGTGGATTAAGATTTTGACAAAAGATAATCTATACTCTGAGAGATTTAATCAATCGTTCGGTTTCGGTACTACCCCGTCTGATTTTAATGCAGAAACCCCATCGTTTGAAGAACTTAAGCTTTTACTTAAAGATCAGACATATAAAATAAAAAAACTTTATGGAGACCGCCTTGAAGAGGAATTTCAGCCTACCGAAATGGGCATGTACACCATTGAACAAGTGTTGATTCGAACAGTCTTTCATGAGGGAATGCACACACAAGCAATCAACGACCTAAAAAAATGTATTAGAAATAATTAAAATAGGATGTGTGTTTAATGAAACCATTATGGAAAAACCGCTCTTTCACCTCTGTTTGGATTGGAAATGGTGCGTCTGAACTTGCTGGAGCATTTGGAACGTTTTGTAATTCAATATTAGTCTATCAACTCACAGGATCCACATTAGCTCTTGGTAGCATGTGGATTTTATATTATGTACCCTCTCTCATCCTGCAATTAGTGATTGGCCCATACATCGATCGCTGGAGTCGTAAATGGATCATGATATTAACACAGTGGACAAGAGCAGGCATTTTTCTCTTGCCACTTTTCGCTTTGTTTTTCGGCCAGCTTGAAGTGTGGCATATTTATACGGTTCAGGTCGTTATCGGGTTAATCACGCCTTTATATATACCAGCCAATCAAGCTATTACACCTACCATTGTGAAAAAAGATCAACTTCAGACAGCCAATGGTTACTTAGAAGGCACCATGCGTCTTATGATGTTTGTAGCTCCTTTAACTGCGGGTCTAGTTATAGAGTATATAGGGGTCGAATGGACGCTAATGATGATTAGCTCTCTGTTAAGCGTAAGTGGTTTATTACTTTTACAAGTTAAAGAAAGAAGAGGTCCAAGACAAATCAGAAAGCCTTGGGTTAAGGAATTTCTAGAAGGGACGACTTATTTTTTCACACAAAAGATTATTGTTTGGCTTGGAGTTTTCCTTGCTTTTGTGCAGTTCGGTGTCGGTGTTACGATGGTGGTCACCCTTCCGTATATCACAGAGGTACTATCAGGAAGTGAGTTGCATTACGGATTATTTATGGCAGGATTTCCAGCTGGATATGTCATTGGATCTCTATTAGTTGGAAAAATAAAAATCAGTAGTCGCCGTATTCTGATGCTTGGTTCGTTATTTATAGGTGGATTAACATTTGTAGCACTAGGTTTTAATCACAGTATTGGATTAGCCATAATCACTGAAATGATTGGCGGTGTCATGATTGCCTTTTTTAGCATTCATAACATCACGATTTTACAAAAAGTTGTGCCAGATCACCTTATGGGTAAAGTCGTTTCGGTCAGAATGCTCATTGTTCGCGGTGCTATTCCATTAGGCGTACTGGCTGGCGGTATTCTTAGCGAAATATATGGTATTCGGCCATTATACTTTCTAATAGGAAGCGTCATATGCTTAACATCATTAATCGGTATACTAGTCCCTTATTTTAAATTCATAGACAATCAACCCACTGAAGAAAAGCTGGCTTCATAAATGACCAATTTCCACATTTTTCTGTAAAGTTAGGCAAAATATAATGTTTAGAATCACAGTGGAGAGGCAATATATCAATATATCCATAATGTAGGAGGTATATTGATATGAGTCACGAAAAGTATTCAAAAGTAATTGAAGTTCTACATGAATGTATGGAAGCTTGTAATCACTGTTACTCATCTTGTTTAAAAGAAGATGATTTAGCACATATGAGAGATTGTGTTCGTTTGGATCGTGAATGTGCAGATATTTGCGCCAACTTTGAACAAGCCTTAACACAAGGAACAGACTTCGTTAAAGAATATGCCCAATTATGTGTAGCTGCATGCCGCGCATGTGGTGATGAATGTGCTAAGCATGATCATGACCATTGCCAAAAATGTGCTGATGCATGTAAGAAATGTGCCGATGAATGTGAGAAGCTAATTGCCTAATATAACTAAAGCTCCAGTTTATAAACTGGAGCTTTTTTAATGGTGATTTACCTTTAATATTATTTTTCCAGTATTTTTATTATCTTCCATATACCGATGCGCATCTGCCACTTCTTCTAATGGAAAGACACAGTCTATAACTGGTTTGATTTGATTGTTCTCGATTAAAGGACCAGCCACTTTCATGAATTCATTTGAGAGTTCAGCTTTATATTCATCACTTCTTGGTGTCAGCAATGTTCCATTAATTTGTACATATTTAGCCATCAAGTCAACAAGGTTTACCTTCTCAAGCTGGCTTCCACCTAGCATACCTATTAGCACCCAGCGTCCACCTTTTTTAATACTGGCTAAATTTTTCTCCCAATAACTGGCTCCTATAAAGTCGAGAATTAAGTCTACTCCGTCTTCAGTTGACTTTTGAACTCCTTCATCAAAGGACTGCTCTTTGTAGTTAATTAAAACATCTGCGCCTAGTTGTCCACAAAAATCAAGCTTTTGAACGGATCCTGCAGTAACGATTACTTTAGCCTTGCGCAATTGCTTAGCCAATTGTATAGCTGCTGTACCCACACCGCTTCCACCAGCGTGAATCAACACCGTTTCTTCTTCTTTTAGTTTTCCAATCCAAAACAATGTTTGATAAGCCGTTAGAAAAACTTCTGGTATCGCAGCTGCCTGTTCAAAATCGAGTGACTCAGGGATTGTCATCGCTCGATTAGCTGGCATAACTGCATACTCTGCATATCCACCACCGTTAACTAGACCCATCACTCGATCACCTACTTCAAAGCCCGAGTCATTTGAATCAGCTACTGTCCCAGCAACTTCTACACCTAACACAGGGTTGGAATTATAACCGCCCTTCCCATAGCGAGTCACAATGTCGGTTCGATTCACCGCTGCCGCTTCAACTTTAATGAGGATCTCGCCCTCTTTCGCTTTAGGAATAGGTAATTTTGAAAACTCTAGCTGCTCTGGTCCACCAGGATTTTTAACAATGATTCCTTTCACATGAATCCCCTCCATTTTTAGGTTGTTTTTCATTTATAAGCTCATGAGATAAAAATAGCGAATAAACTTATGAGGGCATTATTTCATAGAAAAGCAGAAGTTATTCACTTCTGCTTTTCCCTTTAATCCTCTTTTCCATGCTTACGATCAATGGTTCCCTCATGTAATACATCTGAAACCTGTTCATGAGTTTCTGCTAGGCCCTGTTCAAGTTGAGTATTACCTTCGTAATCAGACGCTTCAAAACCCTTTTCTGCAATCTTATTTGAGTCCTCTTGCTCTGAGTTCTTTTTCTTCTTTACCATACTAACCCTCCTGTTTCATTACTACGATTATTATGTTCAGTTAGGAGGTTAGTACTCATGGTTTTAACTTTTAGCATCTAATAGGATTTTACCTACACTTTTCCTGCTTTCCATTAGTTTATGAGCTGATTGGACATCACTAAGTTTATATTCATGCCCTACCTTCACTTTTAAATGGCCTTCAAGCATAAGGTTAAAAACGTTCTTTGCTACTTCTTTTAATAAATGAGGGCGCTTTTTTCGGGTTGTACCTAAACTAAACCCAAGTACTTGACGGCAACTGGCATGTAAATCTTTTGTTTGAATGTTGCCAACTTCATCACTTGAATTGCCAAAATGCACTAACCGACCATAGTCCGCTAAGCAATTAAGACTTTCTTCAGACACGCGACCTGATATAGAGTCTAATACGACATCCACACCTTCACCATTAGTTAATTCATTAACTTGTTCAGCAAAATTATGGTCTTCATGACTGATGACATAGTCAGCTCCTACTTCTTTTGCAATATCGGCCTTCTTTAAATCACCTACTGTACCTATAATCGTTTTAGCCCCAGCAATTTTAGCTAACTGTATAGCAGTTGTGCCTACCCCGCCTGAAGCTGAATGGATGAGGACATTCTCACCTTCTTCAAGTCTACCTATGTCGTTTATCAGCTTGTAAGCTAAAAATGATACAGTTGGGCTTGCAGCAGCATCACTAAAACTTAATTGATCAGAAATAGGAAAGGTTAAATTTTCATCTGCCACGACATACTCTGAATAAGCTCCGCTTGAAGGGAAAGCTATTACTCGCTGCCCTTTGTGTATATCCTTGACCTGACTACCAACCTGCTCCACTACTCCTGCGCAATCCAAACCAGGGGTAAAAGGTGTTTTCTTCCCCTTGTTACCATACCTACTTTTAATATCCGCAAAATTCACACTCGTTTTCTCAACCTTAATCAATACCTGACTTTCATTTATATCAGGAACTTCTACATCCATATATTCCAATACTTCTGGCCCACCAAAATTATTCACAACAATAGATTTCATTGACTAACTTCCTCCCCTACTTCAATCATGTCATATTTATTTAAAGCTATAAGAATATCCATCGTCCATATACTTTTCCAGGCTGCTTCACCCTCACCAGCATCCCAATTCAACGGGAAATTACCTTGTTCTGTTTGTTGATTAATTTCGTGTTCGAGGCACGCAATTGCATCCTCATGTAGCATTGGGTAAAGTGGGCTACCTGGTGTGGGTGCATACCAATATGGTTTGGGATAATAAAATTTTTCCCACACTTCTGGGTTAGTCTCTACAACATCTAAGATAATACTTTTAATATAAATTAAGACCTGTTCCCTTCGAGGCTCGTCCAGCCGTTCACTTAACCTTAGAAAACAAAGTGTAGGAAACCAACCAGCCTTAGTTAGATATTGTAACTTCTTAATAGCTACTTCTGTTACATGATTTAAAAACTCATTATCAACTAATTTCTGATAATCGTATAAATAGCCTATTAACTCAGCGCCCGGGTTAGCCCATAACTCATTTAGCATTGTCTCACCAACAGGTTGATTGGTAGGATTTTGATGCCAGTAATCTAATTCAAAATCATACGTACTCAATATATATTTGACTGCCTTTTGAACCACTGGCTCATCACCAGTTGCACCGATATGCACTAACGTTTGAAAAGCCATATTCGTATCCATTGCATTTGATTCATCCCAGTCACCTTCACCATAACCGCTAAAACCACCATCAGAATTTTGATACTCTTCTAAAGCAGAGATCACAGCCTCCTTAGTTCCACCTTCGAATTCAAACCTATATATCTCTTGCTCTAACTTTCTTCCTTCGTTCATAATGAAGTCTTTAGATCGCTTTAGACCATCATTTGACATCTTTAATGTCACATTATCATCCCCCAAAATAAATCTGAAAAAATAAAAAATAACCGTCAGAGACATCATATCCCTTAAGGTTATTTTTTACAAATTCATTTTTTCTTTCGATATTCTATATGACTTTCCCAATAATAAATCTGTGGCAGTCGATAATATAGCCAATACTCCTTTAATAAAGACGCACCTACGAAGGAAACAAGCTGCCAATCTATTTGTCTCATCATCAGTTTCCCCACTCCTCTTAATAAGAAGTATGAGAATGAATGCATGTCTTATTCCGATAAGTCCAATCTTAAAAATTTTCTTGTTAAAAAAGGGATGAGATTAGGAAGAACGGTTAAAAATCTGTTATTATTCTATGTAGAAGATTAAATAAAGGAGTAATAATCATGGAAAAGATGTTAGTTTTCGGACACAAAAATCCTGATACAGATTCAATTACAGCAGCTATTGCTTATGCTGATCTAAAAAAAGAATTAGGCTTTAATGTTGAAGCAACAAGACTTGGCGAAGTAAATGCTGAGACACAATACGCCTTAGACTATTTCAAAGTTGAGGCTCCTCGATTAGTAGAGCAAGCTTCAAAAGAAGCCAACACAGTTATTCTTGTCGACCATAACGAATTCCAACAAAGTGCAGAAGACATTGCTGATGTTCGTATTGCTGAAGTTGTTGACCACCACCGTGTAAGCAATTTCGAGACTAGTGATCCATTAATGATGCGCGTTGAGCCAGTAGGATGTACAGCTACAATCCTATTAAAGCTTTATAAAGAAAAAGGCGTAGAGGTTAAAAAAGAAGTAGCAGGATTAATGCTATCAGCCATTATTTCTGACTCACTTTTATTCAAGTCTCCAACTTGTACAGACGAAGACGTAGCAGCAGCTAAAGAACTAGCTGACATTGCAGGCGTTAATGCTGAAGAGTATGGTTTAGATATGCTTAAAGCAGGAGCAGACTTAAGCCAAAAATCTGCTGAAGAACTTATTTCACTAGATGCGAAAGAATTTACAATGGGCAGTCAGAAAGTTGAAATTGGCCAAGTAAATACTGTAGATACAAATGAAGTACTAGAACGTCGAAATGAAATTGAAAATGCAATGACAAATACTATCAACGAAAAAGGCTTGGGCCTATTTGTTTTTGCAATTACCGATATTTTAACGAACGACTCAACAGTTATTGCTTTAGGTGATCATTCAGATAAAGTTGAGAAAGCATTCAATTCTCAACTCCAAGATGGTCAAGCGACATTAAAAGGTGTCGTGTCACGTAAGAAACAAATCGTACCACCATTGACTGAAGCGTTTACTAAATAAAAAGGTTAATTTAAAAAAAGATGAGCTGCGTGCTCATCTTTTTTACATTCTAAATATATGAACAGAAGATAAAGAGGCCCCATTATGAGACCTCTTTAAACATTGATACATGTAAAAGACAGTCATAGTTCAAACAGTTGTTTTAATAAATTCAATTAAATTGTCTTCTTGTACAGAATTTACGGCAACCTTATTTTTGCCGACTTTACCACAATTCCTACATTTGTGGATTAGTTGATAGCCTTTTTTACTCGAATAATCAAAACCAATTGGTTCCATAAGTCCCTTACAATCACTTTTACGATCTCCAGGCATGTTATCCATATGCTTCGAATATAAGCAAAAAGGACAATGATTTCGGAAACTTCCGTTAGTTAAAGGTTTAATTTGTGAACCACAATGTTCACATTGAAAAGCTGTGTTTTCTAAATCCCTACTCATGTGCCATTCCTCCAAGATTATTTTTTATCTTGGAGAAAAGGGTTCCGTTTGGTTTTTACTACGTATGTAGCTTCAGGCTTTTGAAGAGAAGTGACGTATTCACCGCTGAGACCTACTCAGCGATTACCTCTGGTTCCGACTTCACTTGAGCATCTTTCATCTCAAGATCCGAACCACGATTGACTTTAGAATTGTATCAACCACTGTCAGGCAGACAAGCCACCTCCCACCAGTATGTGTTCATCCTCAATCACTGACTTAAGGCATTCGTCCCCTAAATGGCACTAGCAGTTAAAAAAGGACCTTTCAAACAATCACTCCTAATTGACTGTGTTTCATGTATCATACATATTATACCAAATTTTCTCACAATCATTATTATTTCATTTTATAAAGCGGTGTTCTAATAGCTACTAAGATTACGGCCAAGTAGATTATTGTTGACCCTAAGAAAATATAGTGTACAGGAATAACTTCTCCTAGTAGACCAGCAACTAAATAACCGAATGGTGCTGCTAGTTTCATAATCATTGAAGAAGTGCCTGCTACTCGACCAAGCAAATGATTAGGTGTGGCTTCTTGTCGTAAGGTTAAGTAATGAATATTAAAGAAAGTCACTTGAATTCCTAGTAAGAACATTCCGATTGCTAACCAGTACCAATTCATGGATAGAAAGAGTATAAACTGACCTGCAACAGCAAAATAGTAAGCTGTAATGAAAAGCTGCCCTCTTGAAGCCCACTCCCTACTTTTTTTAGCGACAAAAGCTGCAATAAAACCACCTACAGCACTTGCAGAAAAAATAAATCCGAGTTCACCAGAATTAATTTTAAATGAATCTAATGCGTAGAAAATTAAAACTGCACCTGACAATGAAGATGCAAAATTTGAAACAAGTACCATTAATGTTGCAATCCATAATTCCTTTGTTGCAACTAATTGCTGCCATCCTTCTTTTATATCTAGCCAAATCCCTTGACGGTCAAGCTTTCGAGTGTCCTTCTCCTGATGAGGAATTTGCACAAAACTAGTTAATATAAGTAAAACTAACATCCCCGCTAATGTCACCGTTAAACCAACTGTATAACTCATATAAAGTAAGACAAACCCAGCAAAAGCCGGACCAACTAAATTAATTAATGTACTAACAAATGATAACGCAGAATTCGCAGTAGTTAATTGCCCCTTAGGCATTATCAACGGCAAAATAGTGTGATAGGCATTCCCAAAGGCATAGCTACTTGAATAGAGTACAAACCCTAGCAAATATAAGTGCCATAATTGCAAACTATTACTAAATAATAAAATAACAAAACTAGCTATTATCACAATTTGAGTTGTTAACGCATTCAGCATCAACCTTTTCCGGTTTAAGCGATCAACGATGACTCCAATAACTATACCTAATAGTACATTAGGTATAAATTGAATTGCTCGCATTGCACTCATCGCTAAAGTTGATTGGGTTAACTCATAAATGATAATAGGAATGGCTAATACAAATACATGAAACGTCAAACTATTAATTGAACTTCCTGTCCATAAAAACAAAAACTGTTTATTTTTCCATATCGAACTCTCTCTTTCTGACTCTAATTGAGTTTGTGCAATATTTGAATTCATTATATCCCCCAACTTTTCCAAAATTGTAGATTAATCTTTCATTCTATGTTACAAAGATAAAACAGGAATTAAAAGAACGGAATTTCAACCAAGACTTACTTCACCTTTTAATGAGAAAGGGATGAAAAGAGGATGAAAATGAAGGAACATTACTTCACCCTTTTTAATAAATGGGGCTGTGATGCAAAGGATATCTACATAACCGAGATAGCCAATGAGTTGGATTGTTCAGTTCGTCACACAAAAACCATCATAAAAAAGTTGAGTGAGAAAGAATGGATTAATTGGTCGCCTAATCCAGGTCGAGGAAAAGCTTCCACTATTAAACTTCTCAAGAAGCCTAAAGAAATTGAAGAGCAAGAAGTTCAGAACTGGATTAAGCAAGGTAACATTTCTAAGGCTCTAAGATGGATGGAGAATCAATCTAACCTTGAAACACCGTTTGTACAATGGCTAGAAAATCAGTTTCACTGGACACCAGCTCATAAACATAATAAAGGATTAGATGTATTAAGCTATCCATACTATTACACCATGAATTCACTCATCCCTTGGGAGACAACTACAAGGCATGAAAGCCATATTGCAGAACATATATACAATCGTTTAGTCGATTACAACTTTGAAAGTCAATCTTTCATACCCGAATTAGCTCATGATTGGGAAGCATCTTCAAACGGAAGAGTATGGAGAATTTATTTGAGAAAAGGGATTTATTTTCATAACGGCGAGCCCTTAACTTCTCATACAATTAAAGAAAATGTACTAATGTGGAAGCATAAACAAAGTGCGAATTGGAAGCAAGACATGGTTAAAGGAATCACTGACATCAACACCCCTACGATTAATATTGTAGAGTTTAAACTATCAAAACCAAATCAATTATTCTTGCATCTTTTCACAGGTTATAAAGCGAGTATTATACCTGTTCAAACTTATAAACAAAATCCTGAAGCATTTCGTATGTTACCGGTAGGAACTGGCCCCTATCGTATGATTAAGCATGAAGAAGGTCACCTTATATTAGAAGCTTTTGATCACTATTATGGCTTCCGACCGATGCTAGACCAAATAGAACTCTACAGTATCCCTAAGAGACCTAACCATTCCAGGAGACAGGTTTATTACCGTATTGTAAATAATGATACTAATAAAGTTAAGACGCTAGATTGGTTTCGCCCTTCCATGGGTGGTGTATACCTAACAATTAATCACCAAAAACCTGGATTGCACAGGCATCCAGATTTTCCAGAAATGTTATCAAAAGCTTTAGATCGAACAAAGCTTTTTAAAGAACATCCAAGTCATGATGTATGGTTTCCTGATAGTTTTTTCAATGAAAACTCAGGTGTTCTAAGACAGAGTTCGGACACCCAAAAAGCTAAAGAATGGTTTAAGAAACAAGGGTTCGAAGGAGAAAAGCTAACCTTAACGTCTACTTGTCTAAGCCATAATGCGTATTTTAAATATGAACTAACTGCTTTAAAGGAAGTATTTAAAGACATCGGTATACATTTAGAGACTAAAGTGGTTGATATTAAAGAATTAGCTAATAAGAGAAATCTTCGACAAACAGATATCATCATAGCTGGTATGGAATTAGGTGAAGACCGACTTGTTTCCTTAATGAATGCTTTCACTTCCCCTAACAGCTTTATTCTTAATACAGTACCTACAGACGTAAGAGTACATATAGAATCTATGTTGGAAACAGTATGGAACAGCCCTAATACCGAAGTAGCTTGCCATAACTTAAGGATTGTTGAAGAATATCTGCTTGATCACTATTACATGATCTTCTTATATCAACGTAAATATCATATTTGTATTGAAGCAGATGAAAGACTACAAGGCGTAGAAGTTAACTTAAATACGCGCTTGCGTTATCATAAATTATGGTACAAATCTTAATATCAAGAAAACTAGAAAGGTTGACTCTATAATGGAACAATTCCGCATCAATCCAAACAACGGACTTGAATTTGGTTTATATACATTAGGCGATCACTTGCCTAACCCGCAAACAGGTGAACGTATTTCTGCCGAACAGCGTATTCATGAAATCATTGAACTGGCTCAGTTAGCTGAACAGGCTGGCATTGATTTCTTTAGTGTCGGTGAGAGTCATCAGGAGTATTTCACCACACAAGCTCACACAGTCGTTCTTTCTGCGATTGCACAGGCAACTGAAAAAATTAAAATCTCAAGCTCATCTACAATCATCAGTACACTCGATCCGGTAAGAGCATATGAAGATTTTGCAACACTGGACCTGATTTCAAAAGGTCGAGCAGAAATTGTAGCTGGCCGTGCATCTCGAGTTGGAAACTTTGATTTACTCGGATATAGCTTAAGGGATTATGAAGAACTATATGAAGAAAAGTTTGACCTTCTACTGCAAATCAACGAAAACGAGATTGTAAACTGGGAAGGTCAGTATCGCGCTCCCCTTCGAAATGCCAAGGTGTTACCTCGACCAAAAGACGGGTCATTACCAATATGGCGTGCCGTGGGTGGGACACCTGCAAGCGCTAGAAAAGCAGGGTATGCTGGAGTACCGATGTACTTAGCACATTTAGGGGGACCCGCAACTGTGTTCAAGCGTTCGATCGATGCTTATCGCGATGCATTACAAGGCAGTGGTTATGACCCCGCAGACTTTCCTGTGTCTACGGCTGGATTTTTCTATGCTGCTGAAACGTCTCAACAGGCATTAAAAGAGCTATATCCTCATATTAACGAAGGCATGAAGAAAACAAATGGCCAAGGATTCCCGAAACAACACTTTGCCCAAGGCGCAGACCCTCGTGATGTCATGAATATCGGAAGTCCTCAAGAGATCATTGAGAAGATTCTGTATCAGCATGAACTATTCGGCCATCAGCGTTATATCGCTCAAATGGATTTCGGTGGTATGCCATTTGACCAATTAAAACGTAATATCGATATTATTGGAACAGAAATTTTACCAGCGATTAAAAAACATACGGCAAAAGGATAGGAGGCCATTTAAATGAACATTGTTGCTTTATCGGGTTCCCGTGTCGGTTCTAAAACAAGAACGGCCATAGACTACACGGCAAACACAATAAAAGATAAATATGCAGATCATAATTTTACATTAATTGATCTCGCTGATTATGATATACAATTCAGTGATGGGAGAAACTATCTGGAGTATGACGGGGATACGGGGTATGTCACTCAAACGATCATGGAAGCTGATGCCATTATTATAGGCACTCCTATTTTCCAGGCATCCATTCCAGCTACATTAAAAAATATCTTTGATCTACTACCTGTTAATGCTTTTCGAGATAAAGTGGTCAGCATGTTAGCTACTGCTGGTTCACCAAAGCATTACTTAATATTAGAGAATCAACTCAAGCCTATTCTGGGCTATATGAAAGCTCAAATCGTTCAATCATACGTCTTTATTGAAGAAGAAGACTTTCAGCGAAAGGAAATTATAAATCACGATGTTCTTTTCCGAATTGAGCGATTAGTCGAGGATACTGTTGTACTGACCCAGACTTACCAACGCATTCGCGAAGAAGAAGATGCTAAATATGATTTTTAATATATAAAAAAAGTCAGATAACCTCTAAGTGTTATCTGACTTTATCTTTATCTAAGTTGAATTTCCTCACCGCAGGCTGTTGCTAATTTTTGAACTTGATTATTAAAATGATTAAAATCTAACTCGTCCATCTTTTCAACATCAACAGCCTTAATCATATATTTGCCAAATCGCCAAACGTCTTTCTCGATTTTTTCACCATGAACATGCGCCATCTTATAAAGAACTTCAATCACACTATTCATCACTGAAATATCGTGATAACCATAGAGTCGAATCTGATAAAAACTCTTATATAAATACTCTTGAAAAGTTAATGGCTCCACTATTATTCGTAGATTCTCATCATCGTCTGCGAAATAACGGATGGGTTCATATACAGAGCCTAACTCTATTAGTAATGACCCTATGCGATTAATACAGTTTGTCGCAGTGTGTGGGTCATTTAAACTCGGGGAAATTGCACGGACCGCAATTTCGACCAGCTTCTGAATGGAAAATTCAACATCTTGAGTATCCACTCTCTCATTACCTACCAGAACGCATTGAAGACACCCATCTAAATCGACTTTTTCATCATCTTCTTTGCCCCAATAATAAAATAAGTCCATCCCATTTTGAATATACTCACCAACGAAAATGTTTGCCTCAAGTACCACATCATTTTGTTGTGCCCAATCGATTAAAGATTTAAATTGAATACTTTGTACATAACCTGATTTTTTGGCTTTAATCACTTTGGCTGCATCTTTCTCTAGTTGATTTAGATCTGAATCGCTCCACTCACAATATTCGTGATACTCTTTTTCCTTAAAGGTTTTCTGAATGAGATTGGAAGTACTTGAACGAATCGTACCAATTAAATTATTAACTTTCAAAAATCGAGATGAATGATGAATGAATAGTAAGAAGAACGCTAAACAAACAATTGAAACTAATATCGTGAAAAATGGACTAAACAATTCGGAACTTTTATCTTTACCTAATAAAAACAAGTTTACGAGTGAAAAAATAAAACCGAATGAGAAAACACTTAAAACGTGTTGTGTTACGCGACTTTTCATAAAGTCTTGCAACGTACGCGGCGAAAATTGCGTGCTATAAGTAGACAACACGACCATAATGGTAGAGAAGCTGATCGTTGTCATTGTTAAAATAGCTGTAACCATAGAGCCATAAATAGTCTGAGCAACTGCCTTTTCGGTTAAAAAGATGGCTGGAATATCGTTTTTTATTGCAGATAAAACCCATTGATCCATATAACTAATAACCGCTACAGCTAATAATGAAAAAATGCTATATATAGCTGGTAAGAACCAGAAACTATCTCTTACTTGAATCCAAACTTTGCCTTTATTCATCAGAAGTCCTTCTTTCTTGTCTTTGACATAGTTGGTGTATACCCTCTAACCATTAACTTTTAACTCTTTATGTTAAGTGCAATTTTTTCCACATGAACTAACCCTATTGTGCACACTTCTCCCAATAAAAAACAGGCAGCTACCAATAGCCACCTGATTACTTAGTGATTTATTATCTGTTTTTTCACCGGGTCAAAATCAAACAACTTCCCTTCATAAATTAACTCTAGTTGATTACTTTTGCGAAAGTCCTCTGGTGTCACCATTGCAGGGAGTTTATCCCACAATTTAATCCCTGAACGCTTTAAAACCTCAGAGACAAACTGCGAACAAAAATAAGAATTGCTAAATTCGATAGGTTCTTTAATAGAAACGCCTACAACTCCTAAAATATTATATAAAAATTTATCATCTTTTCTAATAAACACATCCATAATCCGCTTCATTTTTTCAACTTCTCTTGGAGTCACTTCTAATTTGTATATAACACATGTTGTATTTTTGTATCGACTATATGTACCGGTTAAAATATCTTCTTTCACAAACCCACCATGCAAAGGGTTCTTGGGATTTTTACGCCCAAAACTGTACATGTCTTTTAGTTCTTGATCAAACGAGATGGAGGCATGATTATACGGAGCTTTTGTATAGGTTTTTATTAGATTTGTAAATAGCGTGCCTGTATCAGACAACATAATATATACACTTTGAGTTTCTCCCATATAATCCCCTCTCCCTAAAATCTTTCTTTCCATTATAACCTATTTACTGTAAAATGAATGCAGTTTTATAAATAATGGAGGTGAGTCTGATCACACAAACCATTTGGACGTTATCGATCATTTTTTTCGTATTACTCGTAGCGACTCTAGTATTCTATGTCCTTAAGAAAAGCCAGCCCAACAAAGACTTTACGAATATATTAACACGTGTGAAAACGTGGTGGGGCATGTTTGTCGTGTTTTGTTTTGCAACCTTGTTTAACCCACTGGTCTCTTTATTTTCTATTATGATTTTATGCCTCTTTGCTTTAAGAGAATATTTTTCGATGATGAAGTCAAGAAAATCTGATCGCCGATTATTCTTATGGTCCTATCTCATGATTCCGATTCAATTTTACTGGATTTATATTGGATGGTATGGCATGTTTATTGTCTTTATTCCTATTTATGTCTTTTTATTTTTACCCTTACCACGAATCATTGGAAAAGGTACCTTAGGTTTTCTTCGCTCTGTCAGTTTTACACAATGGGGTCTCATGCTTATGGTGTTTGGTTTAAGCCACTTAGCTTATTACCCTATTGCTTCACCAGAGTATGGACCGAATCTAGTATTATATCTCATTGTTTTAACACAACTGAATGATGTCATACAGTTTATCGTTTCTCTTTATATAGGCAAGAGAAAAGTTGTTCCAACTGCTAACCCTAATATCACCTGGGAAGGATTTATTGGTGCATTACTAGTCACTGCAGGTGCATCTTATTTACTCTACCCATATCTCACAACCTT
The DNA here is from genome assembly GCF_004402015.1 of Filobacillus milosensis. Classification (GTDB taxonomy): domain Bacteria; phylum Bacillota; class Bacilli; order Bacillales; family Alkalibacillaceae; genus Filobacillus; species Filobacillus milosensis. The sequence goes on from NZ_SOPW01000008.1 coordinate 55,723, forward strand.
TGATTTGACGTTCGGTATTCTATCAGGAGTGATTATTAGCGTGGCAGGTTACCAGGGCAGTGTCACAATCTCTGTTCTTAAACGTGATTTATTAATTGGGGATCATGAAAAACAAGAATCCCTTAAAAACCGTTACTTGAGCAGGGTTGATAGTCTATCATATACATCTCCAGTATTTTTTCATATTATTAGGTATTTCTTCGACTTTATGTAAATGTAAAAAGGTCAGCAAATTTAATTGCTGACCTTTTATTTCTTACTTTTTGTATTTTTCTTCAGACTGAGAAGTGCTTTGACTATTCTTTTTCTTTCTATTATTCTTTTCTTCAATTTCTAAATCTTCTAGTGGTATATCATCAACTAACTGTTCATCTTTAAACTTGTGAAGTTCGTTTCTTCTCTCTTCATAAATAGTGTCACGCATATCAGCAATTTTATCCTTATGCTTTAAATCCCTTTTATTACGATCAGTTTGACTCATATATCTCACCACCTATCAAAGGATTTGTTATATGTTTTCCTGTTTTTTCATATTTTTAAACATCCCTAACCAGTGGTAGTGTACAACAGCGGAATGATCCACCTGATTTGATAATTTCAGAGAAAGGTATAGTAATCACCTGGAAACCTTCTTCTGTCATACGTTTATTCAATAATTTGTTTTGAGGTAAGCTGATGACTTTTTCATTTCCAATTGACAATACATTAGGCCCCATTTCAAATTGTTCATCCTCGGCGACTTCAATGATGTGTTTGAATCGAGCTTCAAGACGTTCTAACCCATTTGAAGTAAAAGCTGGGCGATACACAATTGCCGTATCATGACTTAAGATGTTGAGCACACAATCTAAATGAAGAATATCAGGCTTCACCACAATCGATTCAACTTGGTAGTGAGGTAGTCTATTTTGAAGCTCTTTAATGGCCTTATTTGAGGTTCTTCTACTGTTCCCCACCCAAATGGTAGAACCATCGCAGACTGAACTTCCCCATTCGATCGAATGGGGAAGTTCAGTCTGCGATGGTACTGAATTCTGTTTAAGCCAAGCGTCTAAGTAATTCGTTTCATTCTGACGTATTTGCTCATTCATAGAAGAAATAAAGAACTCGTTACCCACTACAAACCCTATATCTCTCGTAAAAACCTGTTCATTTAACTTAGGGTCCGCCTCTAATTCTCTTACTGCAACATTATGTTCTTCTAAAACACTCACAAAAGCATCATGCTGTTTAAGAGCCCTATGCACATTAATGTTGCTCTCTACATAGTGTTTTTGGGTCTCATTAATCACTTCCGCTATTCTCATAAATGTGGGCTTCACAACTAAGATTTCTCTAAGCGTTGAATATTCATTCTCACAACTGACTTGTTTTACTGTTGTTACAGCTTTCATTTAAATAGCCTCCAGATTACATAATTTTATGATGAAATGGGCATTTACCTTTAATTGGCTCAATATCATCACCTATAAAGGACTGTTTCCATTCATTGTGATCTGGGTCACCATAATGGCTAATGTCAGGGTGCTTAGGTAAACCATCCCATTTTTCCACTCTTGCTCTAACCTTTTCACGTGACATAATGCCACCTTTTTCAGTGCCTTCCAGCCCTTGAAATATTCGTCTCGGTTGAAAACCTAAGACTAAACTATTGCCTAAATCCCTAGTCTTTCGTTGCTTATAAGCAGGGGCATTACCAAATGCAAAAATAGGTTCTCCTGCAAAATGATAATCCCATAAGTAATGGTCAGGATCTTTAGGTGCGTTTTCTGGCCAATCAAAGCGATCGTGTTCATGCAAGTATTGAAGAATGTCCCAGAAGTAAGATCGATAATACTCAATAGATTTCTCAGTTGATTCTGGCTCAACAAAAATAAACAAGCCATGCCTTGTTTGAGTTTTTTCATTAAACAAACTTAAGAAACTCTCAACCGCTTCAGGGAGATGTCCCCATTTATCATGCTCTATATATGAATAACGTAATTCTCCTTTACGTTGCGCTGTTCTTCCAAAGAAACAAGGAAAAGTTGGTTCAGTTACGATTTGGCTAAACGTTTGATATTCATTAATCAACCATCCTGGAAGTCGTTTCGGGCTTTCGAGGTTTTCCTTTGTTAATAAATAAGGGCTATCAGTTATTAACATCATTCAATCCCCTTTACACTTATTACATGTTAGTGGTTATTTCCCTGAAAAAATTTGACATAAACATGCGTTTCTTATTAGTCATTTTATTAATGAGAGGACACTTACATTCGAATAAAAAAGTATTTATTGGTCATAAACAAAAAAGAGCCTTAGAATTTTCTAAGACTCTTGATCGCTTTCTTGTTAGAATAATGATTTAATTGTTATGCCATTCCATTTCATCAACTATTATATGAGATCGTGGACTAAAGCCATCAGCGAAGGCTGCTGGATAGTAATAACCTAAAACATAATTCTCATCATTATGTGTAAATAGTGACACTCGCCCAATAAACTCTTCTTTTTCTAAGTGAAACTCTTTATTAGAAAATTCGTAAGCATTCTCATCTACATCAGAAAACGCAAAGTCTTCACCTTCAAGGTACCCTTTAATTTCTTCTTCACTTTGTTTCATCATAAACAATCTGGCATCTTTGTTTTTATTACCTTGGAAGTTCGTGTACACATTAAATGTTTCGGCATCTGACTCGACAACCATATCCTCTGGCACATACGTATAAAAACCTAATTCTTCATGATTATGAAGGTTAACGACCATTTCCTCAGTTGTCCCTTCAATCATCATATCAACTGTCTTCGTTTCTTCTACATCTAAAGACTGACCGCTATTCTCTTTGTCTTCTTCGCTCTCATCTACAGAATTCTCAGCTTCTTCATTCGTTTGTTCTTCTTGCTCCTTGTTTTCATCTTCTTGATTCATATCATTATTTTCGTCATTAGACCCACAGGCTCCGAGGAGCAATAACAATAAAATTAACAAACCACTAAATTTTTTCATCATGATGTATTTACCTCCTGTTTTTTTCCTATATAGTTATTGACGATACACTTATGTAAAAGTTACATATTTGTTAAAGAAGATTAAAAGAAAAAGCTGGCGATTACCAGCTTTTTCTTTTACTACTTTCCTGTATATGCTTCTCTTAATTTCTCTATGTTAAATTTTTTCATCTGAAGAAATGTTTTTGTTAATCGTTCCATTTGTTCTTCCGTCCCGTGGGTCATCATTTCTCCCATCACTTCAGGCCAAACCTGCCAAGAGACTCCGTACTGGTCTTTCAACCAACCACATTGTTCAGCGCTTGGTTCTGAAGAGAGTTTTTCCCAATAGAAGTCTATTTCTTCTTGATTTTCACACCGAACTAACAGCGAAATGGCTTCATTAAAATTGAAGTTATGTGGATAAGCGCTGTCCATTGCCGTGAACCATTGATTCTCAATCATAAAATCGGTATACATGACGGTTCCTTCTTGATCAGGCTCCATCCCTGCAGAGTAGCGAGCGATTTCACCTCGCTTTGATTCATTGAAAACAGACATATAAAAGTCACTCGCTTCTTCTGCCTTACCGTACACATCTTGAACAAACATCATAGAAGGTACAATAAATGGTCGCTCCATTTCATCTGGCTCCCTAAGAATGAGTTGCCATGTCAATCCATACTTATCCTGTATCCATCCATAATGCTTACTGAATGGGTATTCTTGAAGTGGCATAAGTGGTGTCCCACCTTGGGAAAGGTCATTCCACAGTTGATCTAAGTTTTCCCTTGCATTTGGATCTCTTGATGGATCAAAGTTAACAAAAAATGAAATCGACGGGTTGAACTGAAAATGCGGCCCACCATTGATCGCCATAAATGAATGTCCACCGATTTGAAAAGAAACAACATCACTATCCCCAGATGGAGTATCGTGAATCGTATTGACATTAGTGAGTTTTGAATCCGGAAAAATGGATGTATAAAATTGTGCAGCTTCACTTGCTTCCTGATTAAACCATAGATGCGGGACAATTTTTTGTTTGGTCATTGAAATACCCTCATTTCAATTAAGATTTTATTTAACCTCGTTAAGACGCTCTTCCAAACGGTCCCAAGTTTCGGTAATGCCTTGTAACATTCCCATGTCCATGACCGTTTTTAGGTCCCCTTCAGATACATATTCAGAACGGTTAATCAGCTTTGTCTTGCCATCCAAGTCAATGAATTCTAATGTGTTTTCGGATGGGGGCATGCTGTCATTAATATTTCCTTCCGCATCCGAAAAGTAATCCGTGTAAGCAATCATTTCCGGCTCAATAATTTCCTTGTAAACGGCTTTTCCCCAAGCTTCCATTCCGTAGAAATCTCCTTGGTTTTGATCCACACATTTCATACAGTAATGCCATACACCACCCGGGCGGAAATCAACGTTGCACACTGGAAGCTCCCAGCCACGAGGTCCCCACCAATGTTTGAGGTGCTCAGGATCTTTAAACATTTTGAACACTAAATCACGTGGTGCATCAAAAGTACGTTCAAGTACCAAAACCTTATCATTCTCTACTCTAGAGCTTAATTCATGAACTGACATCTTAACTCCTCCATTCAAATTTTTATTTACCTTTTTTCAAAGTAATGATCAAAAAAGAAATAAGGAAAGTTTTCTAGATGTATGAAAGTGTGAGGGCTGTATGACCTCAATTTAACGGTTTCTTTCCTTGTAAAACATCGAGATAATCGTCCAAACGGTCCATCCGCGCTTCCCACATACGACGATAGGAATTAATCCACTGATCTAATTCTTGAAGTGGTTCTGTTCTTAGCTTATAAATTCGACGATTAGCTACCGGCTGAACCTCAACAAGACCAGCGTCGCTCAATACACGAAGATGTTTCGAAGCCTGGGGCTGATTTAGATCTAGTTTTTTTGCAATTTCCCCCACTGGAAGTGGTTCATCAATAAGCAGTTCCACGATATTAAGACGATTAGGATCCGCCAATGCATTAAATGTTTGTGCGTTCATGTTGAATTCTCTCCCACCATGTGAATTTTTCAGAATCTAAAATTGCATTACTACAAATAAAATATCACCACCATGCTCTTCTCTTTTATGCCATATATTGTTGTCAATTTAATTATTCCACATTAAGAATATTCCTGTCAAGGAATATTTGTTCTGAATCTGAATTGCTACATTAAATGTTAAATTTATATTTTTTGTTTAAAATTTATTTAACACAGACGATATTAAGAAAGTGAGTAGTCCTAATACCAATGATTAACAAGGACTATTCTCTTAGGAAGGGTGATCAGCTTGCTTCGATAAATAAAAATGAATTATAAATAAAAATATTTCAATAGGAGGTTATAAAATTGAATAGAAAACAATCCCGACTAAGAAACAAAATGTTAATTGCATTGCTACCTATTATTGTTGTGTCATTATTAATTGTGACACTAGCAGCTTACTTCACATCTAAAAATCAAGTTGAAGGTGAAATACAAGATAAAATGAATGCGACTCAGACAAGTATCATTAATGATATAAACACAAAATTTAATCAACATCAAAAAATTGCTGAGTCAATAGCGGCAGTTGTAGAAGCACATGGAAAAAAACTAACAAGATCTGATTATAAAGATATTCTGGAAAACACCATTCAAGCAAATGAAGATTCATTAGGAGCCGGTGTATGGTATGAGCCATACACATACAGTTCTTCTGAAAGATACTTTGGCCCATATGTTTATAAAACAGATAACGGTGTCACTTATACAGAAGATTATGAGGCACCTGACTACGACTTCCCGTCAACGGCATGGTATCAAGCTGGGAAAAATGCAGAAGTGGCTGGTTGGACAAACCCTTACTATGACAAAGCATCAGATATCACGATGGTAACCACAGCTGTACCGTTTTACGATGGTAGTGAGTTTGAAGGAGTAGTATCAAGTGATATCAATTTATCTAGTATTCAAGACATTGTTTCCAACATTGATGTTAGTGAAAGCGGCTATGCTTTTTTAATAGATCAAAATGGTAAATACCTAGCCCATCCTAAACCAGAGACCATAATGAACAAAAACATAGCGGATCATTTTAAAGATAAGGCGAAAGTAATTATTGAAGAGCAGAACGGAAATGTACATATTAACTATGAAAATACAGTCTTAGAAGTTTTTTATACAACACTTTCTAAGACAGGGTGGAAACTTGGCTTAGCAATTCCAACTAAGGAAGTTTACGCATCAACAAATCAATTGTTAATAAACTTGCTCATTATAGTTAGTGTAGCACTTATGGTGGTAGTGATTGTAATTATGTTCGTGGCAAGAGGAATTGCACGCCCTTTGGAGAATCTAGCTACACAAACACAAAAAGTTGCAGAAGGAAACTTAAATGTAATGGTTCATTCTGATCGAAGTGATGAGATTGGTAGGTTAACGAATCATTTTAATTCCATGGTTGAAGGTATGAGAGACTTCATTAGAAAAGCGAAAAGCTCCTCAGCAGTTGTTACTGAATCAGCAGAAAACTTTAGTGCTGTTTCAGAGGAGACGACAGCAGGTAGTGATGAAATTAAAAAGACAATGGATCAAATTGCATTAACTTCATCAAATGCTGCTGAGGAAATAGAAATGACTATTGAAGAGATTCATAAACTGTCATCTAGTATTGAACAGGTTACAACAACGTCTCATCAAATGAATGAACAATCAAAAGAAGCGATAGAGGCTAATAAATCGGGCTTATCTCAAATGAATGAGTTAGATGAAAGCTCTAAAGAATCTTCTGAGAAAATTAAAGAAGTTGAAAAGATTATAGAGTTACTATCTAATCAAATTCAAAGGATTAACAATTCAATAGATAGCATTAATGATGTCTCTGAACAAACAAACCTTCTTGCTTTAAATGCAAGCATTGAAGCGGCTAGAGCAGGAGAGCATGGAAAAGGTTTTGCAGTAGTAGCTGAAGAAGTACGTAAGCTTGCTGAACAATCCTCTCAATCCTCAACTGAAGTACAAGACATAGTACAACAAATATTAGATAGCTCATCGGAAGCAGTTAAAGCTATTACTAAAACAAAAAGACTCTCTAATCGTCAGGAAGAGGTAGTATCAGAAACTGTTAATGTCTTTAATAATATTGAAAGCAACATACAAAGCATTAATAACAACATCAAGCAAAATGTAGAAGAAGTAAACCAGATGAACGGAAACAAAAAACAAGTATTGCAAGCAACAGAAAAAATATCAGAGAGTATTCAACAAACAGCTGCTTCTAACCAAGAAGTAAATGCCACACTTGATCAACAGGTTCAAGCTTTACACTCTGTATCTAGCTCAGCAGAAAACCTTAGTTATTCATCTCAGGATTTAAAATCTATTATTGAAGCTTATGATATTAGTAGTTGTTCTGAGGAGCAGGTAAATGGTGAAGTAAACGAAAATGAATAGTATTAAAATAGTGTCTGTCCCTGTAATAATAGGGATAGACATTTTTAATGGTTATAACGCTAGCAACTCCTGGATCTTTTATTCCAAAATATCTATGTCTACCTTGCTTTTCGCCTTTGATAATTCACAAAAAGGAGCTGGGACAAAAAAATGTGTTCATAAAAAGTTGAGTATTTTTTTATTGTATTGTGTAAGAGGAGATATCTAGTGCAGTTAAAATACGGAGACTCCTGCGAAAACAGCACGAGTTTCGAGACCCCACAGGCAGTGCTTTTCTGCCGACGGATGCGCCTACGGTTACTCGTCACAAGGAACAAAGAAGTTTCTTCGATGAAGTTCCCTAGCTCGAGCCTTGCCCGCGGAATACGGAGTATTTTAACGGAGCAAATTTAAATGTGCAACCAATAAATAATCCAGACAGATTCAATAGAATCGCTTGGATTTTCTTTATGAAAATTCATATTTGTCCCAACCTCGTTCTAATTACTAAACATTTTAAACTGCAGCAGTAAGAATCTTCCCTTACATAATTGATAAATTACAACCTGATTATAACTTCACAACATATTGAGTTACATTCAGCTTGTAATATGAGTAAAAATAAAAAACTTGTAATATGGGGTGTTTATTTTCTGATAATTACAAACAGATTTAAATATTGTAGTTTTAAAATTGAGAAGTCCACGGACAAATTGACAATCAAGTTGTCACATAGATAATATTAGCTCACTTGTTAAAACTTTTTATATTTGTTTATTCATTAAAATTGTATTCCATAGTTCTTTGAAATTTACCACCGGTGCCATAATTTTTTTGCCACCTTGTCTATAGATAAATTGGTAAAAAGATTAAAAATATCCGTAATAATAAAGGACTTACTCAACAAGCTCTTGCTGAATCACTTGGACTCAGGAGGACATCAGTAACAAATATTGAAAAAGCTCTCTGTTCACGTTTTATACTATTTGTCAGAAGCATTATAAGTGTCTCCAACTGAATTCCTACCAAAAATATAAGAGTAAGAGAAAAACGTAATATAAAAGTCCACAAAAATAAAGTTTTTATAAATGATAACATTAGTAGTGAAGAATTAAATTGAATAGAGTAATTAATTTCGGAGGAAAAGGAGGGAAAATAATGAAACTAGAAAATGTTGAAAGAAAAGCTTACGAACTCCTCCAAAAATTTGAACTTAAGACCATTCCAATTGATGTTAAATCAATTGCAAAACGTTTAGGAATTTCAATAAAAGCCGAACCGTTGAAGGGTGACATTTCTGGTGTTCTCTATATAGATAATAATAAAACTATTATTGGATTAAATGACAACCATTCAGATACTCGACACAGATTCACAATAGCTCATGAAATTGGTCATTTTGTTTTACATGAAGGTGAACAAATACACGTTGATCGAAATTTTAGGGGTTATTTTAGAAATTCACTATCTTCTCAGGCAATTGACTATGAAGAAATAGAAGCTAGTACATTTACTGCCGCACTATTAATGCCAGGGGAAGTATTAAAAAAAGCCATATTTAAAGATGGAATTGATTTAGAAAGTGATGACAACATCCAAGAATTAGCAAATAAATTCAATGTCAGCCAACAAGCTTTACTAATTAGATTAGGGAAGCTCAGCTTATATTAAATTTCAACTGGTAGGCATTTATTACCATGCATTTTTAAGAGATTGCCTTATTAATAATAGTTTTAGTTACTATAATCCGTCACATTATGGGTATATAGGTCCTTGCAAGGACATGTATCAATTGATAGTCTTTCAGTAAGGACTAGACTCTCTCTACATTATTATATTGACTTAGTTAAAGGCAAACTTACCGAAAGGTAAGGACGCAAAGCTTTAGGGACTAAAGATCTTTTGATCTATGTTAGCCAGCTACCTAAAATTTTTGGGTAAATCTGTCTAACAAGTAATTGTTAGACTTTTTTTATTTTATAAATAAAGGAGAGTATTATATGAACAAAACAAAATTTTTTTTAGGAATTGTACTTGTATTAATCCTCATATCAACTTTAGCAATTCCTAGTTTCGCAGAAGAAACAAAGGAAAATGACGAGGAAACAAGAATAAATGATTCGACACAAGAACGTAAAGGCTTTACATTTGACTTCAATGATTCAGAAGAAGCATCTTGGGCATCAGAATACATAGGGAAAATGCAATCAAAAGATGTAATTAAGGGCTACGAGGATGGTTCATTCCGCCCCAACAAACCTGTTAAGAGAATTGAAGCGATTGTCATGGCCGTTCGTTTAATGAATTTAGAGGACGAAGCATTAGCCGTACCTAGTGATACACCTCTACATTTTAAAGATGAAGAACAAATACCTTCTTGGGCAAGAGGACATGTTGTTATAGCCCTAGAAAATGGATTATTCAATGGTACAGAAGATAAAATTGATGCAGGTCAACCAGCCTCAAGAGTATGGATTGTCCAATTACTAGTTAAAGCTCTTGGGTTAGAAGATGTAGCTTTACAGGAAATGACAAATATACCTGAGTTTAAAGACGTTAACTCCATCCCTGCTGGAGCTATCGGATATGTAAACGTAGCTGCAGAAGAAGGAATTACAGCAGGCTATTCAGACAATACATTTAAGCCAAACAAAAACGTTACACGTGCTGAAATGGCAGCATTTCTAGAGCGTACAAATGAAGATCTCTTAGAACAGTCAGGTGCACTTACTATACAGGGGGAGATTACAGACATCTCCTTTGAACAAAAGACAGTTCAATCAGAACAAGAGGAAAATGAATCAACAGAGAAGGTAGTAGGAACAGTGACTGTTGAAACATTTAACGGAGAGTCTATGACATACAGCATACAACCTGACTTATTGGTACAATACTATGAACGCTTTATTACTGCTGATCAGTTGATGCAAGGAGACTTCGTGACACTGATCGTTAAAGATAATAAAGTGATAGAAGCAAACCTCATCAATGAAAATGACGTTAACACAACTTCTAACTTGGTAGAGTTAAAGATTGAAGTTGAGGGATTGAATCAAGGGTATAAATTAAAGTATAAAAACAAAAAAGGGAAAATTCAGGCTGAATTAAAAAATGAAACAGAGAATGAAGAGACTAAAATTAAAGGCGAAGAAGCAATACGACTAATTGAAAAAATTATCAATCAATTAGCTTTAACATCAGACATGAGCAAAGATGAGATTGTAATGAATGTATTAGAAACATTACAAATTGAAGAGGGTAAGTATAAAGAACTAGAAATTGAAGTTAAATTTACCAATGGCAATAAAGTGGAAATAGAATTAGAAGATGAAATTATTGATGAAGGATATAATGGGATTCGTGAGTTTGAGTTTAATCTGAAACTGATTGACAGCCAAAAGTTAAAACTCAAATATGAAAGTGAAGAAGGAAAAGTAAAGGCTGAAGTTGAAGAGGAAACTAAAGAAGGAAAAGCAAAACATAATGGTGAACAAGCTGTTGAATGGATTGAAAACTTTGTTGATGAAATAGCTTTAACTGAGGACATGACAAAAGATGAAATTTTAGAGAACATTTTGTCAGGACTTAATATTAAAAAGGACGATATTAAAGAACTAGAGCTTGAAATTAAATTTACCAATGGAAAAGAAACCGAAATTGAAATTGAAAATGATGATGAAGATGATGAAGATGAAGATGAAGATGAGGAAGACGGTGAGGAAGATTAAAAAATTAAAGGAGTCTATTTTTGGGCTCCTTTTTTTCAAAAATCACAATACCTAATAAACTAATTTTCATAAACATTTGATCTTTGTTTTTACTATTTTAAATAAGGACAGGTGTGGTATTAAAATGTCCTTTACAAAGGGTACATATTATATGTGCTATCCATTTATTTAAAACATAAAAACCGTTTTTAACAATGAAATTTAAAGGTTGTTTATGTGAATATATTAGCAGAGATTTAGATTTTAACTATCATATTAAAAAAGGGACTCAACTGAAATAGTCGATATAATAAATTAGTCATTAGATTCTCAAAATAGAAATCCCCCTTTTTTTCTTATTGGTATTTCTATAGATAATATTAAAAAATTATGGGAAACCATTTCTTATCTTAACACATCTTCTACTATAGCATAGAAGTTAATAATACATAATGATTATAATTGAGGGCGTCCTAAGACTAATGAAAATATTTAATGATATTCAAAACTAAATGTTTATGTAAAAAGAACTTGGAAATTAATCCAAGTTCTTTTATTTTTGTTATAAAAATTTATTTTGCAATTAAAAATTTCAATTTAAATCGCTTTAAATTTAACAGTCATGAAAAGCCCAATTACACATAAGTGTTAAGTCACAACCTAATTGTCAATGTAACAACCTGATTATTGTTAAATTAGAATAAAGTTTGCAGAAGCGAGGAAGCAAGTTTAGCCCTTATCTAATCTGACTTTAATGGGGTTATCCAGATTATTCCTTTAGAATAAAGTTTGCTCAAAGATTTGCCCCTTTTCAGCCAGAATTGAACTCTAAAATAAAAAAGTAAGAATAAAGTTTGCTTAAATATAGAGTAGAGATCACCAAACAAAGGGAGTGACCTAAACCTTATGAGAGCACCTTACGGTGCCACCTGTACAATAAGCGATTCTTGCCTTCTGGTTGTTCTATGGTAATGCAGTGCTTTACTACCCTTGGGATACGGTATAATTACCATGTCAATAAATTTATCAAGGGTGGGCTTTAAATGATTTACGCAATTGTATTGTTTATATTTGCTGGATTTGCTGAGATTGGTGGAGGTTATCTTATTTGGCTATGGTTAAGAGAAGGTAAGCCATTCTATTGGGGTGTTTTCGGAGGAATAGCCTTGGCGTTATATGGTGTTATTGCCACATTTCAAACATTCCCATCATTCGGCAGAGTATACGCTGCCTATGGAGGAGTATTTATCGTTCTTTCTGTATTGTGGGGATGGGGTATTGATAAAAAAACACCTGATTTATACGATTGGATAGGTGCGGGTATATGCTTAGTGGGTGTTTCAGTAATATTATTTGCACCTCGTCAATAGTGTTAAAAAGACAAGAATACATTGAAGGGGAATCAACGAAAGAAGGGGATGTCCTTAACCGTTTAGGTGTGAGTTTGAAAGAAGCCATACAATTACGACTATGCCCCAAAATTCCTCATTTTCCTTTTACTCTTTTGCTTCTTTCAAAATAGGACTTGAACTTATAAGGTGAATTGAGGAATGAGGAGAAAGGATTTTCTGCGTTTCACCTTTATCCAAATTAAATACCGGCAAAAGGTATCGAAGATACGTTTCCTATTCGATAGTCTAATCCATCTGCCTTATACATAATACCTTACGGTTCCTCACATATACCACCGTTAATCCCATACTTACCACGTTACCCATACAAAATTATTTATTTTTATTTTTAATTATTTCTTTATGGGCGAGTGCTGCTGTCTGAAGCGTATTACACATTACTGGACGAGGACGACTTCCTTTGAATGGGTTGGTTCTAATGCTCCCTTCGGTGAGACATGGAAATATCCCTTGTCCTGTACTTATGCCGAGATTATCCATCCCCGTCCTTCTCTAAATAAAAAACCGAGGAGTGATATCGTAGATACGTTCCCGATTCAATTATCTAATCCATATGCCTCATACATAGTCTGGCTCCCTCCTCCCCTACTATGTACAGTTACCAAATATAAGAGAGAGTAGACTGCTGTAACAGGAAACACTACTATACCTTACGGTTTCTCCTGTTCCACACCCTTCCCCTACTTACCTCGTGACCTATACCTAATTATTTATATATATTTATTTTTAAGGGCGAGGACTTTCCTTGGGGCATGTTACACGTTGCTGGACGTGGGCTGCCCTTATTGTGTTGATTCTAATGTACTCCTTCAGAGAGACATTGACACGGCCCTTGTGCTGTACTTATGCCGGGAGTACCACTAATATAAAGAAGACCTTTTAAAGGGAATCCTAAACAACATATGCACCACCCCCATCCATTGCTTTCCTCCTTGTCTGCGAAAAGTAATTGCCAAACCTTCTCCAAATAAAAAAACCGAGAAGAGGTATCGTAGATACGTTTCCCGATTCTTAGACTAATCTATGCCTCATGTTATACTATGCCTCCACTTTAGTTTACAGGAAGTAATGGGACATCTTACTATTTCTATACTCCCGACATGACCTATGATTAATTTTTCATAAAAACATCAGATACTTGTTTTCGGTTCATTTCTTTGAAAATGTACAAATATATTGGTTATCCATTTAGATACCAACATAATGACTAAGTAACCTAAAAATAAATGAAAGTAATTAAACCCCTTCAATAAAATAAACAGGCCTGACCACACCAAGATTGGTTTAAATATAAATGCAAGAAAGGCACTTGTTATGGTTAAATACAAATAATAATTTTTTCTATGGTTTAAAGTCCACTGATAAACCAACATATACACAACTGGTATTAATGATACATCTAAGGCAAAACTAACAGGAAATAGCGGAATCGCCTTAAATGGGTAACCCCATGTCCCAAAATTAACACCCAAACTATCTATGTATGTGAACCAAACGTGCACATTAAAACCGTAGAATCCCAATAATAATGCCCTCTTCTTATCAATAGAAAACCATATAACAATTAAAGGCAATATGAGGAATACAACATTGACCCAAAACTGCCACGTATCTAAGTTTGAAAATCTAGCCCAATAATCAATACCTTCAGACATTAGGTTTTCATAATCTTCGATTATTTTATCAAAAATACTTCTCTGTTCTTCATTCATTTAAATAACTCCTTTATTCCTTGAACCTAGAAGGTAATGCACATCTTATTCTGATTAAAAGTATCCTTTTTTATTCATTGCCACATGGATTGTTTTACATGTTACAGGGTTTGTGCCATTCGTTGATTGGATTGGTTGCCGGCTGTATCCTCTCAGAGAGACATACGCATGCCCCCTTCTGCCCTTGGGCTAATTAATCCCGTAAGGGGAACATTAAGCCCTTTAGGACACCTCTATATGAACACAGTTCAACATAAAAAACCCCATGAATATATCCATATACTGGATACACCCACGAGGCTTCGTGCAAACTTTTTTCTTCTTAAGCAGACTTTTTTCTCATTCTGCAAACTTTATTTTGATTTGACATAGATACAAATAACGACCTTTAGCAAATCCAAAATGAAACCGCAAGTTTTTGTCACCTTAGTAGGCCTCGGCATACCAATTTTTGTTTTACCCTGATCAGAATAAACAACAATTTTACAAGGTAGAAAGTACCCAACCATCTGATTTTCACTAAATATTCGTTGGGCTTCATGTGGATTACATACTTCTAAGACTTTATAATCTTGATTAAATTCTAATCCCTTTTCTTGTAACTTTCCTTTAATATCAAATTCCCATAGCACACCAAACTTCTCTTCTTTTAAGGTTTCCTCCAATGTAGATATGGCTGTTTGGAATTATTCTTAGTTTCAACAGTATAATCAAATTGCATGACTTTCCCTCCTTATATATTGATAAGGGCTCCATAAACGGCTTCACTAAAATGAATAATTGAAGGCTCAACATCATTTTCAATTAATATTTCTTTCATTTTACCTGAGGAGATCCTTTCATGTAATGGTGGTCCCATTTCCATTTCAATGGCTTCCCATTCAAGAATAAGTAGAGTTCCGTTTGGTCTCAGTATCCTTTTGAATTCTCCAAGAGCCTTTATTAAATTAGGAATTTCATGTACTACGAAGGCTATAAGGGCCTTATCTACAAGGTCGTCATTCAACCGTATATCCTCTAGGTCACTAATTACATATTGGATATTGCCAATTTTTTCAGAATTAGCATTTTCCCTTAAGAGGTTTAACATTTTTTCCTCAATATCAACAGCATAAACTTCCTGTTCAGTTGCCTTTGCTAATGGAATGGTAAAGAAACCATTACCTGCCCCTAAATCAGCAATTATATTTTCCTTTTTAACCTTTAATTCTTTTACGACTTGTTCAGGTGAAACCAATTCTCTACGTTTAGGATCTAATAACTTATCTGCTTTATCAGGTTTAAACCGATGTCCTGCCAATATCATCACACCTTTCTAACAAACATTTTAAGAGTATAAAAAAAATACACACAAAAGTAGAACTTTCTAGCGTATTGCACAGCGATTTGGCCCTATTTCCATTTCACTTTGTTCCACTTCTTGACGTTTTAATTTCCCCATATTAAGTTGCCGTATTTCTTCATAAGAGTTTGGTTGTGGAGGTAATTTATCTGTGACTGCTCTTCTAAATTCACTTTCGTCTTGTATATTTAATCCATGATTTTCTTTATATAACACACCTAATCTTTCAGATATACTTCCATCTTGGTTCATTTCATTTATACCCATATAATGCGCAGGAAGAACAACTAAATCGTCTGCTAATCCTTTATAAGTACCATACAGGGTATTTCTTAAGTCACCGACCCAGTCCTCTGCTTTACCTGCTAAATCTGGACGCCCAATAGAATCTACAAACAATATGTCCCCGGTCAATAAATATGCATTATCAATAATAAAAGAGGTACTTCCAATTGTATGCCCCGGAGAGTATACTGCCTTAACTTTTGAGTTACCAACTGTTATTTCATCCCCATCATTGATTGGGTTAAATTCAAACAATACTTCCCCTGCATCCTTCGGGGGGAGATAGTATGCTGCTCCTAACTTATTTGCAATTCTCCTTCCCCCTGAAATATGATCAGCATGAAGGTGGGTATCAAAAACATGTGTTAGTTCTATAGAATGATTCGTTAGAAATTCTTCGTAAGTATCTGTCATTCGATTAGTATCAACCAATGCACCTTTTCCATCAGAAATAATAAGATAGGAAAGACACCCCTTTCCTATACGTACAAATTGATAAAGAGCCCCACCGTTATTTAAATCTCCAACTTTAATGGGCTCCAAATGTTCACTCCATGCCCTCATCCCACCCTCAATCGAATAGATATTATCATATCCTTTTTGAACGATTTTCTCTGCAGCCATTAAAGAAGATTTACCCTTTGCACAAATAACATATAATTTTTCTCCTTTCGGTACTTTTTCCATTACAGTATCAATAACCTCCAACAACTCACTTGAAGGTAAGTTAATTACTTCAACATTCTTCCCCTCTACTTTCCAATCATCAAAACTCTTCTTGGTTCGCACATCGAGGATGTATAATCGTTCGCCTTGGATGATTTTTTTTACTAGTTCCTTAACACCAATCATTTTTACACTCATATATCTGTACTCCTTTTTGAAAAAAGTATGTTTAGGCCTCTAAATCACCTTTCCACTTACTCATTCCACCTGTCATATTTTTGATTTTAAACCCGCGCTCTTGTAACCATTCGCTAGCAAGTCCACTACGATTACCTGAACGACAAACAATAACGTGCTCCTTTTCCTTTTCTATCTCATAGGTGCGTTGTATTATCTCCCCTAATGGGATATGACGAGCATTAGGGATTCGCCCTCCCATAACCTCATTATGTTCACGAACATCAATGATACTTTCGGCTTTTCCCTGCTTAATTAGTTCCTCAACTTCCTCCGGGGATATTTCTTCTATAGAATCAGACATAAACGAATACCTCTTTTCCTAAACTAAAATGCGTTGTTATTATGTGTAAAAGTTCCAAAAGTATTATTTTTCCCTTAAAGGACATAGTAAAAGTAAAATACCGGAATTTGCTCGAAGGGAGACTAACGATGAAAAGATTTATGATTTTAATACCAACTTTATTATTTCTGCTAGTTGGCTGTGGGATGAACATGAATAATGAGGATATGATGGATAGTAGCCTTACACCGAATATGCTTGCAGATATGATGAATACCCCTGAAATGCAAGAAGCAATGGTTGATATAATGAGTTCTCCTGAAATGCAGGATACTATGATTGAAACAATGAAAAACCCTGAAGTACAGCGCACAATGATTGAAAATATGCAAAGTCCAGAAATGAAAGAAGTTATGATTGAATTTATGCAAACTCCTGAAATGCAACAAGTTTTAAAGGAAGTAATAGACTAAAAAAGGGACGACAGTAGAGTTACTGTCACCCCTTTTGCGACTCTTTTTAAATGTTATAACCAAGAATATCAATTAGTTTTGCAAAAATGTAGAATTTTAGAGTGTGTTATCAATCTCTTTTATTTTTTGTGGCCTGTTAACAAGATATATTCCAACCAATATAATAGCCCCACCTATTAATGTTGTGATATGCAGTTGTTCTTTTAATAAAAGCCAGCCAAATATTACACCAAATAAAGGAGCCAGAAATAGAAAAGAACTTACCTTCCCCGGATTTTCTTTTTGTAACAAAAAGAACCAAATAGCAAATTGCACAATTGAGGCCATAATCGCTAACCACAAAACAATCAAAATTGAAACGGACGTAATTACAATTTGAACTTGTTCAAATAAAGCACTTCCTATCAATAAAAGGAGACCACCAAATAACATTTGATAGGCTGTTAAAACCCATATATCAAATGAAGCCCCCCATTTTTTCAACAATAAGGTTGCGATAGCCCACGAGACTGCACTTAACAATCCAAAAAGGGTACCTAGTTGTTGAACATCTAAGTTGCCACCTAGAGTAATAAATACACCAATAAATCCTACTAGAACACCTAACCACTGATTCCACCGATATTTAGTTCCTAAAAACAAAGTACCGAATATAATAACAAGCAAAGGATTAGTAAAAGTTAAGATGGATGATTCTCCAGCCGTTATCGTGCGTAGACTTAAAAATATAAAGCCCATAACCCCAGTTGTTTGAAAAAAACCGACAATTATAATTTGGATCCATTCCCTTAGTTTTTTTGGGTGATTCCGTTTTAATAAAATAACCAATAACCCCATCAGTAAACCTGCAAGCGTGAAACGCAATCCAACCAAAAGTAAAGGTGAAATATAATTTAAACCTATCTTCCCAACAGCAAACGAAGACCCCATTAAACTTGTTGTTAAAACTATTAATAAAATAAACAATGCTCTATTCATTTCCTGTCCCCCTTTCAATAACTCTTTAGTATATAATACAAGGTATAAAAAATCCCACCCCACTAACGGAGGTGAGACACTATTTTACTTAATAATCGCACTGGCACCTTTGCTTCATCTCATGTGCCAAATGTATGAGTCATTTCTCATTTTACTAAAATGAGTCATATAGTAACAAGGATTCCAACTTCAGATAATTATTGAACCATGAGTTCAAAATAAAATCACGTTTTTCCGTTGAAAATATTAACTATTTCTTTAAAATGCGTAATTAGTTACCCCTCCATCTATAAAGAGATTCTGACCAGTTATATAACTTGCACTATCTGAACTAAACATAACCACAGGGGCTATAAGTTCTTCTAATTGTCCTAGTCTTCTCATGGGTGTTCTATTCTCTAACAGTGTCCGAAATTCTTTATTTTCTAATGCGGTTTCGTTTAATGATGTTTTAAAAAACCAAGGACTAATCGCATTGACCGTAATTCCTTCGGTAGCCCATTCATTTGCCATTTGTCGCGTCAATTGAACAACACCTGCTTTACTTGGGCCATATGGAGTTCCCGATGATAACGTTAATGAAGAAGCCACAGAGGCTACATTTATAATTCTCCCTGACTTTTGTTCAACCATATACTTTCCAACGGCTTTGGACATCAAAAATACTGATTTAAAATTAACATCCATTACTTTATCCCAATTTTCTTCTGATAAATCTAGTGTTGTTTCACGAACACTTGTCCCAGCATTATTAACAAGGATATCAAGATGCCCAAAATGTTCATATGCCTTGTTTACGGTTTTATTCACATAGTCACCATCCGTGACATCACAAACTAATGCTAACGTATTACGACCTGTAGCCCCGGAGATTTCCTTTGCAGCATTACTCACCTCTTCTTCAGTTCTAGCAACCAATACAACATCTGCACCAGCATATGCCAACCCTTCTGCAAGAGTTCTCCCTATTCCTCTTCCTGCCCCTGTAACTAATGCTACCTTTCCACTCAAATCAAAATTTGCCTTCATCTTAACACTCCCTCATTTTCAAACTTTCTATCTTTTTTCCTTATCAAGTGCTTTAACTAATTCTTCGCCCATCAATTTAGAAGAAAATGGATCACGACTTGTAACAATTTGATCATCTGCCCAAACAGCATAGGCTTTTTTGGTTACATCACCTTTATCATATTGAGCGATCTTTGCCATTTCTTGTTCTAGGCTGAATGGAAGAATATCAAGCAAGCCTTCTGGTTCTATTTCGTCTGGATAACCCGTTACTTTTTTCCCCGCGATAATGCTTTTTCCATCCGGGCGTATTGTCCAGATTAGTGGGGCTGGACCATGACATTCTGCCGCAACGATTCCTTTATTATCGTATATAGTATTGATAATTCTATGCAAATCTTCGTCTTTCACTAGATCATACATTGCGCCGTGACCACCTACAATCAATACAACATCATAATCATTTGGATTTATATCCGATAATTTCTGTGTTTCATCTGCACGCCCTGATTCATATAAGGACTTGAAAGTTTCCTCTGGATCATACTCTGGTAAAAAACTAGCCTGATCCACAGTTGGTTTTCCCCCTAGCGGAGAAGCAAGATCTACTTGATGTCCTGCTTTTTCTAAGGCTTCTAGAGGAGCAAAAAGTTCTTCGCCCCACCAACCTGTCTCATAACTATTTTCTTCATCTTTATATCCACTAGATAAAACTGCTAGTACTTTTGCCACTTTGTAACCTCCAATTTAACTTCTTATTTTATATTTCAAACTTCAAAATCTTTTATTTTGGCATTAGGGCTTAATATTTTTTCAGGATTAAATTCTTTTAATGGTTCATCGTTCTTCACTCTTTTGACCCAATCACCGTTAGCAAGTGCACCTTTCCCCAGAGTAATTACATCTGCCTCACCTTTGTAAATAATTGCCTCAGCCCTTTCTGGATCTTCCAGACCACCATTTGCAATGACAGGTAATTTTCCATATTTCTTGGCTAAGGCAGCAAGTGAAGGACCATCATCACCAAAAGCAGAATCTGTTGCCTTAGTCCCTTCTCCTTCAGAAAATGCAGGTTGCCATGCTTCGTATTCCGTAACATGAATGTAATCCAGACCTGCTTGTCCTATCTGACTAAAAATAATTTTTGCATCCTTTTCTTTGCCTGCCCATTTATGCGTATAATCATTTACCTTTCCTTGTGAAATACGAATACCAACTGTATAACTTTGGCCTACAGCCTCACGAACAGCCTTCGATACTTCAACTAAAAGTTTAACGCGATTTTCAGTTGATCCACCGTACTCATCTGTTCGTTGGTTTGTGTAATCTGTTAAGAATTGATCTAATATATATCCATTTGCACCATGTATTTCAATACCATCAAACCCTGCATCTTTTGCCCGTTGTGCTGCATCAACAAAACCTTTTATTAAATCTGTAATATCATCTTTTGTTGCCTCTTTTGGTTGAGGGAAAGATCCCTCTCCCCCATAGAATTTCATTTGTTCACCCTTTGGTTGAACAGAAGATGGAGCCAACGTTTCTTTGGTAAAACGATTTCCTTGAGATAGAGCACCTGCATGCATTAACTGAACAAAAATTTTACCTCCTTCTTGATGAACAGCATCGGTAACTTTTTTCCATGCTTGTACCTGTTCATTATCGATAATTCCCGGCTGATCAAAGTATCCTTGACTGTACTTACTATCTGGATAAGTTCCCTCAGTAATGATTAATCCAAAACCTCCACGTGCAAATTTCGCGTAATAATCAACCATTTGGTCAGTTGCTAGCCCTTCTGGTGTCGCACTTGTTCGAGTCATGGGAGCAACTCCTACACGATTATCTAAAGTTGTATTTCCAAGGTTTAAATTATTGAATAAAATGGATGTCATGTCATAATCCCCTTTCTTTTTAAAATACTGAATTATTATCTACAAGTATTTGATAATAATTCATGTATAATACCAATATAAACCTAGTATCATCATTTACTTTTATCAAAGAATCTCGATTTAGAGATAATTTGGTATCTCGGATTATATCCCCTCAACAATTTCTTTGTCTAATAAAATGCTTTTTCAAACTCTTTTTGAAATATTGTGAGTCATAACAACTATATAACTCCCTACGGCTGGAATTAGTAAAAAAAATCCCCTTTACCCTGTACTATGGTAAGCATCATAATGGAACCAGTTTTTGACATCCGTTGGTAAGTTCATTAAAATCTTTCTTTGAGGTGAGAAATAGTGAAAAGAAGAAAAATAATGTTTATTGTAGTTTCTTTGATTATTGTGTTTACGCTTTCTGCATGTGGTGGTAACACTGACAAGGAAAAGGCAAATGAAGGGACAACTTCAGATGAAAGTACTCAAATGGATCATGCAAATATGGATCACTCTAGTTCAGGTGAAGTTCCTAATGACCTAAAAACAGCAGAAAACCCAACATATAAGGTAGGAAGTAAAGTGATTATTAAAGAAGGGCATATGGAAGGCATGAAGGGTGCAGAGGCAACAGTTGTCGGTGCCTATGATACCGTTGCATATGCTGTTTCTTACAACCCAACTACTAGTGGAGAAAGAGTAACAAATCACAAATGGGTTATCCATGAAGAAATTCCAGAAGCAGGTGCAAAACCATTACAACCCGGCGCAGAGGTAACTTTAGAGGCTTCACATATGTCAGGAATGGATGGTGCAACTGCTGAAATTGATTCAGCCGAAAAGACAACTGTTTATATGATTGACTATACTCCAACAACTGGTGGAGAAAAGGTGACCAATCATAAATGGGTAACAGAAAGCGAACTAGCACCACTTGAAAACAAGTAATTCTAATAAAGAACAATAGAAAGAGCATATTTCGCAGATTGGAATTGCTCTTTTTCTGTGGTCACTTTAAACAATAGGCTTTTCTTTCCATTGAAGCCCACAAATAATGACTCGTACCCTTTAAGATACTTAATAGTTTTGTTATAAATTTCCCTTGATAATCTTCCTTAACAGGTACAAAAGGTATATGGAAATCCCAGTTAATATGATTTTCCCCTGCCATGTAAATTCAGTAATTTGCAAGACTGAGTATCCTTCAATAATTAATGCAGGTATTTTCCCAAGTGAACTGGCAAGTGAGAATAGTATTAAAGATACTTTTCCCATAGCCGAAAATAAATTAATTACCCCCGATGGGATAAACGGGAGCAACCTCAAGGAAAGAATAAGAAGAAAGGCTTTTTTTCCTTCTACCTGTAATAATCTTTTGACCTTTGGAATCGCTTCCATAGAAATTGTCTTCGGTAATTTCCTAAAACCCTGCCGATACGCATAAAAAGAAACAATTGCACCTAATGCCTCTCCCACAAATGAAATGACCAGACCATACCAAAAGCCGAAAAAAATAATATTTGCAGCGGTTAAAAACACACTTGGGATAACACCAGCAAGGCTAATAAAAATATTAATTAGTAAACTTATTAAAATTGCAAAACTAGAATACTTCTATAGGCGAATTTTAAGAACTTCACAAGTAATCATTCCACCGATGTTTCACAAAGTTTAATTTTTAGTATTACATGTATCGTTTATTGGTCTGACTCTTAGTTTATTTGCTATAGGATCTTTGAAAGTGAGGATTATTTAGTTGACCTTTTATATATAATCCCCTAAACTCCCCTTATAAAGCATCCCCCCTAGGGGGTTATAAGGAGGAAAAAATGTCTGGTCACCATAAACACAGAAAAAGCATTGTTAACCGTCTAGCAAGAATTGAAGGACATGTTCGTTCAGTTAAGGAAATGGCCAAAGAGGATCGTGACTGTAGCGATTTACTCATACAAATAGCGGCTATACGTTCGGCTTTGGATAATTGCGGAAAACTGATACTAAAAGACCATTTAGAAGGATGTGTCACCGAAGCAATAATGAAGGGGGATAAAGAAGTATTAAAGGATTTAAATGATGCCATAGACAAATTTATAAGATAGGGAGAAACCCGATGGTTGAGACTAAATACTCTCAAAAGGATATTTTTAAAATGATTATGATTCTCGCTATTCCTGCTATTGTTGAAAATTTCTTTCAAACTATATTAGGATTTGTTGATACATATTTTGTGTCCCAAATTGGGATTAATGAAGTTACTGCGGTAGGAGTGACAAATGCCATACTTGCAATTTATTTAGCAATATTTATGTCAGTTGGCGTGTCTACTAATGTTTATATTGCAAAATATATAGGTTCAAATCAAATTGAAAAAGCAGGAAAAGTGGCCAAACAATCAATTTTATTAAGTGTGATTATAGGACTATTATTCGGAATCATTACTTTTTTGTTTGCTGAACCACTCCTGAAACTTATGGGCATAGAAAAAACCGTATTGGACCAAGGTGTTATATATTTTAAAATCGTTGCGATACCCTCTGTACTAATTTCTTTAATGTTTGGTTTAAGTAGTATATTAAGAGGAACTAAAGATACCAAAACACCAATGAAAGTAACTATATTTATTAATATTATTAACATTATTTTGGACTACGTATTTATCTTTGGCTTTTGGCTTATTCCCTCCTTTGGTCTCGCTGGAGCAGCATGGGCGACAGTTATCGCTAGACTAGTAGGAGTAATCTTACTCATTTTCTATGTAAAAAAATCCAAAATCGGGAATGTTTTAAATTTAACAAAGTGGAGTTGGGATAAAGAGCAACAAAAGGAACTTATCAAACTTGGGACCCCAGCCATGGCAGAACGCTTAGCAATGAGAATTGGGCAGGTTATATACTTTGGGTTTATAGTTCAACTTGGGACTAATACTTTTGCGGCTCACCAAATTACAGGTAATATAGAGGTTTTTTCCTATATGATAGGTTATGGTTTTGCAACAGCGGCAACCACTTTAATTGGTGAAGTGTTAGGCTCTAGGCAATATGAATTAGCAAAAAAAATAGCCTATTATTCTACTTTTCTTGGTGTAGGCGTCATGTCAATTTTCGGATTGTTTTTATTTGTATTCGGTGAGTGGACTGCTTCATTTTTCACCAATGATATCTTTGTTATTCAACAAATTACTATCGCATTAAAGATTGACGCATTTATTCAACCAATTCTAGCCATTGTTCTTATCCTTACAGGGGCATTCCAAGGTGCGGAAAATTCTAAATATCCCTTCTATCTCACAACAATTGGCATCTGGCTTCTTCGGACAGTTGGTGTTTATGTATTAGGTATATGGCTTGGAATGGGTATCGCTGGAATATGGATTGCAATAGGTTTAGACAACCTATTCAGAGCGATTCTGCTTTTCCTTAAAATTCACAATAATAAATGGGTTAGATCTACAGAACTAACTGTTTAAATAAATAACCCTTGGAAGACAGGGAGACTTTTTGTTCATATCCTATATAGAACAAGATAAAGGAAGTAATTTTTATAGGTACAAACAAAAGATACAGGTACAGTTCCATTAATTTGAAACAAATAGGGCTTTCCCATAAGTCATTACAAATCACTTGTAGGGAAGCCCCCTCTTACCTTATTTCCCATACTTCACTATAGAAGATTAATAAAGATTATTAGACCCCTAAGCACTTTAAAACTTTATCAATAAGAAGTAGATTATAACCATGATTATTAAAATAATCATAAGAGTGGAGACCATCGTTATTTGGGTATTCGAGGGATTGAACCTTTCCTCGAAAATCTGGCGTTTCTTTTTAGTGTAATTTTTCGTTGCTAAAAGAATGACCGCAATTCCAAGAATACATGCAAATATCCCTAAAATTATACTGATCATATCTATAGTCGGATTCCTTCTAACACCAATCGTAAAATGCAAACTTGTTGTTAGAAACCCTACGCCAACAATTGAAACTACAGTTCTTATCCATGCCAAATATGTTCTTTCGTTCGCTAAATGCTGTTGAGCATACTTTAATTGATTACTATCTTTTATTAAGGACCTTTCTTCCTGCTTATCTTTTTGTTTCGTATTCATATCATTACCCTGAAGTATGTGTTCGTATCTTGAGTCTTCGATACACAAATATGATTATTCCGATTCCAATTAATACCAAAGAGACAACTTGGGCAATACGTAGTTGTGATGTCAGCATTAAACTATCGGTTCGTAAACCTTCAACGTAAAATCTTCCGATGGAATACCAAACAAGATAACTTAAGAATAATTCGCCATTCTTCAACTTTAACCTTCTAAGTACAAAGAACAAAATAACAAATCCTAATAGGTCCCATGAAGATTCATAAAGAAAGGTCGGTACATAATAAGTTCCATCAATAAACATTTGATTGATAATAAAATTGGGTAGATGGAGGCTTTCCAAAAATGCTCTTGTTGTTTCCCCACCGTGCGCCTCTTGGTTCATAAAATTTCCCCATCGACCAATTGCTTGTCCAAGAATCAAACTTGGCGCAACAATATCAGCAAGTTTCCAAAAAGAAATATTTTTCTTTCTTGTATAAATGATTGCGGTTAAAACGGCACCAATCAACGCACCGTGTATGGCAATTCCACCTTGCCATATGGCAATAATTTGAGACGGATATTGTGAATAATGCTCCCACTCAAATGCTACATAATAAATTCGTGCACAAATGATTGCAACTGGTGCGGCAATCATAATAAAATCAATTATAATCTCCTTATCCCATCCCAAACGATCAGCCTCTCGTGTCGCTATCCATAACCCCAGTATAATGCCACAGGCAATGATAATACCGTACCAATGAACGGATATTGGGCCGAGTTCAAGCGCAATTGGGTTTAACGGTTGTACATTATCAGTCATATTTACCTCCCCACAATTACTTTTTCTATCCTCTATAGTAACACAATAATTATCTAGAAGAATTTGAAATTTTCCGTTCCCCATTATATAAAATCCGTTCACGTTAAAATACAAAATTCCCATTTTCTTATATAGAATTGATATAACAAGGAGGATTACTTCTTATTAATCTAATGGAATAGTAATCTGAACCTTCGTCCATTTCCCATACACACTATCAATTTCTAAAGTTCCTTGATAAATATCTAGTATCCTTTTTGCGATCGATAGTCCTAGCCCATTCCCACCATGTTTCCTACTTCTTGCTTTATCCACACGATAAAAGCGATTGAGCACAAAAGGTAATTCTTCTTTCAGGATACCCATTCCATAATCTTTTACCTCAATTGTCAATTCCTTGTCTGTGTTTCTTACATTAATCTGTATGACCTTTTCATCTGTTGAATATTTTGTGGCATTGTCCAATAAAATGATCATGATTTGTTCAAGGTGGCTCTTCAGTATTTTTATAGTAAAATCCGTGTCAACATCTATAGTGGAGGATATTTTAAAATCATTATTTATTGTTTGAAAGTTTTCAACAATATCTTCCATAATCTCCTTCATTTTGACTTCTTCCAATGAGTTCATATTTGTAGTGGATTCTTCTGCTCTTGAGAGAGTCAATAATTCCGAAACTAGGTGAATAAGTCTGTTGGTTTCATTTAAACTTAAATCAATTGAGCGCTCCAAAACTTTTGGATTGTCCTTCCCCCAACGATTGATAAGCGATAGATGTCCATGTATGATGGACAACGGTGTTTTTAATTCATGAGAGGCATCTTCTACAAATTGTTGTTGCTGCTGAAATGACTTCTCTAAGTTATCCATTAATTCATTAAACATAATTCCTAACTCTGTCATTTCATCTCGTTGCTTGTTAATTAGAACCCTTTCTTTTAGCCCATTCTCTTTTATTCTTTTCATTGTTCTTATCATTGAATTAATTGGCTTTAGTAGTTGAAAGGAAATAAGTCTGCCGCCGATTAAACTAAGGAGAATAGCAACCAGTCCTGCGACGATAACCAACATAAATATTTGATTAATCAAACTATCAAAGTTTTCTAAGTTGCGAACTATTTCTACTGTTCCTTTAAAACCATTTACTTCGATTGGCTTCCTAAATATCAACAAACGATCTCCTTTTGGAGAAAATTCCACCAGTTCCTCTTTTTTTACATTTTTCGGAGATACCCAACCTTGTGGTACCTCGTCTGATATCGTAAATAGCGGAGAATTGTTTTCCTTCACAATCCTTATCAGTTGATATTTTTCATTCAGAACGTCTAAATAGTGTTCACTTCCCGAAACATTCCCCTTAAAATTTGAATCTTGAATGTACGCGGTTACTTCTTCCATCTTTTTTTGAATGGTTTGTTTTTCTTGATTAACTACCCAGTTCTGAATGACAAAATACTGCAAAATATTATAAGAAAAAAATAAAAATAGCATTAAAAGGGCAGCCCATAAAGTTAATTTCCATTTAATATTGATGCTTTTTGGAATGAACTCTTTTACGTTTCTCATTCTCTCATCACGTACCCCATCCCTCTCATCGTTTGAATATAACTTTCCTTATCTACAGAATCTAATTTATTTCTAAGATGTCTTACATAAACATCAACGACATTTGTTTCAATTTCCGCATCATAACCCCAAATATTTTCTAGGAGAACCTCCCTTGTTAAGACACGATTAATATTTTTCATAAACATAAACAATAAGTCATATTCCTTTTTCGTTAATTCTATCAATTGTTCGCCTTTTTTTAATAACCTTGATTCAATATTTAATTCTAAATCTTTGAATGACAAAAGTAGGGAAGGCAAATCATTACGTTTTTCTTCTCTTCTCATAATGACTCTAATTCTCGCTAGTAATTCTTCAATCGCAAATGGTTTCGGGATATAATCATCAGCGCCACTATCCAGCCCTAATACCCGGTCCATTACGCTATCTCTTGCCGTTATCATAATAATCGGAACGTCCTTTACTGCCTTTAATCTTCGGCAAACCTCGATTCCGTTTAACTTTGGCAGCATTAAATCTAAAAGGATCACATCCCAATTTCTTTCTAATGCAAGTTCAAGCCCCTCTCTCCCGTCAAAAGCAGCCGTTACATTGTATCCTTCATGCGTTAACTCAAGGACTATAAATTCCGATAATGCTTCTTCATCTTCAATCACTAAAATATCCAATTCATGACCTCCAAATGTTACTTTATCTATTTTGCATTACTTTCAAAATTTGATTAAAATGACACTATTATCTTAAACCAAAAAGTAAAGTTATGATACAAAATGCATTAATTGAAGTGGCTCATATATAATGAATAAGCCCTACTTGCACAAGCAAGTAGGACCATATTTGAATTTACTAAATTATTCTTGTTCACTGTCACTTTCGGAATCATTTTCATCATCCACATCAACCTTTAAGACCTTACCTGTTTTGGCATCTACTTTTACATCATGTTTTTTTCCTTGGTCGTCTGTTATTTCAATACCATAAACAACTGTTCCGTCTTCATCTTCAAGTTCAGTATCCGTTACTTGGCCTTTTACTTCTTTTAGTGCAATAGTTGTACTTTCTTCAGCCGTAATTTTTGCTTCTTTTTCTAATAGTTGTTGCTCTTGTTGATCGGAAACTTCACCATCTTTATCTTCTTTTTCTTCCTTCTCTCCTTTTTCGTTTTCTTCTTCATCATCAGCCTCCACTTTTAGAACCTTACCTGTTTTGGCATCAACTTTTACATCCTGTTTCTTTCCTTGTTCATCAGTAACTTCTACACCATAAACAACTGTTCCATCTTCATCTTCAAGTTCAGTGTCCACTGCTTTTCCTGCAACCTCTTTTAGTGCGGCTGAAATGGCTTCATCCTTAGTGATGGTTGCTTCTTTCTCCAATTGCTGCTGCTCCTGTTCATCTGTTACCTCTACTTTACTATTACTAGTGTCTGCACTTGCTGCAAATACTGAGGTATTTAGAGCAGTCCCTGCTATTCCTCCTCCAATAATTGCTGCTGCCAATGCTGGTACTATAAACTTTTTCTTCATTTGTCTTCCTCCTCATATTGTTAAACTGTGGTACATCCTTATCTTAAGCCCCTACCATGAAGTAAGTCTGAATTTAATTTAAAATTTAATTAACCTTTACGTGAAAAAATTTTCATTTTCTTATAGGTTATTATGTGAGTGCCTTTTCCTTCATTACTTGATTGATCATTATGTCCAATTCTTGACTTATATACAGGGCCTCTTTACTTCTTAATCCATATTTCAACACTACATTATTTAACTCTTGTTGCTTTTCTGCCAACATTTTTTCAATATCCTGTTTCAGTAAAATTAAGTCTTTTCCCGGAGCCATATATTATTCCTTAAGCAACTCTCTTTCTTCTATTTTTTGTAAAATTCAATCCCACAAAAACTAAAACAATAAGTGGGGTTCCCATTGAAACAACTTGTATAATCGTCGGATTAATCTTTGTATTACCCATAATATCGATGGGAATTCCATTACTTGAATAGATATCTAAACTATGAGTACTAGCGGCCGTTACATAAAGATAATAATTGCTGGTATACACAAAACGAATGGGAAGGGAGATTTCCTTTGTTTCACCCGGTTTTAATTCTTTAACTTGTTCCGGTTTATCTGCACTATAGTCTTCCAGATTAACCGTCCATTTTTTTCCCATATCAGCCATTGTAATATAGACGACTAGATCTTTTATAGATTGGTTGGTATGGTTCGTTATTTGTGCTTTAACTGTTGTCTCTTTCCCCGGATAATCTTTAACCTGAGTAGGAGAAATTACTTTAACCTCAACATTAGGTTGTTCCATAGCAAATGCATTTTGCCCAGTAACTACAAATCCTAAAAGTATCGCCAGAACGATTCCTGCCTTTTTTAACAAATTACTCCCCTCCTAAAAAGTCCATTTTTTTACTTGCATAGAATAAGCAAATGATGGATATAGCCAAGAAACATAGCACAGGTAAACTATCCATAAAGATAAAGAAAAAACCTAATCTATTTACTAGCCAATCCTTTAAAGTCAGCATACTAGCAGAAACTGGACTCAATAAATCAACTAAATGTGCAAATCCTGACTTTTTCATCGTTGTTGACAGAAACATTGGTATGGCTGTCACCAAAAACAAGACAATCGACAAAAGGGTTGCATTTTTACTTGACGATATCCATGTAGAAAATGCTAATGACAGCAATGAAAAACTAATAACTAGCGGTAACCCGATTAGATATAAATAGGATAAAATCGTAAGCAACATATTCGTTCCATATGTCAAAGCATAGAAATAAGGGATAGATATAACCGAAATAATCAACCAAAAAACCAAAATTCCCACTACTTTAGAAAGGATTATTTTCACCTTTGATAAGGGTGTTAATAAAAGACTTTCTAAAGTTCCTTGCTCCCTTTCACCAGAAACCATTGTTGATCCTAATATGATAGATACTAAAATGCTGATACCAATTAACGCTTTCATAAAAGTCATGTTTACTTCGACTTGAGCAAGTAAACTTAGTTCCTTCACCGATATGAAACTATAGGTCAAACCACTGAATAGAATGGAAATGGCAAAGAAGATCCAAACGCCTTTTCGGGAAAAGACATGTTCCCTTATTTCCTTTTTTATTAAACTGGACATTAGATGCTCCCCCCAACTTCATCAGTTGTTAAACTAAAGAATATATCCTCTAATGTAGGATTCTCATTCCTTAAGACTAAACGATAGCCTTTTATTAATTCGTCTAAATACCCTTCTTCAAGCAGTTTACCTTGTTTGACAATGGCTACACGATTACAAATTTCTGAGATTTCTTTTAATAAATGTGAAGTGATAAATACAGTAACATTCTGTTCTTGATTTAATCTTGTAATAATCGACTGTATATCTTTTTGCCCTTGTGGGTCCAAACCTAATGTAGGCTCATCAAGAAATATAATAGAGGGCTCATGCACAATAGTTTTCGCAATACCAATCCTTTGCCTCATCCCTCGTGAATATTGTCCGATTAGAATATCTGCTTTCCCGGCCATCCCTACCCATTCAAGAACCTCTTCAACCCGCGACTTGATCCTTTTCTTATCAACGCCATAAAGTTCAGCAAATAATTTTAAATATTCTCTTCCAGTCATCCAATTATAGTAACCATGAGATTCTGGCAATACCCCAATTAATTTGCTTACTAATGCATTTTCACTTTTTACCTCTTTTTCTTCAATGGTTACTGACCCATCACTCGGTTCTATTAACCCATTTAACATTCGGATGGTAGTCGTTTTCCCTGCACCATTTGGTCCTAAAAATCCGTATATGTCACCTTTATTCACTTGAAGATTTAAAGAATCAACAGCCACAAAACCATTGTCATATTGTTTTGTTAAGTTTGTTGCCTTAATCATTTCAAACCCTCCTTAATACCCACTTTTTAAGTACAGTTTTAATATAAAGAATGACTATGAATCTCTCCCGAAGATTAAAAAAATACAAATTAAAATTTTAATGAAAATTTTTTCATAATTGACCATATAAAAAAACTCCACCATTTAGGCGGAGTAGAAATATAAGAATTTATTTATCCTAAAATAATGACTGCAATTCCAACGACAAAACAATAGATTGAAAAGTAACCGAGTTTTCCCTTTTGCATAATATTAATGAACCACTTTAATGAAAAATAGGAAGCAACTAAAGAGGCAATAAATGCTAGTGTATAGGGAAGAAAGAGTTCTCCCATTCTTGGATCATGAATTAATTCGGAAAGCGACAATATCATCCCACCTACACTAACAGGTATATAGAGAAAAAAGGAAAACTTAAGTGCTGTCTCACGTTTAGTACCTAGGGCCATAGAAGATACAATGGTTGCACCTGAACGACTGATACCCGGTATTAACGCCACAGCCTGAGATAACCCTATTATAATAGAATCCTTGAGAGTTAGTTCGCCATCACCTTTACTACCCTTAAGATTTCGTATTAACCAGAGTGCAATACCCGTTATTATTAAAGTGAAGCCAATAACCCTTACTCCTTTAAATATGGCTGCTATTTGGTCCTGAAATAGGACTCCAATAATTCCTGCAGGTATGGTACCAATAATCAGATAAAGAACAAAATAAAAGTCTTTTTTCATACTTTCAGTTTTATCCGAAACGACTAAATAGGATACACTATTCTTTGTTAATTGAATCAAATCAGAGCGATAAATAAACAAAACGGCAAGTAATGAGGCAAAATTGACCAACACCTCAAAACTTAATCCAGAAATTTGTAAGCCGAAAAAATGTTCGAATAAAATTAAATGTCCACTCGACGATACAGGAATTGGCTCCGTTATCCCCTGAATGAATCCCAAAAATAAATACTTTAATAGTTCAATCATATTCATTGAATCCACGTACAAGCACTCCTATCCGTTGCTGTTCCTTTTTGTTTTCTTTTTAACATAAATAGCCAATAAAATAATGAACAGCACAGCCAAAATTGCATAGGCGATGTTCGAATATATGTTCATATAATTAACAATATCATGCCATGATGAACCAACTGTAGCACCCACTTTAATCAAGACAATATTCCAAATCATTGTTCCCACTGTAGTAAGAAGGAAAAACAACCAAAAATGCATACGCGCCATACCTGCTGGGATGGATATTAAACTTCTAATTAGAGGGATAAATCTACAAAAGAAAACAGTCCACACTCCATACCTATCAAACCATGACTGTGCCTTATAGATATCTTTTCTGGTAAGGCGTAAAAAGTGCCCCCATTTGTCTACAATTTTTTCAAGCCGATTTACATTAATCAGCATTCCAATAGCATATAGAACAACAGCACCTGCCACTGAACCTGCAGTCGAGGCAACAACTACCCCTAGAACACTCATATTTGTGGTTGTGGTCATAAAACCGCCAAAAGTTAGGATGACCTCTGATGGGATGGGAGGAAATATATTTTCCAACATAATTAAGAGAAATATCCCCATGTACCCATAACTATTCATTATTTCAGTAATCCAATTTTCCATAAAAACCTCTCCTTTACTAATGGGAAGACCTTCTAAGTTGTTATATTACCTATCTTTATTACCAATAAATCAAAAGTCACTATTAAAATACCAAATATGGATGAAAACTTTACGTTACAATGATTAAAAATTTTTTATAAAAAGTTCTTCTTTTGCCCACAATTAGAGAAAATGCACTTAAATCTCCTTTGCTGTCCTCTCATAAATAACCAACAAAACGTTTGTTCCTATAAGAAACTTTTTTCAAATTGTTTCTCTTTATACCTTTGGAAGAACCAAATGGCAACAGTTAGCCATATCGCACTAGCAAAGTATCCACCTATAATATCGCTCGGATAGTGTACCCCCAGATAAATGCGGCTAGTACCAATTATGAGGATAAATATACTGCTTAATAAAACAATTGTAGTTCGCCAGTAGCGATTAGGAATATGCCGCCAAAAAACAAATGTCAAAATACCATAAACGGAAAAGGCACTCATTGCATGCCCACTCGGAAAACTATACCCACTAACATCAATTAACAAATGGAAGTCTGGTCGAGCCCGATGAAAAAACATTTTTAAAACCTGATTTATCACTTGTGTTCCTATAATAACCGTTCCTAACAAAAGAACTTCGGCCCGGGATTGCAATACACTATATAAAATAAAGGACACTATAAGAAATAAAACTAACACCAAAGGAAACGAACCGATAAATGTAAAAAACTTCATGATTGAAGTCAGTGTTTGTGATTCAAAACCTTGAATAAAGGAAATCAATGCTTGATCAAATCGAACTATTTTCTGAGCGCTAATTAGAATCGCTATAAAACTAAAACCAATTAATGAAACAAGTCCGATGAGAAAAGCACTTAATAAATGCCCTTTTAATTTCATTTAGTTAACTCCTTTATTTATCAATAAACAGGTATTCTGAACATATAAAAGAGAATAACAATAAAGAATGAAAATTTAAGGATTGAACGATTAAAAAAATTTAATGTTATATTTTTTATTAACTCAAAATAAAAAAAGGAGTTTTATCTCCTTTAATAAATACATATAAAGTTAAGCAAATTGGAAATTATTTTTACCTTTCAGTTTAGCGAGATACATGGCTTTATCAGCACTTTTTATTATCTCCTGATAAATCACACCATTTTCAGGGTAAAAACTAATGCCAATACTAGGGGAAACACTAGATTCCATTCCTTCCAATGTGAATGAATCAGACATTTCGTTAATTATTCTTTCCGCCACATTTCTACATTCCTCTTTATCTATATCCTTCAAAACAATAATAAATTCATCTCCTGCTAATCGAAAAACGACATCATTTTTTCGCACACTTCTTTGCAGTCTCTCAGCAACTTGTATTAATAGAGAATCGCCATTAGCGTGTCCCAAAGTGTCATTGACTTCTTTAAATCGATCTAAGTCTAAAAACATAATAGAAAACCTTTCGTTGTATTTCTCACTATGCTTTATTACCTGATTAATGTAGTCCTCCAACATTAATCGATTAGGTAAGCCTGTAAGGTGATCCCTATACGTCAGTTTTCCCAACTTTTCATTTAATTTTTGTAGTTCTTTCCTATGTTGATTTATCTTTACCAAATAGACAGTGGTAAGTATAGTTACGGAAACTTTTACAAAATTCACGATAACAATCATTTCCAATTCTTCTTTTGATATTAACTCACCCATTCTAATAAACTCATATGCTTCCCAAATAATATGGATAAGTGAAGATATACCAAGTATTGTAATACCAAATATAGGACCAAACCTAAATAAGACAATGAGAATTGAAGGGAAACTTAAGAACCAATAACTGCTATAGAAATGTATCGGTGCGAACTTTTCCAAAATAATGGGTAAAAATAAAAAGAATACAACAAGAATCCAGAACATCGAATTTTTATTGTTTTGAGTAACCATCATTCCTTCACCATCAAGAATATTAAACACCACCAAAACTATAAATCATTTTATAAATAATATTCCACGATTATAAAAATTTATAAAAGCGTTATTATTCTGACATTTGCTTCACTTACAGGCACTACAATTTCACATAAAAAAGTACTGTGAATATCCCCCCACTCTGGGTGCAAACCACCGGACCCTGTATGTACATACTTTATTTTGTTTCGACATGTTTTTTTCTATCGTTTCCATTAGTGGCTGATATTTTATACATAAACTAAACGTTAGAAGTACTACTAACTTGAGGCTCAAAGTACTTTAGAAGTTTCATTATATTCCTCTGAAGACCCTTATCAACTTTCCCCTCCTTTATCGCTTGTTTGTACGCTTTAATTTTTTCAATATCATTAAAGCAATCTTTGTTTAAATCATAAAAGTCAGTAGGAATTCTTTCTGTTATTGTACAATATCCTTTATTTAAATAAAGATTTACAACCACTATATTGAATTTTCTTTCAATAAAATACCTCATAATTTCTTCATCCAAAAGTGTTAATATGTCATGAATGATTACACTTTTAATACCTTGCGACTCCAATTCGTTTAAATACTTTCGTAAAGTATGTTTGTGATTACTATACTCAAACTTACTTTTGACAAAAATCCCTTTCATCAACGCAGCATTACACTTTATCGCATATTCGTAATCCAACATTTCCTTGTTATCGTTAGGTTGAATATGCATAAAATATCCAGCATTCTTAAATTCCATATTACCGACCTCCTTCGGAAAAGACTACATATTTCTTCAACACTTCAATTCCTCGTTCAAAATCCTCATCTGTTCTAAGGGTAGATGGTAATTCTCTGATTATTTTTTGTGCTATTCTCTGAAACTGAAATTCTACACATAAATTCATAACCCGTTCATTATTTACAATAAATTCAACCATTTTATTTTCATTCGGGATATAATTCAAATAGATTTTACCGTCGTAATTAGTATTAAATTTTTCCATTAAGAGATCGCCTCCTTTAAGTATGTTAATGCTCGTTTTCTTAAATTCTAAAACGTTTATATCCTTCATTATCTGAATCTGCATTATCATAATAGTTCTTTATTTCATTTTCTAAATCACTAAAATGATACTTCAGGCTCACATAGGTCGGAATTCCAACAAGTAGACCTAATATGGTTATCAATGCTTTTTCTTCAATATTCATTAGAGTGTTAACTACAAGCATGATGGATAAACATGATAAAAACACAAACCACCTTGTCATTTTTTTGTTTACTTCCCCATGTAGTTTCATTTTTCCAGATAAAACCCCTGCAGCCATTCCTCCAACGTATAAGAGCCATGTTTCCTGTGTCATATCAATTTCACTGACAAACAGTATAAATGGGTATGTTATCGTTGTTAAAATCATCATTGTAACGCTCTTTCCAATTAATAAGACAAACTTAGTGGTCTTTTCATTTTTGAAACGTGGAGTTTTCAATCTTTTACCTCCCGTTTTTCATTTGCTCTTGTCCAGCGATCTACACTACCGGATAATGACGATACGATTAACAGAATGAGAAACGTTGTAACAAGGTTGGGTTTGCTATCTACTATGTAGACTGATGCTAATCCTAATATTGGACCCATAATGATTGAGGATAATGTCATTCCTTTATAGTTCATTTCGGTTATTGTTTTTCTAAGCCAATTCATTTTGTTCCCCCTTCTCTTGTCCATTCATTTAGTAAAAACAACTATATTGTTATTTAGGGAAAGTATAGCGTGAATTTATTCACCTTCAAGGATTTATTGAAACGGGGACTAATAGAAGCCACTCCATTATCACTAATTTTCCCAATATTCTTCTATTGGGCGTATCGACTAATCATAAAAATTCTATCTTAAGGCTACCCCAACTTTACCCATAATTAACTCTCCTCCCCATCAAGTTCGGCTCTAAGAGAATAATAGTCATCTATATTCTCAATTGTTACATACGCATTAATTAAAGTAAGAACTTCCTCATAACTATTCAAGTTATCATGTTTTAATCGATACTTTAGTTCCTCTAACTTATTAAATTCCTCAATATGTTCAAGAACTGCTTCAGCCTTCCACATAATGTGATACACATTTCCCTCTGGACCAGACCAATCAATTTTCATTATTGCTTTACTGTATTTAGTTCTCATAATGTCATCCCCTTCTTATAAATAGGCAAATAAGTTTTTTTAATTTTAAAAATTAGACTTAGGAGTGTAACCTGCTAACTGATACTCAAGTAAACGTATTACTTTAACAATTTGGTGCTCATTATTTGCTAGATAATCTTGCTGTTGTTCAGACATTTCAGGCCAAAATCTATCATATAAGGAGCGAATGATACGCAACTCCTCTTCTAAGTCTTGTAATCTCTTATACCTTGTATTAATCATCCCTTCCACCCCCTCTAAATTTTACTAAGGTTCTTCTGGAACCTTCGTTATAACTTATCACTAGTAAGGAAATCAAATAGATCTTTAATTTCATCTTTGTTTGACTTTTGAAGACTAATCCTTTGAATAGGAATTCTACAATCCTTTTCACTTATAACTTCGATATCTTCTTTACGATAGATTCTTTCTTCTTTTATCTCACCGTTAAAAACTCTAGTTACTCTTACGTTACCTTGTTCATCATAATCAATTACCTTTACCATTTTATCTCCTCCTTAATTTTGCTCTTTCTGCTTATCAGTACGAAATACTTAAGCAGTATTTATCTTTAAGATTTAGAATTGGGGCATGATAGTCATACTTAATATCAATTTGGAAAATGCATGGATCTATCCGCCCCTACGGACTATAACCTTATATGATACTTTGTCGGTATTTTCTACTTGTTGGCTTCCAACTTACCCTTCTTGCCCATCCATTTTCATACGCTAAATCTAACCTATCTTCAATTGTTTCTATTACGTTATTCCAAGTTTCATCATCAATCTCACTATAATCCCATTGCCATGCTCCAAAAACCTTAAATAATGGCTCTTTTTCACTAGTAATACCTGTTCCTTTTAAGACCTCTTCAAGAACCAGATTTGGTCTTGGAGCCAGTGGATCGCAGTCAATTAGAATAAATTTGTTCGGTTCTTTTATTGCTTCTAACTCCGTCACAATTTGAGCATTTCCTTCTGATATCAATTTTTCAAGTGGATTCATTTTTTACTCTCCTTTGTCTTCTTATTTTTATTTTTCAACTAACTAGACATTTTTTATATTGAACTAACTTTTCCCTCTGCTGTTAATAACTCTGTTTTAAACAAATTTTCTACCGCCAGTGGAATTTTTGTTGTTTTTGCTTCTTCTAACCAGATTTTTTTTAGAAGTTTTGGTTTCATCAAATAATCCCCCTGAATGACCCTAAAGGTGACATCTTTACTTATAAATAAATCTAGAATATTAGAGTTTGCAACATGTACAGGAGATATTATTAATACAGTTGACTTCTTTTTCAGTCTAGAAAAATACTTATCATTCATACTCTTATCCTCAAAATTTGAAATTGCGCAACCATTAACGATATTAAGGTTGTTGTTCTCAGCAAATATATCCACCATCATGGTGTATTCAAAAAATTCCTCAGCAGAATTCCTTGTTCTCCCTAGAATAGTCTCCGGTAATAATGTGAAAAATGTTACGTTTTTCATAAAGTATCATCTCCTTGATTAGTTTTTTAGTTTTTATATTCACTTATCACTAAATCAAACATTGTATTCCTTCAATAACGAACTTAATAGGCAGAAACGTTAATACCAGTAGTAGATTCGAATTCATCTACTAAATCATTCGACATCCTTGCAACTCTTTCATAATTGATTAAGGCCTTTCTATAGTCAGAACCTAAGTTTTCCCATTTAACCTTACTGATTCTGGCTACATTATGTAGATCTGACCTCAATTGGTTGTTAGTAATTTCCTCAATCCTATATTTTGTCTTGCTGCGATTAACTTCAATCAAAATGAAATGAAACCCCTCTTCGATAAACAGATTGATGATGTCCTTCTTAAAAATTGAACGATCCTGTACAGCAATTGTGTCGATGTCCTGCTTTCTTAATAAACTGATAAAATACTGGGCTACCAGTGGATTACTCTTATATGAATGATAATTTGTAACACTTATCCCTTTAACATTCTCTAATAACACCTCTAGTACGCGGCTTTTCATTTCTAAGTCTATGCTGTCATCCCTTTCAGAACTTAAGTGAACCATATAACCAACTTTATTAACTGCATTATTCTTCATAGAAATTTCCTCCTTAGATATCAAGTAATCTGACTCAATTTTGATTAAGTACCACAGTGTAAAGAAAACTTACCTGTTCCCTTGTTTTTTATTGAGTAATTCTTTATTAATATTATTGGCTGTTAAGCATTTTCTGTTAATTCATCAAGTATCTCGATCAACTCATAATTGCCTCTTGAAGATAAGTGACCGAAACAGAATTGAACCTCAACAGCATATTGTTCGCAAAGTAGTACTAAGTCTCTAAAATCGCCGAGGTCTCCGTTTCCCAAGCCATCAAATATGACTTTATAGTAGTTATTAGAACTTAATACTGTTTCCAAGTCGTGATAATTGCTGTAAACCATAGCATCGGTATCTCCTGTATTATCCATAAAGGATTCAACCCCAAGATAACTGATCATCGTTGACATATTTCCTTCATTAAAAACAATTCCTAATATTCTTTTTTCCTTTATAAAATCTCGAAAAGCCTTTTGTTTTCTCCCCTTGCTTTCCTCAACTAATCGAGCATTTTCCTCTCTGTTAATAAAGCGAAGATCATTTTGCTCTTTTGATAATCGTTCGACCAAATTGCCGAAATCTACACTTAACTCAGTATCAAAAGTAGCCTGATTTAATATCGTTTCTTCACCTTTAGCGCAATTGGTTATCCTTGATTCAAGAACACCATAATCGAAATTTAGAGTTTCATAATCTGGAAAAATACCTAACTGCATAATGTACTTTCTTATAGAAACATCGGGGTAACAACTAGTGAAGATGATTGCAGTAACTTTCTTTGAACTCATATAATTGTAAAGGGTTCTTATACAATCTAGATCCTTTTCGTTATAGGCTGTTTCATCAGACAATATTTCAACTATTTCTAACCCATTCCTATAGCAATACTCCTTTATTGGTTCAAGATTTGCCTCTACTACCTCATTTGTAAATCCTTTGACATAGACTATTGCATTCTTTTTCATTTCAATTCCTCCTAATACCTGAATATTAAGTATTTAATTGCTGACTAATACTTTGCTTGCATTCTACCCTCCATAGATTGTTCCAACTTTATTCAATTATTTAGTTTTGGGAAGTTAAGTATAATTCCCATCTAGAAGAAAACATGCTACTCATCCCATGCGTGCTTTTTAAATTCTAATCTGTAATGTCATAGCCTTTATTTCTCAAAATTTCAATAAGACCATATGCCATTTCAACATGGTGTTCATGACCTTCTCCATGCAATTCAAAGTCAAATTCGTCCTCTTGACCTTCAAAGTAGTCATAT
Source organism: Filobacillus milosensis (assembly GCF_004402015.1). Classification (GTDB taxonomy): domain Bacteria; phylum Bacillota; class Bacilli; order Bacillales; family Alkalibacillaceae; genus Filobacillus; species Filobacillus milosensis. The sequence continues at coordinate 96,623 of NZ_SOPW01000008.1, forward strand.
TCATTAGTCCATTCTACATACCTAATAAACTTCTTAATGTAGTTCTTACTAATCTTTTCATTAGTGTCACAAACTTTCCTTAGACTAATTTGACCTTGTCCCCAGTAAATGGTCTCATCAGAAAGCATAAATAGTTGATTATCGTATTCGAAAAAGTAATTAAAAATATCACCAGTTTCCTTTCGATAGATAATTTCTTCATTCTTGAAATCGTTCTTTTCCCAAAGAGAATAAATGTACCACCCGATTACTTGAAATTCCTCATCTGCTAGTACATCTTCGTTATCAGGAAACATCTCTCGTAATTCTTTCGTTTCATCTAACGTAAACATTTAAATCTCCCCCTGCCATTTCATTGTTTTCATGGTTACTTTTAAAATTTTTTAAGTAGTCACTCAACCTAATAGTGCCACCCCAACTGATTCTCCATATCGCTAACTTTGACACATCAAATATTTCTTTAAAGTCTTCCTTAAACATGAAAACTAAATCAACCCTTAGATACTTAGTAGGGGTCTTATAAATATTACCCCACAGAACTTTTGGATCGTTTGTAGTAGTTACACCAGCGCTATGTAGTTCTTGTGATACACCGTTAACCCATTCATTCAAAACACCGCCACACCCTAGCATTACTACATATCCCTTACAACTTGCTGCTAACTCCCTCAAATCTGAAATAACTAATTCCTTCACTTTCCAATCCTTCATAACGATTCCCCTCCTTTATTCCAAAACTACATAAATCGATTTGTGATTATAAAATCACACATTGTATCGTTTATTTGTTCAACTTGTGATTATAATATCACCATATGTCGTGCATGTAAAGCCAAAATGTAATTTTTTTATTCTTGATTTGCACAAGTTGAACAATTGAATTAGAATGTACATAATAAATGATTAAAAAAGATAAGGGTGATTTTGGTGAGTAATGATTCGAAAATTATGATTGGGAAACGCTTAAAACATTTATTGAAAGAAAATGGATTTGACTATGAGAGAGACAAATTAGTAGATGAACTCGGTCTCAACCGTTCTACTTTGCAAAAATATATAAATGACGTTAGAAGACCTACATTGGAATCCATCAGAGATATAGCCAAACACTTTAATACATCGGTCGATTACTTGGTTGGGCATTCTGAATATGTTCTTGATACATGGGACCATAAATTTTTAGAGGAATTCTTCCAATATTCTTCAGATAAGATAAAGAACCACTTCGAGAAAAGATATACGATTGATATTTCTGATGAAACAATACCTTCCAAATTACTATTCGGAATTTTAGAGGCTATATTTCAAGACGAATTTGACAAATCTTTGGAAGATCTTTCAATTAAAGAAAGGGAAGACAGAAAGAAAATTTATGAAGTGATAATAACAATTTTCCATAGAGTGGTAACACTCGCAAAAAGCGAAGAGAAGAAAGATGAATTAGAAGCGTTGTTAAAAAGATTAACCGAATCAACTAATGGTGAGTACAGTTTTAGAAATACAATAACCCTTGAAGAAATAGAAGGAAAAACTCACAAAACACGCAAGGAAAAAATTAAGTTATTAAAAAGTTATATAGGGATAAATGTTGCTAATGGACAGAAAGCACTAAGAATGTTAGAGGAACTTTCCGAAGACGATTAATTGTTAAAAGAGAATATTTAAATGGTTAATTACTCTTCATTTCTTAATAAAATCCCTCACTTTATATGAAAAGACCAAACAACTTAAACTGTTTGGTCTTTTCGACATCCTAGAAAAGGATCAACACAAGATATTAAGAAGTACTATAAGAATCTAAGAGGAAAAGATTTAAAAAAAATAGACTTTAAAGAACACTTATTCAATTAAGCCTAAGTACAGATACCCCATCAGTAATGACAAAGCAATACCTAAGAATAATAACCTCCCTAGCCAAGGATTATAACTATCACCGTTTTCATACTTTTCTTTATTATTTTTAGCATGTATGTATCCTTGAAGAGTCCAAAACCAAGAATACCCGCCAGTCATAAGAAAAATAACAAAATACAAACTAGGTATTATTTTACTGGTTAGTAGCACCATAACAAAGAATACAGTGGTGTACCCAATCGATAACCAACCAAACATCTTAAGAACAATTCCTCTTGGAAATCCATTTCCTAATTCTTCACTTTTATGATGAAATTTAACGGACAGCATGATATTAAGAATTAATCCCCCCAAAAACATGACAACAGAAGAAATAAGATAGTAATCAGTTGTTGGAATCCTATAATAAATCCACATCAATGGTAAACATACAGTGGCAAAGATCAAGGAAAAATACAGCATGATTATAAGGAAGGCTATTTTATGCAATAGTCTTTCAACCACCAAAGCCAGAATAAGCAACCCCTTTCACCTTTAGCGAAATTCTAGAAACAACATTATATACATGTGGTATAAGATTTTTTTGTATTCATATCCTAAAATTCACGACACCCTCTTGAGAAACTATAACCTGCAACGATCAAAAAAGTGTCATCTTTATTCATTCCTTCGTTGACTAGAAACCCGAATTAATGTAAAAGCCTGATATGCGGTTAGATCCATAATCTTCTGCAAAAGTTCTTTCTTATTAACATTCAATCTAGTTACTAGCAATTCTTCAGGGGTTACAGCATCTACTTGGTTCATTAACCTTTCTTTAAAAGAAATACCATTTGAGGGTTGGCTGCCACTCCATTTTACTTTCACCAAATTTATTTCATCGTCAGTAAAAAGCGAAAGTATTTCTTTTTCAGTTCTAGCAGCCATTCTTGCAGCCGCCTGAAGTTGTTTATTGATAAAATCAACTTGGCTTTTTGTATATGATTGGGATTGACTCTCCATTGAACCTGTACCTCCCTCTTTTTTATTTGTTAGCAACCTTCTACTGAATAATTTCCGTAAGGTAGCCAATAGGAACATCAACATCACTGTGTAAGTCTACTGTTTTCTTTATAATGCTAAACTCTAGCCCAAACTTTTTGCATAAGTTTGAAAACCTTTTGAAGTTCTCCCAATTCCCTAGTTCCTCATAGTCATAGAGCAATACCCTATCTATAACTGCTAAATCCATAGACTTAAAATGAAGTTCCAAAAGATTAAGATCAACCATTAAGTACATTTCTAGTTTTCTGTCAAACAATCTTGCATGGTCCTGTAACATTTCTGTTATTTCTGAGTATCTTTCTCTTTTAAATGTTAATCCAATGTACATTCCCAAATTATCACCTCAAAATTATATTTGATGACTATTATAGCGCGAATCTAATCATCTTAAAGTTTTTTATCTATTAAAGAGGTAAGGTGTTTTATTCGTAGATAAAAATATCTTATAAATAACAGGAATCTAATTTGCAATTAAAAAATTTGATTTAAAAACTACAAAAATGGTTCTAGATAGAAATGTCTTAAATTCGTCCAAAAATCAGGAGAATCAGGGGAAATTGGGGATTTGGATTAAATGTCGTTTAAAACCTATTTTTTTCTGTTTTTTTCTATAGGATTATTTTTTTTGATTTTAATTCTCTATATCATGTATTTTTTTCATCTATAATGGTATTTTATTTGTTACCAAGAATTCAGAAAAGAAATTTCCTAATTATTGATTCTCATTCTTATTTATTAACTGTTATTATTAATAGTTTTATTGATTATAATGATTTCACTCAATAAAACTATTAATAATTATAAATAAACATTATTTTCATTAGAAAGGTTAACCTTCATTATTAATAAATATTAAAAGAGCGCTCAATAAACTGAACGCTCAAATTAAAACTCTGTACGTTTCAAAGCATTTTGCAACTCCTGAATCGAAGGAGTGACATAAACCCTAGTAGTCTCAATACTACTATGACCAGCAAGTTCCGCAATAGATTGGATTTCTACACCATGCTGCGCTAACTGTTTGCAGTATGTGTGCCTTAGTGAGTGAGGAGTTATTTCAATCCCTAGTTGATCACTATATTTCTTAAAAATATGCTGTACGGCTCGTGTAGTAATATGATTACATTTACTGCTCATTAGTAAATAATCGGATTCTTGATCTCTTACCTCTAACCAGTTGACAATTGCCTCCTTAGTATTTTCTGTCAAAGGTATGATTCTGTGTTTATTCCCCTTGCCATTTACATTGACAATGTTTGTTTGGAAGTCAATATCAGCAATTTTAACATTACAAATCTCCTGTACTCGAAGTCCTAAATTCACAGCCATATAAACTATGGTTTGATGAAGCATACCCTTTTTGTGGTTTTGTTGCTTAGTTAACTCAATAGCATGTAGTAACTTACCAACTTCTTTTCTTGTAAGCCAACGTATGTTATTCTGTTTTTGAATCTTTTTGATTTTAATGTTACTGGAAAGATTAACATTGGTTGATCCGATAGTTACTAAAAATTCCGCCCATTTCATTAACGCAACCAATCTTCTATTGATTGTTGCTGGAGCAATTGATTCATCTAATTTAAGTTGACGTTCATAATCCTTCAAATCAATAGAAGTAAGCATAGATATTAAATGAGGTGGATCATATCTTTGATGAACCCATTTAAAGAAGTGGTTTAGATCTTGAGAGTAACTTTTAATAGTGTTTAAACTTTTATCATTTTCTAGAAGATGCGTTTTGAAACTTTCAAGTGATTGTGAAATAGTGGCTGGAACCGCGTTCATAATAACAATCCTCCCTGCTATGTTATACGACGAAAAAAGTGTTTCTTTTATAGGTGTTATGCGACGAGAAAATATATGATAATAAAGCACCCTTGTCGCATAAACCATATTATCTGACAAAACTTATTTGGTCGTATTATAGCGCGTTTTAAACCGTTTGCCAGCACTTTTTACTTCTCCACCACTCACTATATACCAAAATATGGATACCAACCGCAAAAAGAAAAAATTCCCCTCTTTTAACATTAACTCCCACTCTTCAGAAATCTTTCTACCATCATCGATTAGTCCCTTTTTAAATAACGCAATGTAAATATGTTTAATATAATTAAAAAGAATTGCACACAAGTACTTAATTATTATTCTTTCTTATCAATTAAAGTATTTATAAGAATATCATGTGTAATAATGGTTTTCATATTTTCATAGAAACCCACTACAATTATCTCGAAACATACTCACCACGTCTTTTTCTTTTTATGCTATAACAAATGTAAGCCATTTAATTTGGCAAAATGAAAGGAGATGATGATTAATGAAAGACAATATCTATAATCAATTACACTTTGAACTAAACGAGCAACTAGATTAATAAAAAATGATGATGGGATATATTACATAATGGAACTTCTTACAAAAAAAATTTAATTGATATAAATCTAAGGAACATAAAACAATTGAATTCAGGGAGGAATGACCAATTATGACAGATTAAAGAGAAGGGTGTGTTTTTATGAGCGATATTAATCAAATAGTTGAAAAATTGAAGCAGTTGTTTATAACGGTTAGATACAAATATATCAAACTTAATGAGGATGGTAGTTACCATACATTCAATATTTATAATAACGACAAACATGTAAGTCTTAATGATGGATTTTTGAAATCTCATATACTGCAGCAAAGTACTTACGGCATTTTTTGCAGGAAAACACATACAAAATTTATCACTTTTGATGTGGATGTTCCATTTATACCGGAGGCTAAAAAAGTAGTATTGGCTCTCTATGAGTCTTTAAACACTCTCGGAATCCCTACGGACAAAATTTTCACCAGTTGGAGCGGTACAAAGGGATATCATGTTGACGTTTATTTTTCAGAGGAAATCCCTTACAATTCAATGAAGGTACTTTTTAACGCAGCAGTTTCAATTACATATAACTTACTAGATGGAAAAATAAATGGGAAAATCGAACTTCGACCAACACCTACTCAGGGGCTGAAACTTCCCCTCGGTATCAATCATAAAAATCGGGATAAAAGTAGTAATGTCTGCTGGTATGTTGACGTGCAAAATAATTTTACTACTATTCAATCCTTTGATTATTTTTTAAGTATTGAACCCATGAACGCTGAATATTTGAAGGATTTAATATCGGATTTACATGAAGATGACGAGGAAGTACCAAATATAAAAGTTGATAGTAAAGAAATAGAAAACACTGCTCTGGGGAACTTGGATCTTTCAGAAGATACACTGGATTCCTTAGAAGATTTATACAAGAATGGATTAAAGAGGCCGGGTACTAGAAATGCTGTTACTTGTAAACTGGCTGTTTATTTTAACACTTTAAAGGAAAGCAAATCTGAATGTGAACAAAAACTACAGCAATGGATGGAGCGGCAAGATAGAGCATTTTTCAAGACTCCACTTGAAGAATGTTTTAAAGAAATAGCGAGAATCGTTAATTTAGTTTTTAAAAAAAATGTTGTGTTTTCCAAAGGCTTAACAAAAATTATTGTATCCAGAAGTGAAATGTTAACATTGTATCAGTACCCAAAAAAATTTCACAAAACACTTTTTGCTTTATTAATTCACTCAAAACGATTTGCAGATAGAAATTATGAGTTTTTTATGACTTATGAACAAATTGCATTGGGTGCTCAATGCTCTGTCAAAACAGCCATAAACCATATTAAGATACTTGAGCAAGAGAACATAATTAGAGTTACAAGATCACCCAAATATTTAAGAGGAAACAAACCTGAAAGCCATCCGAATTTTTATGCACTTGATCTAAATTGGCTAAATGCAGACAAGGAAGTTTCAATTGGTGTGAGAGCGGATAATGTAAAGTCCTATCATGATATAAAAATTAAACTTATTTTGGAGATATTCCCAAATAATGAATGGTGGAATATTAGTAAAATATTGAATACAGCAATAGTAAAACAACATAAGAATAATAATTAAGTACTTGTATGGGATTTTTTTCAGACATATTATTCATATCGTTATATATAAAATATTAACAATACCAAGACAAATAAAAGCGTGTAAAACTAACCTGTAGTTCACACGCTTTTATTTGTCTTTATTCTTTACAAAGAAAGGAATACACCACAAATTACAGCAAAAGAGAGTCACAAAAAGAAAAAACAAATAATATGTACCTTTAAAGAAAAAAGGATTAATTATTACATTCTACAGATACTTCCCTATACCTTTATTTTCATCAATATCATTTCTTATTTTTCTTCCACAAGTTTTCAACATTTGGGACTATTCTAGAGAGATAAAAACAAATGACCCCAAAAAACATCAATTATTGGTAACTTTTGTATTCAAATATTTAATTTCAACAAAACTCTTTGATTTTGTTTCCGAACTTAACGTTTGAAACCAATTTTATATTATTTCGAACCTACTTGCTCTAAATGTTTATCCATTTCAAACAGGGTTCCTGCTTCCTTATTTACAGAGAGAATCTTCCCGTCAATGTTATATCCTTCATCAATTCGTAAGCCGGGTTCCTCTTCTTTTAATAACTCTAAACATTTATATGTAGAGATAAGTTGTCCTCTACAAAATTCAATAAAACTCTCATTCGACATACCATTAACAGAATAAATCTTTGAGTGTTCAACGCCAGCATAATATCCTGTTAATTCCTGCATAAGTGTATTAGAAAAGTATTGTGCACATTGTGCGTTTATTTCTTTCCAAGTATCTAATCCAGTGTGAACTACAATATGGCCTCTTGAAGTCCTGTCAATTGAAACTCCACCACTATTAAAATAATGTCTCAATTTTTCCTTTAAATTTACTTGTTTTCCGTTTAACAGGTAGTATTGAGAAAAAACATATATAAAAGAATTCATATATATTTCACTATTAATCAAGTAAATTAGGTTCTTTTTCACAGTTTCTTCTTTGTTCTTCTTATCTTTATACTCATTATATGAATGCTCAATTGTTTTATTTGAAGTCCTAGATAGGCTTCCTGTTAAATATACGTACACACCTGTAATAGATACCAATATAATATTTATCAGTACTGTAATTGCACCGTTATTTTCATTTAGAAAATTCATAACTTCGTGAATATGTTTCATATTGGTTGTTTCTCCTTTCCCCATTAGAAACATTTATTTTTGATATTGCGTGAACCATTTCTACTTTCAGGGAGTCCAAATGTTTTTTAAATTCATCATCAACTTCTTCTAAACAAGCAATACATTAAAGTTCTTTTGCTCTGCTGAATACCACATATTCAACTCTACAAGTATCTTGCTTGTCATCAAACCTCAATTACTTGTCCACTTCCAGCCACTTTTTTAACTCATTCTTACTCTTTGCAAATACTAGAACAACGTCAGTCTGTAATCCTTCCACCTTTTAACATTAGCATAAATTAGTAGGCAGTCTCTATAAAAATTACAGTTTTAAAGAGTCACCAAATATTTAAAACTGCCCAAAGATTAATATGTATTGGTTTTACCTCATTGAAGTGATATTCTTTTTATGTTAAGGGGGATTATTGAAAATGTTCGATTATCAGGATTTAAGCGACTACGAGAAGAAAATTATTCAATTAATTGGTGATAACATAAAGGTGCCACCGATAGAGGCACATACAGGTATTAAGAATAGAAAAAAGATATATGATGATTTCTTTCATAACAAAATTAGTGAAACGAAATTTGAAGACTTGTTAACTGAATTATACTATAAAGGTTTAATATCTTTTGTCCCAGCAGACATTTTCATGGTAGATAACCTAAAGGTTGATTCTCGTGAACAACTAAAAAACAACTACGAAAAGGGAGCAGAAAAAGGTTGGAGAGCACAAGATCCTTTTGTAAGATTGACTGAGCAAGGAGAAAGAACTATTACCGGTGACATGGTTTATCGGCAGTTACTTCAAGATGAAATGAATGAGAAATATGCAAGTATATCTAACCTAGTTGAAAATATTGAACATAAGATTAATAACACACAAAACAAGTATATAGAAATGCTTGCAATATTTATTGCTGTATTTACAATCATTATTAGCAATACAGGGATTTTTATCATGCTAAAAGAAACATCTTTTAGCGAGGGTATTTATATCACACTCTTAATTAATGGTACAATCCTTTTTGCAATTTGTTTTATTATTTTACTACTAAAAGGATTGATTTTAAATCAAACTTTAAGGTTTAGTCACTTTTTATTCTTTTTATTTCCACTTGTTATACTAGCATTCGGAGTGCTTACAATGAAATATCCCAATCTTTTGTTACCCTAGTCAAAAAATCCAATTAGAAAATCCTAAAATTAAAATGCTCTATTTATTGGAGCATTTTAATTGCGTTCATTCTTTCAATACAACCTAACATAAGTATTTTCAAACATTCGTACTCCTGAAGTGGGGCCAATCCATTTTATTATTGCTATTTGGAGGTCCAACTAAGTTTAAACAAATAAAACTGTTCCTCCAAATAGGTTCTCTGCATACAATGCATGTAGGTTAAGCAGAATATTTGGAGGTATGGTAATGAATAATTATGTAGAACAAATTTTGTCCCATTGGGAAGGGAAACCTTTAGAGGGAGCACAAACCATGATACAAAAGTATGGTTACCCTCAAGAAGCGACGATGAGTAGGCTAACTTGGTATAATAATGGTCCGTGGAAACGCACCACTATCGATCGTGAGACAGTCCCACATAACTTTCCAACTCCTCACCAAGACTTTTTAGAACAAACCATAGATTATAAGGTACCCATTCACTTATATGATGATGTTGCAGCCTTCGATGGAAGTGTATATTTAGACCGTACAAAAGGTGAAGCATCAGCAAAATGCCATAAGGAAGCAATGAATTTTTTATCTCTAAATTTGCTAAATGATATTGTTACTGGACAACGTGACGTACAAGGAGCAAAAACCTTCTATGCCCAAACGGCTTATATGTTTACTAAACAAAATATTTCTTCTCCATATACTGAAGGGTTACTTTTTCCAAAACAATTTAATACTGCAGACCCCGGCATAATTTATTTTAGATAGAGTACCTAAATTTTAATCTAGGTACTCTTTAACGTTTACAATTATAAAAGTTGGGAAAACATAACCTAGGAATGAAAAGGAGGTTAATACATATGACAAAGTATGATCTTGTCGTTATCGGTGGAGGCATGTGTGGTATTCAGGCTGCGAAACAAGGTGCTGCACTTAATGCTAAAGTGGCTTTAATTGAAAAAGATGACGTTTTAGGGGGAACCTGACTTAACAGGGGATGTATCCCCAAAAAGGCCTTGGTAAGGTCTAGTGAAGTTTGGGATTTAGTCAATAATGCAAAGGAATTTGGCATTGATGTCCAAAACACATCTTTGTTGTGGGATAAGGTTAAGATCGAAAGGAAAGAATCATTAAAGCCTTTGAAGAAGATAAAGAGAAAGGCTTAAAAGAACGAGGAATTGATTTAATTAGAGGAGAAGCCCAGTTTACATCTAAACATACGATTAAAGTCAATGATACAGAAATTTCTGCTGATAAGTTTGTTCTGGCTTTAGGGTCAAAAACAGCGACCCCTCCAATTGAAGGGGTTGAATACACGATAAATAGCACGGATGTATTAAACATTCGTAAGTTACCTAAGAGAATGGCCATTATAGGTGGTGGCGTCATTGCTATGGAATTTTCACACGTTTTTGCAAGTGCAGGTGTGGATTTAACTGTAATCGAAATGGGAGATCGCTTGTTAGCAAATGAAGATCTTGATTCGTCAAAATCCATAGGAGAAATTTCAAAAGAATTAGGTATTGAAGTGTTATTAAACAGTAAGGTTAAGAAAGTAACCAAAGGTGAAAATGGAAAAACTGTAGAGGTTGAAACACCTGAAGGGAATAAAACAATTCAAGTGGACGAGGTCTTATTGGCTGCTGGACGTGTACCAAATGTAGGTGGACTAGAATTAGAACAAATTGGGGTTAAAGTTGAAAAAACAGGTATTCAGGTCAATGAATATCTTCAAACAACAGTGGAGCACATTTATGCCGGCGGAGATGGTATTGGTGGCTATATGTTAACACCTGTGGCTTCCTATGAAGGTAGAATTGCTGCCAAAAATGCCATTGAAAATAACATTGAAAAAGTCGATTATAGCCTAGTCACACGAACAACATTTACTCATCCACCTGTAGCAAGTATCGGTTTGACAGAACAAGAGGCGATCGAAAAAGGAATGGAGATTAATTCGAATCGATTGGACTTTGCAGATGTTGGACCAGCAGTGGTCTTAGGAGAAACAAGAGGTTTTGTTAAGTTAATCAGTGACAAAAAATCCAAACACCTTATTGGTGCTCACATTGTTGGACCAAGAGCAGAAGAATTAATTCATGAAATCGCGATAGCCATGAAAGGCAAATTGACGATAACCGATCTTTCAGAGATTATTTCCATTCACCCAAGTATCTCAGAAGCCGTTATTGGAACGGCTATATCAGCAGATAAAGGCTACCAAGAAAGTTGTTGCGGTTAAAAGGAGGTGAATAATATGGCAACAGATAATGTAAAACAACAAGCAAAAAGAATTGAAGAATGCTGCAATAGGATTGAGAATGCTAATTCGCCTGAAGAAATTCGTCAACAGGTAAAAGAGATACAAGGTTGTTGTAACAATATTGAGCAGCAAATTTAGTTTTTCAAAAGGAACGTCTTGTATTAAGAGACAAGATGTTCCTTTATATCAAACTTAAGAGGTGTGGTAATCATGTTTAGTTGGTTGAAAACGATGATGATGACGATGTGTGCCTTATGTGCTTTTATCGTCGTTAACAATGTTTATCAATCCTATTTGTTAACAAAAATTTCACGGCAGGAAAGACATTAACAGCGATTTGCACGGTGGTAAATATGAATATACTAGGAAATATGTCTTTATTTAAAGCGCCTATTTTCCCTTTCACCCCTCACAAAATATTTAGCAAAATCCTCTGCATCTCTCCATATTGTTTCGTGGAGTTGACCATCTACTGGATGTAACAGCCACAAGTTATCTGATACTTTTTTATACATTTCTTTTTTTGAATAGGGTTGAATAGTTTTATTTAGGAATCCTATTTTTTTCAGCGTGTCATATTCTGAAAATATTTTCTTACCATAAATTTCTTTGTCTTCGATTATTATCGTATTGTTTTTACCAATAGTGATATGTCCATTTAAAAGTATGAGGTGCATATCATCTTCTAATTCCTCTAAGTTCCAAGGCATCTCACTATTTTCCTCTATAAACGGCTTGAACTCACTGAAGAATTGCTCGGTCCTCTTTTGAGAAAACTCACTTTGAACTAAGGCAGTTAGTTCCCCATATGACGAAAGATGTAATGCGGTTGCTATTTCAAGTGGTCCATCTCCAATAATTATAGTCGTAAAGTGGGTATAAGGATCAATGGAACAACATCCTGCCATGTAATTTCCTCCCTTCCTTAACACGACCAGTATATTTTTGTCGTTAGAAATACGGGCTAATGTACCATACTTGCCCTGACTTTATCGAATTCTAATATTCATACATGATGATACCTCTTTTCAGTATTCAAAAAGGGAGAGAACAACCTCTCTCCCTAAAATATATTATCTAACCTGCGCAACAAGACAATTTACTAACGTCTTTATCTAATGTCAGGGCTGCTAATTTCAAGCCTTCAGACATTGTTAGATAAGGGGCCATAGTGTTTTTTAAATCATCTGCAGTTAGTCCGAACTGAACGGCTAATGTGGCACCGTATATTACATCGCCAGCATTTTCAGCCACCACATGAGCACCGAGAATCTTTTGTGTTTGGTTATCGACAACTAATTTAAAGACACCCTTTGTTTCACGGTTCACGAGTGCTCTTGGCACACTATCTAGTGGAAGTACAGAGGTCTTTACATCATATCCTTGATCCTTAGCCTGTTGTTCGGTTAAACCAACAGTGGCAATAGATGGGTTTGTAAATGTGACTCCCGGTACAAAGCGCAAATCAACTTTCTTATTGGCAGATCCCAATGCGTTTTCTACAACAATTCCACCCTCGTATGCAGCAACATAGACAAATTGTGGTCCTAACGTGACATCACCTGCTGCATAGATGCTTGGATTGCTTGTTTGTAGAAAGTCGTTTACAATTACTTCGCCTCTTTTGCCGATTTCAACTCCTGCTGCTTCAAGGTTAAGTGAATTTGTGTTTGGCCGTCTTCCGGTTGCGACCAATAACTGATCTGCATCAATGACTTGTTCTTCCCCATTTACTTCAATATAGACCTTTTTCATGTCACCATCTTGTTCTACTTTTTTATAAGTAACTCCAGTGATGAAATTAAGGCCTTGCTCGGTTAGTGCTTCATCAACGGCTTCTGAAATTTCTGGATCATATTCTTTCAAAAGTCGATCACTTCGTTGCATTAGTGAAACCTTTGCTCCTAGGTTATTAAAAAGTTGTCCTAACTCCATAGCAATATATCCAGAACCGATTACAGCCAACTTTTCAGGAACTTCTTTTAACTCTAGAGCCGTTGTGCTTGTGAGAAAATCTACCTCTTTTAATCCCGGAATATTCGGAATAGATGGAGATGCCCCTGTTGAAATTAGGAACTTGTTTGCTGTGTATTTTTGTCCGTTCACTTTAACCGTGTTTTCATCAATAAATGAGGCTTCACCACGAATTAAATCAAATCCATATTCATCGATAAGATCAACATATTTTTGTTGCCTCATTCCTTGAACCAGTTCATCCTTTTGCTCAGTTAAAGAAGCCATATCAACTGATTCGGCTTTCGTATCCAAACCAGTAAATGGGTTATTTCCTGCCAAGTGATTGATTTCACCTGCACGAAGCATTGTTTTTGAAGGTACACAGCCTATATTGACGCAGGTGCCACCAATGGTGCCTCGTTCAACCATGGCAATTTTAGCCCCTTTTTCAACGGCTTTAATGGCTGCGGAAAAGGCAGCACCACCTGAGCCAATAATCAGCAAATCGTAAGCACCTTCTTTGTTTTTAGAAGTAACAACATTGTCTTCAGATTCAAATGTCACATCACTTGCTTTATAACCTGATTCATTAACTGCCTCTTTTGCCTTCTCTACTTTATCTCTGGTAATTTCAAATGTCGCTTGACCACTACGAAAATCGGCTGTTGGATTGCCTGCTCCAACTTTTTTCAATGCTTCAGTTACGTGATCCTCACATCCAGTACATGTCATTCCTTGAACATCAAGTTTTACTCTTACTGGTTTATTATCTGCAACTTCTTCTGTTCCGGGCGTATAACCTGCTTTCATTATAGCCTCTTTTGCTTTACTGATTTTTTCTTTTTCAATATCAAATGTTGCACTTCCTCGTCGGAAGTCTGCCTTTGGGTTTTCTGCTCCGGTTTTGTCTAACGCTTTGGTTACGTGGTCTTCACAACCTGTACAAGTCATCCCTTGCACAGGAAGCGTAACTTGAACTTTATCTTTACTCATTGAAAAAACTCCTTTAAAAATCAATTTTTTGTTCGGTTTTATTGTTTACAAAATTATGTTCAACATTTATTTTTCAAATTGTTGAGGTGAACAACAATCCAATGATGCTTTCTTTTCATTTTCCTTTGGAGTACAATCATCCTTTCCTGCGTAATCATCATCTGATTGACTTAGTTTTTTCCAGCCCATGTAGAAGAAATAAATAAAAAGAACACCTAACACTCCCCAAGTGATTGTTTCATACTCTGCTAAAAAACTGCCTAATGCTGTACCTGCAAGTAACGGTATTATAAAGACTAAATGGCAAGGGCAAGTAATAAGGGCCATTGCTGTCCATCCAAAACCTTTTACGGTATTTTTCATGAATCATACCTCCTTATAATCGTGTACAAGAACTGATTCGATCTGCGTTTTCGGCTACAACAGATTGTGCTAATTGAATGATGTCGCGTACACGTTGGTCTGTCACATTATAGTAAACAAATTTCCCATCCTTTCGGGAAGTCACAAACCCACATGTCTTTAAACACATGAGTTGGTTAGAAATTTGCGATTGTTTCATTCCTAACTCTTCAACCAATTGACTCACATTTTTTTCTTCATTAAGTAATGATAATGCGATTTCTAGCCTTGCTGGATTAGAAAGGCCGTAAAAAAATTTGGAGACAGTTTCATTTTGAATTTGTTTCATATCCATCATATTTTCCTCCATTTCCTTCACCTCTACTCTTAAAAGTTGACCGGACTAGATATCCAATAGATAAGAAGATATATACCTGACAAAAGAATAACCACTGCTGTTAGTTTCTCAATAAAAGGGAGGTATTTTCTCAATAATTGTTGTACTAGACTTCGTGAAATAAGTGAAAGTATAGTAATAATCGTAACAACAATCCCCATACCAATTGAAAATACAGTGAAATTCATCAGGGTTGTTACAGTTGAATCATTTGTCATCGATTGAGAAACAACTAATAAAAACACCGGTAATGTACAACTTAATGAGCCGAATGCATAAGCAATACCATAAAGAAAAACAGACCCTTTCCCAGATTTGATTTTAAATGAGATTGTTTTGACGGGAAGGTGTTTACCGATTAGCATGCCAAGCCCTAACAATATAAGCATGATTGCTACAATTATTGAAAAGATTGGAAAAACAGCATTTAGCGAACGGCCAATCCAACTTATAGCAAATCCAGAAAGTACAAAGACCAGTAAGAATCCTGCCGTCATGGTTAATCCTAGCAGAATGCCCTTTGTAAGGGATTTGCGGTAAGAGTAATCACCATCTTTACTCCCTATCAGATAAGAGATATAAGAAGGCAGCATAGCAACTCCACATGGATTAAAAGCGGCTGCTATCCCCACACTCAGTAAATAGAAAAATGAAATGCTCATCTTGTCACACCTTCATTAGCAAGTGCTTCTTGCAATTCTTCTAATGAGGGGTTAACTCCTCTGAAAACTTGCTCGCCTTTCAAATTTATTAAAGAAACTTCTTCTAATTGTTTTACCTGAAACTTTTTGGCCATTTCTTGATTTTCATCAATAACATGTGGCCAATTCCCACCATATTTTTGTTGAAATTTCTTCAATTGTTCTTTTGTATCTACTGATGGATCTATATCTACTGTAATCAATTGAACTTTATCACCATATTGTTTATGAAGTTCTGCAAATACCTTTTCTCCCCCAACACATGTTGGACACCAAGCAGCCATAAAGTAAATAAGTGTTGGTTTTTCTTCTGACAAACCAATTGTTTCACCTTGAATATCCGTTTTCTCAAAACCATATTTACTTGTTTTGTCGTTAGTATTTGATCCACACGCTGTCATAATCACAGTTAAACCGATTATTGCAATAAATATCGCTACGACTCTCATGTTGTTCCCCCTTATAAAAATTGTTACCAACATTTTATAATATTATGATATGTTATTTCAAGTGTTTTGTTTTTATCATAGACAAATCCTATATCTTGGTGCCGTTTTGATTTTCTTTATAATACTTAGTCAATAGCATAAATTGTACAAGTTAGGAGGAAACACATGCATTGGCTCCGAAAAACTTTAAAGGAAATGAATTATAAAGGTATGTCATTCTATTCACTAATAATGGGACTAATATTAGGACTTGCAACAATTTACCTAGTAGACAAAAAGCAGACCTTCCTAAGACATTTATCATTCTGTTAATCGTCTCCTCACTATCCTGTATAGTTACTTCCATATTCTGGTCTTCATCAAGTGCTAAACTGATTATTTCATCCAATGTTTCTGCATAGAAATCGTTACGAACTAATTCATATTCTCGATAAGTCAGTACAGTTGCATCCACTTCACCAACTTCATCAAAAAATTCTATTATAACAAAATCCTCATTTTTTAAATTTGAATTTCCTTTGCAGCATTAAACATTTTGTTTACATCAATTAAATTTTCAACACTCATATTAATCATACAAATCACCTCCCGTCTCTCCATTTTTTTCAATGCTAATACAAGATTTTCTCTTTTATTGACAAAATCTCTTTTAATATCGTTAAAACTTAGCAAAAAAAACAAGGATTTTACTCCTTGTCATGATAGTTTTTCGGATCAAGTTTTTGTACCATATTTAAGCATTTAAAAACTTCATTTTGGTCTAGAATGTATTCGGACAATATAGAATAGAGGTTGTGAACCATTTCCTCAAAAGTGTGGTAAACCTTATTAAAACAGATTATGTTGTAAGGCCCCATCTCCATATTAGTTTTTTTGGTTTTGGTAACCTTATGCTCTTTGCGAAATAGATAGATAAAATATAAATATCTCGCTTCTTCCCGTACCGTTTCCTCTGCTAAACGAATACGTTCAAATCTTGTGAATAAAATATTGTGTTCCTTGTGGCGAAATTCGACAAATTCAGTATCCATGCCTTTTACCTTAAAATGCTCTTTTTTCAAGAGTATCTCCTCCGTTATCTCAGGTTTAATTTTACATGTATACAGTTAAATGCGCACAAGCGTTCTCCTTTAAGCAAAATAAAAAAGAGTAGAAATTTATTTATCTACTCTTTGCAATGTGCAAACCAAGCCTTAGTAACTTCATTTTCTTTATTTGGTAGTTTAGAGTTACTTTCTTTCTTGAAATTCTTTTACAACCTTTTAAAATATTGGCTTTAAGTGCCAATCGCCCTTTTTATTGAATTTTCACTACTCAATAATATCACCCGCATTTTTAATATAAATAAACAAGCATGTTGTTTTTTCTAATCTTGAATTTTTTTAACTATGTTTAACCGTTGCCCTGTATCATAAGGTTGTGAATAGTATATTTCTCCACAGTTTGCACATTCAACATCACATACCCGATTATAAGTTAGTTTTTCTATTTCACTTAAATTCTTTGGGGGCTCTTCCACTCTTATAACCATTAGAATTCCTCCACAATTACAAAACATAAACTAATACCGCCTAATCTATTGTCTGTTATGAAATAAATACTGCCTATTTATGTCTATTTAAACTGTATATTTTTCTTTAGCAAATTTTATAAATTGAGCAACGGTCCAAAGCCTGTCTCGATGTGATTCTGGATATGCTTTGTGGTACGGTTCTGGCACAACAAGAATAACCTGTTCATCTTGCATTTCCTCTAATTGATTTACAGTAATCCCTTGCTGTAACGTCAATAAATGCTTTACCGGTATCCTATTAGCCTCATTTAAAATCTGTCTCCATCTATCTTTACATGTAGTTTTTGCACCTAAAAAGATGAGATTGTTAGGATCATAAAGTTGATCTCCATACTCATTACTAGACGGAAGTAAAAAATCCGGTTTCTTCTTACCTTCTGTTTTTCCGGGATGACTAAAAGGAATATTAGTTTTTCTAAATATAAAATCAATATGGTGTTCTAAGGATTTTCCGGCTCTGCTCTTTCTTCTATTTAATGCACTACTTGCAAATTCTAATAGTGGATCTAACTCATAAAAAGGCTCTATTAAATATGGCTTATAGATATTTTTTTCTATGGCGCGAAATACACTGTATTCCGTTTCAATCCATTTTAAGAGCATTTTATCAGGATCAAATCCTTTTCTTCTATATACTTCCATAAATAATTCCCTTGCTAATTCTGCAAGGCGTATTGTTTCAGGAAATTCTTCAAAAAGGGCTGCAGATTGATTTATTCGCAATTCCAATTTTTCTGATAGGTCAGTATCCCTCTTTTCACCAGCAAAGTAAACAGCATTATTATTTATAAGCGAAAGGGAAAACGTTTCCTCAAAGTTCTCAATTTCTTCTTCAGTATCAAATATGTAGACCTTCAAATTTTCACTATCTAAAGGTATAAAGATTACTAAGTTTCCAACCTGCTGTTCTTTATCGTATGGAGAATTCGTCCAAAATCGCGTAATACGATATTCATTCCTTGTTCCTTTTCCATAATATATTATTCTACTTTCAAATGGATAATAGCCATCTATATGAATTTTGACATACTTATCTTTATTTTCCCCTTTCACCCCTTCTTCTTCAAAGAATATATTCCATGCTCCCTTTGCAATATGTAGACCTTCTTGATGCGCATTAGTAAGTCCAACATCATTTGCGGTTACAAACTTACAATAAAAGCGACCATATTGCTTGGCCGCCTGAATCGCTTTTGTTAATTGCTCTGAACTATGTGGTTGCATACTCGACCCGACCCTCTTCCACAGTGTCTTCGATTGTTTCATCCCGTTCTATGGCTTGTACCATTTTTTCTGCAATTAATCGAACTACAGGAACAGCAACACTATTGCCAAATTGTTTATAAGCCGCAGTATTACTTACTACAATCTTAAACGTTTCTGGAAATCCCTGCAAGCGGGCACATTCACGCGGAGTCAACCTTCTTGGATTTATCCCTTCCCCTTGTGGAATCAGAATTTCACTACCATCTTTATAATATCTTGCACTTAAAGTTCTACTATAAGAGTTTAAATCTGCAAGACCATATCCAAAACCATTACCTTTTTTACTATGCTTTTCTTTGTAAGCCTGCAAATAATCCCAAAGTTTGTCTGATAAAGTGTATTTATCTTCTACATCTTTTTCTAAAATTTCATGTAGAGCGGGGCCTTCTTTCGGGATTTCAGGAAAATCGAATTTAAGAGGCTTTTTAAAGCCAACTATATAAATCCTTTCCCTATTCTGAGGAACAAGTCCTTTGGCATTTAAAACATCAGCATACACAGTATAGCCTAGTTCTTCTTCCAATACTTTCTTAATAATTTTAAATGTCTTACCTTTATCATGGCTTCTTAAGTTTTTAACATTTTCAAGAAGAAATGCCTTTGGTTGCTTTTCTTTAATAATACGGGCTATATCAAAAAATAAAGTTCCTTGTGTTTCATCAAGGAATCCGTGTTCTCTACCTAAAGATTTCTTTTTACTTACCCCTGCAATTGAAAACGGCTGACAAGGAAAACCAGCCAACAAAATATCGTGGTCTGGCACTTCTTTTTCATCTACACTTCTTATATCCCCAACAGGTTTTTCACCGAAATTAGCCTCATAAGTTTCTTGGGCTTTTAAATCCCATTCGCACGAGAATACACATTCTCCATAAGGTTCAAATGCAAGACGAATTCCTCCGATTCCTGCGAACAAGTCAATGAATTTATATAACATATTTTTTTATCTCCCTTCAACTTGTTCTAGTAAGCCCATTATAACAAATTATTATTACTTTGAGTCGAAATATGTGATAAAATAGTTAAGTTACTTTTTAACAATACCCTCGGTGAAAGGGTGGGACAAGTGGCAAATATAGCAATTTATTATCAAAAAAATAGTAATGAAAGTACAGAACAGGCAGTTCTCCGTGTCAATGAATTAATTAAACAATTAGAGACCCTCCATATCATTAAAGGAGTATTTTTGGATAACTTTGGTCAAAGTACGGAGTTAATGGATTTACTTAACTCTCCATTATCTGTAATAGATTACATGTATATAAATAAGCCTCTTGAAAATGAATTTGATAATGAACTAATTGATCAACTTAAAAGAACCGAACAATTTCAAGTAAGGTATTTTAGTGAGATATAGCAAGGGCTATATCCTTTTTTTACTATTTCTGGAGAGGTTTTTATATAAATTTTCTAGATATCAATTTGATCTGTCTTTAGTCCACCATTTCTATCTAAAACTTTCCTAATTACTTAACACTTACTTAACATTTCTTTTTGGTAATCAATGATTCCGTAAATGTAATTAAGTTCCTCTATGTTACAGTAATACTTATGTCCATCTTCAACAGAAATCTGTACTGGATAGTGTTCGATTGATTTGTCCACTTTAACATCAATAATCCCGTTAACACCTGAATGAACAATGTCACAAATATCCTCAACATAAAAGTTTCTAAGGACCATTATCAAATCCCTCTTACTAAGAATGAATTCTTCTATATCACGACCATCATAAAGTTCCAATAGAGCCGTATTTCCTGTTGCATGTGTTATCGTCACCCTAGTTGCACCATTATAAAAATCATTAATTTCGATTAATTCTTCTACACTTAATTTAAGCAATTTCTCCACCCCCTTTTTCGTTTACTTCTACATTTAAGCGGTGATTACTGCATTTTAAAACAATAATTTTATAAACATATTCGGAAATTAAAGCAAGTAAAAAGACAAGGATTTCACTCCTCGTCTTTGTCCAAATAAATAGGATTCAATTTTTCAACCAGTTTTAAACACTCGAAAATCGCAGCATCACCTAGAATATACTCGCTCAAGACAGCATCTATATTTTGAGTAAGATCTTCAAAGGTTGCATAAACATTGTCTCTAATCTCTGTATTGAAAACTTCGATTAAAGAATTCTCTTTATTAATCTTTGCTAGCCTTTTGTCGAACACAAATAAAAAGTACTGATATTGAGAGAACCCCTTGTATTGCTTCCAGTTGATTCTTTTAAAGCGTGTAATAATAAATTGATAATCTTCGTGATGGAATTCAACAATTTCATTTTCCATTGGTTTTCTTGAGTAATTTGTTTGCTGCAAGTGTATCTCCTCCATTATCTTATGAAAATTTATACATGACGACTCTTCAAGATAATGAAGTAAAAACCTTGATTTTTATGGGCGGAAACACAGTAAGAATCAGACTTAATGGTAAAGTATAACTCCCATGCCTAATGTTGATTTGAGAGGCTATTTGCCCCTGATTTTTAGGTGATTTCCTATGATATCTCAATCCCCGTTTGCTATGCATATTAATGTAACAAAAAAAGAAGAATGATAGGAATCCCTATTATTCTTCTTTTTTTCAATATATTCTACTCAAAAGTTATAATCTCTTCTGTTCTTAAATTGATTGCCCAATCATAAGCATTGTTATTGTAGTTATATACTATTATTTCAGGATGATAATGCTCTATTATTCTACCTAAACTAAAACTTAATGAAACAGGTGTAGTAGCAAATAAATGAACTTTATTAACACCATTCTCTTTTAATTTTGATAGCAATTCTAAAAACTTTTTTTGATATAAATCAATTTGAGCATAATTAGTAATATTCCAGCGGTCAGGATTTTCTAAACCTAATGATATCACTTGTGAGGTACCAGATACATTTTTTATCCCTTCATCTATTATTGAAAATGATTGTTCAATTTTTAGTGCAACCTCATTGTCATACTTAATTTGTGAATTATAATTACTAACTATTTTCATATCAGTGTTATACTTTCTTTTTAGTTCATAAAATCCCTTTCCAAGACACTCAGAGTCCTCTCCTTGATATTCGTAAAGAATTGCGTCATCCGTGCTCTTAAAGTGATATCCGTCTAAAAAAGCAAGTGGTACATGGGGAAACCCTAGGTATATAAGTGAGTTAGAGTTTTTACTACGCTTTATTGCTGTCTTCATTTTGGATTTTTTCTTTTTTAGTATTTTCTGAAGTTCTGCATCATTAATGCTTCCATCTACTTTAAACTTTTTTAGAAAGTTATGTGTTATATATAAACATCCCTGTTCTTGATACTCTCTCTTTACACTAGTAAAGTTGGCCTCTTTCTTCGTAAACGTAGCCAACATAATGAATTCCCTTTTCATAAAGCACAAAACATGATTAATAACCCAATTATATGCGATTTGTAGCCAACCCCATTTTTTGTACAAGATAATACTAGAAAAAATTAATATAAGTAGCATTATTATCGAAGTGATAGGGTCATTTTGTATAAGTGTAAATAACTCTTTAATTGAATTTATTACTTTCATTATATGCTCCTTTATATACTAATACTATGTCTCCATTTTCACGGCTACCGACCCAAACCTTAAAAATGTTTATACCACCAATAATAAACACTAAATAATCAGAAAATGTTTTTGACTTACTTAATAATTTTTTCCAATTTCTAAGATCCTGACGTGAATAGTGAGGGTCTATTTCAGGATGAGTATGCCATTCCCCCATATACATTACAGTTTTATTGCTTTCCTCCCACTTCTGTTGCAATAAGGCGTTATGACTCTTTTCCCTTCGTATAAACCTATACCTTGATTGGTAGTCCCCTTTTTGAGGAAAAGTGTAGTCTTTAATTACAATATCGTTACTGTTTGTTAAAATCGAACCTATTAACATTCCTCCTGATTCCTTATCAGTCAGGCCTTCTTGTCGCATTCCTTTAATTACTTTAATAACTTGCTGTTCGATTTCGATTGCAACATTTTCATATTCAGCGCTTATCATCTTTATAAGCCTCATCCTTAAGATTCGAGCAGACTTTACAACTAGTATTAATATATTCATAGTCATCCTGATTCAAAATATCTGTTGATTGTTTATATCGCTCCGAAGTAATAAAACCACTCTCTTCAAATATTTTTGAGGAACCCTTCCATGAAACAAGAGGATTTCCTTGAATATCATTCTCTAAAAATCTAAAAACTAACCTCGAAGCAAGCAATGCTGTTTCCATAGAATCAATACTTCCGTAAGGTGTAAAAGAACCTGCACAACCATTCATATTTTTGATAAATGGTACATCACTCTTCCCAGCAAAAGATGAATACAACCTTAATTCAGTATCTATTAAGCATTCATAACAGCCTTTTCCTCCGTTGTTAACTACAAGTGCATGTCCACCTATTCCATATGCTTCGACCCAAGTGAAAATTGCAGGAGTTGATGACTCTAAAATAAGTTTACTTAGTCTTCTTTCTATATTTGGATCGCCAATTGCTACTAATATCAAATCAAAATCATTTAGTTCTATTTCTCCATTTTCAATTGTATCTAGTACTTCATTTTCAATTGTTTGAATGTGTACATTAGGGTACCTGTTTTCAAATTCTTCTTTTAGAAGTTTAACTTTTGGTTTACTCTCAATAGATTTATTCATACCGAGAAAATGTCGATATGAGTTTTCGATTTTCATTTTATCATCGTCTATCAAGGTAAAATGTTTTATTCCAGACCGTGCTAACATAAATAATAAATCACTACCCACAGATCCACAGCCTACTAATAAAGCGTTAAGAGGCTTCCTTACCCCACCGCCTCTTTCTATTAATGTGGTATCATCATTTCTAAAGACAAACAAAGGTGTTACTTTAAAATCATCAATAATGCTCTCATCTATAAGCGGAATTACTTTTTTTGAAAGAGAATGATTTACCTTTTCGTACCATAACCCAATAATTGTTTGGTCTCCTGTCAATAATGGAATTCTTAGCAAATAAAAGTATCTTTTTTTATTCATTGAAAACTTTGCTATCTTCAATAATGTATCGTCAGATATATGATTTCTAATAATATTTGTTATTTCTTCATTACTCCAAAATCGATCAAATTGAGGAACCTTGCCCTTGTAGGTATAGTCTAATGGAATATAATTTGCTTTTACTAGATTACGAGAATTGATATTCGCATTTAATAACTTACCTAATAAATACCTAGACTCCGCATCGTCTGTTAGAAAGGCAAACGGTTTACCTCCCATTGCCAAAACAGAAATTTCCTTTGGTTCATCTTCAGGAGTGTATACTGAAAAAACAGGTTCTGTCTTTTCTAAGGTTCCAAAATAATAACTAAATTCTCTATGATATTCTATTTGCGGTGAATTTGATATTAATACCCGTTCAACTCTGTCAAAAACAAAATCAATTGTTCTTTCCGGAATATCGCTCCATATGACACCCTCTTTATCCAAAAAGCAAACAAGTCCACTACTCATAACGTGTGGGATGTCAGGAATATGGTGGTACTTTTCATTAATATGAACAATTGGTAATTGTGTTGGAAACAATGGACTAAAAGTTATCGTTAGTGGAATTTGATAACCATTTCTCAATTCAAAAAAAAGTTCATAATGATATGGTTCAACTGCTATAACCTTGTCCAAATATTCTTTTTCTTGTAGTAACTCTTGAACATCAATGTTCATTATTAATACCCTTTAGCAGAGTTGGATGAAGGCGCACTAGATAAAGCAACTTGTTTATATCTTGCCTCTTTTGATTCAGGTATTGGGAATTTGTCGCCAAAATATTTTGGACTTAGAACTTTACATGCTTCATGTGGGTCACTTTTTCCTTCTGCTTCAGTCAATGCATTTTCTAATTCATTTAGTTTTTGATAAAAAGAATCCATTTGGATATTTGACATCTTAGAGAAAACATTTCCATATGGTTGTACAGGTAAATTGTATTCAATAGTATAAAAACTTTTCTCCAAATCGGGATCCCACTTTAACATAAATCTATTCTTTAATTTACTTACAAAATCTTTTAGAGCACCCAAATCATCATCTTTAAATTTTCCTGATAAGGAGTTATAAGATTGCTTATAAGAAAATAAATCGACTGCTGCAATAGTTATTCCTATACTAGGAGGACGAGAATTTCCTGAAGAGTTGAAGCAAATATCCTTCCACTTCTTCATGTATCTAACAACTCTCTTAAATTGTTTTTTTGCGTCATCTGCAAACGAATTTTTGATATGATCGTTTAGACCTTCTGGATCAGCAAGATCCCAATATTTATTGTCTTTGTTAGCAAACTCCTTGCCCCAAGCAAGATACAAATTGTTATCATACTTTGATTTTAAATACACTGGTAAATCGACATGATATGCTGGTTCATCATCTAATGAATAGGTTATGGTTACACAGGGGTTTTTTATCTTAGGTGGCGTATTAGTGTGGTTTTCAAGTATATCTCTAATCATCTTTTTAAGTTCGACACTGTCTGTATAATCTTCTTTATAGAGATCAAAGATTACACCCTCGTCTATATCATAATCTTTATCTTCAGGGACAATCCCTAGATCTACAGCATAACTACCTTGGTCAATGAACTCTAGACTAGGAGCATCTTTTTCCTTTTCTTCAAACTTGGTCTTAACACCATTCTTTATTTTATCTGTAATGATATCTCTTTTTTCCCGTAACTCTTTATTTTCCTTAAACCGTTTTAGTTTAATTGCATCATGGAACTCTTCAAATTGCTTTTGAATATCTGCCATTTTTTAACCCCCAAAATTGTTTTATTTCTATTATTATACGACAAAATCTGGTAATCATATAACTTTCTAAGATGTATGTTTAATAGAAAGATTTTACTTGTTATAGGCTGATTAAGAATTTATAAACTCCTTCGAAAAAATGTAAAATTCTGTAGTTATATTGTACCATAAATTGTATAATAGAGTACAAGAAATACGAACGTATTTTCGCAAAAAGAATTGGAAGGTTCCATATGGATATATTTAATCAAATGTTTATCAGAAGTAAAATTTCCCCATTACAACGTAATTACGATATTGGTTACGAGGTAGAATATCATACTAATTTGATAACAAATAAAGGCTTTGAAATAATATCAAATATTCAAAACGAGGAATTCAAACTAATTTTGTATAGACACTTTTACGACAATACTCCGAAAGATAAAGAAAAAACAATCATGCTTGGCATACGAGTCATTACTATGAAAGGAATTCTTTATCCTGATCCCGTGTTAAAAGCCTTTTTCAATGATGACTTTACTGAAATATCTTTAGCAGATATTGATATCGAAGAGTACCTTTCTAATCACGGTTTTGGAAGCATACTACTAACCACTCTTATTGAAATTGCAAAGAACAGAAAAATAAACAGTATCTGTGGCTGGATATCCAATGTTGATATTGATCATATAGAAAGATTGGTTCACTTTTATAAGAAGCACAATTTTGAGGTAATCTTAGATAGCAATAATAAAGACAGTCTTAAAGTTGGGAATTTAAGATGGCAACGTGAATAATGGAGGAGAGTTAATGGACAGCCTGTTAAGTAGTAATTCATTTGAGTACCTTTTGGAGACAATCATTAAAAATGAGATATCTGCTTCGTTAAATAATCTGTATAAGGATAAAGAGTATTGCACCAAAAAATATTTAACTATCAAAGAGGTATCCTCATTAACCGGCATTGGCTCTTCCGTATTACGTCAGTTGACATTTTCGAGAGCAATGCCTCACCGAAAAGTTAAATCTCGAATTATTCTAGATGAAAACGAAATAAAAGAAACAATTGATAATTATAAAAAGTTTGGTTGGACTGATCCCGATAATAATTGGGATGTGAATTCCGTTCAGTCTGAAATTGATAACTTCCACAAAACAAAGGGGGAGCCTACAATGATCGATGAAATAATTAGGAAAATAATAAGAGAAGAATTAACTATTTTTTCAAATGAAATAAAAAACTTCACAAAAAAAGACAAAGAAAGGTATTATGGCCGAACTGTTCTAACTATAAAAGAAGCAGCAAATCATTTTCGGACAAGCCCGTCTACTATTTATAGTTTAATTAAAGAAGACGGAATGCCTCACTTTAAAATCCATACTCGCCATTTTATTGTCCTTGAAGAGGCCGAAGCATATTTGTGGAGAGAAACTGCAAAATCGTATGCTGAAGAGGGAAATATATATTGGCAGCGAATTTTACAAAGACTAGATTGGGAGGAAAAAGAAAGAAACACCGCATATGAGAAGGCACTTAAAAGACTTGAAGAAAGTACATATTAAGTTTTTAGAATTACAAAGAGCACATTCCATACAAGGAGTGCGCTCTTTTACCATAACAAATTACTAGATATTTTCTATCCACTCTTTTTTTATAACAATTTCTACTCTCTGTTTTACCACTATTTGTGATACGGACCTAACAATGAATTAAATAAGGAAGATGAAATCTTCGATTTTATCTTCAATATCATATTTTTCATTTAGTACTATGTAGTTATTTAACAGGTTTTGTATTTCTTTTTTAGTCGAAGCATCTAATAATTCATCTTTGAAATCCTGATATTCTTCCTCATCATTTTCCTCAATATATGTGCATTCATCTACATGATCAACTAAATCCCATTTTATATACTTTAAAAGTTCTTCTTCGTTATCACATAAATCCCTAAATTCTATTCTTTCTGCTTGAATAACAATATCTCCTTCATTTTCATCAAAAAGGGTTAGAGAAAAGTTATTCTCTTCAAGGTTTTTATATAGTTGGAATGGAGACAATTCATTGAACTGATTTAATGGAAATTCATATTCATTTAGACCTGAAATAGTATTGCAACCTACCCTATAGCATGCCCCCTCCTCAGTAATTACAATTTTTTGTCCATGGACTCCATGGATGTATTCTAAAATGAAATCTTTACTATCCTTTATTTTAATTTCTTTCATTTTGTATCATCCTCCTTTTCTGGCCGTTTGCACGGGTGTTCACCTTCCCATCGTGTAACTATACGTTCGTTCCCGTATTTCCCTAATGTACAATTAAACGTCCTCCTGTTCACCTCCTTTTTTAAAAATAACTCCGTATTAGGAACGGAACTGGTTACTTTTTTTTATTATCAATTTGTACCACTAATTTAGTTGTATCATAAATTCCAAAAGACTATATCGATATTAATAGAAATTCTTGATGGGATATTTTTATGTGGCAATAATAATAAATCGTGAAAATAGTGAAACTTAATATCTTATTATCAATATCTATTTTTATCAGGAAACGCCATTTAAAAGGGGTTTATTTTAATCCTATACGATCATATAAGTAAACCCTTAACTAAAATTACAGAGCCAATTCCCCCTACATTTTTCAGTGATTTAATACTAAAAAGACCATTGCAATAAGATATTTAGAATTACTATGTATCAGAACGGATGAAGTAATTTTTGATTAAATAGTAATAAAAAAGAGCAAGATAGAAAATTACTTCCTAGTCTTACTCTTCTTTCATACTGTTATAAAATTTACTAGCCTAACCATGAAAAAATTAAAGCGATACATCCCTATTTAATAAACCTATAGGCACAAGTTATTCTTCTCAACAATTAATTTTATTGCTTCTTCCTGAAGGTCTTTCTGGAATTTCTCCCTAATCCCTGCCTTTCGATATATTCTCCATAAAGACAAATCCTGCCCGTCTTTCTGTAACTCTTGTACTGCCCATTGTAACCTTCTAATTTGAAAATCCTTAATACTCTCAGTTTTGTCATTCAAATACGCTTTTGTCATTGGTAGTTTATCAAGGTGTTTTTCCAATAATGGTCTAATTCCAATTCTACTACCTACTGAACTTATCGTAATACGTACGGGCTTCCCGACAGTCAACATATCATTGACTGCAATTCTTACATTTTCGTAAATTTCCTCGTCCCGTTGCTCCCAGTCGACCCTATGATTATCGTTGACTGTTGATTTTATTTTAGGGGAGTTTCGATTCAACCAGTTCCTATCATTTCGGTACAGCCATGTAAACACTCTATTGTTAAGTTGGCGTAATTCTGTTTTACTGCTGTGCGGATACTGTTTTATTAAATTCAGCCATTCTCTTCTGAAACTTACTTTCTTCTCAACAGAAGAATCTTCCTCATTGATATTTACAATTTTTTGATCTTCACCACCTCTTTTTAACCAGTATGTTTTCAAGTCTAATTTCTTCGCATATTTTTTGACTGTGGCTGGGTCTACAGCCAATTGCCTTGCCGTTTCCCTTAAACTTAGTCTTTGATTAGTAAGTTTCTTTAATTTGTTTTCCCACACAGAGCCAAAATGCTTAATCTTTGTTATTTTATATCTGTCTTTTTCTTCACGATCAGGGCCCGTTCTGAGGTAAACAAAGCCGCAATCACATATAAAAACACCAATAGGACTTTTACTATCTGCACCATACTTTAATTCCATATCGTTAATCACAGGTTTTAAATAATGGCTAGCAGCAGAATTCAAACATGGCCATGGTCTTTCTCCAAAGGGCTTGTACTCAATTTTTTTATTAAAAATATGTAAAGGGGAAATCCCCAAAAAATGTGTGAATAAAAGATGTCTGATAGGATGGCTTGATCTATTGTTTCTCCGAATCATTTCATATAGCCAATTACTATTACTATTACCATTACTATTGAAACCAATGTCGGATTGAACCATTCTTAAAAATCTATGACCATAAAAATTCACGAATGATTCTAACAACTCCTTTTGTTTTATCCTACCGTTTATATTTGCAAACCCAAGTTCTTTTAGCCTATTGATATACTGTCCTTTAAACCACTTTAATGATTTATTTTCCGTTTTGTTATTTAACATATAATCAATATCCTGTGCAATATTGATTGCCTTATCCATGATATTGTCAGGGTAATTTAACTTAGGGTAATTTATTTTGCAAGTTTCTGGAGTGGCTAATCTATAATCATGTTTGTTATAACCCCTAACAGGGACTTGGCTATCATACAGCGGGGTGTTATGCTCTGGACAAACAAGAACTCCCGGTATTTGATGAATTCTATGCCAATACATTTCTCCAAGATTATACACCTCCTCATCGGCACATTTGGGGCAAAATTTAAAGTACTGATTAAACTTAACTGAACTTGCCATCAAACCAATTCTATTGTAAATACTGCCCCCCTTGTCCCCAATCATAGATTCCTTAACTTTAGCAGCATGTTCAGAAGACAGGAAAGCAGCGTAGAATGGATACAGTGTATGATTTGCAATTAAGTATTCTGGCGTATAATGATGGCCAACAGGAAGGTTGTCCATAATACGATAGATATGAGAAGGCAAGTCCATTATTGCTGTAATACTGTCCGTACCGTATATATCCTTTTGTGTGGCTTTAATACTGACGTTTCCACTACGAACGTGGTATCTCGCCAAAACGCTGTATAAAAGTTCATCTTTATACGGTACTGGAAAGAAGGTCATCATTTCACATCACCCTGTCTGACCAAAATCGCTTTCATGACTTTTGATAAAACCACCATTACAAAGAATTTCATACACTGTCTTATTTTCCTTTCGTCCTTCAATAGCCAAGATTCTTATATCATTCTCTAGAGAAGTTTCTTCTTTCTTTCGCTTTTTCTTTTGTTTATTTGAAGCGGATATACCCTGAATGACTTTCACAACCAGTTCGTTGATATCCAAATTCGCCTCTTTTCCAGTAACTTCTTCTACAACCTTTTGAACCACGGTAGGTTCAAAATCCAATTCTATAAGTTTCAAAATTGCCTTTTCTTTTATGGATGTATTCATTTCTTGTTCTTTTTTCTTTTGCGTTCTTTTTATTGCCTCCATCTTCATTTGCAAATCGACAGAAGCCCTTTCCCTTTCCATAAATCCTAAAAAATCTATGTCCACTGTACTGATATCTTCAAACTTTGCAATCTTACTAATGTTGCCCGACTTCAAAGCCTGAATCATTGGTTTAACAAGTTGTAAATGCTTATTAGCCACCTGACCAATTGTTTCTGGTGTTATTTCTTCCCCACCTGTCATAATGGCCTCAATTTGACCCATGGCGTAAAGTTTTACCGCGATATCAATAATACCTTGGCTTTCCTCATATAGGACATTTTTAAAATCATCTGTCAAAGGAATCTGCTTTTTTGTCCATTGATAGCCCCAAAGTGCATTAATTAATAAATCCCAGTTTTGGTTATTTTTTAATCTATCCCAAATCATATCTCCTTGACCACTACCCCGTCTGGCCTGTCTAAATTCACTTTGCAAAATAGATAAGCCGGCTGGTGTTCCTACCAAAAGAACCGGAACTCCAATTGTATTAACGAGTGTTACAAAGAAGTTCAGCATTTTTTGATCCCCACCACTTTTGGCTTTACTTAAATGTTGAATCTCGTCTATAACTAAAACCCCTAGCCCGGTGTTTCTTGCTATTTGAGACATAATCACCAACATATCATTTATAGTCTTTCTACCTAGCCCAAATTTTTTATGATACTCTGTTCCCAATAAATCATCTACCTTTCGAAAAAATTCCAATGCTAGTCCTCTCAAGGAAGAATCAAAAGGACAATCGAGTTTGAGCCATACAAGTTGATACATACTGAAATTTATTCCGTTATAGTCTTTATGAACAATAACTTGAGGATATAAAGACAGAATTCTATTTATAGCCGTTGTCTTCCCCATTCCACTTACACCAATTATCGTAAATCCTGCTGCAGTTGTTCTAAAAACACTGTTATTGCTTAATTCACCTTGCAATCCTTTGATACTTCGATGTCCTTCCTGCAGGCCCTGTGCATACCCTGCTCGAAAAGCATTTCTTGCCAGATATCCTTGACGAATTACTCTGGAAATTCTACTTTCCAAATCCAAGTGTATCCATAACGGCTGAAAGCATTGAAATAATCTTTGTACCAAATGAATGCGATAATGTTTATCTAACATTCTTTCTTTGGGGTTGTATTCAGCATATATAGCCATCTTTTCAATGGCTTCCTCTGTTGAGAGGATAGAGGGAAGTGCCTCAATGAAAGGATTTCCACTATACTCCTTTATTACTTGTTCTCCGTATTCAGCAACAATAGCATCACTACCGTTTGGAATGATAACTTTATTCATCTTTTTTATTTAATGCCTCCTTCTGCTTTCTTAACAACAAATCAAAACCTGCATCCCCCATAAATTCGTTACTATCAGATTGAATAAAAGGAACAACCTTAGAGTTTTCTATATTAACTTTATTTAATTCAAAGGCCTCTTCTTCACGCTGAATCATTTTTTCAACAGCACGGTTTTCCCGAATGCTGCCTATTCTGCTCCTTTTACTGCTTACATCCGTTTGTTTTTGAGATGTTTCCATTTGGGCCTGTTTTACAATCTCTTCTATTTCAGTATTCAAATCAACTTTTGACTGTATTGTTTTCTCCTTGTGTTGTCTTTCCTTTTGTTTCTCGTATTCAAGTAAATAATTTATTTCTTCAACTGCCTTGCCCTTATAACGTTGTTGATGTTCTAATAAAAAACATTTATCAAAACCCAACCCATTTTCATCCCGTAAGTATATATAATCCATATTTCTTGGATCATAACTTATTTCAACTTTCCAAGTGCCCCGGTTCCGTGCTTTTTCAAACCATCTTTCCTTTAAAGACTGTTTTGAACCATAGAGTAACCCTTTATACACAATTCCCTTTGCAGTTACAGTAGCCTTGCCTGTTGGCATGAGATTGAGTTTTACAACATCTTCTGGGGCATGACGTAACTTTCCAGATTTGTTGTTTATCCCCCATTCCCAGAGTTGTATTGGAATCGACTCTATCTCGTCCTCCACCATCATTTCTTCACGCTGATAATTCGTAAGATAATGTTGATTATTATGATATAAAACACATTTAATAATCACTTGAGTAAACTGGTAAATATCCAATTGTGCTTCCAAACGATAATCACGATCCCCACGTTCTTTAATTGACTTTACAGCACCCGGTAGAAAGGCCTTCGTTCTTGTATTGGTTACCCGAAACTGTTGCTCAATTATTCCTTTTAAATCAGCCCTGTAAGAAGGTGTATTCAGAACTTTTATTCCGAAATTATTAATTAGGGGCTCAACTTTACTTCCCTCTAATTCCCCTCGGTCGGCCAAAATGGATTCTGGAAGGTGTGCGACAGGCCACTCATGTTTTTCAATCTCAATTCCGAAGTCCCGACAAAAACTAACTTTATCAGAAGCAGCATTAGCCAAAGCCATCATTGCACCCGCCCAAGATGGACCTTCCAATCCAATATATAGACCCACGATCATTCTGCTATAAACATCCATTACAGAATATATTACAGGTCGTCCGATTATCCAATCACGATTAAATCTTGATAACAGGTACAAGTCGCCAATTGTTGCGTCAATCTGATAAACTGCACCGGGACCTAGTGCCTCTGTTGTTGACTCGCCTATAATTGCTCTATGGTTTTGTTCATAATTTTTTCGACCTTTTCTTTGGCTAATTTCTTTTTTGATATCTCTTTCCTTTTCAAACCAATACCTAAACTGATTTAGAGATGGTAACTCTCCATAGGATTTTATTACTGGTATTTCCACATTTCCTTTCACTTTACTATCCAAACTAAAATATTCTTTTAACATTAGTTCGTAGGTAAGAGTAAGTGATTTTTCGGTAGATGAGTAATAATGCTTGTTTATAGCAGACCTAAATACTTTTTTGATATTTTCATCAATATTTATTCCCTCGCCAGTTACTTGTCCATGCTTTCTAGGCCTTCCCCTTTTCACTTCACTAGCCTTCTTTTCCTTACCCTTACCCCCACAAAGAAAATAGTCAGGTAAAAGGGCATTTTTTGTTTTACCGCGTTGCCAATACTTTTTTAAATAGCGAATAACAGTACTCTCGTGAACTTTGTGGACTTCACACATTTTTAGTATTAGTTTTCTTCTTTCTGTTGTGTGGTAGACCAATGGTTCCAATTTCACAATATCCTTTATGATTTCCCAAGAACCGTCACGTAAAGACAGATGCTTTTCAGGAATATCTTTTTCATTTATCAGCCGTCTGAAAGGGTCCTTCTCAACAATAAATATACTCCCCTTGTTAAGCCCGTCTTCTACGTCAGAAATATTCCTTTCATAGGGCAGAGAGGTCGAATAAATGTTAATAAAATACCCATAATCATGTGCTTTATTAAGCCATAATACCCTTTCAACTACTTTCTCGTTTCCCGACGTAGTAAAGGAAATAAGATTATTCACTACAAGC
This sequence comes from Filobacillus milosensis, assembly GCF_004402015.1. Lineage (GTDB taxonomy): Bacteria > Bacillota > Bacilli > Bacillales > Alkalibacillaceae > Filobacillus > Filobacillus milosensis. The sequence goes on from NZ_SOPW01000008.1 coordinate 131,104, forward strand.
ATTTTCTTACCGCCTCCTCATGTGTAATTCGTGTATTTACTTCAATAACTGGATTAGATAGGTTTACGTCAATTTGATTAGTCATATCTACTTCAATCTGTTTTGAAGCAATCAAGAACTTGAAAACAAATAACCCTGTACCTGAATCGTAATTAAACTCCTTGTCAAAATCGGCTGTTATCTTTCTAATTGAATGTTTAGCATCTATCAATCTTTCTATTAAAGCATTACCTAAATAAATCAGTTCATCACGTATAAAACCCCTTTCAGCATATGAATATAAGCAGGAATGCACCCATTCAATATTTTTTGCAAAGACATTAGAAATTTCTTTTTGAGTAATAACCCCCCAGTCTATTCCTTTTTCCGACCAATATCGGCGTTCAATCTCTAGTCTTTCCAATGCCTTTTTCTTCTCAAGTTCCGAAGCCATTTTTATGGTTCTTGCTAATAACACATTAACTCCATCGGCTCTGTTTATTGTTATTAGGAAATTAGTGCTTAGTGTATATGGGTATCCACTTTCCTTATCCGTAAATAGTTTGAAATTTAAATCTGATTTCTGTTGTATTGTATCTTCAAGATCCAGTAGGGGAAAATGTTCTCGTATGTCTACAACTGTATCTTGCCACTCTAACATATAAAAATAGCGAGCCTGCAAATCTGAAAATAAATGATGTACTCTACCACTCTTCCACCCTAGTATTCGGGATACCCTCCCCATAGAAGGGAAATCCTGAATAGACAACCACGGTTTATATTCTTTACCTGCACCTTGTCCTCGCCCCTCTTTAACAAACCGATTATATTTATCCTCATTCCAAGATTGATTACGTTTAGTCATATTCCACTTCCTCTACTGCGACAAGTTTCTAGTACTCTAGTGAATTTTTAGTAACTCGATTCTAACGGGCCGGTTAGATACATTCAATATCCTCAGCAATCTTTTTTATGATTTTAAGGGAACATTATTATCATTCTTCTACCACCTAGGATATTTACTGCAAATAACTTTTTCTAACTATGTTAAATTAGAATAAAGTTTGCAGAAGCGAGGAAGCAAGTTTAGCCCTTATCTAATCTGACTTTAATGGGGTTATCCAGATTATTCCTTTAGAATAAAGTTTGCTCAAAGATTTGCCCCTTTTCAGCCAGAATTGAACTCTAAAATAAAAAAGTAAGAATAAAGTTTGCTTAAATATAGAGTAGAGATCACCAAACAAAGGGAGTGACCTAAACCTTATGAGAGCACCTTACGGTGCCACCTGTACAATAAGCGATTCTTGCCTTCTGGTTGTTCTATGGTAATGCAGTGCTTTACTACCCTTGGGATACGGTATAATTACCATGTCAATAAATTTATCAAGGGTGGGCTTTAAATGATTTACGCAATTGTATTGTTTATATTTGCTGGATTTGCTGAGATTGGTGGAGGTTATCTTATTTGGCTATGGTTAAGAGAAGGTAAGCCATTCTATTGGGGTGTTTTCGGAGGAATAGCCTTGGCGTTATATGGTGTTATTGCCACATTTCAAACATTCCCATCATTCGGCAGAGTATACGCTGCCTATGGAGGAGTATTTATCGTTCTTTCTGTATTGTGGGGATGGGGTATTGATAAAAAAACACCTGATTTATACGATTGGATAGGTGCGGGTATATGCTTAGTGGGTGTTTCAGTAATATTATTTGCACCTCGTCAATAGTGTTAAAAAGACAAGAATACATTGAAGGGGAATCAACGAAAGAAGGGGATGTCCTTAACCGTTTAGGTGTGAGTTTGAAAGAAGCCATACAATTACGACTATGCCCCAAAATTCCTCATTTTCCTTTTACTCTTTTGCTTCTTTCAAAATAGGACTTGAACTTATAAGGTGAATTGAGGAATGAGGAGAAAGGATTTTCTGCGTTTCACCTTTATCCAAATTAAATACCGGCAAAAGGTATCGAAGATACGTTTCCTATTCGATAGTCTAATCCATCTGCCTTATACATAATACCTTACGGTTCCTCACATATACCACCGTTAATCCCATACTTACCACGTTACCCATACAAAATTATTTATTTTTATTTTTAATTATTTCTTTATGGGCGAGTGCTGCTGTCTGAAGCGTATTACACATTACTGGACGAGGACGACTTCCTTTGAATGGGTTGGTTCTAATGCTCCCTTCGGTGAGACATGGAAATATCCCTTGTCCTGTACTTATGCCGAGATTATCCATCCCCGTCCTTCTCTAAATAAAAAACCGAGGAGTGATATCGTAGATACGTTCCCGATTCAATTATCTAATCCATATGCCTCATACATAGTCTGGCTCCCTCCTCCCCTACTATGTACAGTTACCAAATATAAGAGAGAGTAGACTGCTGTAACAGGAAACACTACTATACCTTACGGTTTCTCCTGTTCCACACCCTTCCCCTACTTACCTCGTGACCTATACCTAATTATTTATATATATTTATTTTTAAGGGCGAGGACTTTCCTTGGGGCATGTTACACGTTGCTGGACGTGGGCTGCCCTTATTGTGTTGATTCTAATGTACTCCTTCAGAGAGACATTGACACGGCCCTTGTGCTGTACTTATGCCGGGAGTACCACTAATATAAAGAAGACCTTTTAAAGGGAATCCTAAACAACATATGCACCACCCCCATCCATTGCTTTCCTCCTTGTCTGCGAAAAGTAATTGCCAAACCTTCTCCAAATAAAAAAACCGAGAAGAGGTATCGTAGATACGTTTCCCGATTCTTAGACTAATCTATGCCTCATGTTATACTATGCCTCCACTTTAGTTTACAGGAAGTAATGGGACATCTTACTATTTCTATACTCCCGACATGACCTATGATTAATTTTTCATAAAAACATCAGATACTTGTTTTCGGTTCATTTCTTTGAAAATGTACAAATATATTGGTTATCCATTTAGATACCAACATAATGACTAAGTAACCTAAAAATAAATGAAAGTAATTAAACCCCTTCAATAAAATAAACAGGCCTGACCACACCAAGATTGGTTTAAATATAAATGCAAGAAAGGCACTTGTTATGGTTAAATACAAATAATAATTTTTTCTATGGTTTAAAGTCCACTGATAAACCAACATATACACAACTGGTATTAATGATACATCTAAGGCAAAACTAACAGGAAATAGCGGAATCGCCTTAAATGGGTAACCCCATGTCCCAAAATTAACACCCAAACTATCTATGTATGTGAACCAAACGTGCACATTAAAACCGTAGAATCCCAATAATAATGCCCTCTTCTTATCAATAGAAAACCATATAACAATTAAAGGCAATATGAGGAATACAACATTGACCCAAAACTGCCACGTATCTAAGTTTGAAAATCTAGCCCAATAATCAATACCTTCAGACATTAGGTTTTCATAATCTTCGATTATTTTATCAAAAATACTTCTCTGTTCTTCATTCATTTAAATAACTCCTTTATTCCTTGAACCTAGAAGGTAATGCACATCTTATTCTGATTAAAAGTATCCTTTTTTATTCATTGCCACATGGATTGTTTTACATGTTACAGGGTTTGTGCCATTCGTTGATTGGATTGGTTGCCGGCTGTATCCTCTCAGAGAGACATACGCATGCCCCCTTCTGCCCTTGGGCTAATTAATCCCGTAAGGGGAACATTAAGCCCTTTAGGACACCTCTATATGAACACAGTTCAACATAAAAAACCCCATGAATATATCCATATACTGGATACACCCACGAGGCTTCGTGCAAACTTTTTTCTTCTTAAGCAGACTTTTTTCTCATTCTGCAAACTTTATTTTGATTTGACAATTATAACTCCACAACAAGTTACCACACAAGCCATACTTATTCCACAGTTACTGACTTAGCCAAATTCCTCGGCTTATCAACATCACAGTCACGGTGAAGAGCTGCATAGTATGAAATTAATTGTAATGGTAAAACAGATACTAATGGTGTAAATAGTCTGTGGACTTTTGGAATGACGAATGCATCGCCTTCACGATCAAGTCCTTCTAAACTAATGATACAGTCATTAGCTCCACGCGTAACAACCTCTTGTACATTGCTTCGGATTGAGCCATTCACGTGTTCTTGTGTTGCAAGTGCAATCACTGGTGTACCGTCTTCAATTAATGCGATCGTACCGTGTTTAAGCTCCCCTCCAGCAAATCCTTCTGCTTGAATATATGAGATTTCTTTTAGTTTTAATGCGCCTTCTAACCCAACGTAGTAGTCTGAACCACGTCCGATAAAGAAGCAATTGCGTGTTGTTGATAAATAGTCACGCGCAATTTGATCAAATACTTCTTTCTGGTCGCATAGAGCTTCCATGGCATTTGAGACAATTCCTAATTCCTGCATTGGGTCAAAATCTAACTCTATGCCTTTAGCACGTGCTGTATCGACAGCCAGAATAGCTAATACAGCCATTTGTGCAGTATAGGCTTTAGTTGATGCCACTGCAATTTCAGGTCCTGCATGCAGGTGCATTGTATAATTTGCTTCACGAGAAAGGGTTGATCCTGGCACATTTGTAATGGTTAGCGCTGGGTGTCCTAATTTTTTTGTTTCCACTAATACTGATCGCAGGTCAGCTGTTTCACCACTTTGTGAAATAAACACAAATAATGGATTTTCAGATAATAGTGGGAAGTTATATGAGAATTCACTTGCGACGTGCACTTCTGTTGGCACTTCAGCAATCTTTTCTAAAAACTCTTTACCAATTAAACCAGCGTGATAACTTGTTCCTGCTGCGATGATGTAAACACGATCACATTTCTTCATCGCTTTACGGATATCTTTATCAAGTTTGATGTCATCATTATCATCTTGATACTCTTGAATGATTTTACGCATAACAAACGGCTGTTCATCGATTTCTTTTAACATGAAATGAGGATAAGTGCCTTTTTCAATATCACTTGCATCAATTTCAGCTGTAAAAGGATCACGTTCTACAACAGTTCCATCAAGTTTTTGAAGTTCAACGCGGTTTTGTTTAACAATAACAACCTCTTCATCCATTAATTCAACAAATTGGTCTGTTACCTGTAACATCGCCATAGAGTCACTGGCTACTACGTTAAATTCATCACCTAAGCCTACGAGTAATGGACTTTTGTTTTTCGCAACATAAACTTCTTCAGGATTCTCAGCATCTAATAATGCGATAGCATAAGATCCGTGTAACAGTTCAACCGTTCGACGGAAAGCTTCTAGAGTATCTCCAGCTTCTTCTACAAACTTTTCTATTAACTGAACAATAACTTCAGTATCTGTCTCACTTACAAAGTTCGCAACTTCTAGGTATTCTGCTTTAAGCTCTAGGTAGTTTTCAATAACTCCATTATGAACTAAAGTGAATCTGCCTGATGGACTTTGATGAGGGTGAGCGTTTGTTTCGCTTGGCTCACCATGAGTTGCCCAGCGTGTATGTCCAATACCTGTTGTGGATTGAACCTTTTCATCAACAGCATCTCTTAATGTTGCAATGCGTCCTTTAACTTTAAAAACATTGATATCGTCTTCTGATCTAACAGCGATCCCCGCTGAATCGTACCCACGATATTCAAGTTTTTCTAAGCCTTTTAACAAAATTTCTTTCGCATCATTATTACCTATATAACCTACAATTCCACACATATTTGTGTTACCTCCCAATGTGAAAGAGGCAAACAAACTCCTGTTATCAGGGGCATTCGTTTGCCCCTTTCTCGTATTTTATCATTTGGTGTTATCTTGTTTTAAGTGGTTGTGCACAGAGTCGCCTCTATGTTTTCACCTAAAACGTCTCGGTTGAGATAACGATCAACCGGAAGGTACCCGCCGATGACTCGATGAACCTTCTCCTCGTCAACTATTTCTATTTTCCGTCCTAGAAATAGTCCTGGCGCTTTTTTAGTTTATTGTTACCGCCTACGCTCCTTTCCATTCCCGAATGACATCCTTTTTAAACAGGACAACTTAAATTTTACTGTAATTCCCATGCTCCGGTCAATTACAATTCAATAACATTTACAGAAAAGTACGGAAAATCAATTGTTTGGGTACGAAAACACCCTGAGAAGTCCCCTAAAAGAAAAAGCATAGGGCGTAATTAACCCTATGCTACATTTATAAATATGCACTTACATGCCCATTGTTTCTTCAATAACATTAACCACTTGGTTTACATATTTATCGCAGTCATCTTTTGTTGGCGCTTCAACCATCACACGAACAACAGGTTCCGTTCCAGACGGTCTAACAAGCACTCGGCCTTTACCGCCTAATTCTTCTTCAACTCGATCAATTTCTGCTTTGACCTGTTCATTAGACGTTACCGCGTTCTTATCTTGAACGCGAACATTCTTCAACTCTTGTGGGAATTTTTTAATATCATCAGCTAACTCAGATAACGATTTTCCAGTCTCTTGAATAACATTAACTAGTTGCAATGCCGACAACATGCCATCTCCTGTTGTGTTGTAATCAAGGAAAATGATATGTCCTGATTGCTCTCCACCAAGATTGAAGTCATTCTTACGCATTTCTTCCATAACGTAACGGTCTCCCACTTTTGTTTTGACCGTTGAAATATCCAGCTCATCAAATGCGCGATATAAACCAATATTGCTCATGATCGTTGTAACAACTGTGTCTTTTTTCAAGCGACCTTGACGTTTTAAGAAACTGCCACAGATGTACATAATCTTGTCACCATCAATGATTTTTCCTTTCTCATCAACAGCAATTAAACGGTCACCATCGCCATCAAAAGCGAGACCTAAGTCTGCCCCTTGTTCGACGACTGTTTCACGTAGCTTTTCTGGATTAGTTGAACCATATCCGTCATTAATATTCAAACCATCCGGTGAAGCTCCAATCGCAAAGATATCTGCTTCCAAGTCAGCAAATAAGTGCGACGCTAACGGTGAAGTCGCGCCATGTGCACAATCTAAAACAATTTTTACCCCATCAAAGTCTTGATCAATTGATTGTTTTAAATGTTGTAAGTATTTTTGCCCGCCTTCGTAATAATCCATGACTTGACCTACGTCGCCACCGATTGGGCGTGGTAGCTCATCAGTCTCAGCATCTAACAGCTTCTCAATTTCTGCTTCTTGATCATCCGTTAATTTAAACCCATCAGATCCAAAGAATTTAATGCCATTATCCTCTACTGAATTATGCGAAGCTGATATCATGACACCTGCCTGTGCACCAGATGCTTTTGTTAAATAAGCGACTCCAGGGGTTGAGATGACGCCTAAACGCATTGCATCTACGCCAACTGATAATATCCCAGCGATTAAAGCGCCTTCTAACATTTCTCCAGATATTCTAGTGTCTCTCCCCACTAATATTCTAGGCTTTTCTTCTGATTGTTGTGTTAAAACATAGCCGCCAAAACGGCCGAGTTTGTATGCTAGTTCTGGTGTTAGTTCACTATTTGCTACGCCTCGGACACCATCTGTACCGAAATATTTACCCATTTCGTTTCGCTCCTTTTTCTCTTACGTTAATCCTTACTTATTCAACTCTACTCGATTCTGACACGAACCCTTTCTGTATTTGTACGTAAACGAACGTTTTCTGGTCCTTCTAATAGAACATCAGCATAAAATTCGCCAGCTACGTAATCAGACACATCAATCGACACGCGTATATCCTCAGGATTCAGTTGTTCTATGTCTTCTGTTTTACCGATTGCTGTAACATCAACCAAAGGTTCTTCTGGATCTAAGAAAGTAATTTCTTGTCCTTCACTTAGGTTGTCCACGTTAATTTCCATATCTTCCAATAGTCTTTCTTCAGCCTCTTCAACGAATACCTCAACAGACACTTTTTCAGGCTCAACTTTTCTAACACCTGATGGTATATTTAATTCGGCATCTATTGTTGTAGATTGGGTGATTTCTGATAAATTAATTTCAATTGGTTCCAATTGATCGATATCATTTAATACTTCACTGGTACCAAATAAGGTTGCAGTTACTGGTGTAACATTAATACTTCTTAAAACTAGATCTTCACTAAGCTCTCCGGTTGTTTCATAATTAATTGGCAGACGCTTGTCCGAAATTGAAACGTCCGCTTCAACCGTGACTGTTGAAGGGTTGATGAACACGCTCAGCTCATTACCTTGTGCATCATATACTTTTACAGGTATACTTCTTGCAATGCCATCATCAGCTAAATCACTAAAGTTTACAATAGCTTTTACAATACCGATACGATCGATGGCGGTTTTAGCTCCAGTAATTTCAACTTCCTCTGGACTAACTGCAGGAGGAGAAGCAAAGACTTCAGATTCATCAATACCGTTTTTCCCTACATACTCCAATTCAACCTGTCTTGAGACATTTGCTCGATCTTCTATTGTCACTTCAATTGTTCTTGGTTCTATATAAACAGTAATCTGACTAGGAATACCACTGTGTTTTATATCCACTTCATGTGTTCCAGGTTGTAAGCCATTTAGATCTATAAAAACTTCAAAATTTCGCTGTCTAACTGCCTGTGTAACTGAGCTACTTGGACCTTCTAGAGTTACCTCAACAGTATCTGGCACACCACGAACGACATAATTTTCTTCATCCAGTTCTACCTGTAAAGGCACATTAGTCATCGTTTCAGAATCAGTCGAGCCTGTTGGAAGAAATGTGTTACTCGATCGTGATGTATTCGCTTCATCTAAAGCTACAGTCATGTAAAGTAACAATGCTAAGAAAAGCGAAACGATCCGTGTAAACCATGGGCTTTTTATCCATCTATCCATCTCGTTTCCCCCTCCAGTTCCACGACTTAGATGATGAAGACTCCTCATTAGGGTTCAATTCTTTACTAAGCATTTTACGTAAATCCTCTTCATCTAATCTACGATGAAGTTCTCCATTTTTTGTTGCTGAAATCATGCCTGTTTCTTCCGATACAACAATCGTTAACGCATCGGTTACTTCACTAACCCCCATCGCTGCACGGTGTCGTGTCCCCAATTCTTTTGAGATGAACGGGCTTTCACTTAATGGTAAGTAACATGCTGCTGCTACGATCTCATCATCTTTTATAATGACAGCACCATCGTGTAACGGTGCGTTCGGCATAAATATGTTAGTTAATAACTCACTCGTCAATTTACCGTTCACATTTATTCCTGTTTCCACATACTCACTCATTCCGGTTTCTCTCTCGATCGTAATTAATGCGCCGATACGACGTTTCCCCATATAATTGCATGACCTGATAATAGCATCAATCGTATCACTGATCGCTTTCTCCTCAGAATGAGAGTGTCTTGCAAAAAAGCTTCCTCTACCTAATTGTTCTAACGCTCTCCGGATTTCCGGTTGGAATAAAATAATGACCGCTAGAAAACCCCAGTTTATGGCTTGATAAACCAACCATTGTACTGTTTTCAGTTCTAGTATCGAACTAAAGAACCAAATTCCAAGCACGACAAAAATACCCTTCAATAATTGAACGGCTTTAGTTCCACGAATTAATGTGAATAATTTATATATAACGAACCATACGACGGTTATGTCCACAATGATTCGCAGCATAGATAACAAATCAAGATTTTCCCACACTATGCCACACACCCTTATGCTCCAATTTCGACCTGCTATTTTCACCTATAAAAACGTATTAATTTAATTATAGCACAGTTTATTGAGAAAAAATAAACGTTTAATCGTAAAAATAACGATTAAACGTTAAGGCATAACATAAGTTACAAAATTTTTAAATTCATACTCAATCTTATGATACACCCAGCCGAAATAGCGATCGATTTCAACTACTTTTCCTTCAACGTGGTGAGATAGTGAACTATAATTATTATTAAAGTGGTCATGGTTATCAACTAATTTACTATTGACTAATGTTAAATTGCCCTTTATTCGGCCTTGCAATATGACTTCTGCATTTTGGACAATAAAGTCGCCTTCTATGGTTTCACCTTCTGGAATAATCACTCGATTACCTTCAGTGATTACACCTTCGTGCTTTGATAAAGATAATTGTTGATTATTATGATAATGGCTTAAAGTTGATGTAAATAACATGATAAAAAATACGACTGCTGCTGCAATGATTGGATGTTCTTTAACAATCTTAGAAAATCTTTTAACCTTATTATCCTTTGGAATATCATTAAGGATATTTTGTTTTAAATCTACAGGTGCCTCAACCATTTCTAGTTGGGTCAGTTTATTGTCCACATTAACTAATTCCTGATAATGCTTTTGACAGGCATTACAAGACAATAAATGATCTTGAAGTTTTGATTCTTCTTCTTGATTTAGTTCTCGGTTGAGACAACAATGCAATTCATTTTCGAAGGTTTCATTACACGCCATCTGATCAGCTCCTAATAACTTCAATGAGAGTGCTCCTTAAAGCCTCTCTACCTCGATGAAGATGTGTCTTCACTGTTCCCATTGGTAAATCTAGAACTTCTGATATCTCTTGTAAAGACAAATCTTGTGAATACTTTAAAACAATAACAGCTCTATATTTAGGTGGTAAGGTTAATAAAGCTTCTTGAATTGCTTCATTAAACTCTAAAGTTTCATAAGATTCTTCAGGTGTTGGACCTTTGCTTTTTAATTGATCAACATGAGTTGTTTGATGGTCATCACTAATAGGTTGGTCCAAAATATGTATAGGTTTTTTCTTTCTCATCCAATCAATCGCTAGGTTAGTCGCAATTCGATATAACCATGGCGAGAACTTGTTTTTTTGTTTAAACGTATTGATATTAACGTACGCTTTAATAAATGTTTCCTGTGCGATTTCCTGGGCATCATGATGGTTTCCTAACATCCTTAAACAATGCTGATAAATAGGTTGCTGGAATTGATTAATTATTAAACCATAGGCTTCATGATTTCCCTTTTTTACTTGTTTAATTAATTGGTTTAACCTTAAATCCATAAGTGTTCCCCCGCAAGAAATTTGCGGTCATGCTTAAATACGGTCAATTCTCAAAAAGGTTTCACTTTTTTAGAAAAAATTTAGCATGACGCATAATACCCTATCAATTATAACTTGTAAATTGGTAAAATAAAATTCAATTTCAAAATATTGTAACCTTTTTATGAAAGAATTTTGTAGTATTTATTTTAAAGTAAAAAACTGAACTTGATATTTCGAAAAACATAAACGTTATTGCTAAACAAGCTACCATTCTTTGCAAAAACATAAAGTAGCAAAAAAAATACCAAAGCTCAGTAAAACTGAACCTTGGTAAAATTTTATAGATATTTCTCTCCAAATAACGTTGCTAACATATCGACAGCAACTTCAGCTGTCTGGTTTCCGTCATCTAATAATGGATTTACCTCCACTACCTCAATAGAAGTTAACACCTCAGAGTCATGAAGCTTAGACATAGCATAGCGAGTCTCTCGATATGTAGGTCCACCTTCAACTGGCGTTCCTGTACCAGGTGTATGTGCTGGATCAATTCCATCTACATCAAAGCTTAAATGAACACCATCTGTTCGTTCTTTTAAGTATTGAATGCTTTCATTAATCACATGCTCCATACCATACTTTTCAATGTCGGACATAGTATAAACTTTGATACCACGTTCATTTATAATTTTCTTCTCACCTTCATCAATAGAACGTGCACCTATGATAACCACATTTTCAGGTTTAATTTTAGAAGAACTACCATTCATTGAAACTAAATCATCATGTCCTAAACCAATACTAGCCGCTAAGGACATCCCATGAATATTTCCTGAAGGCGATATATCAGCTGTATTTAAATCTGGGTGAGCATCGTACCAAATAACCCCTAAATTCTCATAATGCTTATACAGCTCTGAAATTGATCCAATGGCTATACTATGATCTCCACCTAAGATTAAAGGGAATTCACCCTTTTTCTTAATATCACTAACTGTATTAGCAATGGACTTATTTCCTTCTGTAACTTCTTTTAAATTCTTCAAATTAGTTTTTGGATCTTTCTCATTCGTTCCTTTCATTGGAACATTAACATTGCCATAGTCTTCAAAATTAATATTTAAATTCTTCAAACGATCACTCAAACCTGCATGACGGATAGCATCAGGTCCAAGATCAACTCCCATATTAGGTTGTGCAATTGTTATCGGAGCTCCAATGATTCCTAGTTTATTTTTCATTGTTTTACCCCCTTACCATAAATCATTTTATCCATAATTTTAGGATGGTTCAACTTCACAAAAACATGAATAAATATACAAAATTGAAAGCGATTACATCGTCGGAAGTAATAAAAAAAGTTGCCCCCCGATTCAGCAGAGAACAACCTTGGTAAATTTGTATGGTGGAGCCTAGCGGAATCGAACCGCTGACCTCCTGCGTGCAAAGCAGGCGCTCTCCCAGCTGAGCTAAGGCCCCTACAACTTTTATGTAATGGTGAGCCATGGAGGATTCGAACCTCCGACCCTCTGATTAAAAGTCAGATGCTCTACCGACTGAGCTAATGGCTCTCGTTAAGTATTATGTCTTATTCTTATCTTCTAGCAAAAAGTTATCCAAAAAAATAAAATGGCTGGGCCAGCTGGATTCGAACCAGCGCATGACGGTACCAAAAACCGTTGCCTTACCGCTTGGCCATGGCCCAATCATTTTAAAATGGTGGAGGGGGAGAGATTCGAACTCCCGAACCCTGAGGGAGCGGATTTACAGTCCGCCGCGTTTAGCCACTTCGCTACCCCTCCAAAAATGAATGGTGGTGCCGGCCGAGGGACTCGAACCCCCAACCTACTGATTACAAGTCAGTTGCTCTGCCAGATTGAGCTAGGCCGGCGATTATTTAATTAAATGGTGGAGGATGGCGGGCTCGAACCACCGACCCCTTGCTTGTAAGGCAAGTGCTCTCCCAGCTGAGCTAATCCTCCGAACTTAATGGCAGTTAATGATATGTGTATTAATCCTTGCCATACTTTTATAAAAAAATGGTGACCCGTACGGGACTCGAACCCGTGTTACCGCCGTGAAAGGGCGGTGTCTTAACCGCTTGACCAACGGGCCAACTCTATATTATGTAAAGAATCTCTCTTTACAAAGCTTCCTACCGGGCTTGAACCGGTGACCTCAGCCTTACCATGGCTGCGCTCTACCGACTGAGCTAAGGAAGCATAAGAAATGGCTCCAGCGGCAGGATTCGAACCTGCGACCAATCGGTTAACAGCCGATTGCTCTACCACTGAGCTACGCTGGAATATTATAAATGAGTTAATATGATTCTGACGACTTTGCACTTTAAATAGTTTCACTGTGCTCATCGCGTTGCAAGTCTATTCGGTGCAGGTTACGCTCCTCGCAAAGCTACATAGAAGTGTTTCAAAGTAGTTTACGCTTAGCTACGCTGGAATATTTATAAATTAACAGATAAAAAAATTAAAATATAGCTAAATATTTTAATTAAATAAATGCCCGGCCGCGTCCTACTCTCACAGGGGAAACACCCCAATTACCATCGGCGCTAGAGAGCTTAACTTCTGTGTTCGGCATGGGAACAGGTGTGACCTCTCTGCCATCGCCACCGGACTATGTAATTCAATGAAGGTTCGTACCTTCAAAACTAAATACGAACGCTCAAAAGTCTGAATAACGGGACGTCTTTTCATCTTCGAAGTTAAGTCCTCGATCGATTAGTATCCGTCAGCTTCACGTGTCACCACGCTTACACCTCGGACCTATCAACCTCATCGTCTCTGAGGGATCTTACTT
>NZ_SOPW01000084.1 GCF_004402015.1 Filobacillus milosensis
CCCCGTCGCTCAGGCTCGCGCCCGTGTAGAAGAGGAACCACGTCCCGTCCGGGTGCCGCACCGTCGAACCCGTCCAGGTGGCGAGGTCGTCGAACGCAGGAGCGTCACCGCGCACGAGCGCATCCGGTCCCCGTGTCCACTCGACGAGGTCGAGCGAGGTCGCGTGACCGATCGAGGCGCGGTAGTGGCGCCGTTCCGGGTCGTGCAGCGCGCGCGAGGCGTAGAGGAAGAAGAGGTGGTACTGCTCGCCGTCGTCGGCGAACCAGAAGTCCCATACCCACGAGTCGGGAAGGTCGAACACG
>NZ_SOPW01000085.1 GCF_004402015.1 Filobacillus milosensis
GATCGGCACGGTGGCGCCGGGCCCGATGCGGGCGTTCAGGTAGTCGATGCCGACGAGCCCGCTCACGCGCCCGTCAACGTACTGCTTGTTGGCGGCGTGCGTGTCGGCGGAAGGGGACGCCACCGCGATCTTGCCGCTCGAGTGGTAGTACGGCACCGTTCCGTCCGCCGCGGCGGCAGACGCCGCTTTCACGAGGTCCAGGTTGGCTCGCGCGCCCTCGGCAGTGGTCGCACCGGTACCGCCCTTCGCGATCGGTGTCACGGCGTTCGTGCGCTGTGCGATGTAGTCGCGGGACTTGTTG
>NZ_SOPW01000086.1 GCF_004402015.1 Filobacillus milosensis
CACGATCCTGGTGCTGTCGAACCTCGCCGGCATCGCGGTCGACTTCCTGTTCCTCCTGATCTCGCAGATCACCGGCAATCCGGACATCGCCGGGCTGGCGAGCGTCACCTGGATCAACATCAGCGTGTGCCTGCTGTTCATGCTTGGCGCGACCTGGGTCTCGTACCGCGACATGCAGACGACGCAGAAGCTGCAGTACTGGCTGGTGAGCTTCCAGATCCTCGTCCTCGTCTTCTTCGCGATCTCGGCGATCGTCCAGGCCGTCGGCGGCAACGGCTTCGACTACCAGCCGTTCGATCT
>NZ_SOPW01000087.1 GCF_004402015.1 Filobacillus milosensis
AATTAAACCACATGCTCCACCGCTTGTGCGGGCACCCGTCAATTCCTTTGAGTTTCAGCCTTGCGGCCGTACTCCCCAGGCGGAGTGCTTATTGCGTTAACTGCAGCACTAAGGGTGGAAACCCCTAACACCTAGCACTCATCGTTTACGGCGTGGACTACCAGGGTATCTAATCCTGTTCGCTCCCCACGCTTTCGCACCTCAGCGTCAGTAACAGACCAGAGAGCCGCCTTCGCCACTGGTGTTCCTCCACATATCTACGAATTTCACCGCTACACGTGGAATTCCGCTCTCCTCTTC
>NZ_SOPW01000088.1 GCF_004402015.1 Filobacillus milosensis
GGGCCGGACCCTCCCACGCCTCGATCACGGGGTAGGACTCGGTGAGCTCGCCCGTCTCGGGGTCGAGGACGTGGATCTGCCCGTCGGTCGACAGGATGTAAGCGAGGTCGCCGGGGCCGCGTGCGATGTCGCGGAAGGTGTACTGCACCTCGGCAGGCAGCTCGACGACATCGAGGGTCTCGGCGGCGGTGTCGATCAGCGTGACGGCATTCAGCAGGTAGCCCTCCGCGTCCGGGTCGTTCTTGTAGTCGCCGACGACGATCGGGCTGGTCTCCGAGACGAAGGCGTTGCCCATGCGGC
>NZ_SOPW01000009.1 GCF_004402015.1 Filobacillus milosensis
ACTTTCGTCCATTGCGGATGATTCCCTACTGCTGCCTCCCGTAGGAGTCTGGGCCGTGTCTCAGTCCCAGTGTGGCCGATCACCCTCTCAGGTCGGCTACGCATCGTTGCCTTGGTAGGCCGTTACCCCACCAACTAGCTAATGCGCCGCGGGCCCATCTGTAAGTGATAGCAAGAAGCCATCTTTCATCATCGGTTCATGCGAACCGATGTGTTATCCGGTATTAGCCCCGGTTTCCCGGAGTTATCCCAGTCTTACAGGCAGGTTGCCCACGTGTTACTCACCCGTCCGCCGCTCGTTCCACAGACGTCCTCCCGAAGGATTCAGTCTGCTTCCCGCGCTCGACTTGCATGTATTAGGCACGCCGCCAGCGTTCGTCCTGAGCCAGGATCAAACTCTCCATAAAAGTAGTTTGATTGGCTTGTTTGTTTCGTCTTAGTAACTTTCCACCAACCGTTGAAAGTTACCGAATTGACGACAGGCTATTTTGTTTAGTTTTCAAGGTTCGAATGTCAGTCGCATCAAAAAAGCGACTCAATCATCATAACAACTTCTCTTTTGTGTGTCAATAACTTTTTTATGTCTTTATTAACTGAAGAAACTGTTGGTGCCGCCTCAAAACAGCGACTTTATTAATATAACAATTAATCAATTGAAAGTCAATAAATTTTTAAGTTATTTATTAATGATTTTTGTTATGCTGAGTTGCGTTATTGTTTCCTTAACGCGACGATTAATAATTTATCATGGTTTTAAATCTATGACAATAGTTTTTATTGATTTTTTCAAAGAAAGTTTATTCTGAAAGTATTATTCAATTCATTCTGAGTTAAACAAGCTGCTCGCATACCGTCGCATCACATCATAAGTCTTCCATTCTACAACACTATAAGTTTAATTCTATCCTTATCAATACACCGTTTCTTTTTCATTAAAACCAAATAAAAAACTGCTTGCCACAACTCTTTTATAGAGTGCGACAAGCAGTTAGTAATATACATTATTTTTTAGCCACGATTACGCATTTGCGGGAACAGTAATACGTCACGGATTGATGCAGAGTTTGTTAAAAGCATTACTAAACGATCAATACCAATACCTAATCCACCAGTTGGAGGCAGGCCATACTCTAATGCTTCTAAGAAATCATCATCCATTAAGTGAGCTTCATCATTCCCTTGTTCACGTTCTTTTAACTGAGCTTCAAAACGTTGACGTTGGTCAATCGGATCATTTAACTCAGAGAATGCGTTAGCATGTTCCCGTCCAACGATAAATAATTCGAAACGATCCGTGAAACGAGAATCTTCTTCATTCTTTTTAGCTAATGGTGAAATTTCTACAGGATGTCCATAGATAAATGTAGGTTGCACTAAAGTATCTTCTACTTTTTGTTCAAAGAATTCATTAACAATATGACCATATGTCATGTTTTTGTCTACATCTACTCCGTGTTCCTTAGCTAGAGCATGAGCTTCATCATCAGACATTTCTGACCAGAAATCTACACCAACCACTTCTTTAACAGCATCAACCATATGCCATCTCTTCCATTGAGGTGTTAGATCTACTTCTTCTTCACCGTACTGAACCTTTGTTGTACCTAGCACTTCTTCTGAAATATGAGCAATAACGTTTTCAGTTAAATCCATAATGTCATGGTAGTCTGCATAAGCTTCGTATAGTTCAATCATTGTAAATTCCGGGTTGTGTCGTGTAGAGACACCTTCATTACGGAATACTCGTCCAATTTCATAAACTTTCTCCATTCCACCTACGATTAAACGTTTCAGGTGTAGTTCAATAGCAATACGCATATATAATGGTATGTCTAATGCGTTATGGTGTGTTTCGAATGGACGAGCTGATGCTCCACCTGGAATAGCGTGCATCATTGGGGTTTCTACTTCTAAGAAACCTTTATTATCTAAATAACGACGCATGGACTGAATTATTTTACTGCGTAAGATAAATGTCTCGCGACTTTCTAAATTAGTAATCAAATCTAAATAACGTTGTCGATAACGTTGTTCAACGTCTTTAAGGCCATGGAACTTTTCAGGTAAAGGACGTAGTGATTTTGTTAAGAAGAAGAACTCATCAGCTTTAACCGATAGTTCGCCTACATTTGTTTTAAACATAACACCTTTTACCCCTACAATATCCCCTAAATCTGCTTGCTTGAAAACTTCATAAGCCTCTTCGCCTACACGGTCTTTACGTACATAAATTTGGATTTGTCCTTCTAAATCTTGAATGTGCGCAAAACCGGCTTTACCTTTTCCGCGTTTAGTCATAATACGACCAGCTATAGTTACAGGGAATTCTTTCTCCTCTAATTCTTCTTTAGAATACTGGTCATACGATTCTTTTAGTTGATCAGACAAATGTGTACGGTTAAATTTATCACCGAAAACATTTACACCTGACTCTTGCAGTGCACGTAATTTTTCAATACGTGTTTGCATTTGATCATTTAGTTCTTCTGACACGATATTCACCTCAATAATCTTCTATTATTAATATAAGTTACGACGCTTTTGTAGCAACTTTTACTCTTAAACATTTTCATCTAATATTTCGATTAGCTTTTCTTTCAAGTTACAGTCGTTAATACGTTTTCTAACTTTACCATTACCTTTTAGGGCTTTCAAGTACCATGCTGCATGCTCATGCATTTCAAAGCACGCTTACCCTTCAATCTAATCATAACTTCTTATTATATAACCTAACATCATCTATATCACTTTGCGACAACATTTGATACCATTGTTCAATCGTTAAGTTGCCAAACGTAATGCCTGGAGCAATTTCTTTTAATGGAACCAAAACAAACGCCCGTTCGTGCATTCTCGGATGAGGCACGGTTAGGTCTTCCATTTCTATCGTCTTATTATCAAACAATAATATATCTAAGTCAATGGACCTTGGACCGAACCTGATTTTCCGCTCTCTTCCTAATTCTTGTTCGATCTGCTGACAATAATTTAATAAAGCAAAAGGTTCTAAGCTTGTCTTCGCTTTAACGACCATATTTAAAAAGTCAGCCTGCTCTAAGTAACCAACAGGTTTCGTTTCATATATAGAAGAAAGACTAACTAATTCCAGTTCTTTATGGTCACTTAACGCTTGAATGGCATCTGACAAATGTTCCATCCTCGGTTCGATGTTTGTTCCTAATGCTATAAACACATCATGCATAATCTTGTCTCTCCCGAGTTATTTCAATCGCAACTTTATCATAGTAACCTGGAATAGGAGGTCCTGGTTTATCAACTTTTACCGTACACGCTTCTAGTTTGTCAAATTGATCAAACAATTGATGTGCAATATCCTCAGCAACAGCTTCCACGAGATTTTTCGCTTCACCTTCAACGATCTTCTGAACGAGTTGATACACTTGACCGTAATGTATACTGTCGTTCATGTCGTCTGTTTCTCCTGCTTTTTTTAAAGCTGTCATTAGTTCGACGCTTACCGTAAAGCGTTGTCCCAGCTTATTTTCTTCAGGATACAACCCATGATAACCGTAAAACATCATATCCTTAACTATAATTTTATCCATGCAGGTAGTCTCCTTTTCCCATCATTAAATCCATCATTTTAACTGCTCGTTGGACTTCTTTTACATCATGAACACGCACTAGATCAACACCTTGTTGAATACCATAGCAAACTGTAGCGATGGTACCTTCCACACGTTCTTCAGCTGGCAAATCCAGAGCATGTCCAATCATTGATTTACGAGAAGTTCCTAATAAAATTGGATAGCCTAATACTTTTAGCTCGTGCAAACGTCGCATAGCTAATAAGTTTTGCTCATAGGTCTTTCCAAAACCAACACCCGGATCTAAAATGATGTGTTCATCAGGTACACCATGTTTTTTAGCAATCTCTATACTTTCAGAAAGACTCTTCTTCATATCCTCAATCATGTCATCATATTTAGTTTCGGTTTGATTGTGCATAAGGATTATTGGGACGTCATGTTGTTTAGCTACAGCAGCAATTTCGGGGTCTGCCTTAGCTCCCCAAACATCATTAATGATGGAGGCACCTGCTTGAAGAGAGGCATCAGATGTTTTGGCTTTAAAAGTATCAATAGAGATCGGTATGTTAACTTGGTCTTTTAATTGTTCAATAATGGGGACCACTCGATCAATCTCTTCCAAGGCATCAACCGGTTCGTGCCCTGGACGTGTAGATTCACCACCAACATCTATGATTTTTGCGCCATTAGCTTCCATCTCTTGTGCATGTTGAACAGCCTTTGACGTTTCATTAAACTGACCACCATCTGAAAATGAATCAGGTGTGACATTTAAAATCCCCATAATCACTGTTTCTTTGTCAAAATTTAATTCGTATTGATCTTTAATGTTTAACTGACGCACATTAATCCCGCCTTACTGCTTTAACTGCTCTAAATCTTCAGCACTAAAATGATAGACTTCATGACAAAATTGGCAAGTTGCCTCTGCTCCGTTGTCTTCTTTTATCATTTGGTCAATCTCTTCGTTCCCAATGCTCATAATAGCTGTTTCTAGACGTTCTTTTGAACATTTACATTTAAATTGAACATCTGTTTTAGATAACTGCTTCCATTGTGAGTCTTCGAAAATCTCATTTAAAATATCTTCAGGCGTATAACCATCATGAATCAAAGCTGAAATCGGACGAATTTCTCCTAACCTTTTCTCCAGCTTTTTCACCGTTAATTCATCAGCATCTGGCATCATTTGAACAATAAACCCACCTGCAGCCAAGATTGATAAATCCGGGTTCACTAATACTCCCGCACCAACTGCTGAAGGAACTTGTTCGGATGAAGCGAAGTAATACGTAAAATCCTCACTAACTTCCCCAGAGATAATTGGTACTTGACCAGTGAAATTACTTTTCATCCCTAAATCTTTTACAATACTTAGAGTCCCACTCGTACCTACCGCACGACGAACATCTAATTTGCCTTGTTCATTTAAGTCAAAATCAACATGTGGGTTTTTAACATAACCACGTACATCACCGTGTGCGTTACTATCAGCAATCACGTACCCAATCGGTCCGTCACCTTCTAGTTTAGTTGTTAACTTGTCTTCTCCTTTTAACATCGAACCCATCATAGCTGCAATCGTCATTGTTCGTCCAAGTGCAGCTGAAGCCGTTGCCCACGTTTCCTGTCTTCGGCACGCTTCATTAACTAACTCAGTTGAACGAATAGCAAATGCACGAACTTGGCCATCGTAGGCTGTTCCTCGAATCATATAATCACTCATGTTGTTCACCCTTCGTTTTTCTTATTAATACAGTATATTTCATATAAACCTTTTAGTGTTAATGCTTGATCGACATGATCAATTGTTTTAGAACCTTTAGCGATGAGTTTAGAAAGTCCACCGGTTGCAATGACTGTAGGTGTTTGATTAGCTCTATCTTTCATACGATTAACAACTTCGTCAACTTGTCCAATATACCCAAAATAAATACCTGATTGCATCGCTTCTACAGTAGAGCTTCCCACTACATCAGCTGGCCTGGCAATTTCAATTCTAGGTAGCTTCGCAGCTTGTGCATAAAGAGCTTCTGTCGAAATATTAATACCTGGGGCAATAGCGCCACCTTCATAAGCTCCATCTTCATTGACATAACAATACGTAGTTGCCGTACCGAAGTCTATAATGACTAAAGGAGCACCATATTCCTTGATAGCACCAACAGCATTAACAATTCTGTCAGCCCCAATTTCCTTTGGGTTCGGATAGTTCATTTTAAGGCTAGTTTCTACAGAAGTATGACCAACAATAATTGGTTCAAGGTGGAAATATCTTTCACACATTTTTTGTAAAGAAAACATTATTGGAGGTACAACTGAAGATATAATGACTCCTTCAAAGTCTTTGAAACCTAAATCATTATGTTCTAACAATGATTTAACCTGCATCGCATACTCGTCTTCAGTTTTATGACGATTAGTTGCGACTCGCCACTGATAAACTAATTCCCCTTCGTCAAAAACACCTAAAACCGTATTGGTATTTCCAACGTCTAAAACAAAAATCATGCCTTCAACCCATTTCTTTATATTTAAATTGATTACACTACTTGTATTTTAGTGAAGTTTAACACGTAAATCATAACATAAATTATTTAAACTGTGTGGTTTGAAAGTTTGGTAACAAGAGTAAAGAAACGAATGAGGTTTTCTGGTTTAATTTAATGACTGTCTTAGTGCTCAAGTTCAAAAAAGTAGTGCTTAAGCTTGCCATTTTAGTACTCGAGTTATACAGGCATTTACCCATGTTCATGAGTTAAGTACTCAAGACCATATGCTTACAGTCGTTTAACCGAATGATTCTGCCCCTAATTCATCTCAAAAAAAAATCCTCACTGCTACCAGTGAGGATTTTAATTTATAATTATTCTTTTCGATTAGAGTCATCATCTTCATCGGATAGCGGTTCTTCTTCACGCTTTTGAATGTTGACTTTAACATCATGTTCTTCAGATTTAGTCTCTTCTTCAGAAGATTGCTCATCAGGTTGGTCATCAGTTGCAGATAACTCGTCTTCCTGATCATCTTTTGGTTTCTCAGGCAGTACACCTTTTTCAAATAATCCATGAATTTGAGCGGCATCTAACGTTTCAACTTCTAATAACGTTTTCGCTATTAGTTCAAGTTGTTGTTGATGCTCAGTTAGGATATTTTTCGCTCGCTCATAGCAAGATTTAATAATCGATTGAATTTCCTGGTCAATTTCATATGCAATTTGATCACTGTAGTTAGGATCATTTTGAATATCACGACCTAAGAACACTTGCCCACCGGTACTACCAAATTGTAATGGTCCTAGTTTGTCACTCATACCAAACTCAGTCACCATTTTACGTGCTATACCTGTT
The DNA here is from genome assembly GCF_004402015.1 of Filobacillus milosensis. Classification (GTDB taxonomy): domain Bacteria; phylum Bacillota; class Bacilli; order Bacillales; family Alkalibacillaceae; genus Filobacillus; species Filobacillus milosensis. The sequence goes on from NZ_SOPW01000009.1 coordinate 6,901, forward strand.
GCACGCTGGACGTCATTATGAGCACCTGTGCTCACTTCACCGAAGATGATTTCTTCAGCGACACGACCACCAAGTAAACCGGTAATCTTATCTAGTAATTCCGGCTTCGTCTGGAAGTAACGGTCTTCTTTAGGTAGCATCACCGCATAACCACCAGCTTGACCACGTGGTACAATCGTTACTTTGTGAACCATATCGGCTTCATCTAACACTTTACCGATGACTGTGTGACCACTCTCATGGTATGCCACAATGTTTTTCTCTTTCTCAGAGATGACTTTACTCTTCTTAGCAGGACCTGCAATGACACGGTCGATTGCTTCATCAACGTGTTCCATCGAAATTTTCGTCACGTCATCACGAGCCGCAACAAGTGCCGCTTCGTTTAATAAGTTCTCAAGATCCGCACCAGAGAAACCTGGAGTACGCATCGCAATTGTTTTTAGATCCACTGTATCATCTAATGGTTTGTTCTTGGCATGTACAGCTAGCACCTCTTGACGACCTTTAACATCTGGAGCATTAACCGTTATTTGACGGTCAAAACGTCCCGGACGTAATAATGCCGGGTCAAGAATATCCGGGCGGTTGGTCGCAGCAATCATAATGATTCCTTCATTAACACCAAAACCGTCCATTTCAACTAGTAACTGGTTTAATGTTTGTTCACGCTCATCATGTCCACCGCCGACACCTGCGCCACGTTGACGACCTACAGCATCAATCTCATCAATAAACACAATACATGGTGCATTTTTCTTCGCATTTTCGAATAAGTCACGTACACGTGATGCACCAACACCAACAAACATCTCTACGAAATCAGAACCACTGATTGAGAAGAATGGTACGCCCGCTTCACCAGCTACAGCTTTTGCAAGTAATGTTTTACCTGTACCAGGAGGTCCCACTAATAGGATCCCTTTAGGAATTCTTGCCCCAAGCTCAGTGAACTTGCGAGGGTCTTTTAAGAAATCGACCACTTCAACGAGTTCTTGCTTCTCTTCATCAGCCCCTGCAACATCAGGGAATTTCGTTTTCTTTTTATCTTCGGTATACATCTTCGCCTTACTCTTACCAAAGTTCATCATGCGGCCACCGCCGCCTTGCATTTGGCCTAGTAAGAAGAAGAATAGGATAAACAGAATAATAAATGGAATTAACGTGGTAAAAAAGCGTGCCCAGGCACTCGGCTCTTCAGCTTTCTCAATCGTTAAAATGGCTTGCTCTTCAGCCTGCTCAATAATATTACTTACGACTTGATCATTCGCAGGAATTTCAGCACTGAAAGCTGTCGTTTCTCCATCTTTCACATACTGACCTCTTGCTTCGTAAGCTTCATTTGTATATTGTAAGGTCATTTCTTCAACCTGACCTTCAGATAGTGCATTTGTAAATTCAGTATAATTTAACTGTTCCGTTTCCGGGCTTGGGTTATTTAACATCCCGATAATGGCTATAAGCACTAAAAATATAATAAAGAAAAAGAATGTATTTCGGAACACTCGGTTCATTACGTACCTCCTCCTAAGCGACAAAACTAAACTAATACTACCATAATAATTTCGGTACTCTCAACTTATAGCAGTTGAACATTTTCTGACAATTCGTACAAGCTATCTAATTCAATTTATGAATAGATTTCTGGTTTTAATACTCCGATATAAGGAAGGTTACGATATTTTTCCTGATAATCTAACCCATACCCTACAACAAAAGCATCTGGTACTTCAAAACCGACTAAATCAGCTTTAACATCAGACTGTCTTCCACTTGGTTTATCTAATAAAGTAACAATCGTGATTGAATTTGCTCCACGATATTTAAATAAATCAACTAGGTAACTTAACGTTAAACCACTATCGATAATATCCTCGATAATGAGTAAGTCACGACCCTTAACTTTTGTATTTAAATCTTTAATAATCTTAACTTCACCAGTTGAACGCATACCGCCTTCGTAACTGGACACATCCATAAAATCCATTTCAATGTGAGTGTCCACACGTTTAAGCAGGTCGCTCATAAATGGCATTGCGCCTTTTAGAACTCCTATAGCTAATGGAAACTTTCCATCAAACTTCTCAGTGATTTCAGAAGCTAATTCCTTTGTTTTAACTTGAATATCTTCTTCAGGTATTAAAATTTCTTTAATCTCATCGTGCATGGAGATCCCCCTAATCATTGTTATCGATTGTTATTTGAACAAGCTTATTATGGCTATCTTTTACTAAGTGACTCTTACAAATGTATGGTACCCAAATAATTTCACCATCTCCATTAACGATAATGGGCCATTCATCTCTTAAGTACTCAGGAATCTTTTGATCAATAAACAAACTTTTTATTTTTTTATGACCATCCATACCTATAGGTTTAATACGATCACCACTTTGTCTCGTTCGCACAGTAAGCGGGAACTCCATGTGATTTTTATCACATAAAATTTGATTAGAAGACATATTTGAAGGTGATTCTACTTCATGGACTCGTACCACCCACCCGTTAGGAAGGGTTAGTGCATCCCCTATTGATAGTTGTAATTCATAGGGCTGAGTCTTAAAGGAGCCTTTGATGATCTGACATTCATCATAAGCTTTAACAAAGGTAAAATGGTCAGATATTCTATACTGACTATTCGATTGTGTTGAATAAAGCCATTCAATAAACGGCTCAAAATAATCTTTATCAAACGAATAGGCAGAATGAAGATAGTTTAATATTAGATGAAAGGTTCGTCTTTGTAAAGACAATGACATTCCTTTAAACTCACTAATTAAAAAGCTGACTTTTTCTTTGTGAAATGTAGCGATTTTTTGTAATTCTTTACTCGCTAAGTCCATTAACAATTCGTCATCTTCAAGCAGTTGTCCTTGAAGTTGAGCCATACTTTTCTGTAAGTTCGGGTTCTCACTTTTTAATAATGGAATCACATGATGTCTAACTCTGTTACGTGTATAATCATCTTCGTCATTTGATGAATCGATTCTTGGAGATAATTGATGCTCTTTTATATATTGCCATATATCATCCTTCGTCAAACATAGAAATGGACGAATTATAATATGGTTGTCGAATGAACGTTTTACAGGTATGCCATTCGGTCGAACACCTTTAGAAAATTGCATCACCATCGATTCGACTAAATCATCCTGGTGATGACCAAAAACTAATTTTGCTTCTGAGTGTTCTTGCATTTGTTCTTTAAAAAATTGATATCTCAACTCTCGTGCAGCCACTTGAGTACTAACTCGGTTTAATCTTTTATAAGCAGCTACATCAACTTGTCCTATTGAACAAGGTACACCCAGCTTCTCGCACACCTCTTTAACAAATAATGCATCATTTAAAGAATCTTGTCCTCTTAGTTGATGATCCACCGTTAAGGTATATAACTTCAAATTCCAGGAAGCTTGAATCGAGACAAAATAATATAAGAGTGCTAACGAATCCGGCCCACCAGACACAGCTAAAAACAATGTATCACCTTGTTCGAATAACTGATGTTTCTGATTGTATTTATCTATTTGTTTGTTCATAACTGGTACACCATCTTCGGATTATTACTATTCTTTTATCGTATCACTTTATAAAAAAGAAGTTCAATAAAAGTACACTCCTAATTTTACATGATAAAGAAATAAAACAATACCAAATGAATGCTTAAAATCGAACTTATTCCAATCACTTCTGGCCAAGGGCTTGGTGTGCGCTTGTTTTTTCTTTTTTTAGGAGAGCGTTGTTTTTGTACACGCGCCTGACGACTATTAACTTGCTCAATGTCTTTCTTCATGTCATGGGCGGAAAGATACTGTCCTTTTAAAGCTTTATAAATCACAGAATGCAATGGTTTTAAATTAGTTGCCTGTTGTGTAAGTTTTATTATATCTTTCTGACCAGGTTTATGGATTTTAATATGTGGGTCCATACTTAACATACAGACAGCATAGGCAAATAAATCATACTGGGGTTCTGCTCGCCGATCTCCCATTTTCCAATACCCTCGGTCAAACCAGGTGGTATATTCACGGATAGCTCGACCTCTTTGAGTGACACCCCCTACATCTACTAACCTCGCCCGTTTAGTTTGTTTATCAATCAAAATATTGTCCGGCTTTAAATCTCCAAATATGTATCCTAACTCATGTAGTTGCTTCAATTGTGTGAGTAGCTGTGAGCTTATCGGAAATAACCAAGACAGACCATGACTTTGAATCCAATCCCCTAGTGGGACACCATCAATAAACTCCATGACATAGAAGGCGTGCTTTTGACTATGGTTAATCGTTGCATCATCCACATCTAATAAAAGAGGTCCAAGTGGCATACCTTGGACCTTCTTCAAAGCTTTAAGAACATTCACCTCCGCCGCTATGACAGAAGAGTCTTGACTAATTTTTAATGCGACTTGTTTTTGACCGACTGTTGCTAAATAAATTGACCCTCGAGCACCTTCACCGAGTAATTTCACAATTGAATAAGTCCGTTTATTCCATATCCCTTTTAATCTTTGGTGCTTAGTAAGACGAACCGTAGGATGAATCGATGATGTCATCTGACTCTTCCCTCCACTCCTCTAATGCAGGTACCTCTTGGAATGAACGAACAACCTGTTTTAATGCAGCCCCAGTTGGCGTGATGCCTCCTGCAGCTAGTTTAGGAAACACTTTAGCCACACGCTTACCATCATTCGTCCATGGGAGTAACTCTTTAACAATTTGATTTCGAGCCGGAAATTGAAAGATGGAGTAATGATGATTCCCAGTTCTAGCTTGTAAGCTTAAAATAAAATCATCAATGGCATCTTTCACACCTTCCATTTTGTGTTGCATACTTGCACTTGTATCAACCAGAATCAAAACTTGTAAATCTACTGATTCTCCTAAATCTTCGACCACACGCTGAACTTCCCCTCGTGTTTCTGGTGGAAGATCCTCTTCATCCGTTTCTTTCCCAAAAATCTCTTTTAATTCTTTAGAAACAAAACCTTGAATGGTTTGTGTCATTGCCTGACGTGTAACTGTCTGAACCGTTTCAGATAAGACATCTGCATAAACAATTCTACTAATACCATTACCAGCTTTAGCAATGTCATTAACTTCTGATAATCCAACAGGCTCCTCAGTCTGATCATCATCAAGGACTCCGATTACATTTACAGCAATTCCTTTTTGAGAAATCATTTCACTCACTTGAATTGGGTCTTCCCCTTGGTTTGAACAACCATCTGTAATTAATAAAATTTGACGTATCGTTCCAGCTTTCATAATAGCGCCTCCTTCATCTTTTTAACCATTGTTAACTAAAAAGGCGCTTGATATACCACTAGATTCAAAGATTTATACACTATATGAATAGGCAAATGATGCCCACTTTGGTTTACTTTTTTCAACCCGTGTTACCAAAACGGTCATATCATCAATAACTTTTCCGTGATTGCTCCTTACTACTTCTTCCAGGATTAAGTCTGCGATTTCTTGTGGATCATCCGTTTGCATCTCTCTTAACTTCCGTTTAAGCCACACTTCTCTATTTTCCTCAATTCTGGTGGTTTCCAATACCCCATCGCTAACCATCACCAAAATATCCCCATCTTTAAGTGATTCATTGACTGGATCAACATCAAATTCATCCAAGATCCCTATTGGAACATTACTTCCTTCAACCGGATAAACGCCACCCGCTCGAATGATATAGCTGATTGAAGCTCCAATTTTCAGGAAGTTTGCCCTCGGCTCTTGAAGGTCAATGATAGCCAAGTCAAGCGTGGCATAAATTTCATCAGAGGTCCTAAGAGATAAAATTGAATTGATAGATTGGATCGCCACGCGTTCATTAATACCAGATTGTAAAATTTGTTTTAATAGTTTAAGCGTTTCAGAACTTTCTAAGTATGCTCGTTCACCATTACCCATCCCATCACTTATGGCTACAGCATAACGACTTTTTCCAAGCTCCAGCATTATATAACTGTCACCCGACAAGAAGTTGCCATTCTTAGCTGCATGTGCAACGCCTGTTGTGAGCTGATATCGCTTAATTGATGAAAAGTTAAATGTACGATAACCACTTGTTTGATCAGCGGGGTCTTCTGACTCAATAATAATAGATTCATCAAACAGCTCAGATAACATTGGAGCAATAAGTTTTTCACCTTCTCCCCGATAATCAGTAAAGTGAAGGGTCATTTCTATATCCACATTTCCTTGATCGATTGAATACAATTCCAGGCGGTCAAGAGACAAGTTCAATTGTTGAATCATTTGTTTAATTTCTTCTTCATGCCAATCATGCTCTTGTCTTTCCTTCATGATTTCCTTAGCAAAATTATTCATCACTTCTGATACACCATTTAACTGTTCTGATACAAACTTACGACTTTCTTTAACTTGCTGTTTAAGCCTTTTATTAGCCTGATAAAAAGAAAGCTCATATCTCATTTGATCAACCATTTGATCTTGTTTAATACAGAAGTTTTTTAATTTCCCAACGTTGAAATTTAACTCAGAGGTATCATGATCTTCAATAGATTGAATCGTATTTTGTAAAACTGAATAAGTACGATCGAAATTGTTCACCCAACAGTTATGTTTTTTCAAGCACGTCTGACATGTTTTTTCCGTAACTCGACTTAAGTATTCATCAACTTCAGAAGTTGATTCTAAATTCTTTTGCTCTAAATCATAAAAAGCAAAGCTATGTGATAATGCCTGAAACATTTCAGAAAAACGTTCAACACGTTCAGCTGTCGCATTTCTAACTTTCTTTACATATTGTTCCTGGGCCTCTTTTTCTTCTTCGGTGCCTGGAATAAACGTTGCAATCTGCTTGATCACTTTCTTCGGAGTCAAAATAAACACCATAGCTGCAACAGCAGACTCAATTAATAGTTGCTCAAAAGATAATAAATCCACTTGATATAAACCAATAAGTACAGTTGCCACAAACATCCCAAGAACGACTCCATATTTATTTGTGACTTTTAATAAACCTCCCAGTAAGCCTGCTAATGCTAATAAACTGACTTGATATAAATGGAAAGTGCTAACTAAGCTGAGCATTAACCCGACAATAACTCCAATAGCTGACCCTACTGTAGCACCCGCAATAAATGCACTTAATAAGATAAAATATTTCGACCCAACTTGCTCTAGCCCAATACCCGACACTGTAATTCCAACGAATCCAGTTAACACAGCTGTTGTCAAAATAACTAAACAAATTAGCTCCTCAACTTTCACCTTAACTGTTGGTCGTTTATTTGATAAATAAGGAAAAGAATGAAGAAAAATCATAATTAAAAAGGCACTCAAAACAGCTTCAACAGCTAGTATCGCTGAATCGTACATGACCATATTACCTTGCTGTAAATAATACAGACCTCGTCCAATAACAGAACTGATTAAAGTTGCTGCAATCATAGGACCTGTTAACTTAGCCATTTTAGTTAAAAACAATTTATAAAAGAACATAAGAATGATGCCTGCAGATACAATATAAATGGCTTGATTTAGATTAATCGATACAGCTCCTAGAGATAAAAAAAGAAACACAGCAAAAGCTGACTGTTTCCTTGTAATAATGGTAGCTGCTAAAAATGCCAGAGCAAACGGAGACAGTGAAGATAAAATAATGGCCCTTCCTAAGAAAAAGCCAATAATATAAAGTAACCAGCCTTGATCAAACAGCTTCTGATAGACAAAAGATTTAATAGATTGAGAGATTTGATAGGCTTTTTGGAATTTTGGTTGTTCAGTAGCCACTGTGCCAACTTTTGATAACATGTCCATTTCCACGACCACTCCTTTAACATTGATTCAAACACATTCTCTATTAAATTTTTTGTCAAAATAGAGTGGTATAATAAAAAAACTTTTCGACTTTTTATAACCGCATTTCTACAAGTTTATGTAAAACGACAAGTTTTTTAAAATAAACCTGTCAATTAACCAAAAGTTATTAAAAAAATTGTTGACACAATAAATATCGTGTTGTACTATAATTTTTGTGCTTGAAAAAATTAAATGAACACATTTACTTAATGGCGGTGTAGCTCAGCTGGCGAGAGCGTACGGTTCATACCCGTGAGGTCGGGGGTTCGATCCCCTCCGCCGCTACCATTTTAATAAGGCCCGTTGGTCAAGCGGTTAAGACACCGCCCTTTCACGGCGGTAACACGGGTTCGAGTCCCGTACGGGTCATCACAAAAAACCTTCAATCATAAATTGAAGGTTTTTTAATATTCGTTTGACTCTACTTCGAAAATTCAGCTTTTACTAAAAAAGCAACATCATATTGTTGCAATTCATCAATATGACTATTGAAGTCTTCATAGAAATCTCTTGTTAGTGAACTTATAAAACCCTTATCACTAAAACATATATTTGCTAAAACTACTTCACCTTCGTCCAAAGTTTTACTTTCGTATATATTTCCACTTATGCTCGTCATCTGATCAAATTCACCTGTGTTGATATCAGGTCCCTTTAGCGTTCCTATTCCAAAATCACTTTGAATTCCAATGTTAAAGTATGGATTCTGTTCTTTGTCCTTCGTATTCGAAATTATTATCGAACCATTTCCATCAATTTGGGTTTTTAAACGATTTAATTTTCCATCTACCAATTCACCTAGTTCGTATTTTTCAATCCACACAGCGACTTCTTTGTAGTCACGATTAACACTAAAATCAAATACAAACGATTGATCTGAAGTAGTTTTAAGTATGGCATTCTCCCTATCTGTTAATTCAACAAGAGAAATGGTGTTTGTTTTAGAATTATTAACACAAGAACTTAAAGTAAAAACCATTAAGACCAATAAAACAGCAATTAACTTTTTCAGCTTAACCCCTCCCTTTCTGTAATCTATTCTCGACCCTATTTATCAGCATAAATCCACAAATGAAAACACCACTATTTTAACATATATATCCATTTGTTTTTAAAAATCTATTCATTTAATTGAATGTAGAAGTTTGGACACTTACCTGATACTCACGAACCCACCATACAAAAACTATAATTTTCCAAATATAAAACTACCTATCGCACTGATAGGTAGTTTAGTTTATAAAATCTTTATATTATCGACTCACAAATCTTTTTTCGACAGCAAGTTATCCTCTTTTAGCACCTCGACCTCCACGGCGGGATTCCGTATGCTTTTTAAGTGACGCTAGCTTATCTTCGCTTTCTTTTAGAAATTTATTCATCTGAGTTTCGAAGTTTTCGCTACGTTTCTTCTGTACTTGTTTTTCATACTTTTCATTAGCTTTCTTAATTGATAAGCCAATTTTCCCGTCCTTCTCAACATTTAAAACTTTTACTTCGACTTCGTCTCCAACAGAAAGGTGTTCGTTAATATCCTTAACGAATTTATTAGCAACCTCACTAATGTGCACTAATCCTGTAGAGCCGTCTGGTAGTTCAACGAATGCTCCAAAGTTTGTTATGCGGGTAACCTTACCACGCAACTTGCTGCCTACTTCAACTGACATAAAAGAAATGCTCCTCCTTAAAAATTTAAAAGATATATTCTTATATATTATATATAAGAAAAGAAATAAGTGTCAATAAGAAGGGTCCTCATCTGGTAACTTAAAAATAATTTCTCCATCTTTAGAGAAGAAATAATCCTTTCTGGCGATTTGTAATAAGTAATCTACATCACTTAACAACTCTATTTCTCGCTTCAGATCGGCATTTTCTTGTTTGTATTCTTCTAATTGAGCTATTTTTTTATGATATTCTTGTTGCTTTTCATCCATTTGAGCTCTTTGATTCATATGGGTCATGAACAAGGAGCCAATTAACACAAAGAAAAGCACACCAAAAGCGGTCAAACGACGAATTAAACGTTTCTTTTCTCTCGTTTTCCTTGCCAATTGCTGTTCATGTTCTTGTACGTACGATGATTCAATTTTTGTGACGTTACGTTTATTACGAATCGGCTTCGTCATCTTTCCGCCCCCTGTTTTTCCAAAGGTTAAAGATTCCCTGCTTTACTTTATATACCATTCTACTACATGTCTTAAACAAATTCAGTAGGTATTTTTGGAGAAATTTTGGAATAAAAGGTCGAATCAGAAGAATAATTAATCGATAAATGACATCGATTATCTTCCATAATATGGTCAGTGTTCCAACAATTAATGCAACAAGCAGGCGAATAACCCAAAAGACAGGTTGCAATATTAGTCGGTCTATAACATTTTTAAGGAAATTAACAATTCCTATAAATAATTTTATAAATCCTTTTAATAATGGAATATAAACGGGCTGCAACAATGCAAAATAAGCAGAAATACCTAATAATACTGCCAAAAATAAATAAAACCTTATCATGCCACCATTAGTTAAAAATAGAAGGTAAAAAATTAAGCAGCCTTGAGTTAAGAAAAACAATGTATCGACGATCACTCGGTTCCAATAGGTGGACGGGCGAAGCAACAATTTATAGGTATCAAACATGGCTGTTACAAACACACCCGCCCCTACCATTGTAACTAACGTCATTAATTGAGTATCTAGATTCATTATTTAAATATTTTGCTTAAAAAGCCTTTTCCTTTATTTCCTTGGTGATCATCGATATAACTAAAGGCTTCAATCTTCCCTTGAATCGTCAATAACCCTTCTTCAACATTGAGGTTTTTCATGTGTAAGTTCTCTCCACGAACGACAAGGTAGCCTAAAGTTGTTTGAAGTAAAAACTCCTCTGTGTCAAAGCTATCAACATCCTTAACTCCTGTTAGTTCCATGCGTCGTCGGTTAACTAATTTTAACTCATGATCACGTTCGCGATCTCTTTCATTTTTATATCCATTTGCATCAAATTGCATGTCCAATCCCTCCTATCACTATTCCTATGATAGAAAGGACAAGATTAGCACTAAAAATTGATAGTTTTAGTACTAATCTGCTTGTTGTTGAGAGACTTTTTCTTCTTTTACGACCGTATATAATGTATTTGCTTCATCTTTTCTTACTTGTTCACTTAAACGCTCAATACGTATCGTAAGCAAGGTGTGTCCGAAGCGAATTTTCAACTCGTCACCTACTGTTAGCTCTGTTGAAGCTTTAGCGGGTCTTCCGTTTAATTCAATTCTCCCTTGACTTGCCACTTCTTTTGCGACTGTCCTTCTTTTTATTAATCGTGATAGTTTTAAAAATTTATCTACTCTCATAAGTACACTCCTTGATTGTTTATAATTGTTTAGCTTTTTCCCAGTATTGATCCATCTCTTCTAATGATGCTTCAGTAATTAATTTTTGGTCTTCTACCATCATTTGTTCAACCTTTTTAAAACGTTGAATAAATTTATGACAGGTGCGATGCAATGCGAGCTCTGGATCAATTTTATAAAAACGAGCGGCATTAACTAGTGAGAAGAGTAAATCACCGAACTCCATCTCAGCCTCATCAAGTGAACCATTCGACAATTCCGCTTCAAATTCCTTTATTTCTTCTTTTACTTTATCGAACATTAACTGCGGTTCGTTCCAATCAAAACCAACTTTAGAAACCTTTTTCTGAATCTCTTGAGCAAACAATAACCTTGGCAGTGACTCATTTAAGTCCTCTAATACAGAATCTAGCTTTGGTCTATCTTTCTGTTTGATTTCTTCCCAATTCGCTGTCACTTCATCAGCAGATGCTACGTCAATATCCCCAAATACGTGAGGGTGGCGTTCAATCATTTTATCTGTAATAGAACGTATGACATCATCTACCGTGAAAAAACCACTGTCTTCAGCTATTTGGCTATGTAACATTACCTGTAGTAACACATCACCTAATTCTTCAGCTATATGATCGTCATCTTCTTCATCTATTGCCTCGATCACCTCATAAGCTTCTTCGATAAGATATTTTCTTAGTGATTCATGTGTTTGTTTTTTATCCCACGGACACCCATAAGGCCCCCTTAGTGTCGCCACGACATCTCTTAACACCGAAAATTGATGATGTAATACAGCGTCATCAGCTGGTTTTACATACAATGTTGTTAAATTAGAGAACTCAAAATCACGGTCCAATTCATATAATGGGACGGTTTGCACTTTTTGTTGTTCTGTACCTGCTGCTTGTACAATCGTAATGGGGTAATCGTAAGGCAAATCCTCCATTAGCGTAATTTTAACATCAGCCGCTACCATACCATCATATACCTGACCGATGAGCAAGTGCTGACGATATTGAATGGTGTGACGCTGTAAATTTGTCCCATCCAATAGCTGAAAACCTTCAATCGGGTCCGCTTCAACTGCTGTAAACAACGCATCAAGGAAACTTTGGCCACCCAAAATATCGATTTCAATCTTTTCACTTTTTGACTCCAACAACAGTTGAACGGTCTTTTCTGCTACCATGGGATGACCAGGAACAGTGTAAATAATATCCTCGTTTTGACTAACTTTTATTAATTCGTCAACAATCCCTTGATAAACCATTTCAAATTGATCATGAGACTCATATATATCATCCATAAACTCAAATTCAATGCCTTCTTGCGCTAATTCTTTAACGACAGGATGCTCAATCGTACGGGTAAATATTTTTTGATTAGCCTGTTTTAATTGGCGATAAACACCGAGCGGAATTTCATTAATGGTGCCCACGCCCAGCCCTATTACTGTTATTTTTCCCAAGCTATATTGCTCCCTTCACATCAATTGCCTTTCAATTCTTTCAAATCCTGCTGATTGAATAGTTTTAATACGAATAAACCGATCCCAACAATAATGACTCCTAATATGCAGAGTATCAAAGTTAGAATAGCTAAAGTCAATCGAGACGGTTCAATAACATAATCTGTTAGAGTGGATTGAGTGAATGTTACTACTCCCCACATGACTAACAGTATAAATATAGATTTTATTATAAAAAGGATTGAAGCATTTATTTCAGAAATAACCTTCCACTTCCATAGAAAAACACATAAGAGAAATGCAGCAGCTCCAATATAAGCCCAACTAGAGCCAATTATTCCGAATTTAGGGATAAGGATTAGATTTAATATATACTTAATTCCAATCATTATTAAGATCCATTTCAGTTGCTGTAGACGATAATTATACTGCTGTAAAAATACAGATAACATAATAATCATCGAAAGCAAAAACACGATCAGCATCATCCACTGTAAAGCTGCTGTTCCATCATTGGTTTTAAATAAAAGTGGATTCATAAGTGGCATAATTGCTATTAAACCAATAGATGCTCCCAATGATAACAAGAATGTCCATTTAAAAGCGAGTTCCATCCTCAGATGGTTTTGACCTAGCGTTGGAATTAAAGCTAAAGCTAACGATGAACCAATAACGAGTCCCATTTGAATAATCGGGTGACTACGGTCAAATATCCCTTTCATGCTTTTAGCTTCTTCAAACGAGAACCCAAATTGTTGTAACAACTCAACCATTGTAAATACATCAACCACTTGTAAAACCAGATGCATCATATAAATTAAACTATAAATCGCTACTCCAATTAACAACACCTGAGTTAGTGAACGATTAAGTTTAAAACGATGGAACTTGATGGTTCTTCTCTTCCAAAAATACAATCCTATTAACATAATACATGCAACCATAGTTCCAATTATTGTGGACCACGCCGCATAAGAACCTATTTGATATACAGATAAATTGGTATATTGAATAATCCAATAAGTCATTACAATAATTAATACAACTCGAATAAATTGTTCAATAATCTGGGATATCGCTATATATTGGGGTAAATTAACGCTTTGAAAGACTCCCCTTAAAGTAGAAGATAAAGGGATTAACAAGAACATCGCACCTGCTACTTGAATTGAACCATTTAGATTAGGGTCTCCCATCCACTGTGCAAATAAATCAGAGAAAAAATAAAAACCTAAAAATAAAGCTACTCCTAAACCAAATAATATGGAAAACACCATCCACTCATGAGGAACATGGTTAGAGGCGGTTGACTTACGATTTGAGCCTATTTGTGATATAGCACTAGGTATACTATAGATTGATAAGAGTAATGCGACAGATAGTATAGGGTAAATTTGCTGATAAATATATAACCCCTCATCGCCCGCCATGTTTTGCAACGGCACCCGATAAATCATGCCCAGGACTTTACTAATAAAACCTGCAATTGTTAAAAATATAGCCCCTCTCACCCATAATGCTTGCTGACTCATATGAAACCCCGTTCTAATTATATTTTGCATTTATTATAGCACACCAGAAAATGAATAAAGTCCGGAAAACAACATAAAAGGTCCGGAAAAATGCTGTTTTTAAGGGTTTTTGACAAGATTCGACCCTGGAAAACTAACCAAAAGCTCCGGAAATATCAAAAAAGGGTCCAGAACTTAACCGTAGGGTACCTTATAAAAGCAAAAAAACAGTAAGGGTTTACCCCTTACTGTAAGCTTCGAACTATTCCATTTGCCTGGCCAAAAAGTTTGCAGCTGCTTGACATACTTTAACTTCTACGTCCGTTAAAGCACCTTTGTCCATAAGTAAAATAACACTACCCACTGGGTCACCATTCGATATGATCGGTTGAATAAGATACGATGAAACCGTCTCCTCTTTGCCTTCTACAATTTCAATAGATGACTCATTTTTTTCAACTTTACCTTCACGCTTGTCCATTGATTCCTCAACGACTTTACCGACATTTTTGTTTAAGTACTCTTTTTTTGATGCTCCTGCAATAGCTATAACTTCATCACGATCTGATACTAGTATTTTTTGGCCTAAGGAATCAAATAATGCATGGGCATACTCTTGTGCAAATTCACTTAATTCATTGATTGGTGAATATTTTTTTAGGATGACTTCACCTTCACGATCGACGAATATTTCTAATGGATCCCCTTCACGAATACGTAACGTTCTTCTAATCTCTTTAGGGACAACAACTCTGCCGAGATCATCAATACGGCGTACAATTCCTGTTGCTTTCATTTCTTGAAATCCCCGCTTTCTTTGATGTACTTGCATAGGTGTGATGACATATACTGAACACCTGCTAGTAATTTTTAGTATGAGACAAGAAACATAATCTATTCATGGGTTAGCTGTTTTTTTGTTTCGCCGAGTTTTGATAATAAATCTTCAACGATGTCATATCGCTTGTGTTTATTGTTTCTTTGGAATTGCAACTTCAATTTTAATTGCTTTCCTTCAGTTGCTAGCTGAACCATTCTACCATAGCTATTAGCCAGTTCAAACAGCTGAGCACCGTCAACTTTTTGACTTTCTTCAGTCTGCATTAGAAGGTCTATCTTATTTTTACGTTCCTCAATATGTTCGATTCGCTCTTGTTGTGCAAGTAGACGAATACGAGATACTTGTAATAAATCTTCAACTTCTTTAGGGTACTCACCAAATCGATCAATTAAT
The DNA here is from genome assembly GCF_004402015.1 of Filobacillus milosensis. Classification (GTDB taxonomy): domain Bacteria; phylum Bacillota; class Bacilli; order Bacillales; family Alkalibacillaceae; genus Filobacillus; species Filobacillus milosensis. The sequence goes on from NZ_SOPW01000009.1 coordinate 22,299, forward strand.
TCATCTTTAATGTCGTATACTTCATTAATGTTATCCATTGCTTTAATTTGTTTATACATCTGAATTTTTTGAGCTTCATCAGTGATATACTCAGAAGGAATATAAGCATCAATGTCTAATGACATTTCAACTTCGAAAGGTTTGGTTTCCTCATATGTTTTCCCTGCTTGTTTTGCTTGAATAGCATCATTCAACATTTGTGAGTACATGTCAAACCCGACTGAATCAATAAAGCCATGCTGTTCTGTACCAAGTAAATTACCTGTACCACGGATGGATAAATCGCGCATCGCAATCTTAAACCCTGAACCTAATTCCGTAAACTCTTTAATCGCTTCTAATCGCTTTTCTGCCACTTCTGTTAAAACTTTATTCTGTTGATAAGTAAAGTAAGCATAAGCCAGTCGGTTCGAACGGCCTACGCGCCCTCTTAACTGATAGAGCTGACTTAACCCCATCTTATCCGCATCATAGACGATTAGTGTATTTACATTAGGGATATCTACCCCTGTTTCAATAATCGTTGTACTTACTAGTACATCAAAATTCCCCTCTAGGAAATCAAACATGATTCCTTCAAGTTGACGTTCATTCATTTGACCATGCGCAAAGTTCACTCGGGCATCATCTACGAGCATATCTATTTCACCGGCTATTTTTTCAATCAAGTCTACTCGATTATACAAGAAAAACACCTGTCCACCACGAGCCAGCTCTCGTTCAATCGCTTCCCGAATAAAAGCAGGGTTGTACTCCAGCACATAAGTCTGAATAGGAAATCTGTTTTCCGGTGGTGTTTCAATCACTGATAAATCACGCACTCCGACCATCGACATGTGTAATGTTCTTGGAATAGGTGTTGCCGTTAGAGTTAGCACATCAACATTTGTCTTAAGTTGTTTGATTTTCTCTTTATGTTTAACTCCAAAGCGTTGTTCTTCATCAACGACCAGTAAACCAAGATCTTGAAATACAACATCCTTAGATAACACACGATGCGTACCAATAACGACATCAATTAAACCTTTTCTCAGCTTATCGAGTGTTTCTTTTTGCTGTTTTGGTGTACGGAAACGACTGAGCAAGCCAACATTTACACCAAACTGCTGAAAACGCTCTTGGAACGTTTCAAAATGTTGTTGCGCAAGAATCGTTGTTGGGACTAAAACGGCTACTTGTTTATTATCAAGTACGGCTTTAAATGCTGCTCTGATGGCAACTTCCGTTTTTCCATAACCAACATCCCCACATAATAAGCGATCCATTGGGCGTTCTCTTTCCATATCAGTTTTAATTTCTTCAATACAACGTAATTGATCTTCAGTTTCTTCATACGGGAATGCCGCTTCAAAATCACGTTGCATCTCTGTATCTTCAGAGAATGCATGACCTTTAGAAGCTTCACGCTCAGCGTATAACTTAATCAAATCATCTGCAATATCTTCAACAGATGATTGAACACGAGATTTAACTTTTTTCCATTCGCTTCCGCCTAATCGATATAGCTTAGGCTCTTTTCCTTCTGACCCAACATACTTTTGGACCTGGTCAATCTGATCAACAGGTACATATAATTTATCATTACCCGAGTAATTAACGACCATATAATCTTTATGGACGTCATTCACTTCAAGCGTTTCAATACCTAAGTATTTACCTATCCCGTGGTTAATGTGAACGACATAATCGCCCACTTTTAACTCTTGATAACTCTTTATCCGTTCAGCATTAGATATCTTTTGTCTTTTTCGCTTTTTAGGTTTTTGTTTTTTAAACAATTCTTCTTCAGTTAACACCGCAAACTTAAAAGCAGGCATTTCAAACCCTTGGTTAAGAACACCTTGTACGACTATAGGTTCATTTACTGGTAGCTCCTGATCTTGATCAACTTTATAAGCAGTCATTTCATAGTCATCTAACACACTTACAATGCGGTCCATTCTCTCTTCACTTGATGCAAGAATGACGACAGAGAAGCTGGCATTTGTCCAACGTTCAATTTCACTTTTAAGCATTGGCATTTGCCCATGGAAAGTCTGCATTTGTCTACTGGATAAATTAATAATATTCTCAGGTTTTGTATTAGGAATATGTCTTAAGAAAAGTGAAAAATATACCTTTTGATAATTAGTTTTTTGCATGACAGTAGCCCAGTCAAAGGTTAACGTTAGCCCGTTAACTAATGACTGGGTTTCTAGCATATCTGTATACCAATTGGCTTCTTCACGGTCGAGTTGTTCTGCCGTCTCACTTACCCGACTCATTTCATCAAAAATAACTACGGTTTGATCTGAGACATAATCTATTAAACTATGTACTTCATCATAAAATAGTGAGAGATATTTGATCATGCCAGGGAAGTGTTCGCCTTGTTCCAAACGCTCTATATCATATGAAATAGTTTCTCTAAGCTTTTCTTGGGCTTCTGGTTCTTTTATTTTCTTTAATGACTTCGCTAATAAATCTTTTAATTTTTGAGCACCTTCGTCCATTTGTTCTTGAGTTAATAAAAACTCATCAACTGGACCAATTTGAATATCTTCTAACTCTTCTTTAGAACGTTGATTTTCAGCATCAAAATATCGAATAGATTCTACTTCATCATCAAACCACTCTATACGAACAGGGTAATTTTCAGTTAATGGATATAAATCTATAATCCCACCGCGTCGACTGATTTCCCCAGGAGATGTAACCATATCCGTAAACTTATACCCCATCGAGATAAATTGTTCGACTGACTCTTCATACGAGTGTATTTCCCCTGCTTTTAAATAAGCTGTTGTTATTTGGTTTGAATTTTTCGGAGGTAATACACGTTTAAGAGCAGCTACAGGAGCAACTAAAATACCTTCCTCTTGCCGCTGCCACTTCTCCCATACTTCTAAGCGTTGTGCTTTTAATTCAGGAGAAGCTGTCTCGGTTTCTGCTGCTAGTAATTCATTGACTGGATATAGATATACATTTTCGTGACTGGATATTGAATGAAGTTCATCATAAACCTTCTGAGCTTGTGATAAATTATGAGTGACGTATAAGACAGGACGTTCTGTCTTTTCCTGGAGAGCGGATACAAGTAACTGTCTAGTCGTATTCGTTAAACCAGCTACTAACTGCTCATTCATGCCGTCGTCTAGTCCCTCAATAAGATTGACGATATCATCTTGTTCAGTAAGGTATTGTTTTAAATTTAACAAAAGCTTTCTCCCCTATCTTATAGCAAAACATCTCATGAGAAAAACAGAAAAATGCTTTGGTGAACAACCAAAGCTTAAGTACATTTTATAGTTTTATTAATGAATAAATGTATCATTTTCAAATAAATTAGGATTTTGAGCAAGAATTTCTTCACAATGTTCGCAAATGAGTTGAACAGACACTTCACCTTCATCATTCAACTGAACAATATCTAATGCAAAAGGTTGTTGTCCTATTAAATCATAGACTCTGTCTTCATCTTCTATGACACCCATCGATTGCTGACAGTGTCTACATTTCATATTAACTGCCACCATATAACCTCCCTTGGCAAACTACTAGTTAGTTTTTCCAAACTGCAGGAGATTTATGCAGCTAACTTACTGGTTATACGTGTTCATCACTTCTAGGAAAGGTTTTTTCATCCAATCCTCTACAGCATGTGATGAGCGTTCAATGGCTACATCGACTTCTTTACGAGTCGCCTTTGGAAATTTCCCAAGAACATAGTCAACCACAGGCAGATCATTTTCAGGGCGTCCGATTCCAAAACGAATTCGGTTAAACTCTTTCGTGCCAATTTGTTCAATAATGCTTCTAATACCATTATGACCACCATGGCCGCCTTTTTGACGTAAACGAATCTTACCAGTAGGTAAATCTAAATCATCATAAATAACCACTACATCTTCTGGCTCTAAGTCATAGTAATCCATCACTTTTTTAACGGCTTGTCCAGATAAATTCATGTAAGTTTGTGGTTTAATTAGTATGATTTTTTCTCCGTTTAAGTGCTCAACTGTGTAATGTGATTCAAAGCCACTCTTGCTTAATTTCCAGCCATGATCTGATGCAATATGGTCTACAACCATAAAGCCTATGTTATGGCGTGTCTTGCGATATTTAAATCCTGGATTCCCAAGGCCTACTATACACTTCATTTTTTGTGACTCCTTTATTGATTAAGAAAAGTAAAAAATTCCTCACTAAAGTTTGATATTTTTTAGTGAAGCTACAGGCGGACGCTTTCCGCGGGCACGGCTTCAACGAAGGAACATCAATGAATAATCTCCATTGCACCTTTGCACCGAGGAAGCTTACTTCGAAGCATTCCTAGAAGACGCAGGTGCATCCCGCGTGAATTTCGGCTCGTGCTTTTCCCGCGAAGACCTGGACGGTCAAGTGTCGACGTTGGCCACAAAATCTACTTGCTTTACTTCTTTGCGTTATTTTGCGCCGAGTAACCGCAGGCGCAGGACGTGGCCGTTTTTAGTCGACCAGGAGTCGTCGCCTTTCGCTCAATAATTACTTTAATATTCATCACTTAGCAAAATAAAAATTAACAGAATCAAAGAAAAAAAGATCGAAGTCTATGATAGTGTGACTTCGATCCCTTTATTAGTATTTTGAAATGAATTAAGAATTATTCTTTGTCATCATCAGATTTTTCATTAATGACTTCTGGCTCTGCATTTTCTTCTGCAACACCTTCGTCACCTTCTTCAGGTACTTCCTCTTGCTGAGGTGGAAGGATCGTAATGATTGTTGCATCATCATCATCTAAGATTTCATAGTTCTTACCAGATTTTAAGTCACCAACAGTTACACTGTCACCAATATTTAGTTCTGAAATATCAATTGAAATTTCTTCAGGAATATTATTTGGTGTAGAACGAACGTTTAGTGTGTGCATAGCTTGCTGCTTCACACCGCCGTCTTTAACACCTTGTGACTCACCTTCAAAGTTAATGTTAACTTCTACATCAACTTCAGTAGACATATCTACTTGATAAAAGTCAGCGTGAACTAACTTATCTTTAATTACGTCTGATTGGTAATCGTAAAGCATTACGCTTAACGAATCTTTACCTTCTACTGCTAATGAAAATACAGCGTTACGACCTTCGTCGCGAACGTTTTTAATTAGTTCAATTTCTTCTACTGCTACTGTAACAGGTTCTTTCCCTTTACCGTAAACTACGGCTGGAACGTAACCTTCTTTTCTTAAATTTTTAGTTTGATATCTTCTTAAATCAGATCTGTCTTTGGCTTGAATAGTTGCTGCCATGTTTTCTCAACCTCCGTTAATAAAATACTCTATTTATATCCCTTACCCTTTATTATACCTTTTTAAACGGAGATGTAAAATTTTTTAGTCGAATAGGGTACTAATTGAACGGTGTTCATGTACTCGTTTAATGGATTCTGCAATCAATTTACCTACCGACAATTGTGTAATCTTAGACGATTGTTTCTCTTCTGATAATGGGATAGTATTTGTCACTGCAAGTTCTTTAATCTTCGAGTTATCAATGCGCTCAATCGCCGGACCAGATAACACCGGATGAGTACAACAAGCATAAACTTCTTTTGCACCGTTTTCCATCATCGCATTAGCTGCTAGCGTAATAGTACCCGCTGTATCAATAATGTCATCAATTAAAATTGCAGTTTTTCCTTCTACTTGACCTACGATATTCATAACCTCAGCCACATTTGGCTTTGGACGACGTTTATCAATTATCGCAATCGGCGCTTTTAAGCGATCAGCCAATTGTCTTGCTCTCGTCACACCGCCGTGATCAGGTGACACAATGACAACGTCTTCTAAGTTCTTTTCTAAGAAATGTTCGCTTAAGATTTTTACACCAATTAAGTGGTCAATTGGAATATTAAAGAATCCTTGAATTTGTGCTGCATGTAAATCTAGAGTAATTACTCGGTCAGCGCCTGCTGTTTCTAGTAAATCAGCAACTAATTTAGAAGTAATTGGCTCTCTCGAACGTGCTTTACGATCTTGGCGAGCATAACCATAATAAGGCATTACAATGTTAATGGTTCGAGCAGATGCACGTTTTAATGCATCAATCATAATAAGTAATTCCATTAAATGTTCATTTACCGGAGCACTTGTCGATTGAACAACAAACACATCACATCCACGGATGCTTTCTTCAATATTGATTTGAACTTCACCATCACTGAAACGTTTAACCGAACACTTACCAAGTTCCACACCAGCTTGGTCAGCGATTTCTTGAGCTAATGCTGGGTTTGAGTTCAAGCTGAAGACTTTTAAGTAAGGGTCATTATAATGATTAGACATAGATTGAGAACCTCCAAAAAGATTTTTATTATTTACGTTTATTTAAACGTTCTACATAACCTTCTTTATTTTCTTGACGAGAACGTGCAATGGATAGAGCCTTTTCAGGAACATCTTTAGTAATGGTTGATCCAGCAGCTACATAAGCACCTTTTTTCACAGTTACTGGGGCTACTAAGTTAGAGTTACAACCGATAAACGCCTCATCTTCAATGATGGTTTTATATTTATTTTTACCATCATAATTAACCGTAATCGTACCACAACCAATATTTGCATCTTTACCAACTTCGGCATCACCAATATAAGAAAGGTGAGAAACCTTACTATTAGAATCTATTTGAGATTTCTTAACTTCTACAAAGTTACCTATTTTCACATGGTCCCCGACATCACTTGCTGGACGGATGTGGGCGAATGGTCCAATGTTTACACTTTGTCCGACTTTACTTTCAGTAACCACACTTTGTTTAATGACGGTGCTTTCACCAATATAACTATCCATGATTTCACTATTCGGACCAATGGTTGATTCGTCTTTAATAGTAGTTTTCCCACTAATTTTACAACCAGGTTCTATGATAACGTCTGAGCCAATAATTACGTCTGGGCCGATATAAGTATTATCTACATCGATGATTGACACACCTTGACGCATATGATGCTCGTTAATACGTTGTTGCATGATCTTCTCTGCTTTTGATAGAGCGACTCGGTCATTAACACCTAATGTCTCTTCAAAGTTTGGTGTCGTATAAGCTACAACCTTCTGACTTCTCTCTTTTGCAATGGATAGAACATCAGGTAAATAGTACTCACCTTGCGAATTATCGTTCGATACAAGATCTAATGCGTCAAACAGCAGTTCATTATCAAAACAATAAACCCCTGTATTAATTTCATTTACTTTCAATTCATCATTATTAGCATCTTTATGCTCAACTATTTTCTCTACTTCGTTATCGTCATTGCGAATAACCCTACCATAACCAGAAGGATCATCTAATTTTGAAGTTAAAACAGAGACTTGAGCTTGTTCGTTTTCATGGAAATCCATTAATTCTTTTAACGTTTCTCCTGTTAGAAGAGGTGTATCTCCACAAACGACAATCGTGGTACCTTTTTTATCTTTAAGATATGGCTCAGCCATTTGAACAGCATGACCCGTACCTAATTGTTCTTCTTGGAGTACATATTTCGTGCGACTGCCTAGTTGTTCTTTAACTAAGTCAGAACCAAAACCGATAATGGTAATGATCTCGCTAAGATTGAGATCTGTTAACTGATCCACCACATGTTCAACCATTGGTTTCCCGCATACCGGATGTAGAACTTTGTACAACTTCGACTTCATGCGTGTACCTTTTCCAGCCGCAAGTACTACGGCATATCTATTTGACATGTTTTTCCCTCCAACACATTCATCCAATATGAATATATCTTAAAACATGAGCAGTTGCAACTTAATCGAGTACTGAAAGATTTAACAATTTTGTGAGATTAATTAGCAGACGTTTTACCAATTTTAAAAGTAAACTAACAGATTTAATATAATTAAATTTTTTATAAAAAAGAGGTTTATAAATTTAATTGAGGGGTACTTTTTAATATAAATAATAGGTTGAGAAGAAGTAATAAATTATGCGCTGCTAAAATTAAGAGAATGCTAAGTAGGATATTCTTCTAGGAAGAGCGAAAGGCGGTGACTCCTGGCCACGTCCTGCGCCTGCGGTTACTCGGCGCAAAATAACGCAAAGAAATAAAGGAAGTAGCTTTTGTGGCCAACGTCGACACTTGACCATCCAGGTCTTCGCGGGAACAGCACGAGCCGAAAATCAAAGTAGGTGCACCTGCGTCTTCTAGAAACGCTTCGAAGTAGGCTTCCTCGGTGCAAAGGTACAGTGAAGAGTGTTCATTGAAGTACCTTCGTTGAGGCCGTGCCCGCGGAAACGTCCGCCTGTAGCGATTCGTAGAATCAACATCGAACTATAACAGAGCCAAAACAAAAAAGAGCCTAACCCTTGTCCGATTAGACTCTTTTTAGAGATTAAGAAGCACCTGCTTCTTCATATTCAACTTCTTCACCGACGCGGTGGTATTCTTCTAAGACTGCATCTTGAATTTTACCACGTGTGTCTGAATTGATAGGGTGAGCGATATCTCTGAATTCCCCATCTGGAGTTCGTTTACTTGGCATAGCTACGAATAAGCCATTATTACCATCAATGACGCGAATGTCGTGTACGACGAACTCCCCATCCAATGTGATCGATGCAATAGCACGCATGCGACCATCCGTGTTCACACGGCGCAATCTTACGTCAGTTACTTGCATTATGTCTCACCACCTTTTAAGATTTCTAGGCTTCAGTCACCAAAGCCTCTTCAAAAGCTCGATAGATTGAAAAAAGATATAAAATCAATCTAAATATAAGGACTTTGTTATCAATTTCCACATTGTTTTTAAAATTCCTGCAATATTTTTAAAAAAATTTTAAAAAATCTTTAAAAATTATAAATTTAGCTAGATTTGTCAATGTTTATTAAATAAAATAATTACCTTTTGAAACTTGAATCGTTTGTTTGACTTCATCTACTTCTACAAATTTTAATAGGGATATATAATCATCTACTTTACGATCCTCATCTTCATCTTCCGCTTCAGCTAAAACACCGATCCCTTTTACTGTTGCATTAAATTCCTGCATGAGGTTCATCATCCCTTTGATTGTACCTCCTGCTTTCATAAAATCATCAACAATTAATACATTAGAGCCTTCTTCGATACTACGTTTAGCTAAAACCATAGTCTGGATTTTTCTCGATGAGCCAGATACATAATTAATACTAACTGTTGAACCTTCTGTAACCTTTGGATCTCGGCGAATAATAACTACCGGTACACCTAACACCTGAGCAACAGCGTAGGCTAGTGGGATGCCTTTTGTAGCTACTGTGACAACATAATCAATATCTAAGCCATGAAAAGCAGCTGCAAATACTTTACCAATTTCACGAATATGTTTTGGGTGACCTAATATATCACTCATATACACATAACCACCCGGCAGAATGCGAGCAGGGTCTTTAAGCAATTCAATTAATTCTTCCATACAATGATTGGCATTTTCTTTAGATAAGTCAGGTATGTATTGAACACCGCCAGCAGCACCAGAAACTGTAGTAAGCTCTCCAATCCCCATTTTCTGGAACATTCCATCTATTATGTCTATATCTTCACTAATGGATGATTTTGCTGCTTCATATCGATTCACAAAATACGGTAAAGAAAATAACTCTCTGGGGTGTTCTAAAAAGAAATTAGTCATAGCGACCAATCTTTCACTTCGTTTCATGATTCATTCCACCTTAAAAACCGAATATTTTATTATAATATAACATTATAATTCGGTTAATTCCATACATTCAACCTAATATTCGGACCATATACACTTCTGAACAAAATCCTCTCAAACTGTTATAAATGCGCTCTGCCTTTTCTTCTTTTGCCACTAATGAAAATACAGTTGGACCGCTTCCGCTCATTAATACACCTGTTCCACCTGCTTTGTTCATGCGCTGAATGATTTGTCTAACTTGATGATGCATGGTAGAAGTAATCGGTTGAAGAACATTACCTAAATGTTTACAAATACCTTTAAAATCATGATTCTCTAAGACCTCAATCATAGCTTGAGTATTCGGGTGATTTAATTGTTCTAAATTAACCTTACTATAAATGTCTTTTGTAGATACACCAATGCTCGGCTTAGCTAAAACCACCCAACAGGCTGGAGGAGACGACAATGGCTGCAATTCTACACCACGCCCTTTTGCCAGGGCTGTCCCACCCATGACACAAAAAGGGACATCCGAACCAATCTCAGCCCCAATTTCCTGTAATTCTTCTTGACTTAATCCAATATTAAACAATCGATTTACACCACGCAATGTAGCTGCAGCATCACTACTACCCCCAGCTAAACCAGCAGCAACAGGAATATGCTTATCCAGATGGATACGTACCCCTTGTTTAATATCAAAACGTTCTTTAATAAGGGTTGCTGCTTGAAAGGCCAGGTTTCTTTTATCATTAGGTACAAAGCGATTTTCTGAAGCAATCTCTACACGATTACTGTTCATTACTTCAAACGAAAGTCGATCGGCTAAATCGATGGTTGTCATGACCATTTCAACTTCATGATAGCCATCGTCTCTTTTATGTAAAACATCTAAAGTTAAATTAATTTTTGCTGGCGCCTTTTCGTAAATCAATTGATTTCACCTACCTAAGATTCGTCTTTACGATTGTATCACATCTAAAGGTTTAGATTAATAAGATTTAAAAAAGGATAGGTCATTACGACCTATCCCTTTGCATTTGCTCTTGTGCCATTTGCACGGCGCGTTTGACCATATTTCCGGCATCTCGAGACTTAATTCCGCCCCATCCTTCTTTTTGTACCGTGTCGTAAAAACCTAATTCCTTTGCGATCTCTTCCTTCAAACGATCAGACATAACGCCTCTTCGCTTTCCCATCGGCTGATCACAACTCCTTTTGTCGTTTTTTACGACACTCTTAGTATATGTAATTGTTAGGATTTAAACTTGGTAATGGATGGGGTACGTAAAGTTTGAATGTTATAATTACGCCATCTTGGTGACTTCATCTGTGAAGGTAATTTCTACCGTTTCAGTTAAAACATCGGTATAACTGTAAGAAACACGTTCAAATGCGTGTTCTTCTTGATCAAGCTCAACGATAAAAACTGAAGGATAAGTTTCAGCAAGTATACCTGAACGTTCGATTGTTTTACGACGTCCTCCATTTGCTTTTAACGTTAGTCGATCGCCTATTCTGTGATCTAAAACTTGTTTAATTTCCGCTAAGGTTTTTCCCATTAGACTCCACCTCACTAGTAATAATATACCACACCAACCAACCAAAAGTCAAATGAAATTTTATATTATATCAATTGGCGATAGTAAATGTCAACATTATTTTAATCTTTTTTTAATTTTACCTAGTTTTGAGAAATCATACACATTATTACCAAAAACTTTGGGCGTGGCGGGAATTTAAAGCCATATACTATATCTTATTCATCTTTTGATTTTTCGTTAGTGACAGGTAACTCTTTCATATATGGAAGTCCAACACGAAATAAACCTCTCGTTTCAATACCACCGATACCTTTTTCACGAGTGATGGTTTTACTAACTACATCAAATATATCGACCTTCTCCATAAAAGGCGTATAACCGACTTTAGCAACAACATAAACCGGATCCAATGCGTGAATATTGATACGAGTGGGTGAACTTGCAAAATTTGCACCAGCTTTGATTAGCGATTCAAAATGCGACTGACACGCACCAGCAAAAATTACTAATTGGTCTAAGCTCGGAGCATACTTGCGCGCTTCTCTAACCGCTTCAACAAAATATTTGCTGTTTCTGTAAGCTCGAATATCTTTTTCATCACCTTTTTGTTTAGAGTAAGAGTCATGCCCAGTGATTACTAAAATATCAGGCTGTACCTTATCCATCAGCGCTTTAACTTTCTCAGGCATTTGAGCTTCTTCAACATATATTCCGTGAACTTGCAAACCTAATCGTTTATAAAGCTGAATACATTTTTTTAAAAATAAAGAATCTCCGTCAATATGCAAAACTTTAGGACATATTCTAAATTGAGAAATGCTTTGCTCTTTCTCAGAAGTCGGTTGTGCATAATCACGAAATGATCGCAAATAATAATCTTGACGAAACATACGATAGGAGAGATCCTCTTCTTTTTTCATTTCTTTACGTTTTAAAAAGCGATCGCTTTCAGTAACTTTTTTAAGGTCTTTTAATGGTGCATCGGCTTTTAGCCGGAAGTCCTCACCAAACAGCATTACTTGATCTTCTTTTATTTCCTGAATGCGAAATAATAAGTCATGATCGTAAGAATACCTTGTTACAATATCTCCTTTTAGCCACTTCATGATTTTCTCCCCTTCTCAATACCTTCTCTTATACGATATTGAAAAGAGGAGAAAAATGTGCCTATATAGGGTTAATTCATTAATCGGCTGCATACATTAGCTAAGATCGCAAATTCTTCAATTGATAAAGACTCTCCTCGACGTGAAGGTTCTATATCAGCTCCCTCGAATAATTCCTGCAGTTGCTCCTTGCTTAACCGATCACTAAAAGCGCGTTGAAGATTATTTTTAATAGTTTTACGACGTTGCCCGAAGCTCGCTTGTACTAATTCAAAAAATATTTCTTCATCATCTACAATTGCCGCTGGTTGTTCACGTTTAGTTAATTGTAAGATGGCTGAATCCACATTCGGTTGTGGCATGAAACATGTTTTAGGAACTGTCATCACAACTTTAGAATGCGTGTAATACTGAACGGCAATTGATAATGAACCGTATTCTTTCGTATTTGGACCCGCAGCCATACGTTCAGCCACTTCCTTTTGCATCATTACCGTCATCGAGTCTATTGGAAGACGAGCCATAAGCAATTTCATGAGGATCGGTGTCGTTATATAATAAGGCAAATTCGCAACTACCTTGGCGGATTGTCCTTCATTCAAATGTTCAGATAAAAACTTATCTAATTCAACTTCAAGAATATCTTGATTAATGACAGTGATATTTTCGTAAGGACTTAATGTATCATTTAAAACTTCCATTAATCTCTGGTCAATTTCAAAAGCATAAACTTTTTGCGCTTCAATCGCTAGTTGTTCAGTTAAAGCTCCTATGCCTGGTCCAATTTCTAACGCAACCGTTTCGTGGTCGACCCCTGCTTTATCTACAATTTTCTTTAAAATATTTGTATCAATGATAAAGTTCTGACCGAGACTCTTTTTAAAGCCTAATTTATATTTATCCATTATTTCTTTCGTTCTAGAAATAGTTGCAATAGGTTTACTCAAACCGTTTCCTCCTCTAACACTGACTGCATCGTTTGTTCAAATGTTTGAACATCAATTTGAAACATATGTAAACGTTTTGCTAGTTGTTTACCATTAGCATAACCGATATTTAATCGCTCGCCTAACTGTTTTCTTCGTTCTTTAGCTTTACTCCCACCAATGAGTCCATACTTCAATAAATACGGTTGCCAATCGACTTGCTCATGTTCTTCGGGGTGATTTATTTCATAAACCTGACTTAAAGCTTCTCGAATATCCTCAACGGATGCATGTTCAATACCAACGCCTCGTTTGCCTAGAGCTTTTTTCTTCGGTAAGAAAGCATGCTTACAACCTGGAACATATTGATCAATCAAACGCCTTAAACGTTCGCCTGGATAGTCAGGGTCTGTAAAAACAATCACACCCCGTTTATCTTTAGCATGACGGATTTGATTATAAATTTGTGTGTTAATTGCTGAGCCATTTGTTTCGATGGTGTCTGCATCTACAGCTAATTTAATTTTAGCCGTATCATCACGACCTTCAACAACAATTACTTCTTTTATTTTCATATCTCAATATACCTCTTCACAAAAAATTAAGGATAATCCTTAGTATAGCAGGATTATCCTTTTCAATTAATACTTTTATTTTAATCAACAACTCTTACTTGAACGCTACGTCTACCCCAACGATAAGCATCGGAAGTTGAGTCAGTTAGAATATCAATTTTCTTACCTTTGATAGCTCCACCTGTGTCTAAGGCAATCGCTGTAAAGGTGTTATTTCCAATCTTAACCTCTACTTTCGACCAAAGTGGTATCACGTTAGGATCAACCGCAATGACTCGCAAACCATTATAATAAATGGAATTGGCTACATTTATTCCTGTAGCTGTGACTCCCGTACAACCAGAAGGACAAAACGCTGTGTACTTCGTTGACGAAAACGTCATCCATTCTCCGCTATCGGCAGAAGCTTGTTGAACTGGAACTTTTGTCCCTTCAGCAACAACACGATTAACACTTTCCTGAACGACTTTCTCTTCAACTAGATCTTTCGAAACGACTTCTCCATTTTCCTTAGTAATTTCATAAGTTAGAACCTTTTTGCCTTCCTGACCCGATTTTACTACTTTAGATTTTCCTCTAAGCATATCAGAATCTTCTTTTCTTTCAGTTTGAAAAGGAACAGCAACTTCTTCGGTTTCTGTTTCAGTCGTCACTCGTACGATTTCAATTGAACGTTTCTCTTTAACTGGATCATCTAATTTAGCATTAATACGGTCTTGTTCATTCAGGTCAATATCAAGACTTGCCAGGAATTCACCAACTGTTTGATTTGTAACTTTAGCGGTTTTAGTTTCACCACCATCTTTTACAGTTACTTCAAAAGCTTTATCAATCTGAACTTCTAGTCCTTCTTCAATAGGTGCTTCCATATCAACAGAAATCTCATCATATTTACCTAGTTTAATAGATTTCTCTTTTAAGAATTGTTGAACCGTTTCTTTTGTTGTGTAAAATTCTTTAGTTTCTTGATCAATCGTCACATTGACTTGATTTGCTTTTGTATACTCAATGACCATTCCGTCTTGGAGTTCTTCGTCTAAATTAACAGATAGATCATCATGTTTTGATACCTCTATGCCGAGTTCATTCATTACTTCACCGACATCTGCTGCGGTTGTTGTTGTATTTATTTTCTCACCATCTTGAATGACTTGGACATCTGCTGTCACTGTCTCGAATGTTATGTAACTTACTGTTCCCAAAAAGATGATGGCTGATAGTAAGATTAGTAGTGTTTTTTTGAGGCCAAAACGCTTTTGTTTCGGGTTAGCACCCCTTGTCGTGCTCATACATATGCCTCCTTCTTGTTACGCATTCGATTATATTGGACAAATCTAGCGTAAGTCAATTGATACCTGATTGATATACTAGTTTTATAGCACACAAACCCTGTAATTACAGGCGCTTTCCGCTTTATTAAGAATTTATTACAGAAGATAAAAAACGCGCGTCAGGTATCTAAAAGCATCATGGCCAAACCATGCCTTTTTTATACTTACGCGCGAAAAAAATTATTATGTCCACTATTACTTAATTGAAAATACATTTTTGGCATTTTTGGTTGTTTGTTCTGCTACTTCCTCTAGTGTAACCCCTTTGAGTTCAGCGATTTTTTCAGCGACTAACTTAACATACGCTGGCTCATTTCTTTTGCCTCGATTCGGGTGAGGGGCCAAGAATGGACAATCAGTTTCGATTAATAATCGATCAAGCGGGACTTCCTCTGCAACGATTTTAGGGTCTGTCGCATTTTTAAACGTGACTGGTCCTCCTAATGAAATGTAGAATCCAAGGTCTAAACACTCTTTGGCGTATTCCACCACATCATTATAGCAATGCATAATACCGCCGCATTCTTGGGCATTTTCTTCTTTTAAAATTTGTACGATATCTTCAGTAGCTTCACGATTATGAATTATGATTGGCATATTCACTTTTTTAGCCAACTGAATTTGTTTACGGAAGACATCTTTTTGAACATCATGAGGGGATTTGTCCCAATGATAATCAAGGCCCATTTCACCAATCGCTACTACTTTAGGATGATTGCTTAATTCTTCAATCCAGGCTAAGTCTTCATCTGTCATATCGATTGCATCAACTGGATGCCACCCAACAGCTGCATAAATAAAGTCATGTTCTTCTGCAATTTCAATAGCTAGTGGAATGGTTTTTCTGTCAAAACCAACGACCACCATTTGATTAACACCTTCGTCTAATGCTCGTTGAATAACTTCTTCTCGATCTTCCATGAACTGATCTGCATTTAAATGTACGTGAGTATCGAATAGCATGAATATTCACTCCTAATAATTTGTTTAAAAGTCCGGAAAACAGTATTTTAAGTCCGGAAAAACGGCCGAATCAATGAAAAGAAAACCTTCTAAGTGAAACAAAAGGGACGAATCCTCTCGTCCCCTTAAACTTTGGCTATGTTAAATATTATTGTTGATTCTCCGAATCGCTACAGGCGGACGCTTTCCGCGGGCGCGGCCTCAACTTCCCAAAACTCACTCCCGTTCGTTTTGCGTGATTTTCGGCTCGCGCTGTTCCCGCAGGAGTCGCCGCCTTTCGCTCTTCTTAGAGATTCTATTTCATTTTATCAACATTGAGCTTTAACAGTGCTTTAAATTATTATTTAATTTTCGCTCCGTTTGGTAATGTTTGGTCAACTGATGCTAATGATAGGTTACCTGAATCATCTTCACCGGCTAACACCATACCTTGTGATAACTCACCGCGAAGTTTTACGGGTTTTAAGTTAGCAACTAATACTACTTTGCGGCCCACTAACTCTTCAGGTTCATAATATTTCGCTATACCTGAAACCACTTGACGCTTTTCTTCGCCGACATCTAGTTGTAATTTAAGAAGCTTATCAGCCTTTTTCACCTTTTCGGCTTTCACAACTTCTGCTACACGAAGATCAACTTTGAAGAAATCATCAATTGTAATTTCGTCAGATTGCTCTTCTTCTTTTGGCTCTTCCGGTTCAGGCTGTGGTTTTGAGTTCTTAGTCATCATTTTCTTGATGGCTTCTACTTCTCTTTCAGTGTCTAAACGAGGGAAGATTGGTGTACCTCGTTTTACGACTTCTCCGTTTTTATATGCTCCGAATTGATTTAAACTTTCCCAAGCTTGAAGCTCTTCATCTGCAATTCCTAACTGTTCAAAGATGTTCTTAGGCGTAGAAGTTAAGAATGGCTGTAACATAATGGCGATTTGGCGAAGTGATTCAACTAAGTGTGCCATCACATTACCTAGACGTTCTTTTTTAGAGTCATCTTTAGCCAATACCCAAGGTTCATTCTCATCAATATATTTATTTGTACGGCTCACAAACTGCCATAACGTTGTTAGTGCTACAGAAAACTGCATATTTTCCATTGCATCTTCGACATCCTGGCGTGTTTGTTCAGCTAATTGCTTTAAGTTTGTATCGAATTCTGTTTCATCTGCTTTAAGGTTAGGAATTTCACCGTCAAAATATTTATTAATCATAGCCACGGTACGGTTCAGTAAGTTCCCTAAATCATTCGCTAAGTCATAGTTCGTACGTTCAACGAAAGCTTCAGGTGTAAATACCCCATCTGAACCAAATGGTACTTCACGTAGTAAGTAATAACGTAATGCATCGAGACCATAAATATCAATTAAATCAACAGGGTCAACCACGTTCCCTTTTGATTTAGACATTTTACCGTCCTTCATTAATAACCAGCCGTGCGCAAAAACCTTTTTCGGTAATGGTAAATCAAGTGCCATTAACATGATTGGCCAGTAAATCGTATGGAAACGAACAATTTCCTTACCAACTAAATGAACATCCGCCGGCCAGTACTTCTGATACTTTTCATCTTGATCCGTGTTGTAACCAAGTGCTGTAATGTAGTTGGTTAGAGCGTCAATCCAAACATAAATGACGTGTTTAGGATCGCCAGGCACTTTAATTCCCCAATCGAAGGTCGTACGTGAAACAGCTAAATCTTCCAGTCCTGGCTTAATAAAGTTATTTAGCATCTCATTCTTACGAGCTTCAGGTTGAATAAATTCAGGATTTTGATCATAAAACTCGACCAGACGATCCACATATTTACTCATTCTAAAGAAATAAGACTCTTCTTTTACCTTCTCTACAGGACGTCCACAATCTGGACAATTACCATCCTCTAATTGACGATCCGTAAAGAAAGATTCACATGGTGTACAGTACCATCCTTCGTATTCATCTAAGTAAATATCACCTTGTTTAACTAAGCGGTCAAATATTTTCTCAACGATTTCTTTATGTCGGTCTTGAGTCGTTCTAATAAAATCATCATGGGAAATATCAAGTTTGCTCCAAAGATCTTGAATGCCATTTACAATGTTATCAACATATTGTTGTGGCGTAACACCGTCATCTGCGGCTTTACGTTGGATTTTTTGGCCGTGTTCATCCGTACCCGTTAAATACATAACATCGTAACCTCTTAAACGTTTATAACGTGCCATCGCATCGCCAGCGACAGTTGTATAAGCATGACCAATGTGTAAATTTCCACTTGGATAATAAATAGGTGTCGTAATGTAAAAAGTTTTGTTATTTTCAGGCATTTTTGTAGACCTCCTTAAATTTTTGGTATCTTTTTGAAAATATTGTTTTCTATTTTTCAGAAATTTGGTAAACTATTGAACAGATGCTAGGTACTATTGTAACTATTTCATTATATTATTTCCATAAGTATGAAAAAATTCAGCGAAGCAAGTCATAACAAAAGATAGAGAACATATTTCAATTACTTAAAATAATTGATAAAACTTGGTATCGTTGGAATTTTTTGATTGACTGGAAATTTAAACAATGGTAATCTATCATCAAAAAGATAGCGATAATGATCGAGAGGAGAGAAAAAATGAAATCAACAGGTATTGTAAGGAAGGTAGACGAACTTGGAAGAGTCGTCATACCAATCGAACTACGTCGTACATTAGACATTAATGTCAAAGATTCATTAGAAATCTACGTAGATGATGACAAAATTATCCTTAAGAAATACAAGCCTTATATGGCTTGTGACATCACAGGTGAAATCTCTGACAGCAATGAAGCTGTTGGCGATGGCAATATCGTCTTAAGTAAAGAAGGCGCTCAGAAACTAATTTCTGAGATTCAAAAGAAGTTTAGTATTTAAGTCTTAAATATTACGGTTACAGCATCCTGCTGTAGCCTTTTTTTATGTCTATGGATTTGTTAAGGCTTTATCTTGATTCTATCGAATCGCTTACCGGCGGACTCTTTCCGGAACATCAAACCATAACTTTTACTTAATTTCTTTTATCACACCTATTGATGATAAGCTTGGTATACTTCATTCTTTGACTGATTTCGGTCTTTTGAAACCTTCTTAATCGCATCTTTTTTTGAAAACCCATCTGAAACATAATGATCCACATGTTCGATTAACGTTAATTCACTCCACCAGCTTGACTCTGTTGTTTGAAATTCTTCTTTACCTTCTACAATGATACAGAACTCTCCTCTTAGTTCCGCTTTTTCCGATTGCATAAATAGGTTAACCTCATCTAAGGTTCCATACACGTATTCTTCAAATTTTTTTGTAAGCTCTCTAGTCACTGCTATTTTTCGATCATTTGAATAAGTTTGCGCTAATACCTCAACCGTTTGTTTAACTCGATAAGGCGATTCATAGAAAATTAATGTGTGGTCCGTCTTTCCTAATCCTTCTAAAACATTTACCATATCCTTTTTCTTTCTTGGTAAGAAACCATAAAACGTAAACGTTTGTGATGCGATGCCTGAACCCACCAAAGCCGTTAAAGCAGCGTTAGCGCCTGGTAAGACTGTGACATCAATTCCTTCTTCTCTTGCACGCTTAACTAATTCAAACCCAGGATCAGATATAATAGGCATGCCCGCATCACTCACAAGAGCAATTTTTTGACCTTCCTTAAGCTTTTCAATGATTGATTCTTCACGATTGTGCTTATTATGCTCATGATAGCTTAGTAAGGGCTTGTCAATGTTAAAGTGATTCAATAGCTTCGATGATTGACGTGTATCCTCACAAGCAACTAAATCAACCGATTCTAACGTTTTTACCGCTCTAAATGTCATATCATCTAAGTTTCCGATTGGAGTCGGGACAATATATAATAACGGGTCATTAGAGTCGAAACTTTTCTGAACTTGAACCATGTAAACGACTCCCTTCTTCACCATACAATAATTTTGCAACCTCTTCTGTATAGTTGCCTTCGTGGTCATGAATATAAATCGGTGGTAAGACCTTCATTTCTGGACTGCCGTCTCGAATAAACTCCAATAAAACGATATTCGCTTCTTTCTCTGCTTTAGGATGAACAAGCTGCATTCGTTTTGGTTCTAATTTATACTGTTTTGCTATTTCGATAATCTCAGCTAACCGATTCGGTCTGTGAACAATCGATACTTTTCCGCCTGATTTAACGAGTTGACTGCAAGATTTTAATACATCATCTAATGTACAGTAGATTTCATGTCTTGCGATTGCTAAATGCTCATTATTATTACGTTTATCTAAATCAATCGTTTTAAAATATGGTGGATTACAAGTTACTAAATCATATCGATGAAATCCTATTTTATGGGCTAACCCGATTAAATCCTCATTAAGGATATCAATCTGGCTTTCTAGATCATTTAGTTTAACATTACGAATAGCCATATCATATAATCGCTCTTGTAGCTCAACACCAGTCATATGAACTTTAGAACGTTTCGATAAAAATAAAGGAATCACACCATTGCCTGTACATAGGTCTATAACCTTCCCTCGTGTAAGAGGTAAGTATGTAAAGTGTTGCAGGAGTACAGCATCAATCGAAAATGCAAATACAGATTGACTTTGTATAATGCGGCGTTTTCGATCTGCTAATAAATAATCTATACGCTCATCATCTTTTAGCTCTACCATTTGAGAAATTCCTCTCTACTTTCATACTACAAAACGAAACACACCCAACATCCGTTACAGGATATAGGTGCGTTCCCCCTAAAAGTATTATCCGAAAAATTTTAAACAAAAGATACAATCTTCTTCTTCACGTGGTGTACCAAAATACACATGACAAATATGAAATCCTTCTTCATAAATTCTGGCCAAATTATCATAACCTTCACCTATGGAAGGGTCATTACTATCTTTATGTTGATCTTTTGTTTTGAACTCTTGTTGATTAGAATCAGGTGTTAAATCATCAAGACGTTGGCGTAAATGATGATTCTCGTGTGCCAACTGATGATTTTCTTCTACAAGTTGAACAAGATCCTTTTTGATTGTTACAAAGTCTTCTTGTAGTTCTTGAAAACGTTTTTCAAGTAACGAAAAACGCTCTAACATTTCTTTTTTATTCACGTCATCCACCTCATTATTCTGTGGCTGGTACGGAAATGGCTCCTTCTTCGATTAGTTCATCTAATGTGTATTCTACAACACGTTCCATTTCAGACAATTCAACTTGTACTAGCTTTTCTAAAATATTTATGCCGACAACTTTACCTTTGCCGTTTGCTGTTGTCATGATTTGACCGATGTCTGGTAGTTCTTGCTTAGCATCTTCATACATGTCATTTTCATATTTTAAACAACACATAAGGCGTCCACAAAGACCTGAAATTTTCGCAGGATTAAGTGATAAATTTTGGTCTTTTGCCATTTTAATTGAGACAGGCTCGAAATCTCCAAGGAAAGTGGAGCAGCAAAGCATACGACCACAAGGACCGATGCCTCCTAACATTTTCGCCTCATCACGCACACCAATTTGTCTTAACTCAATACGAGTTTTAAAAATGGCAGCTAAATCTTTTACTAACTCACGGAAGTCTACTCGACCGTCAGCAGTGAAATAGAAAATAATCTTATTGCGGTCAAAAGTGAATTCAGCATCAACTAAATTCATATCAAGATTATGTTCTTTAATTTTGTCCTGACAAACTTGATAAGCTTCTTCTGTTTTTTCTTTATTTTCACTAACAGTAAGCTTGTCCTTATCATCCGCTAAACGAATGACTTTCTTCAACGGTAAGACGACATCTTCTTCGTCCACTTGTTTATTGGCAATAACAACCTTGCCGAACTCAACGCCTCTAACCGTTTCTACGATGACATAATCATCCGTTGTCATCTTAGTATCTCCTGGATCAAAATAATATATTTTACCCGCTTTTTTGAAGCGGACTCCAATAACTTCTACCAAAACGTTCACCTCACCTTTGTAACTGAAGGATTAAATTTTCCATTGCTAATGTCGGATGTACGTTTTGTGCTAGTCTTCTTTTTGTGTATAAAACTTCGTATATTAATGTTTTTGCTTCCGACAATGACACAATATAATGAAACTGTTCCAATCGTTCCATCTGATCAATTAAAACAACCGAATCTTGCTTATCTAAATGGAGCGAAATGATGTCTTGAAACCATATAAGTAAAAGTTCCAAGCCAAACTCTAATGATTCTCGCCCCTGGAAATGTTTTAAGTATACTTGATGTAAGTAAAGATATCCTTCTTCATTAGAATTCATTACTTTATCCATTAATTGTATCACTATTTTTCGTGCTTCGGCAAACCAGTCGTCTTCATTCCATTCAACAGCCTGATTAACGTCCATTTTCATAGATGAGAAAAGCTTTGCCGTTGATTCTGCAAGCCCTTGATCTAATAATTGCTGATATAAATGTTCCCCAGAAAGTGTATGAAATTGAATACGTTGACACCTGGAAACAATTGTATCGAGCATTTGACCCGAATGTTCTGTGATTAACACTGCTACTGTATCTTGACTTGGCTCTTCTAAAAATTTTAGTAAGCGATTGGCGGCATTTACTGTCATTTTTTCCGCTTGTTTGACAACATAAAATTTTTGATTAGATTCTAAGCCCGTATATGTGAATTCTTTCTGTAGATATTCAATCTGATCTTTTTTTATAGACTGCCCATCTGGTTCAATCCAATGAAGGTCAGGGTGGTTACCCGATTGAATTCTTTTACAGGACACACATTCATGACATGGTTCAGAAGAGTGTTCATCTTTATTTTCACAAAAGTAACGCATCGCAAATAAAAGACTGGCCTCTTGCTTGCCAGTCCCTGGTGGCCCATGAAATAAATAGGCGTGAGCTATACGTTGTCTTGTAATACTGTTGTTAATCATCTTAACCGCAACTGGTTGGAACTTTTCCAATTCAACCCATGTGGTCATGTTCGTTCATCCTATCTATATTAAGCTTGTAAATTTAATAAGAGCCCTTTTATTTCTCCAATAACATCAAGCACATCAATTGAAGACTTTTGTTGGTCCAATACATCATCTGTTAATTGGATTAATTTTTCATCAACTTGCTTAACCAGCATTAATTTTCGATTATCACCATTCATACTCCAGCTTCTCTGTTGATCAAGTTCGAGACCATATTGAACGGCTTCTTCCATAAACTGTTGAACCATTCGTTTATAACGGGCTAAATCTTTAAACGATCTGAACTTAGCAACTTTCTCCCCTTGGGCTGAAAGGTCCCCTAATAATCGATTTAACTGAGCTTCATGCATTTTTTGTTTCTCTTGGCTCACGGTTTGTTGAAAAGACATAGTTGTTCCATTAGTCTTATTCGCATTAGCCTTTGATGTATCTAATTGTGTTTTTAAATCCTGACTAATTTTCATTTGCCGCTCACCTCAACTTAAAAATGATGAAATGCTTCAACGGGTAGCACAAAGACTGTAGCGCCTCCAACTTCTACTTTGACAGGTTTAGGGATATACGAATCCGCATTACCACCCATCGGAGAGATCGGCGCCACCATTTGCTCACGTTGACTGCAATTATCTCTAATGACTTCCAATGCTTGATCGACGTACTCGTCATCTACACCGATCATAAGTGTTGTATTTCCTTCTTTTAAGAAACCACCACTCGAAGCTAATTTAGTCGTTTTAAATTCGTTTTCAGATAAAGCATCCTGTAAACGATTCACATCTTTATCTTGTACGACTGCAAGGATTAGTTTCATCCTTTTCCTCCTTCAAACGTCTTTTATACTATTATAACAAGTTGTCTGAAGATTTAGCAGTAATTTATGGCAAAATTTTATTTTGATAAGTAAGAATTAATTAATCCTAAGCACTCACTCTGAACTTCTTCTTGTGTTTGATTGGCATTGATCGCTTTAATACGCTTAGGAAATCTCTCGACTAAAATCTGATAAGCCTCTGCAACTTTCTCGTGGAAGCTCACTTTCTCTAAATCCAGTCGATTCTGTTCTCGACCTTTATTATCAGCAATTCGCTGAAGACCAATTTCAGGATCCAACTCAAAAAGAACGGTTAAATTAGGCATGCAATTTTCAATAGCAAACTCGTTGATCGCATAGACTTCATCCATCCCTAAACCACGAGCATACCCTTGATAAGCTAAACTGCTGTCAATAAAGCGATCGCAAAGAACAATCTTTTCTTCATTTAATGCTGGAATAACACGTTCAACTAAATGTTGTCTTCTCGCAGCCGCATATAGAAGAGCCTCAGTACGACCGTCCATAGCCGTATGATTTTTATTCAAGATAACTTCACGAATTTTTTCAGATATATCTATTCCACCAGGCTCTCTTGTTTTTATAACATCGTAGCCTCGTGATTTTAATTGTTCATAAACATAATTTAATATGGTCGTTTTTCCGGCTCCTTCTGCCCCTTCAAACGTTATAAATAATCCACTCACAGAATTAAACCCCTTATTCTATAAAAATTTCTATTCCATTTTCTAAATCTTTTCCTTGATATTGAATATGTTTCCTTGATGAGATCAAGTTTAAAATCGTATCAACATGTTCTTGTTGAATACGTTCACCTTTTAATAATATAGGTATACCAGGCGGATAAGGAATAACGGAAGATGCTGTAATTTTTCCAATGGCACCATCCCAATCAACCCATGTTGAATGTAGTTTCTTCAACGACTGGTAATCATAATCAAACGCTTGAATATCTACAAAATTTGTTTCGTTATTTATTGTATCATGTTTAATTGTTTTATCGGCTTGCAATAAATAATCTTTTAAATTTTGAATCCAATTCAATTCAAGTGGCTTTGTTTGCAATCCAATCATTAATAATAATTGGTTTTCTTGAACCATTTCAGGAAAAACACCAATTTCATTTAATAAAACTTCTATATGACTCATATCCCAGTCATCTGACGTCAATGTGATTTTTAAAGGGTCATCAATTCCACTTCTTAATGGTAGTAATTCTATAGAAGGTAATGCCTTAAGCGCCTCCCTTAGTTTATTAACATTCATCATAATTTCATCATACGCCCTGCCAGTCAGTGAAGCCGCATACTTTCTCGCCAGATCTAAGGATGCCATAATTGGATACGAGGGACTGCTAGATTGTACAATTTGGAGGAAATTCTTAACTGTTTCATATGAAACATACTTGCTTTGTATGTGTAATAAGGATCCCATTGTCATAGCTGGTAATGTCTTGTGAGCTGAATGCACAACTAAATCTGCACCAAGCTGTAAAGCTGATTGTGGAAAATGATCACTTAGAGGAAAGTGAGCTCCATGTGCTTCATCAACTAATACTGGCATATCATAATGATGAGCTGACTCTATTATTTTTGATAACTCAAACGTTGAACCAAAGTAATCTGGATATGTTAAGAAAATCCCTTTAGCATTTGGGTGCTCGTGAATAGCTTCGATGACTTTTTCTGCCTCTAACTTTGAATACCGATTCGTTGTTCGATCATAATCCGGCGATACGAAAATCGGCTTAGCACCAGCTAGTTCTAATCCGTTCATGGCAGACTTATGACAATTCCTTTGAACGATTATAGAATCTCCTGGCCCGCAGACACTCAGAATCATCGCCAGGTTTCCAGCTGTTGAACCGTTAACCAGAAAAAAAGTATAGTCTGTTTGATATAAGTCAGCGGCTAGTTCTTCCGCTTCCAAGATAGCACCTTCGGGTTGATGCAAGTCATCCAAGCCTGTAATTTCGGTTAAATCATAAGGTAATATAGTTGAAAAAGCTTTCACGTTTGGAAAAATACGACCATTTTTATGTCCAGGTACATGATAAGAAATAGGATTTATCTCGACATGTTTCATTAAAGCTTCATACATTGGTGCTCTCGCCTGATCCATTTTTATTCACCTCTAATAAGATTCATCTTTATCATACCATCTATCACAGGTTTTCACGATTTAAACTCAATAAAAAAAGAGCGTGCATAATAGACGCTCTTAAATCCTAATTATTGAATTAATAGACTGGATACATGGCTTCGTTTCATTCGGTCAATATAATATTGATAACGTTCATCCTGAGGGTCGGTATCTAAAATCTCTTTTTCACAATCCGAGCAAATAAAAGATATGAGTAAATAAATGCCTTCGTTCTTCCATTCTTCACAGATTTTACATTGTTTCATAGATTTTTGTTCCACGTTCCCCACCTCCATCAACTAGGATGGCCACGTGAATATAGTTTTATACACGAAATCTATGATTTTTTTTATGAATTTTTATTACCAAAAACAACCACAGACTACTAATCTGTGGTTGTTCATTAAGGAATAATCAGTAAGTGAATAATGAGTAAAGCACCTACGCCAAAAATCCCCAGGAATCCTGCTATAGCAGAGGTGATTAAATTAATAGGAATATGAAGGCCAAACATTGCTCCAAATACATTAGCAAAAAAGATAAACAAAGCACCAATCACAATTTTAATGACACCTAAAGATGTCCAACGCATCACTTTTAAAGGCGGTCCAAAGAACAACAATAAAACCATAATAGCTACAAAAGCTAAAATAATGACTATTGGATCCATACCGAATCTCCTTTCGCTTGTCCTACTTTAACGTATGCAATTAATAGGCTAAGTAGAACAAATCAATCAGAGATTATCTAAACGAATTTTTAATTGCATAAGATAAGCCGATGAGTTTGAGTTGTAGTTGAAACATGTTATTATGTTCATCTATAAATATCCACATCTTAAAGGTGGTGCTAATATTAGTAGAATAAATATTGATTATAAATCTCCTAAAAAGATTCTAACCCCGACTAGCGGCTTTTTATATGACTATAGCCATTCATTAAACCCCTATACTGGCTGTGCATTTGGTTGTTCATACTGCTATGTAAGACAAAGCCCGGTTGGACTTTTTAGAAAACAAGAGTGGGGAACTTGGGTTGATGTCAAACAAGACGCCAAAGAAAAAATAGTGAAAGAAATAAGGAACTTAAAAAAAAGGGATAAAGAAGTCACCATCTTTATGTCATCGAGTACGGATCCCTATCAACCGATAGAATATAAAGAGAAGATTACAAGGGGTCTACTTGAAGGCATGACAGAAGTGCCACCAGACTTCTTATTTGTTCAAACAAGAAGTTCCCTAGTCACAAGAGATATAGATTTATTTAAGCAATTGAAGGATAGGTTAAGAATTAGTATGACCGTAGAAACAGATGATGATCAAATTCGCAAAAAATTTGCACCCTATGCTCCTCCCATCCAATCAAGAATTAAGGCAGTAACAAAACTTCGAGACAACCAATTACCCGTACAAATCGCAGTAGCTCCTGTTTTACCATTTTCAAAGAAGTTTCCAGAAGAATTATCTAAAGTTGTAGACCGAATTGTTATTGATGATTTTTACACAGGTGATGGTAGCAACGGAAAAAGAACTGAAAGATTAAAAATAAAAAAATTATATGATGATGAAGAGATGGACATGTGGTACGGAGAAGATACACATTTATTAGCTTTAGAACAATTTAAAGAACACTTCACAGCTGATCAAATACTTGTAAGTCAAGAAGGGTTCAAGCCTTACTAAGGGAAACATTACCTTATATCTAACATCTACTAACGGATGGCAAGGAAAGACTATATAAAGCGACTTAAAAAATACTAGCGAATTCCGTTTTGAGGTACAAAACATTAAATCGCATTTTAAAACACAATGCCATTCACAAAGAAATTGACATTAGAAATCCCATCAAAAAAGGACTTAGTTTTTTTCTAAGTCCTTTTATCATGGAACTTTCGTTGTTAAACTAATGCCTCCATTTAGTTCAAATGTAATGTTTCACCATCTAATATCATTATATTATTCAAAGTCTGGCTTCAACAATGAATACATATATAAATCATCAAATTTTCCACCAGTAAACTCATAACTTCTCAAAAGTCCTTCCTTAATAAACCCTTGTTTCTCTACTAATTTTTGTGACAGTAAATTAGGTGGTTCAATTAAAGCTTCTATCCGTTGTAGGTTCATATGCATAAATCCATACCTAATTACTGCATTTATAGCTTCGCTAGCAATTCCTTCTCCCCAGTGCTCTTTACTTAACTCAATGCCAATTTCAGAACGATAGTGCTTGGGTATCAAGTTTAAAAAACCACAGCTACCAATTACTTGCCCTTGGTTCTTTAATGTAATCCCCCACCTTATTCCTGTGTTCTTATCATATATTGATTGGTACCACGAAATCTCATCCAGTGCGTCATTTATAGACTTAAATGGTTCTAATCCAATATGTTTCATTACATCTCTATCAGACAAATACTTTAAAAGGCTGCAAGCATCATCGTTTGTTACTTTTCTTAAAATCAATCTATTAGTTTCAAGAATTGGAAATGAATTTACTTCTACCAAAATAATTACTCCTTTAGATAATATTATATTTATTAGTGAAGCAAGGCATCTAATTGAAGGAAAAATATTATTGTTGTTACATTATACTACCCTTTTAGCCCAGATCTTTTAAACTGATTTTAACATAATAGGTATGTTTTAAAATGTAACACCCTCAGTCATAGTTATTACAAAATATCAATTACGAATTACTAAGCAATATGCCTAAGTAAACTTATAGTTTAATTTGCTAGAGGTCGGTCAATTTTTGAACAAGGGACCCGATTCTGCAAAATAAAACACGTGAATTCAAGTTCACGTGTGAAAAAGTATATGTTTATGTCTGTGTGCACCTCTTAAAGGACTTCATTTGCGCTATACTAAATCCCTATATTAGTATGATTAGAATATTATAAGTCTCGTCGGCCTTCCAGTGCTTTAGATAAGGTTACTTCATCGGCGTACTCTAAGTCACCGCCAACTGGTAGTCCATGTGCAATTCTAGTAATGCGAATGCCTGATGGTTTAACTAAACGCGAGATATACATCGCAGTTGCTTCACCTTCAACGTTTGGATTGGTAGCTAAAATCAGCTCCTCTACTTCTTCATCTTTCAAACGTTCAATTAACGAAGGCACATTAATATCCTCTGGACCTATTCCATCCATTGGAGAGATTGCACCATGCAAAACATGATACTTCCCTCGATAGTCTTTCATTTTTTCCATAGCAATAACATCTCTTGGATCCTGTACGACGCAAATAATCGATCCGTCACGGTCACTGTCATCACATATACGACATGGATCCTTATCGGTTATATGTCCACACACACTGCAATGAGTAAGTTCTCGTTTGGCGTTTACCAATGATTTTGCAAAATCTAAGACGTCATCTTCTTTCATATCCAACACAAAAAAAGCCAGGCGTACTGCCGTTTTTGGCCCTATACCTGGCAATTTTGTAAAACTGTCAACCAGTTTGGAGATTGGTTCAGGATAATACATGATGCAAGCCTCCTAGAAACCTGGTATATTCATCCCTTGAGTGAATTGTCCCATTTTATCATTTGTTGTTTGATCAACTTGAGTTAACACATCATTAGTTGCAGCAATAATTAGATCTTGAAGCATATCGACATCATCTGGGTCTACAACTTCTTCATTAATTTCAATGTCAGTAATTTCTTTTTTACCGTTAGCAACAACTTTGACCATTCCGCCACCAGCAGTCGCTTCAAACGTCATTTCGTGTAGCTCTTCTTGAGCCTTCATCATTTTCTTTTGCATTTTTTGCATTTGCTTCATCATATTGTTCATATTTCCCATTCCTTTCATGATTAAATCCTCCTATTATTTTACTCTTTTATTTCTAACAACTCATCTCCAACCAACTTTCGGGCCTCTGACACCAAAGGGTCTTCTTGTTCTGACTCTTGTTCCTCGGATTCGGAAGGTTGTTGTTGATTTAAAAAATCTTCACGAATGGCTTGCCATTCTTGGTCAGGAATTGGAATAATCGTAAGCTTCTTACCAATATATTCAGATAAAGCTGTTTCGATCATTTCCTGATTTTCTAAAACTAAAGAGCAATGAATTTCATATTTAAATGAAAGAATTATTGATTTATCTGAGGCTGCTCGTGGTGTACTATCAACTAGTTTGGCACGTGCTGGCGGACTCGTTTTCTTCAAGCCTTCCATGAATGCAGCCCAATTCGCTTTTACATTTTTTAAGTCATCTTTAGTTGCTTCTGATAACGTAAAACGAACTTTTTCATAAGGAACCTTATAACGATTCCCTCGTGATTGTGGGGCACGTTTCTTTTGAGTTTTTTCCTCTTGAGAATCTGCCTTAACCCCTTGTTCCTTTAAGTTTTTCAACTCTTTTTCAAGTTGTGCTATTTGTTGAATAAGTTCTGAAGGGATCGCAGTCGCCTCACTAGATTGGGCATTTCCTTGTTGAGGATCAATTTCTTGAATGTTCAACAATGCAATCTCTAATAAAACTTTCGGACTGTTCGTCCACTTCATATCCTGTTGCGTTTCATTTAATATATCTATAGCTTGTTCCAGCCACTGACTGGTTAAACTTTCAGCGACTTCTTTAAATTTCTCATCTGGAATCGCTCTAACCAGAACATCATCCATGTGGGAGGCACTTGAAAACATATATAAATCACGTAAAAAGTGAATTAAATCAAAAACAAACCGGTTCGGATCCTTCCCCTCTTGCATACTTTCTTCTAAAGCATTTAGCGCCTCTTTAGCCTCACGATTATTTAAAGCTTCAATCATAGCTAGTAATCGTTCTTGAGGGATTGATCCAGTTACAGCTAACACATCTTCCATTTGAATATTGAGGTTGTCACTATAAGCAATCGCCTGGTCTAATAAACTTAAGGCATCACGCATACCACCTTCTGCTGTTAAAGCTACATGGATTAATGCATGTTCATCATATTGAATGCCTTCTTCATCTAAAATATGCTTTATTCTCTCGACGATTACCTGATGAGTAATTCGTTTGAAATCGAATCGTTGACAGCGTGAAATAATCGTTAATGGGATTTTATGTGGTTCTGTTGTTGCCAAAATAAAAATCACATGTCTTGGTGGTTCTTCTAATGTTTTGAGTAAAGCATTAAAAGCACCTTGAGATAACATATGAACCTCGTCAATAATATAGACTTTATACTCCACAGCACTTGGCGCATATTTTACTTTATCACGAATCTCGCGAATATCGTCAACACCATTGTTAGACGCAGCGTCAATCTCAATAATATCTGAAATGGACCCATCTTGAATGCCTCGACAAGCATCACATTCTCCACATGGTTCCTTCACTGGGGCATGTTCACAGTTGATTGCTTTAGCAAAAATCTTCGCCGCACTTGTTTTACCAGTTCCTCGTGGTCCTGAAAAAAGGTAAGCATGTGCTACTTTTTGCTGTTCCATTGCATTTTGCAATGTACGGGTGATATGTACTTGTCCAACGACATCCTCAAATTTCCGGGGACGCCAAACTCGATACAATGCTTGATAGGCCATGGACATACTTCTCCTTTAAGGTTTCTTCTCTATTATAACCGATTCAGAAGTGTGATTTCAAAACTAATTGTAGAAGGCTTTTAGATGAATTTTTGTGAAAGTAAGTAATAACGAAGAGTTTAGAGAGTAAATATGGTTAGTCCATATGAGGTAATTAAAATATGTAGCTGTGCACCTATCTTCGATGAAGTGATCCGTAAGCGTTACGTAAGATCACAGCTCGATCTAGGCGACCCTACGACACACGAGAATGACCGCTTACTGCTGCTTCCTTCCGGACCTGACAGGGTTTACGGGTTCTCATTGCATAGGACCCAAATGTCAACACTGCTCACTTACGGCAGACCTTAAAATCACTTCACCTCAGATAGGCATTCAGCCCCACTATAGCGGATTGTGGGTTACAGGGCACCGCTACCTCCCCACCTAGCACAGCAATTACAAGTATATAAGGTTTTTTAGCAAAATGCAATGGTGATCTCATTCCATATTATGTAAGGTGTATTTGTTAGTTTTATACGGGACAAAAAATATTTAAATGTTTGTTTATTCCCTTTTTATTAGGGTATATAACACATGTAGATCTTTTTTAAAAAATCGTTACCCTTGAAAATCAATTTCTTTTGCGTTAAATTCACAAAGGCTTGGTTTTATAAAAGGGAATTATTCGTGTTTGAACATCTAAGTGCATTTAGATGTTTTTTATTGTTAAAAAGTATTAGAAGAGCGATATGCTTTTCTACCAAATAATATGAAAGGGAGAGAAATATGAGAGAAAAACAGAAAGGGTTAACAACATTTAGTGCAGCTGCCAAAACTCCGGCTTTTATTGTTTCTTTAGTTATTGCCAGTATTTTTCTTGCGCTAGGTGTGTTTTTACCTAACTTTAGCGACTATGTAAATACCACTTTTGATTGGGTCGTAAAAAACCTTGGTTGGTCATTCATTTTAGGTGGAAGTGCCTTCTTAATCATTGCGATCTACTTAATGATTAGTCCTCTTGGTGAAATTAAACTTGGGGACGATGATGAAAAACCAGCGTATTCTACATCTGCTTGGTTTGCGATGCTATTCAGTGCAGGTATGGGTATTGGTTTACTCTTCTGGGGTGTTTCAGAACCGATTAACCACTATATGTGGCCACCAAGCGGAGAGGCTGAATCTCCAGCAGCTGTACACAAGGCTTTACAGTATTCATTCTTCCACTGGGGACTTCACCCATGGGCTGTATATGCCGTCGTAGCAGCAGCATTAGCATACTTTTCTTATCGTAAAAATTTACCGATGTTACTTAGTTCGACATTAGAACCTTTATTAGGTCGTAATAATTTAAATGGAGGCTGGGGTAACACTGTTAACATTATTGGTGTTATTTCGACATTATTTGGTATATCAACTTCATTAGGTCTTGGTGTAATGCAGATCGGTGGAGGTTTTGAACAATTATTTGGAATCGAAAATGATAGTGGACTTTGGTTAATTATTATTGTAGTTGTAACTACACTAGCTATTTTATCTACAACTTCAGGCATTGATAAAGGGATTAAGTGGTTAAGTCAAGCTAACTTAGGTGTGGCTGGTCTTTTACTACTATTCGTATTAATCTTAGGGCCAACATTATTCATTTTAGAAGCATTAACACATTCAACTGGTACGTATTTACAAAATATTTTCAAAATGTCTTTTGGTATCGATGCGGCTGGTGAAGGTACAAAAGGTTGGTATGATGCTTGGACGATTTTCTACTGGGCTTGGTGGATTTCCTGGGCTCCATTCGTAGGTGCCTTTATTGCCCGTGTATCTAGAGGACGTACAATCCGTAGTTTTACAGTAGGTGTACTACTCGTACCAACAGCAGTTAGTATCGTTTGGTTTAGTGTATTTGGTGGAGCAGCACTATTCTTAGAACATTTCAAGAGCAGTAGTATTTGGGATGCTGTGAGTGAGGACGAAGCACAAGGGTTCTTTGCTTTATTAGAAACGTTCCCATTCTCTAGTGTACTAATCGTTATTGCGATGATTTCTCTAACAGTATTCTTTATTACATCTTCTGACTCAGGTACGTATGTAATCGGTATGTTAACGTCTAAAGGTAATGTTAACCCACCATTAGGTCTACGTATTATCTGGGGTGTAATCGAAGGTGGATTTGCTGCAGTTCTACTATTAGCAGGTGGACTAAGTGCATTACAAACAGCAGCTGTCGTCGGTGGTTTTCCATTCATGCTCATCATGTTTGTGATGGTATACTGCTTGATATGGGCCCTTCACAAAGAACTAAGAGAAGGCTCTCTACCGCAAGAACGTGCTAGAATTTATGCAGCTTTAGCTGACTTAAGAGAAGAAAAGAAACTCCGTAAAGGAATTATTCAAGATCAAAGTTCGGAAAATAAAGATCAGTAAATATAAAAGTAGCTCTCATATTTGTGAGAGCTACTTTTTTCTTAGCTTTTTAAAAAACTGTTTTAATAATGATGCGCACTCTTCTTCTAGTACTCCACTCGTCACACTTGTTTGATGATTAAATCGAGTTTCATCTAGTAAATTCATTAATGTGCCCGCACATCCAGCTTTCGGATCACTAGCCCCATAAACAACATGCGGAATACGTGCTTGAACAATGGCACCGGCACACATCGGGCATGGTTCCAACGTGACATAAAGTATACACTCTTCTAGTCGCCAGCTCCCTATGTAAGCATTAGCTTCTTGTATAGCTAACATTTCAGCATGAGAATCACTGCGTTGGGTCGTTTCTCTTTGGTTATATCCTCTTGCAATAATTTCATCTTTATATACAATCACAGCTCCTATTGGAACTTCATTAATCTCTTCAGCTTTATTCGCTTCCTTCATCGCTTCTCTCATGTAATAATCATGCATCATTGTCACCTCTTATCTTTTGTATCATAACATAATCTTGGATGGCATAAGCCTATTTTTTACACATAAAGTGTATATAGGAAAATTAGAAAGGAGTGCACACCATTGATTATTCATGTCGTGCAACAAGGAGACTCCATTTATTCACTTGCTAATCAATATCAAACAACCGTAGATGAAATCGTGCAAGTTAACGGGTTAGATCGCCCTGAAGACCTTGTCATTGGACAGGCGCTTGTCCTTCCAGTCGGTACTTACACTGTTCAGCCAGGTGATAGTCTATATAGTATTGCAAATCGGATCGGTGTCTCTTATCAAGAATTAGCTAATTACAATAATTTAAACCCGAATACCCCGTTACAAGTCGGTCAAACCATTCAAATCCCAAGTCCAGAACCGAGAAACATTACTAGTAACGCTTATATTGAACCAACAGGTGATACAGTCAGTAATACCCTGCAACAATCTGCAAGAGCAAGAGCACCTTACTTAACTTATTTAGCACCCTTTAGTTATGATATTAACCGTGACGGGACATTAGTCGCTCCTCCACTGGATGACTTTCCTGCGATTGCCGAACAAAATAATACTGCCTTAATGTTAGTTGTAACGAATATTGAAGACGGAGAATTCAGTGAAGAGCTCGGTCGTATTATTATGACAGATGAAAATGTTCAAAATACCTTATTGGATGAAATTATTCAGGAAGCTAATGAAGTAGGTTATCAGGATGTTCATTTTGACTTTGAATTCCTGCCAGCTGACACTCGAGAAGATTATAATCAATTCCTTAGAAAAGCCAAACAACGTCTAAGCGAAAACAATTTAATGTTATCAACAGCATTAGCTCCGAAAACAAGTGCAGAACAAACCGGACAGTGGTATGAAGCTCATGATTACCAGGCACATGGTGAGATTGTGGATTTTGTTGTGTTAATGACCTATGAATGGGGTTATAGTTATGGTCCACCAATGGCTGTTTCACCGATTGAGCCTGTCCGAGGTGTTGTTGAGTATGCCCTAACCGAAATGCCTGCTGATAAGATTTTACTTGGACAAAATTTGTATGGTTATGATTGGACATTACCTTTCGTTGAAGGTGGGGATCCCGCTAAAGCCGTAAGTCCTAACCGAGCTATTCAAATTGCACGCGAGAATAACCAGGCAATTGAATTTGATGAAGAGTCACAAGCCCCATATTTCTATTATTGGGATGAAGATGGTAATCAACACGAGGTTTGGTTCGAAGATGCGAGGTCCATTCAGGCAAAATTTGATTTAATACGCGAATTAGATTTGAAAGGTATTAGCTATTGGAAATTAGGATTAGCATTTCCTCAAAATTGGTATATGTTAGATAGTCAATTTAATATAGAAAAAATCCGATAAATAAAGGTCCAGGTGATCGTCTCCTGGACCTTTATTATGATTAACTATTCACCTTTTATTAAAACAATTCTATTATGTGTTTCTGCATGTTGATACGCTTCTACCAATCCTTTCTCTTCAACCTGTTCGTGAGTTATCTCTCGATAAGGAACTTGAACATGAAAAGGCTCTTTAAACGGAAAGGGGGTTAGTGTAATTTCATTAATGGTTACCCAGTTAGCTCGTATAGACCCACTTAACCCCGCAAAACGTTGCCTAAAACCATCTTTGAACATGAAAATTTCGTTTTCCTTTGACGTACCTGGTTCATTTAAACAAATATATAAAGATAAATCATCGCAAAACTGCAATAAATTAAAATGAAATTCATTTATTTCATTAGTTAAACTACTAGAAAAAGTTTGTTCTAACCGATTTTGTCTGTCAATTTCCCGGGAAATGAATCGAGAAATGTCTGGGTCAGTCGAATCTTGGTCAAAGAAAGATAAAAAATGTTGACTGTTTAAATAGGCTGCATAATTAGATTGTTGTTCGACTTCATCAATTCCTTTTTTATAAGCTTCAATCTTAGGTTTCATTGGATAATCCATAAATGAATGTGGAACCTTTTTTTCGTAGTTCCAAATTGGTTCTTCATCTAATGGAATCCAAGCCCGATCATGTTCACGAATGGCCAATTTAACTTCATCACTAAAAGCTTGACCAATAAACAACTGATCTTGCCAATATGGAACAAAGTCCCCACTTAGCTTTGAATGGTCATACTGGGTAAACATCTGAATTTTTTCATTATGTGAAGTAACGATCATCCAATCATCCTTTTTACAGTATATTTACTATTTTATTTATGTAATATGATTAGTAACACCTTAGATTTATAAAAGGCTCAAACACGCTTAGTGCTTGAGCCTTCATAACTGCTATTGACTTAAAACTCTTAACGATTCTTTATTAAAAGCCGGAATGTCATCAGGTTGTCTACTAGTAATTAGTTGATCGTGGCAAGAAACTACTTCCTGATCTTTATAATTAACACCCGCATTCTCCATATCCACTTTAATAGAATGGAAGCCTGTCGCTGTACGCCCATCTAGTGTTTTAGCTGTAATTAACAGCTGTGGTCCGTGACAAATAGCAAAGACGGGCTTTTTCTGTTCCATAAAATGTTTCGCAAACCAAACAAAGCGTTCATCTCCACGTAAAATATCTGGAGAAAATCCCCCTGGAAGGAATAATGCATCGAATTCTTCAGGTTGAACTTCATCTATACTTGTATCAATCTCTACCTCAGCTTCACCCTGTTTACCTGTTACAATTTTACCTTTTTCTTTTTCAATCGTTACAACTTCATGACCTGCATCACGATAAGCATTCGCAGGTTCTGTGTATTCACTATCTTCAAACATATCTGTTAATAAGCATGCGATTTTTTTACTCATATTAATGAAACCCTCCTAAAATTAGGTACTTACATAATTATGCATTCCCTCTAAAGGCTAATTTAAACATGCTTACAACCTAGGTCGAAACTGCTGAAAAATCTTACTTTGTTCAATACCAAACCGTTCTTCTCCGGTTAAATCATTTATAATCTCCATATTACGTTGAACCGCCAACCCTAAGTTAGTTGCGGCTGTGCCATGAGAATGTTCAAGGTTAGTTACCACATATAACTTATGTTCCCTCGGTTCTTTAAATGCCAACTCATAATTTCGGTTCACTTTAAATAATTTTGCGTTTTCCCAAACGATGTCATCTTTATAGCGATTGATTAACCATTCTGGAATATTGGGTTTATAACCTGTAGCGAGAATAATTTTTTCAGTTTGATAATCAAATTCCAACTCTTCCTGCCACTGCTTACATTTTAATAGATATCCTTCATCTTGTTTTTCAATATCGTTCACTTCTGTTAATGGCTGAATCGTAATACGCGGGTCTTCACCACCAACTGAGTAATGATATAACATTTCATATATTCCGTTTAATGTCGAGTAATCAATGCCCTTTCGTAACGGGTCTAAAGTATCGAGGGTTTCCTTTCTCTTTTTAAATGGGAGTTGATGAAAGTAATCTACATAATCAGGAGCAAAAAATTCTTGGCCCAATTTCGCAGATTCCAGTTGAAATATACCTTCTGAACGTGTTAACCAAGACAAATGAAACTCTGCATGTTCACGTTCTTCTAATAAGTCGTAGAATATTTCAGCGGCACTTTGTCCTGAACCAACAATGGTGATATGATCAGATTTCTGTAAATTCTCCTTTTCAAACAGATAACGACTGGTATGAAGGACATCTTCATTAGGAAAACCTGACATATTATCTAACACCAGTGGTTCACTACCTGTTGCCATAACGACATGTTTACTGTAGTAAGATTCTGTTTTACCTCTATCCGTATCTAAAACGATTAGTTCATAGTGAGGTTGATCAGAATCTTTGTGATCAATTAAATCAACTACCTCATGTCCAAAATATAACCCATCGATTTGATCGGTCGCCCATTGTAAATAGTCATTATATTCATTACGAGGGACTTCCATCTTATGAAAGAAAAAGAATTTATATAGGCGATCATGCTCTTTTAAATAATTTAAGTATGTGTATTTACTTGTCGGGTCGGCAAATGTGACTAAGTCAGCCATAAAAGGAACCTGTAAATCAGCTCCTTCGATTAACATGCCAGGGTGCCATTCCATTCGTGGTGTTTGGTCAAAAAATATGCATTCTAAATCATCCATATCTTCAGTTAATGCAGCTAAACTCAGGTTATAAGGTCCAATACCTATTCCGATAAAATCATAAATTTTTTGATCCATTACACTCACCTACTTAATAGATTTGTACACTTATTATGTACTTTTATTAATTATTCTATCTTAGTTTTCCATAACTGTTCGAGTAATACCGCAATAACGGTACCAACGAGCATACCATTGCTGATTACTTGGCGTACTGTTCCTGGTAATTGGGCAAAACTTTCTGATGGAATAAACATTAAACCAGAGCCTAGCAACAAAGAAACCGTAATAATCGTCAAGCGACGCTGGGTTAATTCTTCAGCAAATAAATTTCTTATACCTAACCCCATTAATTGGACGAACGTAGCTAATAAAGCCGCATTCGCAACGGGTGATGGAATACCTGCAAGAAAGGAAATAATCGGTGGAAAAAAAGCTATGACAATAAGTAAAAGTGAAGCCCACATGAAAGGACTTTTTCTTTTCTCATCTGTCAATTGAATAAAGCCTGCAGAAGAAGCCAGAGGTACAACTGCTACACCAGAAAACACACCTGAAATACTGTGATTGACACCTAACATAAAACTTCCACGATTCATTTGATTAATTGAAAAATTTGATTTTCCGTTAATAGTCTCAGTTACGGCAGATAACGAAGCGACAATATTTGAGAGCAAAATTAAAGCTGTTAAGACAGCTACAGGAACGATACTCCAATCAAAAAGCGGCGTACCCCAAGCAAACCATTCCGGAAAAGCAAACCAGCTTGTTGAAGTTAGATTGTCCTTCGGTTGGTCTATAAAAAGAACAAATAATACCCACCCAAGTGCCATACCTAATAACACCGCGTAGCTTTTCATCCAACCTTTAAAAAATGTTGAAAAGATTAATACCGATAAAAAGGTAATCATAGCAATTAGAAATCCATCCATTTGAGCAACGATCACATCTTCGGATAGACCAAACATGCCTTGTAGAAACGTTCCACTCAACTGAAAAGTCAGTAAAGTTAAGAAAACCCCCGTCACTAAGGGGGTAAAATAGGATATTACTTTCCCTGATATTTTAAATACCCCAAAAATGATTAATATAACCCCAGTTAAAATCATAGCCATTTCTAAAAGCCTTAAAGCCTCCGTGCCTGCTGTGCCAATACTCGCCGCAAACACAGCAAATGTACTCACCCATAATCCAGCTGGGCCATCCACAATTGGAAGCTTATGACCAAGCCAGCCTTGTAAGAAACATGCGACACCTATAATAAAGAATGTTCGTTGCATCAGTAACATAATTTCCATTGTCTCCATTTGAAAAACTGATCCGATAACAATGGGAATAGCAACAGCATTGGCTAATAAAAAAATGAACCACTGTATAATTGAAAACATTAAATCACAAGCTTTCTGTACTTTAGTCTATTTCTGTCATAACTATACTACAATTAGCATGGTTAAAAAAATCTTTGTGACTGTATAATTTTCTAGTATTAAGCTAAACTTTCTAGTAAATATAAGCTTTTGTCTAGTATTTTTCTTATTTTGTCTAGTAAATCATTACTTCTTTCTAGAATTTATTCAAAATTGTCTAGTAAAGCGTCTGTAGTTTCTAGTAAGGCCTTTGAAATATATGTCTATAAAACGCCCTACATACAGAAAAAATCCCTTAAGGAGTTCAAACTCCTCAAGGGATTTACATGATTTATTCTTCTAACGTAGATGTGTCGCCTTCTGGTAAACCAAGCTCACGCGCTTTTAATAAACGACGCATGATCTTACCACTACGCGTTTTTGGAATAGAATTCGTTACTGAAATTTCACGTGGTGCTGCATGGGCAGCTAAACCAGTCTTTACAAACTGACGAATCTCTTCTAATAATTCATCTGACTCTTCATAGCCTTCATTTAATGAAATAAACGCCTTAATGATTTCGCCACGCTCCGGATCTGGCTTACCAATAACACCCGCTTCAGATACAGCTTCGTGTTCGATTAATTTACTTTCAACTTCAAATGGTCCAACACGTTCACCTGATGTATTAATCACATCATCTAACCGTCCTTGGAACCAGAAGTATCCATCTTCATCACGGTAGGCACTATCTCCAGATACATACCAGCCATTTATGAAATAGCTTTCAAATTTCTCTGGGCGTTTCCAAATGGCACGCATCATAGATGGCCAGCCTTCTTTAATCGCTAGGTTCCCCATACGATTTGGTGGTAGTTCGTTACCTTCATCATCAA
The DNA here is from genome assembly GCF_004402015.1 of Filobacillus milosensis. Lineage (GTDB taxonomy): Bacteria > Bacillota > Bacilli > Bacillales > Alkalibacillaceae > Filobacillus > Filobacillus milosensis. The sequence continues at coordinate 63,104 of NZ_SOPW01000009.1, forward strand.
CAATCGAAGCTACCACACCTGGAATTGGTTTACCCATTGAGCCAGGGCGAATTTCCATTGTCGGATAATTACAAATTAACTGTGCACCTGTTTCAGTCATCCACCATGTGTCATGAATTCTTAAATCAAATGCCTCTAATCCCCAATGAATAACTTCAGGGTTCAGTGGCTCTCCAACACTTAAGATGTGGCGAACAGATGATAAATCATGCTTTTTAGCTGCATCTGCACCTGCACTCATTAATTTACGGAAAGCTGTAGGAGCGGAATACCAAACTGTTACATTATATTGATCTAATGCATCATACCAAGCATCAGGAGTAAAACGTCCACCCACAATAACGTTAGTGACACCATTTAACCAAGGGGCAAAGATACCATAACTCGTGCCTGTTACCCAGCCTGGGTCAGCTGTACACCAGTAAACATCATCTTCTTTAAGGTCTAACACCCATTTACCTGTTTGATAATGCTGAATCATAGCATTGTGAACATGATAAACACCTTTTGGTTTACCAGTTGAACCTGACGTATAGTGAATAAGCATACCGTCTTCTAAATCAACCCACTCAATGTCAAATTCTTCACTTGCTGATTCCATTTCTTTGTAATAATCAATGTAACCATCTTCAATATCTTTTGAATCACCAACTAAAACCACTTTCTTAAGGTCTGGTAATTCATCCTGAGGTACACGTTCTAATAATTCAGGAGTTGTAATGAGCATAACCGCTTCACTGTCTTCTAAACGGTCATGTACCGCTTGTTCCATAAAGGCTTCAAATAATGGGCCTGCAATAGCACCCGTCTTCAAGACACCTAAGAAACTTGCATAAAACTCAGGTGATCTCGGCATAAACATAAAGACACGGTCGCCTTTTTCAATACCTTGTTTCTTTAATACATTCGCAAATTGGTTACTCTTTTTGCGTAAGTCTTCAAATGTTAATTTCTCATCACGATCAGGTGCTACATAGTGTAATGCCACTTGATCTTTTTTATCTGGATTTTCTGCGTGTCGATCGATAGCTTCATAGGCAATATTTACTTTCCCTGTTTCATTCCAAGAAAAAGCTTTCTTCGCTTCATCCCAGTCAAAGTTTTCATAAGTTTGTTCATAGTTTTCTAAGTTATGTTGTCCGTTTGATGCTTGTAATTCTTTTACTTCTGCCATTCTATCACCTCAACTATTTTTTTAATAAATAACTTCCAAATGTATAGAAAAACTTAGCTAAGCTAAATTTTTTCAACTTAATTAAATTGTTTTTCTTGAATTGTGAAAATTCTGTTACTATATATTGTATATGAGAAACGGCCATTTTAAAAGTCATTCGTACCTTACAAAAATTTTACAATAATCATTTAGTCTTCTCATAAATATATAGAAATATGAATAAACCATGATGAAATATAATTATTACCAAGTATATGAGTTAGTCCAAATAATATGAGTCTACATAAAGGAGATACCACGTATGACGCTTCCTAAATCATTGAACGAAGGGGATACTGTGGGAATTATTGCCCCAGCTAGTCCACCTAACATAAATAATTTGGAAAAAGCCTTACCATTTTTGGAGTCGTTAGGGTTAAAAGTGAAACTTGCGCCCTACGTTAAAGAAGTGCAAGGATATCTCGCAGGGTCTGATCAACAACGACTGCTGGATTTACACCAAATGTTTGAAGATGAATCAGTCGATGCTATCTTCTGCGCAGGTGGTGGGTATGGTACAGGACGCTTAGCTTCGATGATTGATTATGAATTTATTAAAAAATACCCCAAGATCTTCTGGGGTTATAGTGATATCACTTACCTCCATACGGCAATTAGGCAACGAACTGGCTTGGTTACTTTTCATGGACCTATGCTCGCATCAGACATAGGCAAAGAAGATTTTCACTCTATTTCCGCTCAATCTTTTAATCAATTATTTGAACCAACAACCCTCGACTATAACGAAACCATTTCCCCATTAGAGGTCATTAGTGAAGGTGAAGCTACAGGTGAAATAGTTGGGGGGAATCTATCACTACTTGTGAGTACTTTAGGGACACCCTTCGAAATAGATACTAAAGATAAATTATTATTCGTTGAGGATATTGATGAAGCACCATATCGAATCGATTCATTTTTATCCCAACTTAAACATGCTGGAAAAATAGCAGAAGCTAAAGGGGTAATAATTGGTGATTTTAATAACTGCATACCGAAGAATGATCGCCCGTCCTGGTCATTAGAAGATGTGTTTCAAGATTATTTTTCGTCATTATCCATGCCTGTGATCAAAGGATTTAAAATCGGTCACTGCCAACCCCATTTTTCCATACCATTAGGCACGCGAGCGACACTATCCTCAACCCATAAAACATTAACCGTAGAACCAGGGGTTAAAAAGGAGACTAAACATGAAGATTAAATCGATTGAAACCTTTTCAATAACAGTACCCTTAAAACAACCATTCAAGACAGCCCTTCGAACAGTAACTAAACTTAAAACCATCATCGTTAAAATAACACTGGAAGATGGGACGGTTGGATATGGTGAGGCTCCACCAACACACGTCATCACTGGTGAAACAAAGCAAAGTATTGAGGCATGCATACATGAGGTTCTGAAACCTTTATTAGTCGGTAAGTCTATTCATCACCTTGAATCCCTTTTTGATGATATGAAACGTTCCATTGTTGGAAACTCAAGTGCTAAAGCTGCTGTCGACATAGCTTTATATGATTGCTTTGCACAACTTGCAGAAATGCCACTATATCAGTTACTTGGTGGGTGGAAAAACTCGATTGAAACGGATTATACCGTGAGTGTGAATGAGCCTGATCTAATGGCTCAACATGCTTCAAATTATATTAATCAAGGCTTTAATATCTTAAAAATTAAAGTAGGGAAAGATACCATTCACCAAGATATCGAACGCATTCAAACAATTAGAGAACATGTTGGACATGAACCTAATATTCGGCTAGACGCTAATCAAGGCTGGAGCGTCAAAGAAGCCATATATGCGATTAATCACATGGAAGATCTACAACTTAATATTGAACTTATCGAACAGCCTGTACCCGCTCATGACATTAAAGGTCTTAAACAAGTGACTCAACATACTCATACACCAATTATGGCGGATGAGAGCGTGTTTTCTTTATATGATGCTAAGGGTGTATTAGAGCTTGGAGCGGCTGATTTAATTAATATTAAGCTCATGAAATCAGGAGGCATTCATGAAGCATTAAAAATTGTTCGATTAGCTGAAGCGTACAACGTGGAATGCATGGTAGGAAGTATGATTGAAACAAAACTAGGTATAACCGCTGCCTCGCATTTAGCAGCGAGTCAAAAAAACATTACCCGCTACGATTTTGATGCACCCTTGATGTTAAGTCATGATGTAGTAGACGGTGGTGTTTATTACGACAAGAACATCATTCATTTGCCTGATCAACCCGGGTTAGGCATTAATTTTATAAAAGAAAGTATGAATTCATATGACTAATGAAATGATTTGGATTGTAGATGTTCCTGTAGCGACCATTTGGACGAATCCTGAAGCACCAAGACCTATTGATCAAGAAGGAATATCTAACCCTTTAAAAATTAGAAAATGGTATGAACGATTAAACAAAACGTTGAGGTTGGAGCTTTGTGATCAAAATTTAGTTCAATCTCAGCTATTGTTTGGAGAAGAAGTTTTTGTTGATAAAATTGAGGGAGAATGGGCTAAAATTTTTGCAGTACAACAGTCCTCAAAAAAAGACCCTCGTGGGTATCCTGGTTGGGTACCGCTCAATCAAATAAAACAGTTAAATTCTAATCAGTGGCACACAGACCAACAAGTAATTATCACAAGTAAAAAAGCTAAACTGACTTTAAATCATCATGAGTGGCTAGAATTAAGCTTTGCGACGATATTGCCCATGATCAGAATGACTCGAGAATACGTTGAAGTGCAAACATCGAAAGGTCCTGGAAAAATCGCTACAGAAGATATAGAAGTTTATTCTGACCTTAAACCACGAATAGGTATTGACCTGACCAAGAGTGGAGAGGCATTTATGGAGTTACCATATTTTTGGGGTGGTATGAGCTCTTTTGGATATGATTGTTCAGGATTCACCTATAACATGCATAAAGCAAACGGATATACGATACCCCGTGACGCATCTGACCAAGCCATGAATGGAGAGGATGTTTCACTTAATCAATTACAAACTGGAGATCTCTTATTTTTTGCACATGACAATGGGCAAGGTGCCATTCACCATGTCGGCTTTTACTATGGAAACGGGCAAATGCTTCACTCTCCAAGTACAGGAAAAGGAATTGAAATCATAACAATCAAAGGTACTAAATACGAACGTGAATTGTGCATCGCAAAACGTTATTATTTATGAGTTTAAAAAACTAAAAAATATAAAAAGAAGAGTATAGATAATATGATACTTAAAATTGAAACCATCCAAACCACACGATTAGATGATTGAAAGGTCTGCTCATTAATTTGTTTTTTCTTAATGAGGTAACTTGATGTCGCAAACACAATAATAAGTAAACCTAAAACAACTGAGAAAATACCAATCCATTGAGCGAGTTGATTTGAAAAATCTGAAGTTGAACTCATGGAAAAATGAATATTAACTATCAAAAATCCTATACCTATCATAGCTAGAGCCGTTCTAATCCAAGCTAAATAAGTACGTTCGTTAGCAAGGTGCTGTGTAATGTATTTAGATTCTATAGTCGATTTCATTCAGATCACCTCATTTAAATCTCATATTAGTTATTAATTGATTAATACCACAATTCTATACAAAAAACTCACCCTAATAAGGTGAGTTTTTAGAATGTTAGTTGTAGATTCTACGAATCGCTACAGGCGGACGCTTTCCGCGGGCACGGCCTCAACTTCCCAAAACTCACTGCCGTTCGTTTTGCGTGATTTTCGGCTCGCGCTGTTCCCGCAGGAGTCGCCGCCTTTCGCTTTTCATATGAATTACAATCTTATTTATTGTTTCGTTATTGAAATTTAACAGCAAATTAGATAAAGTCTAACCAAATTTTAATTGCTGACGCTAAAATGAGGGCAGCTAAAATCCAGTGTAGATATTTTGTGTTTATTTTTTTACCTGCATTAGCTCCTAATGGAGAAGCAATTAGGCTTGCCACAATCATTACAATAGCCGGTATTAATAAAACTTGTCCTGTCATTAATTTACCTGCTGTTGAACCGATTGATGAAATAAACGTAATTGCGAGTGATGAAGCAATCGTCATACGTGTCGGTATCTTGAGCACAATTAACATGATCGGCACTAAAACAAAGGCACCTGCTGCACCAACAATACCTGCACCAATACCTACAATAAATGCTAAGCTTGATGCCAACAGTTTATTAAAAGTCACTTGATCAAGTTCAACATCATCTAAACCTTTTTTAGGCATAAACATCATAATTACAGCAATTGTAGCTAAGATCGCGTACACAAAGTTTACAGACCCTTCAGATAAGAACCTTGAACTAAATCCGCCAATAAAGCTACCAATTAAGATACTAATACCCATATAAAGAATTAATGATTTATTTAAATAGCCACCTTTTCGGTAAGCCCATACACCACCAATGGTTGCAAAGAAAACTTGAACAGCACTTATTCCTGATACTTCATGAGATGTAAATGCTGCAAAACCTAATAATGGTGGGATGTATAAAAGCATGGGATACTTAACAATTGATCCACCGATTCCAACCATACCTGAAATAAATGAACCGACAAAACCAATTAAAAATAGGACTAAAATGAACATTAACCCATATTCCATCTCATTCACCTCCTGAGAAGAAAACCTTAAGCTTACGCCAAATCCTGATGGTGCCCGCCTTAGTTTTCACTTACTTTAATCCTTTATCAAAATCTCAATTGTGATATAAAAACAAAATAAATGCAGGAGGAGGCATCTCCCCCCACATCTTCAATCATGATTTACTTAACCGCACAACGGTTTGGTCCAATCTCCATTTCACGTTTCTTTTCAGTTTCTGGAGAAATTTTACCCATATTCGTTTCACGGATTTCTTGATAAGCGTTTGGTTGTGGTGGTAAATTTTCAGTTACCATGCGACGGAACTCTTGTTCATCTTCTACATTTAGACCATGGTTTTCTTGATATAACTCACCTAGTTTTTTACCAACTGAACCATCTTCATTTAACTCATCGTTAGTCATATAGTGAGCTGGTAATACGACTAGTTCATCAGAAAGTTCTTTATAACGTTTATATAGTGTTTCACGTAAGTCTCCTACCCAATCATCAGCCAAACCAGCTAAGTCTGGGCGACCAATTGAATCTACGAAAAGAATGTCACCTGACATAAGGTACTGATCGTCTACGATGAATGACGTAGAACCAATCGTGTGTCCTGGTGAATATAGCGCTTGAACACTGATTTTAGAAGAACCAATTTTAACATCTTCGCCGTCTTCTAAAGGTTTGAAATCAAATTGTACTTCAGTTGCATCTTTCGGTGGTAACCAATAAGTTGCACCTGTTTTTTCTGCGATTTCACGGCCACCTGAAATGTGGTCTGCGTGTAAGTGTGTGTCAAATGCGTGAGTAATTTTTGCACCTTTTTCTTCAGCAAAGTTAATGAACACATCAGCCATACGTACAGCATCAATTGTTGCTGCCTCACCGTCAGAAATCACCATGTAAGATAGGCAACCTTTACCTAGACGTACAAATTGGAATAATTCACCGCCATCTTTTAGATCTGCAATCTTAACTGGCTCTAAGTGTTCACTCCAAGCTTTCATTCCGCCTTCAACTGAATATACATTGTTAAAACCAGCTTCAACTAGTTGTTCAGCTACAAATTCCGACGAACCACCTTTAGCACAAACTACCGCAATATCGCGATCTTTTGGTACTTTATCTTGGATGGGTTCAATACCTTCAATTAAATCAAAATAAGGTACGTTTAAATATTCAAAATTGTCGCCTTCGATTTTCCAATCTTCATAAGCATCTTCATTACGAACATCTAGTACATATAAATCTTCTTTATTCACTACTCTTTTAGCAATTTCTTTAACATTCATAGTTTTTACAGTCATGGTTTATATACCCCCTGCAGTATTATTTTTGTGGTAATAAAAGAACTTGGGAACTGACCAAGTTCTCGTACTAAAAAGTTTTTTAGACACTATCTTTTATTTATCTTTTTATTTACTTTCAACGTCGCCGTCCCAATCGCTCATTCCAGGAACAACGTTATACACTTTTTCAAAACCTTTGTCGCTTAATAGTTGTGCTGCCATGTCACTACGATTACCAGTGCGGCAAACAACATAAATTTCATCATCTTGATTTAATTCGCTTGCGCGGTCTTCTAATTCGCCAAATGGAATTGATATCGCATTCGGAATATGACCAAATGCGTATTCAGCTGATTCTCGTACGTCTAAAACCGTTACGTCGCCTGAATCCATTTTTTGTTTTAGTTCATCATTATTAACTTTCTGATCAAATGAAGTCTCTTCACCTGATTCACCTTCAGAAGCTTTGCGTACATAATGTTTTAGTACGTCTCCTTCTTCTACTGTACCTAAATACTGATGTCCACTACGTTCAGCCCACGCCTTTAAGTCAGCTTTAGAACCTTGGTCTGTTGCTTCAATTAATAGAACTTTTCCAGGCTCTACATTGTCGATCTCTTTACGAGTTTTTACAATTGGCATTGGGCATGCTAGACCTTTGGCGTCTAAGACATGATCAAAATTAATTTCACTCATGATATAACCTCCTGTGTTGATTATTCTACTGAACCTTCCCAGCTAAGCATTCCGCCATCCATATTCGTGACATCGTAGCCTTTACTCTCTAAGAAAAGAGTCGCTTGACCACTACGTCCACCCGAACGGCAAACCATAATATATTCTTTATTTTTATCTAGTTCATTTTCGCGAAATTCAATTAAGCCGAGTGGGATATTTACCGCTCCAGGTATTTTACCCGCTTCAACTTCATCAACTTCACGCACATCGATTAAATTAAGATTTTCACCTTGTGCTAATTTTTGTTGCACTGTTTTAGGATCAATTGTTTTCATGATTTAAACCTCCATTAAATGAATAGGTTAATCGCGCCGTCTTCACCTTCAGCGATATAAGCAGCAACGCCACCATATTCAATATCATCTAGTAACTCTTCTTTTTTTAGACCTAATAAGTCCATGGTCATCGTACAAGCTAATAAGGTAACATCTTGTTCTTTCGCCATATCGATTAGATCTGGTAAAGGCATGACATTGTGTTTTTTCATAACACTTTTTATCATTTTTGGTCCCATACCTAAGAATTGCATTTTTGATAACGGCATATTGTTTGCGCCACGAGGCATCATTTTACCGAACATTTTCTCCATAAATGACTTTTTAGGTTGTAATTTTTCATCTTTACGTAACGCATTTAATCCCCAGAATGTGTGGAAAATCGTAACGTCATGGTCATATGCAGCTGCGCCGTTAGCAATAATATAAGCTGCCATTGTTTTATCGTAATCACCGCTGAATAGGATGATATTAGTCTTTTTCTTTTCAGCCATTTTAAAACTCCTCCTTATATTTAGGATGTGGAATCCTAGTACATTAACTAGGTCCCACAATCACTTATACCCGCATAGGTATATTATCAATCAAAAAAATTTATCCTTTTTTAATATAGAAAGTAAATACGCCATCATCTTCATTCATGTCTACTAGTTCATGACCTGAAGATTTGCACCACGCTGTTAAGTCACTTTTCGCACCTGCATCTGTAGCAACTACTTCTAAGATCTGACCACTGTCAATGTCCTCGATTGCTTTTTTAGTTTTCACAATTGGCATTGGGCATGCTAGGCCTTTTGCATCTAAAGTTTTATTAATATCCATTATAAATTCCTCCTAAGAAATTAATTATTATTTTAAATACCCCGTAGGGTATATTATAATATAATATGAAATTCGTCAATAGCTTAAAATAATTTTTTATTATCGGCTTTTGACTAACAAGTTCACTGCTTCTTTTACTCTATCTTCTGTGTCTTCGCCATTTTCCTGAGCATCTTGAACACATTCAATTAAGTTATTACTAACTATTACTCCAATTGTACGATCAATCGCTGTACGACTTGCTGATAACTGAGTAATAACCTCTTTACAATCTGCTCCTTCTTCCATCATACGAAGGACACCGCGTAATTGACCTTCTAAACGTTTTACTCTATTTTTAACCTTTGCATCGTATTCCATCATAAAAATCCTCCTCTCAAAGCTTGATACAACGCAAAACTATTGTTTGTTTTTTGATGTTACATATACATCATATACCCCATAAGGTATATTGTCAAACAAAAATAAACTGATACCGCTATGAAGCGATATCAGTTAGGTGGTATTAGTCGTCGTGACGGTCGTGATGCTTTTCACTGTCTCTTTGATCAAATTCAGAAACTGGTCTTACGCGTGTCGGCTCTAAGCAAGAAATGCCAGAGAAGTCACATAAGTCTACTTTGATACAGATACCTGTGCGTTGTAAAGCTGCAATTGAGTTACCAGGGAAGTAATCACATACCTCATCTCCACCAGGTCCAGGCGTAGAACCACCTCTTGTTACTGGCAGTAATAATTCAATTTCAGCACAGCAGTCTTTATGAACTCTATTTACTCGGAAGATTGGAGATTCAAAACAACGGAAGACTGGGCGACCATCCCCACCCATTCCTGTAGTTCCTTGTAATACCCCACTACCTATGAATGGATGACAAGTTCCTTTACAGTATAGAATGAAAGGAATAGTATCGTTTCTGTTTCCAGTACCGGCAGGTGATAAAAGATCATTAATCGACTGCTTACAACCTACTTCACAATCACCTAAACCTGCTACTTCGTCTTGTGCTGCTGCGATTTTTCTTACAGTTTTACACACACATTTATTCTTTTTACAATCAAAATCATCTTTGTGATCATCAAACATTTTAATTTCACCTCTCTTTTCGTGGTTACACTATAAAATATGTCTCTAATGAAAAAGTGTATAGGTTTTTGCTAGATATTTTTGGATTTTTAAAATGTGATAAATATACCCAAATGAGAGTCGAAATTTGTTATCATGGAATAATAGAAATGATATAGTCATTGGAGGAGTACATATGGGGGAATATCATGTACCTTTTATTGCGGTAGAAGGGCCTATAGGTGTTGGCAAGACCTCTTTATCTAATAAAATTGCCCAGCATTTTTACTATCATTTACTTAAAGAAATTGTCGAAGAAAATCCATTCTTAGGTAAGTTTTACGACAATATTGAAGAGTGGAGTTTTCAGACTGAGATGTTTTTCTTGTGTAATCGGTATAAACAACTAGAAGACATAGAGAAGCATTATTTAATGCAAAACAAATCAGTTGTTTCTGATTATCATATCTTTAAAAACATGATATTTGCTAAAAGGACACTGAACCAAAAGCAGTTTGATAAATACGAACAAATCTTCCATACATTAACGGATGATATGCCTAAACCTAATGTAATGGTTTATTTACATGCAAGCTTAGACACACTTCTAGAGCGTATCCGCATGCGTGGCAGAGAAGTAGAAAAGAACATTCAACCTGAATATCTTGAACAATTGTCTAAAGACTACGATCAATTTATGGATGAATTTGAAAGAAGTAACCCTAACATACCTGTCATCAGATTAAACGGCGATCATTTAGATTTTGTTAAACATCAAGAAGATTTAGATTATATATTGTCCGAGGTTGAAAAGCATATTCAAAAAGGGGAAGTTGTGACATGAAGGTCAATAAATACGGGATTCCAAACGATGCTGTCATTACGATTGCAGGGACAGTAGGTGTTGGTAAATCAACTATGACGAATGCTTTAGCAGATGCGTTAGGTTTTCGCACCTCATTTGAAAAAGTAGAAGGTAACCCATATTTAGATAAATTCTATAAAGATTTCGAGCGTTGGAGTTTTCATCTGCAAGTATATTTCTTAGCAGAACGTTTCAAAGAACAAAAAAGAATCTTTGAATACGGTGGCGGGTTTATACAAGACCGTTCAATATATGAAGATACAGGGATTTTTGCAAAAATGCATCGTGAAAAAGGTACAATGACTGAAACAGATTATTTAACTTACAAGAATCTGTTCGATTCTATGGTCATGACACCTTATTTCCCTCACCCTGACTTACTGATTTATTTAGAAGGCTCGTTTGACGACGTTTTAGATCGTTTGAAAAGTCGCGGTAGAAAAATGGAACAAGACACGCCTGTTGAATATTGGAGAGAAATGTATAATCGGTATGAAGAGTGGATTAATAATTTCAATACATGCCCTGTGATGCGAGTTAATATTAATGATTATGATTTATTCAATAATGAAGACTCTATTGAACCTATTTTAGAGCGTGTAGGAAATACGATTCAAACATCTAGAAATCTTTTAAAAGTATAAAAATACCGGTACGTGGCTGTCACGTACCGGTATTTTTTATTATGAAGCTTTATCTTTTTTCTTATTGCTCTTATTTTTATCTTGCTTTTCTTTCTTGTCTTGTTTCTCTTCATTTGTCGCATCTGAAGAACCCATGGAACTATGTCCATCAAATTTGCCGCCTTCATCAATGACTAAAGTGGCCATTTTTGCATCGCCTAGCAGTTTACCAGTAGATTCTACTTTCAATGTCTCTTGTGATGTTACATTACCTTTTATAGTACCTGCAACAGTAATATTACGGCCTTTTACTTCTGCATCAACCTGACCGTCTTGTCCAATCACCACATCACCTTTACAATTAACTGTTCCTGCAACCGTGCCATCCACACGAATACTAGCCTCTGAATCAACATCGCCTTTAAAAACAGTTCCAGCACCAATAATCGTATCAACATTATCTAACTTTTTATCTTGTTTTGAACGCATCTTGTAACCACCTTTTATTGATTTAATACTCTTTGAATAAACGTCATGTATGGATATGGATCAACTAATTCGCCATTTTTTAAAACTTCATAGTGTAAATGCACACCGGTACTCCGCCCTGTTGAACCCATTAATCCAATAAGTTCACCTTGTTTGACACGATCGCCTTCTTTAACATGTAATCGTGCTAAGTGTCCATATCGTGTTTTATATGAATTACCATGATCAATTAAAATAGATAAACCATAAGGTCCGTTACGTCCTGATAATTCAATCACACCGTCACCAGAGGCATAAATTTTTGTCCCCCATGGTCCTGCTAAGTCTAATCCACCATGAAAAGACTCGTCCTTTCTAAAAGGATCTGTTCTTGTACCAAATTCAGACGTAATTCGTTCACTATCAGCCGGCCAATAAATTGGAACTTCTTTAAGCTGTTCTTTTACCGATCCTAATTCCTCAATAGCCACTTCATATTTTTCTATAAGTTGTGGTACTTCTTTTCTTATAGATGAATAGTCTCCAAAGGAAGATAGTTGTTTATCCAGTGAAGTTTGTACAATACCAAAATCATCACTTGGACCGCCTTTTGGTCCATCACTAAATTCAGCTAACCTTTCTGGATTTAATGTTGTAATCATCTCTTTTAACTGCTCTTCTAATGTCTTAAGTTCAGTTAACCTGTTTTCAATAGCTAAACGATCTTGTTCAAATTGATTAAGGTCTTCATTCTGTTTCTCGATTTGACCATTCGCTTCAGCTAAAGATGTTTCTAAGGTTTGGTTTTCACCACTAAGCGTTTCAATCATATGTATTGTTAACCCGACACTTAATAAAGCAAAAATAAAAATTGTGATAAACCCGAATAAAAAGATTCTGGGTAAAGAGAATTGTTTGATCCCTTTATCGGCATCAGACATTACAACTATTCGCCATCTTTTAAACAAATTCATTAACTCGTGCTCCCTACTCGCACTCATTTTTCTTTATTTTGTCACATACTTTATTAAATTATAGAATATTTTTAAGAATTTTTTAACCTAAATTTAAAAAAAGACATAAAAAAATGGTTACATTGTGTAACCATGACTAGTTTTTTGTATAAATATGTATAATGGCGGAGGAGGAGGGATTCGAACCCCCGCGGGCCGTGAAGCCCCTGGCGGTTTTCAAGACCGCTCCCTTCAGCCGGACTTGGGTACTCCTCCGTGTGAGCTGACAAAAATAAATATATCACAGGAATCGACACCGTGCAATACATTTAATAGATTTCTTTATTTTCTGTAAGTTTATAGCTTGTAATTAACCTAGTATAGGTAAGGATTTGAACTTGTCACCCAGTGTCATTTGGGCTAATTCCCCATAAATTTAAGAATTTCCCCATATTTTTAAATAAATCCCCATAAAATTAAAATTTTCCCCATATATTAAATAAATTCCCCATAAAAATTATTTTTTCCCCATAAACTATTTGGATGTTTACAAAATAACTGATACTTGTAAGTAAAATCTCTCTTTTCCTAATAATGGATGTAACGAGCAATTGGTATCGTGATATTATTGAAAATAGTAATAACAACATTACATAACTATTCTTAATGCAACAACATGGGGTGAAATGATGTCATATTTAAACTTTTTATATTTAATCATAGGAGTGGTTTTAGGTTTTTTATTTATGGGAGTCCTAGGTATTATTTTAGGGGGATTTATAGGAATTCTTTATGGAACTACTCAATCAAACCAAAAACTAATTAAAAAATTAGAAAAGCAACTTAATGAACTAAATACTAATAACACTTAATATAAAAGGCGCTTGGGATAACCCAAGCGCTCATTTATTAGAACTCATTTATTTAATTTCAATACGCTCTTTATTACCCATATATGGTCTTAAAACCTCAGGAATCGTTACAGAACCATCAGCTTCTTGATAATTCTCTAAAATAGCCGCTACAGTACGTCCTATAGCTAATCCTGATCCGTTTAATGTATGAACAAACTCTGGCTTAGACTTAGCTTCACGACGGAAACGAATTCCTGCACGTCTTGCTTGGAAAGCCTCAAAGTTTGAACAAGAAGAGATCTCACGGTAAGTATCACTGCTTGGCATCCAAACTTCAATGTCATATTTTTTAGCTGCTGTAAATCCTAAATCACCTGTACACATGCTCATGACACGGTATGGTAATTTAAGTAGTTGTAGAATCTTCTCTGCGTGTCCAGTTAAAACTTCTAATGTCTCATAAGAATCTTCAGGTTTTACGAGATGTACTAATTCAACTTTATTAAATTGGTGTTGGCGAATAAGACCACGTGTATCACGGCCAGCTGAGCCTGCTTCAGAACGGAAGTTAGCACTGTATGCTGCGAATTTTTTCGGTAAATCTTCAACACCTAAGATTTCATCACGATGGTAGTTAGTTACTGGAACTTCGGCAGTTGGAATTAAGTAATAATCCCAGTCCTCAAGTTTAAAAACGTCTTCTGTAAACTTAGGGAACTGACCTGTACCTTTTAAGCTTTCAGTATTAACCATTTGTGGTGGCATCATTTCTTCATAGCCATGCTCATCCACTTGATAATCCATCATAAAGTTAATTAATGCACGTTCTAAGCGAGCACCTACACCTTTATAAAAGGCAAAGCGGCTTCCTGTAACTTTAGAGGCGCGCTCAAAATCTACAATGTCTAAATCTGTAGCGACATCCCAGTGTGCTTTTTCTTCAAAATCAAACTTGCGAACATCTCCCCACTGCCTTACTTCAACATTATCGTCTTCATCTTCTCCAACGGGTGTTGATTCATGTGGAATATTTGGAATAGATAGAAGTAGTTCGTTTAGCTTTTCTTCTACTTCTTTTAATTGTTCATCTAATTCTTTAATGCGGTCTCCAACTTCACGCATTTCTTTAATTATATGATCTGCATCTTTCTTTTCTTTCTTTAAAGCAGAGATTTCTTTAGAAACCTCGTTACGACGAGCTTTTAATTCTTCAGTTTCTTGTATAAGCTCACGTCGTTTCTGGTCCCATTCTTCAAAATGGTCTAGGTCTGTTAAGTCTTCTCCTCGCTTACTTAGCTTTTGCTTAACTTCTTGGAAATTTTGGCGTAGATACTTTAAATCAAGCATGATTAGTCCTCCTTATATTATATCGAATTATTTTTATCAAAAACAAAAAACTCGCCCCTTTAAAGAAAGGGACGAGTTGATATACCCGCGTTACCACCCTTGTTGAAGAATAGAATTCTTCCAACTCGGAAAGCTTTAACGGCGCTTACCGGATTAACCTACTTATAAGTTCAGCTAATCTGCTCAAGGATGGATTCATAAACTGTTTTTACTGGTTCACAGCAACCACCAGCTCTCTGTTAAAAACAAGCTTATTACTAATTCCTATCAATGCATTTCATAATTTTGTTACTCATAATATAACCGTTTTTTTAATTTGTAGCAAGTTTTAATTTATTTTTTTTAACTTGATCAATAAAATACTGCATTAAACGATGGTCATCTGTTAACTCTGGGTGAAATGCAGCTGCTAGAAATTGACCTTGTTGTGCGGCTACAATTTTATCTTGATAAGTCGCTAAAACTTCTGTATTTTCTTTTACTTCAGCTATGAACGGTGCTCGGATAAATACAGCTTCAAAATCATCAGCAACACCTTTAATTTCTAATTGAGTTTCAAAGCTATCTCTCTGGCGACCAAAAGCATTTCGTTCAACGACCATATCCATCAACTTTAAATGAGCGTCAGCTTGTCCATTAATTTTTTTAGCTAATAAAATCAAGCCTGCACATGTGCCAAATATAGGCTTTCCTGATTGCTCAAATTGACGAAGAGCATCGAAGAAATCATATTTATCAATTAACCGTCTCATCGTGGTACTTTCCCCACCCGGTAAAACTAAACCATCTATTTCAGTTAACTGCTCTTTTTTCTTTACAATGATTGCTTCGTGTCCACATGCTTCTACTGATTGTTTATGCTCACGAAAAGCACCTTGTAAACCTAAAACTCCGATTGTAAGCATAATTATTACCTCTATTCACTGCGATCTTGCATACGGTCATGTTCACCTAGAGTGTTCATTTCAATACCAGGCATTGCTGTACCAAGATCTTTAGATAGTTGTCCAATTAATTCATAATCATCATAATGTGTTGTTGCTTCTACAATTGCACGTGCAAATTTTGCAGGGTTATCAGATTTAAAAATACCTGAACCAACAAACACGCCATCTGCGCCTAGATGCATCATTAATGCTGCATCAGAAGGAGTTGCAATACCCCCTGCTGCAAAGTTAACAACTGGAAGTCTTCCGTTTTTACGAATTTCTAATAATACTTCATAAGAAGCACCATGTTCTTTGGCATAAACCATTAATTCATCTTCAGCCATAGCGGAAACTTCTTTGATTTGCTTTTGAACTTCACGCATATGACGAACAGCTTCAACGATGTTACCCGTTCCAGGCTCACCTTTAGTACGTAACATTGATGCACCTTCACCAATACGGCGTACAGCTTCACCTAGATTACGACAACCACAAACAAATGGTACCGTGTAATCATTTTTATTAATATGATAAATATCATCCGCAGGCGTTAATACTTCACTCTCATCAATATAATCAACACCCATTGATTCTAGAACTCTTGCTTCAACAATATGTCCAATTCGCGCTTTAGCCATTACTGGAATCGATACTGCATTTAGCACCTCTTCAGTAATCGTTGGATCAGCCATACGTGCTACTCCACCAGCTGCACGAATATCAGACGGTACACGCTCAAGTGCCATAACAGCAACAGCGCCCGCTTCCTCTGCTATTTTAGCTTGTTCTGCATTGACAACGTCCATAATAACGCCGCCCTTTTGCATTTCTGCCATACCTCTTTTAACTCTGTTAGTACCTACATTACTCATGTTATGAACCCCCTAAAATTTTTAAGCAAATAACCCTTTGATGCTTACAAATAAGTTAACGAAAAAATCTCCTATGGCTTGTAGCATTAGCATAAACCAATTTGATTTTTCAACATCCTCAGTTGTTACTAGAGGAACTGAGATTTCATCATCCCCACTTATATTACCATACTCATCTTGACCTTTATAAGTTAGAACCATTTTCCCGACTTCTAGATCTTTTTCTACTGGAGCAACTAATGTACCGTCATCTGTTAAAACTTCTTCATTCAATTCATATTTAACGGAGTAATTCTCTTTTTCTCCATTTTTAATCATTGTTTCAATAGCTTGACTAGACTCGATTTGCACTTCATCTTTTTTACCTTTTTTAACGGTGATAGTAGATTCACCCTCTATTTGATGGCCTTTTTCAAATAGCGTTACCGTTTTAAAATTGTTAAAACCGTAATCCATTAATTTTCGAGTTTCGTTAAAACGTTCTGATTTACTCTCAGTTTTCATAACAACTGTAATTAAACGTTGGCCATTACGTTTCGCTGTTCCAGTAAATGTATATCCTGCTAATTCTGTATGTCCAGTTTTTAGTCCGTCTAACCCCTCATAAGTAAAAGAAGCAACACCTTCACCCATTCCAGGCAACATCCAGTTATAATTTTCAATGACTTGCCCGTCAAATTCTTTGCGCGGTATTTTAGATGTTTCTAAAACTTCCGGATAATCATTTACTAGATGGTATGCTAATTTAGCTGTATCACGAGCAGACATTAAGTTTTCAGCCTCAGGATCTGTACCATCTGGGTAATTCTCGCCTAATGAACTGTTATTTAGACCCGATGAATTAACGAACTTATAATCTGTTAATCCAAGTTCTTCAGCCTTTTCATTCATCATTCTAACAAATTCGCCTTCAGTCCCAGCAATTAATTCTGCTAGTGCAATAGTGGTAGCGTTGTCAGAATTAATAACCATTGCATCATATAAATCTTTAACTGTATAAGGTTTATTCATCGTTAACCCAATACCAGAAAATAAATAATTAGCAGAAATATCATAGGCATATTGGCTAATTTGAGTTGTTGTATCCCAAGAAATCGTGCCATTTTCAATAGCTTCTAGTACTAAGTATTCTGTCATCATCTTCGTCATACTAGCTGGTGGTAATGCAATATCTGGATTTTTAGCATACAGGATTTCTCCTGTCTCTTGGTCCACAATAATTGCAGATTCAGCTTCCACATCAAAAGTGCTTGCTTCTGAAAAGTGTGGATTTATAAAAAACGTACTAAACGTTAAAATCATGATTAGTAATAATCGAACTAAACGAAATTCTCTTTTCATCTCTGTCTTCCCCCATCTTATGTATCTTTCACGATTTCAATTATACATGAATTTTTGCTCAATCTCATTGGTAATTTAGACAAATTATTAAAAATGATAGAAGAAGACCATTAGCAAAGTCATAAACTCTACTAATGGTCTATTGTAATCAATCATTTTAGTTCATAAGAACCTCTTCTATATATAATTCATTGTGCTCTAGTAAATGAATAATTTCCTGATTATCTACCTTTTTAATCATCGGTCTGGTAGGGTTCTTTTGATCAATAAATACAATCTCACCGACTTCATTGTTAGTCAACCTAACCTTCGTACCGTTTGAAAAGTATACAATGGAATCTACTAAGGCTTTAACAATTTTCATGTCCAACTTACCAAATTGTCGATTCATCATTTCTTCAATAACTTTAAATGGTGATTGTTTTTTTCGATAGATTCGTTCAGAAGTCATCGCATGGAACATATCACTAACTGCAATGATTCTTGCATATTTATGTAGTTTATCATGTTGAACTCCCACTGGATAACCAGAGCCGTCCAATCGTTCATGATGCTGTAACACTGCTACTTTTATACTCTTATTCAAGTATGGTTCGTGTTCAATCAATCGATAAGATAACACAGGGTGTCTTTTTACTCGTTCATATTCTTGGTTCGTTAAGACACCATCTTTTTTATATAAATGAACATCTTCTTTTAACATACCTATATCGCATAAATATGCCGCTAATGCAATCTGTTTACGTTCATTTGAATCAACACCAAGCTTCTTTGCTATAAATGAAGCAATCACGGGTACTGCTACAATATGATGATAAAAATAATCATTTTTATCGGTATAATGGTGAAGCTCCATTAAAACTTCTGAATTACTTTCTCCAATGTGGACCAGAGGTTGAATCAATTGTCTAATTTTTTTCAAATCTAATCTTGGCTGATCTTTCCAATTTTTAAATAGGTTCATAGTCTCTTTAACGGCATAGACATAATGCTCATAAAAAGACCATTCTTCTCGGTTGTCTTCTTTTTCTTTTGGTTCTACTTCTATTGTATTTTCGACTTCCTCAACTTGGAATGGATCACCGTTAACCAATCGATTCGCGACATCAATTTGAGGCACTTGGAAGTCTGTTAAAACTTTAATGTGAATAGGTTCAATAACAGTATTTTTTGGAACTATAGGAAATACTGTTTTCCCCATCACATCTTTTGTGACTAAACACCCGGGGACTAATTGTTTTGGTTTAACTTTCATAGAAAATTCCCCTCTCCCAAACCTTCGTGAATGTATTTATAGTCTTTCGAAGTATACTTTCTAGATGTAAAGGCCAGTAAGCCCGCTATTAGCTATATATTATATCGACCAAAATCTTCAACATATACAATGATTTAAATCTTCTTATGGTTAATTATAAAGAAAACTCGCCAAATTGACGAGCTTTCCTTACAATAATTGTTTTTATTCATCATCTTCTGTATCATTTGTTGGTTCTTCAACATTTTCTTCAGTAGTCTCTTCTGACTCCTGATCAGATGGTGGTCCATCTTCATTCACTTCTTCGATTTCTTCTTCATCTTCCTTTTCAACACGAGCTACTGTCGCTACTTCTTCTTCTTCGCCTAAGCGAATTAATTTAACACCTTGAGTATTACGACCTGTTGTTGAAATTGATTCTGAAGACATTCTGATCAGAACGCCACTAGCAGTCATTAACATGAGATCTTCTTCACCTGTAACTGGTTTAACCGCTACTACATTGCCATTTTTATCATTTAACTTACACGTTAAAATACCTTTACCACCACGGTTTTGTAAACGATACTCTTCTTCTGGCGTACGTTTACCATAACCTTTGGATGTCACGGTTAATACGTCAATTCCAGGGTCAAGAATTTCCATAGATACAACTTCATCATCTTCACGTAAAGTAATACCTTTTACACCTGAAGCTGTTCGACCCATTGAACGAACATCATCTTCGTTAAAACGTATTAATAAACCATTTTTCGTACCAATCATGATGTTTTTATCGCCATCTGTTAATTTTACAGAGATTAATTCATCATCTTCTCTAAGGTTAATCGCACGCAGACCACCACGTCTAATATTTGCAAATTTCTCTAATGTTGTACGTTTAGATAACCCTTTTCTTGTGGTAAAGAACAGGTACCAATCTGATTCAAATTCTTTAACCGTGATTACGGCATTTACCCACTCATCTTTTTCAACTTGTAGGACGTTAACGAGTGGAATACCCTTTGCGGTTCGACCATATTCAGGTATTTCGTAACCTTTTGCCCGATATACTTTACCCTTATTGGTGAAGAATAATAAGGTGTCATGGGTTGATGTAGACAGTAAATGTTCGACAAAGTCTTCATCATTGGTTCCCATACCTTGGATTCCTCGACCACCACGACGTTGTGCTCGATACGTTGTAGCAGGTAATCGTTTAATATAACCACGATGAGTTAAACTAATAATCACCGTTTCTTCAGGAATTAGATCTTCATCTTCAATGAAATCTGTTCCACCTACTGCAATATCAGTACGACGGGTATCATTGAAACGTTCTTTAATTTCTAATAGCTCTTCTCTAATGATTTCTAATACTTTTTCATCATCAGCTAAAATAGCTTTTAATTCTCCGATTAATTCCATAACATCTTTATATTCATTTTCAATCTTTTCACGCTCTAAACCAGTTAAACGTTGTAAACGCATGTCTAAAATAGCTTGAGCTTGTTTTTCAGATAAACCAAAACGTGACATTAAGCCATCTCTAGCTTCATCTGTGGTTTGTGATTTTCTAATAAGCTCAATCACTTCATCCAGATGATCCAAAGCAATTCGTAAACCTTCTAAAATATGAGCTCTGGCTTCTGCCTTATCTAGCTCATACTGTGTACGGCGAACGATGACTTCTTTTTGGTGTTCTAAATAATGGTTTAACGTCTGCTTAATATTTAATACTTTTGGTTGACCATTAACAAGTGCCAACATGTTAATACCAAATGAAGTCTGTAAAGCTGTTTGTTTATAAAGGTTATTTAAAACAACATTCGCATTTGCATCACGTCTTAATTCAATGACGATTCGTAAACCTTCACGGTCAGACTCATCACGTAAATCAGTAATCCCTTCTAGTTTCTTATCTCGTACTAACTCAGCAATCTTTTCGATTAATCTTGCTTTGTTAACTTGATACGGGATTTCTGTCACAATAATTGAGGTCTTTCCATTGGACTCTTCATGAATATCTGCTTTAGAGCGGATTGTTATAGAGCCTTTACCAGTTTGATAAGCTTGGCGAATACCACTACGACCTAAAATCGATCCACCAGTTGGAAAATCTGGTCCATGAATGAAATCTTCCATTAGCTCTTCAATCGTAATCTCTGGATTGCGACTTAACTCTAATACGGCATCAATGACTTCACCTAATTGATGAGGTGGGATATTGGTTGCCATACCTACGGCAATACCAGCTGCGCCATTCACTAAAAGGTTAGGAAATCTTGCCGGTAATACAACGGGTTCTTTTTCAGAGCCATCATAGTTTTCAACGTAGTCAATTGTATTTTTGTTAATGTCTCTTAATAATTCCATCGATAATTTAGACATTCTAGCTTCCGTGTAACGCATAGCTGCTGCAGCATCACCATCGACAGAACCAAAGTTACCATGACCATCCACTAACATATTTCTAAAGTTAAAATCCTGAGCCATACGTACCATAGCTTCGTATACAGCAGAATCACCGTGTGGGTGGTACTTACCGATTACTTCACCTACGATACGTGCTGATTTCTTATAAGCTTTATCTGCATGCATCCCTAAATCATGCATTGCATATAAAATACGTCTATGTACGGGTTTTAATCCATCACGAACGTCAGGTAGTGCACGAGCGACAATTACACTCATTGCATAATCTAAAAAGGACGTTCTCATCTCATTGCTAATATTAATTTCTTCTACTTTTGGTCGTTGTTGATCCAACCGTCATTACCTCCCTTGGGTCAAACGAGCACAAGAATATCTCATATTCATGGAGTACTTGTGCTCATTATTTCCCATATCAATTGCCATCTAATTAAATATCTAAGTTTTGAACGTATTGGGCGTTCTGTTCAATGAAATCACGTCTCGGTTCAACTTGGTCACCCATTAAAGTTTCAAAAATTTCATCAGCATCCATTGCATCCTCTAGCTTTACTTGCAGGAGTGTTCTAGATTCTGGATTCATTGTCGTTTCCCATAATTGAGTAGGGTTCATCTCACCTAAACCCTTATAACGCTGTAAATTCGGTTTTGGTGACGCTGGAAGCTCTGATAACATACGTTCCATTTCTTTATCGTTATAAGCATAATAAAGGTTTTTATTCTGCTTAATTTGATATAAAGGTGGCTGTGCAATATAAATATAACCACGTTCAATTAAAGGACGCATATAACGGTAGAAGAACGTCAATAATAACGTACGAATATGTGCACCATCGACATCTGCGTCAGTCATAATCACAATTTTATGATAACGTGATTGTTCAATATCAAATTCTTCTCCAATACCTGTACCTAATGCTGTAATCATCGCACGAATTTCATTGTTAGATAAAATTTTATCTAAACGTGCTTTTTCTACGTTAATGATTTTACCTCTTAAAGGAAGAATCGCTTGAAAATGTCGATCACGTCCCTGTTTAGCTGAACCACCTGCTGAGTCACCCTCAACGATGTATATTTCACTAATAGCCGCGTCTTTAGAAGCACAATCTGCTAATTTACCTGGCAAGCTTGATACTTCTAGTGCACTTTTACGTCGAGTCACTTCACGTGCTTTTTTTGCAGCAATTCTTGCTCGTGAGGCCATTAACCCTTTTTCAACAATTCGTCTGGCAGTTTTAGGGTTTTCAAATAAAAATTGTGAAAACTTCTCAGAGAAAATCTGGTCCGTAATCGTACGAACTTCACTGTTCCCTAATTTAGTTTTAGTTTGTCCCTCAAATTGAGGATCAGGGTGTTTAACAGAAATAATTGCTGTTAACCCTTCACGAACATCATCACCAATTAAATTAGGATCGTTTTCTTTATATAAGCTATTTTTTCTAGCGTAATCATTAATCACACGTGTTAACGCCGTTTTGAACCCTGATTCATGGGTTCCACCTTCAGCTGTGTGAATATTATTGGTAAATGAGTAAATATTACTAGCAAACCCATCGTTGTACTGAATAGAGAATTCAACAGTAATATCATCCATTTCACTCTCACCGTAAATCGGTTCATGTAACGTTTCACGTTTACGATTTAAGTGTTCAACATATTCAGCAATACCGCCTTCATAATAAAAATGTTCAGGCTCTTGATCTTCCACACGTTTATCTTCAATTGAGATGCGAAGCTGCTTATTTAAATAAGCCAGCTCTCTCGTACGATGTAATAATTGATCGTATTGATACTCTTGCGTTTCAGTAAAAATCTCCGGATCCGGTTTAAAAGTAGTTTTTGTACCCGTAATATCCGTTTCTCCAATGACTTTCACTTCTTCATTTGGGACACCACGAGTATATTTTTGGTAATAAATATTCCCATCACGGTGGACATACACTTCACAGCTTTCTGATAGCGCATTAACTACAGAGGCACCTACACCATGTAAACCACCCGACACTTTATAAGTTCCACTATCGAACTTACCACCAGCATGTAAAACCGTCATAATAACTTCTAACGCTGGTTTGCCAGCTTTTTTATGTAAGTCAACTGGAATTCCACGTCCATTATCAATAACAGTTATGCTATTATCTTCCTCTATGATGATTTGAATATGATCACAATATCCAGCTAATGCTTCGTCAATACTATTATCGACAATTTCCCAAACGAGGTGGTGGAGACCTCTTTCACTAGTTGAACCAATATACATACCTGGGCGTTTACGAACCGCTTCCAAGCCTTCTAGTACTTGTATCTGACTAGCACCATAATCATTTTGTTCGTTCATATTATCTTCCATCGCCATGATCTCACCTTCATTTTCCTATTGAATTACTAGCTTCATATCTTTAGTCTTCCAGTTCATAAGAATCTGTTATATCATCGACTTTATCTAACTTATAAGACAATTGCGCTCTCCGATTTAATGTAGAAACGGATAGGGAACTAAAATAAATATGATCGGTCGTAATGACAATCGATTTAGCTTCTTCATAAGAAGTATCTGAAACGTTCCCTTTTTCTCTTTGTTTGAAAATCATCTCTTCAATAATCGATGAGGAGTGAAATAAACTATAGTCAATAATTGAAATGACTTCTTTGGACCGTATTACATTTTCATCTCCAATATGTATAAACAACGTTCATCCCTCACCTTTCCTCTACTAATTGACCTTCGTGAATCGTAAAAATTTCAGCTTCACTAATGGTCTCATGAGCAATTCCATCTATGCTCGTCGTGGTTACAAATGTCTGTACTTTACCTTGTATGGTATTTAATAAATGAGATTGTCTATAATCGTCTAATTCACTTAATACATCATCTAGTAATAAAATTGGATATTCTCCTACTTCTTCAAAAATTAATTCAATCTCTGCTAATTTAAGAGATAGGGCTGTCGTTCGCTGTTGTCCTTGTGAACCATACGTTTGAACATTTTTATCATTCACATAAAAAATTAAATCATCTCGGTGTGGACCAACTAAGGTTGTTCCCCTGTCAATCTCTTTTTGTTCAATATGATTAAAATGTTCCTCATAAACTATTCTTATTTTTTCCGAATTCACGTCTTCTGATACGTCTATACTTGCATCATAATCAATATTTAACTGTTCATTCCCACGACTAATCCCCTGGTGAATTGGTTGAGCCCATTTTCTTAATTTCTGTAAAAATTGAAATCTTCTTTCCAGGATAATACTAGCGTGTTCTATTAATTGATCTGTATAAACTTTTAACATCGTTGAATCTGCATTTGGTTTGCGTTGAAGATCCTTTAATAATGCATTTCGTTCTTTTAAAATTCTTTGATATTGACCTAAATGATAAATATAAACAGGTTGGGTTTGACCAATTTCCATATCAATAAATTTACGACGTTCTTGAGGGCTCCCTTTAACCAAATTTAAATCTTCAGGTGCAAACATTACGACATTCATTGCACCAATATATTCGCTGAGGCGTTTTTGTTCTATATGATTAAATTTAGCTTTTTTCCCTTTATTTGAGAAAATAACTTCTAATGGGATTGATTGATTTCGTTTTAAGACCCGTCCCTCTATTTTACCATACTCTGCATCCCATTTGATTAATTCTTTATCGCGGGGTGTACGATGTGATTTGGTAAAGGCTAATACATAGATGGCTTCCATCAAATTAGTCTTACCTTGAGCGTTTTCACCAATAATGACGTTGATTTTTTTATCAAAAACAACTTTTTGTTTATCATAATTGCGATAATTGGTTAACGTTAATTCTTCAATATACATGAAGTAACTCCTCTAATCTTCAGCTCGTCCGACTTGAAACGCTCCTACTTCGTCAATTTCAACGATATCGTCGACTTTTAATTTACGTCCTCGGCGATCGTCAAGTTCACCGTTCACATAAACATCGAATTCTTTAAGGAATACTTTAGCCATTCCTCCAGAATCAATGATATTTGCTAATTTGAGAAATTGACCAAGTGTAATTTCTTCTGTATCTATTTCAATAATTTCAGGCATTTTTCCACCTTCTTTAATTTAAATTCCATGTAAGTTTATTTTACTAAAAATTTGGTTATAAGAAAAGAAACTGAACGATTTGAATACAAGTTCAAACAATCGTTCAGTCTTATAATAATAGCTCTTTCAAATAAGTTGTTGTTTTCCGAGTGTCGCAGTTGAAAGACACTTCGCTTTCCGTGGGCAACGCTTCAGCCTCCTCGTGAGCTATCGCTCACTGTGGGGTCTTCAGCTGTTGCTTTTCCCTCAGGAGTCTTCGTGTCTTTCAACTGCTTATCACTTCAATAAAAATTAATAATTTTCATTAAAAACAACTTTTAAAAAAGTAGCCCAATAATTATTTTGAATATTAATAAGTTCTTACTGGTGTGATTAGTTGCAGGATTTGTTCATCATCTTCTTCTGGACGAATCACAAATGGTCTCATCGCTCCAGTGAAGTTAATTGACACTTTATCACTATCAATTGCACGTAAAGCATCAATCATGTATTTAGCATTAAACGATATTTTCAATTCCTCACCATCAATAGAATCTGTTTCTAAAGTTTCCTCAACATGACCAATCTCCGGTGAATTACTTGTGATTTGTAATGTATTTTGCCCTTTTGTCACTAATTTAACAATATTATTTCTATTATCTTTTGCTAATAAACTCGCACGATCAATCGATTCAATTAATTCTTTTGAATTAACTTTTACAACAGTCTTACTCTGATTCGGAATTAAGCGTGATGTTTCTGGATAATTACCATCTAATAATCGAGATAAGAAATAAACATTCTTCGTTCTAAATAAGATTTGGTTATCCGTTACACTAATTTGAATCGTATCCTGAGTTTCATCTAGAATTTTATTCAACTCACTTAAACTCTTACCTGGAATAACAACATTGTTAAAAAATAGTTCTTCCGCATCGTTCATAGAAATTTTTCTTGAAGCTAAGCGGTGACTATCAGTAGCCACTAACTCCAAAAGATTTTCTTCTAACTTCAAATGAACTCCAGTTAATATAGGACGAGTTTCAGATACTGATACTGCAAAATTGGTTTGACGAATCAGCATTTTTAATAAATCAATTTGTAAGTCAAAGCTGTTTTCAGTTTGTAGCATCGGTAATTGTGGATATTCTTCAGCATCTTGTCCATTTAATTTAAATTCAGCATGACCTGATTTTATTTTTAGATTTAGATCGTCATCTACATCAATTTCTACTTGGTTATTAGGTAATTTCTTAATAATTTCTGGTAAAAACTTGGCTTGAACAACGATTTGTCCAGGAATAATTTCATGAATATTAATAACGCCATCTTCTTCTTTAGGAATAATAGATTCAATCGTAATATCAGAATTACTTCCAGTTAATTTAACTCCTTGATCATTAGCTTCTAGTTTAATACCTGAAAGAATAGGTATTGTTGTTTTTGAAGATATTGCTTTCATGACGTTTTGAATACTTGCCATTAACGGTTCGCGTTCGATTAATATTTTCATAATGCCCTCCTATGAACATCGTTTATATATTTATTTATTTTATATAGAAATATAGTAACAGTAATAGTAGGTCCTGTTAATTTGTGAATAACTCTAATTTAAGTTGTGTTTGTCGAGTTATTCACATGTGGATAACCTGTTTATAAATGTGCACAATCTATACACATGTTAACAGTCTAATTAGATTTAATAGTTTCAATTAAATCATCAATTTCTCTTTGAAGTTGAATATCAGCTGCCATCATTTTAGAAATTTTCTCATGAGCATGAATAACTGTCGTGTGATCTCGACCACCGAATTCCTCACCTATTTTAGGTAGAGAGAAATCTGTCAGCTCTCTAGATAAATACATGGCAATTTGTCTTGGAAAAGCAACGGATTTTGTTCGTTTTTTAGCAGCAAAATCTTCTAAACGAACATGATATTTTTCACCGATGATTTCTTGAATGCCTTTAATGGTAATTTCTTTTGGTTTTGAATTAGGTATAATATCTTTTAATGCACTCGCTGCTAAAGAGGCATCAATATCTTCATTAACTAATGATGAGTAGGCAACAACACGAATTAATGCACCTTCTAGTTCACGAATGTTTGTATCGATTTGATTCGCGATATATAACATAACTTCGTTTGGAATATCTAATCCGTCAGCTTTGGCTTTCTTACGTAATATAGCAATACGCGTTTCTAAATCTGGAGGGGTAATATCAGTAATTAATCCCCATTCAAAACGAGATCGTAAGCGGTCTTCCAATGTTGGTATTTCTTTTGGTGGACGGTCACTTGAGATAACGATTTGTTTATTTTCTTCATGTAATGTATTAAACGTATGGAAAAACTCTTCCTGAGTTTGTTCTTTTCCAGCTAAAAACTGAATATCATCAATTAATAGCACGTCCACATTTCTGTATTTATTGCGGAAGTCAATGGCTTTATTGTCACGAATGGAATTAATAAATTCATTGGTAAATTTCTCAGAAGTTGTATAAACGACTCTTGCGGATGGATTATGATCAATAACATAATGCCCGATTGCATGCATTAGGTGAGTTTTCCCTAAACCAACCCCACCATAAATAAATAGAGGGTTATAGGCTTTTGCTGGAGCCTCAGCTACTGCAAGAGAGGCAGCATGTGCAAATCGGTTTCCTGATCCAATAACAAATGTCTCAAATGTATATTTTGAATTGAGCATTGTTTTTGAAGAAGAGTTGTCTGATTTTAACTCATTCATTTTCTTAAGAGGCTGATTCATAGGTTCATCAATATCCTCGGTTTCCGGAATGATGAATTTAGGTCGTAACTCTGAACCAGTAATGTCATATATAGTTGAAGCAATTAATTTAGAATAACTATTCTCTAACCAATCTCTCGCAAACTCATTGGGGGCTGCGATAATGATATGGTCATTTTCTACAAATTTTGCTTCAGTCGATTTTAGCCAAGTATCAAAACTTGGTTTACTAACTTTTTTTTCTATCTCTGCTAAAGCTTTAGTCCATATTTCTGAAATATTGTCCACCTAGTTCACTCCCTTGTTGAGCCAGTAATTGCTCGATCACTAATGTATTACTGGGTTATACACATCTGTTTTAACCAAAATAAAACACCTTAACCATAAAATAATAATTAAGGCACAAAAATTGATATAGACGCACAAAAAATGAATGTGGATAATTTTATCGAATGATATCAGAACTTCTGAATATCTATCGACAAATTCCACAACATTGTGCATAAAATACTAAACAGCATGTGATTAAGTATCCACATTTTATTAACAATCTGTGGAAAAGTATCAAAGTGTGTACGACTTATCCACTAATTTAATAATATAATCATATCAGAAGATGACTTTTAGTTCAATGCTTTAAAATAGTTATCCACACACTGAACATACATGTTTAAAAATACTATCCACAACTGTTGAATTTGTGGGTATTTTGTCGAATAATGATGTGGATAATAAAAATTAAATAAAATCTATTCATGTTAGCTGTGGATAAAATAAGCACTTGTGTTATAATCGCTTATGCATTACAATGAAATATGCGTTGAAATATTGACATCAAGTACTAAAATTTTATATACTAATTTGGACTGTTTTTTGAAATATTGATACAACGTGTATGAAAATCTTCAGGAGGTGTAAATCATGAAACGCACTTATCAACCAAATAATCGTAAAAGAAGTAAAGTACACGGTTTCCGTGCTAGAATGAAATCGAAAAACGGACGTAATGTTCTAGCTCGCCGTCGTAAAAAAGGAAGAAAAGTTCTTTCTGCTTAGGCCACTGAAACATAATCAGTGGTCTTTTTTTCAGTTTTGAGGATTTTAATCTGCCTGTTTTGGGGTTATCCTATAAAGGTAGCGTAAGAGAATGGATGATTGAATTGAAGAAAGAATATCGTATTAAAAAGAATGAAGAGTTTCAAAAAATTCTTAGACGTGGACAATCTTTTGCCAATCGACAATTAGTTTTATACTATTTTAATAAAAAAGATCAAAGTCATTTCAGAGTGGGTTTATCAGTAGGGAAGAAAATAGGTAATGCTGTTAAACGAAATGAAATTAAGCGGTATTTACGACACGCATTAATAGATATGGAAGACCGTATTAGACCTGATTACGATTTCATTATTATTGCTAGAAAACCTACAAATCAAATGACATTTAATGAAATAAAAAAGAGTTTAACTCACGTATTAAAAAAAACTAACATGTTTCGTCATTAAATGATTGAATTTCTTATGGTAATAAACATATAAGAAGTGCTAAAATACTAAATAGAGTTTTAGTATTGAAACATAGATTATTAATGTATTTACATATATTATATAATCTCTGGGACTTGGTTAGGAGGAAATAGAAAGTGCGTAAAAGACTGTTTTTAATTTTAGCATTAGTTGGAATAGCAGTCCTACTATCAGGATGTATGGATGTTAATCAACCAATTACTGAGGATACTGAAGGTATATGGGCTAAATATTTTGTATGGCCTTTATCACAATTAATAACTTATATAGCTGAAGATATTTTCTTCCACGGTTATGGCTTAGCAATTGTTATTGTTACGATTTTACTTCGTACGTTAATCTTGCCATTAAACGTAAAACAATTAAAATCATCTCAAGCAATGCAATTATTACAGCCTGAGATTCAAGCTTTAAGAGAGAAATATTCTTCTAAAGATCAGCAAACTCAACAAAAACTACAACAGGAAACGATGGCATTATTCCAAAAACATGGAGTTAACCCGTTAGCTGGTTGTTTACCAATATTAGTGCAGATGCCGATTTTAATTGCGTTCTATCATGCGATTATGCGTACGCCTGCTATTAAAGAATATGGTTTCCTTTGGTTCGAATTAGGTGAACCAAGTATTATCTTAGCTTTAATTACAATGGCAACAACTTATATACAACAGAAGATTATGATGGCTGGTACTTCAGCTAGTGTTAACCCTCAAATGCAAATTATGTTATACTTATTACCACTAATGATTGGTGGATTTGCTTTATTCTTCCCATCAGCATTAGCCCTTTACTGGGTAGTAGGTAACTTATTTATGATTGCACAATCAATCTTTATTCGTAAACCAATGATGAAACAATTTGAAAAAGATAATGGGGGAGCGAAAAAGTGAGAGAAATAACGGCTAGTGGTCAAACAGTTGAAGAGGCAAAAGAAAATGCACTTCGTCAATTAGGTCTTACAGAAGAACAAGTTAATGTAGATGTGATTGATGAGGGTAAAAAAGGTTTACTAGGTGTGTTTGGATCCAAACGTGCTTATGTAAAAGTTCAAGAAAAAATTGATTTACTAAAGCAAGGGCAGCAATTCTTACAAGGCGTAGCTCATGAAATGGGTGTAGAGGTTGAGGTTAAATCAACTGAGCGTAATGGAGAATTGGTGTATGAGTTAATTGGAGAAAAAATAGGTCTACTTATAGGTAAACGCGGACAAACGCTAAATGCTTTACAGTATTTAACTCATTTAGCAGTTAATAAAGCCAACACCGGTGAATATATGACTGTAGTTGTAGATGCTGAGAATTACCGCGAAAGAAGAAAAGAGACTCTATATCAGTTAGCTGAAAAATTAGCTAGT
Organism: Filobacillus milosensis; assembly: GCF_004402015.1. Lineage (GTDB taxonomy): Bacteria > Bacillota > Bacilli > Bacillales > Alkalibacillaceae > Filobacillus > Filobacillus milosensis. Next base: position 94,686 of record NZ_SOPW01000009.1, read on the forward strand.
AAAGCGATCCGTACTAAACGAGATGTAAAAATTGAACCAATGCCTTCATTTGAACGAAAGATTATTCACACAGCCTTGCATGACCACAGCGACGTTTCTACACTTTCAGAAGGTAAAGACCCGAATCGTTATATTGTTATTAAACCAAATAATTAATACACAAAGACCTTCCTTATTGGGAGGTCTTTTTTACTGATTATGTTTAAATGTTTGGGAAATGTGCATATCTTTAAGTGAATTATTAAGTTAACCGGACAAAAAATAAACTTTTCCGGAGCTTTTTACTGATGAACTCTTGTCATATTGTGTCGATAAATCTTAATCCACCCATTTTTCCGGACAAGCTAATAGAGTTTCCGGATATTTTTTGGAGTGAGTATTACATAATGTGTAACTTGGAGTACCTATATTAAAGGTTTGTAAAGGAAAATATTAGCGAAATATATATCTTTTCTTTTCTTGTGAATTATGTTAATGTTTTAAGTTAGGAAAATAACTAGAAAGGGGTGAAGGTCATGGAACAAGATACCATTGCAGCAATATCCACACCAATTGGTGAAGGAGCTATTGCAATTGTCAGGTTAAGTGGAGATGAAGCATTTTCAATTGCTAATCATGTATTTAATGGAAAAGATTTAACTCAAGTTGATTCACACACCATTCATTACGGAAATATTACTGATCCTAAAACAAATGAGTTAGTTGAAGAAGTCATGGTTACTACAATGAGAGGTCCAAAAACCTTCACCCGTGAAGATATCATTGAGATAAACTGTCACGGTGGAATGGTTTCAGTAAACCGTGTCTTGCAACTTATATTAAGAGAAGGGGCTCGTCTGTCAGAACCAGGTGAGTTTACAAAGCGTGCCTTCTTAAATGGTCGAATTGACTTATCTCAAGCCGAAGCGGTAATGGATTTAATTCGAGCTAAAACAGACCGTGCGATGAACGTTGCGTTAAAACAAATGGATGGACGTTTGTCTGGTCTTATTCGTGAATTACGTCAGGAGTTAATTGAGACAGTTGCTCATGTTGAGGTGAACATTGATTACCCAGAATATGACGATGTTGAAGAAATGACTCATGACGTTTTAATTGAGAAAACTAAACATGTAAAAAAGGAAGTCCAAAAGATTTTGCAAACGGCTAAACAAGGTAAAATCTTAAGAGAAGGTATTGCGACTGCGATTATTGGTCGTCCTAATGTAGGTAAGTCTTCTTTATTAAATAAATTAGCACACGAAAATAAAGCTATTGTAACTGAAATCCCAGGTACAACACGTGATGTGATAGAAGAATACGTTAACGTGCGAGGCGTGCCATTACGATTGATTGATACAGCAGGTATTCGTGAAACAGAGGATATTGTTGAAAGAATCGGTGTTGATCGTTCAAGGCAGGCTTTGAAAGATGCAGATTTAATTCTGCTTGTTTTAAATGGTAATGAAGAGTTTACGAAAGAAGATCGAGCATTATTTGAAGCGGCAGCAGGTATGGATGTTATCGTATTAGTAAATAAAACAGACTTAGATCAGAAAATAGATATGAATGCTGTGAAAGAAGTTGCTGGTGATATGCCGGTTATTACGACATCACTACTACAGGAACAAGGGATAGATGAGTTAGAAGAAGCCATTGCAAATACGTTCTTTGAAGGCGAATTAGATTCTGCTGACTTAACTTATGTATCGAATGTGCGACATATCCAATTATTAGAGCAAACCGAATCTGCTCTAGATGATGCACTTAACGGCATTGAAATGGATATGCCACTAGATCTTGTGCAAATCGATATCACACGTTCATGGGAGTTATTAGGTGAAATTATTGGCGATAATGTTCATGAATCATTAATCGACCAGTTATTCTCCCAATTCTGTTTAGGGAAATAGAATAGTTAAAAAAATACTGTTAATACCGTTGTTGTTATGGAGATTCGCTTCTGGTGGACGCTTTCCGCGGGCACGGCTCGAGCCAGGCTACTACATTGAAATAGCTTCTTTGCTGCCTTGCGCCGAGTAATCGCAGGCGCATCCCTGTGGGGTCTCGAGACTCGTGCTATTCCCGCGAAGAGCAGGACGCTCAAGTGTCGACGTTGGCCACAAAAGCTACTTGCTTTATTTCTTTGCGTTATTTTGCGCCGAGTAATCGCAGGCGCAGGACGTGGCCGACCTTAGTCGACCAGGAGTCGCCACCTTCGCTCATCACCATACAACAACTTAGTGCTAACTCTACAATTATCAATATTAATTATAATAAATATCAACCTTAAAGGAGGTTTTGAGGATGTACAATGCAGGACAATACGATGTAATTGTTATTGGTGCTGGCCACGCTGGTGTAGAAGCAGGGCTCGCAGCCGCTAAACGAGGCGCAAAAACATTAATGCTAACATTAAACTTAGATCTAATCGCATTTATGCCTTGTAATCCATCAGTCGGTGGCCCAGCTAAAGGCGTCGTTGTTCGTGAAGTTGACGCTTTAGGTGGTCAAATGGGTAAAGTCATTGATAAAACGCATATTCAAATGCGATTACTCAATACAAGTAAAGGACCAGCTGTTCGTGCATTAAGAGCACAAGCAGACAAAGTCCTTTATCAGCAAGAAATGAAGAAGGTTATCGAAAATCAAGAAAACCTGACACTACGTCAAGGAATGGTAGATGAAATCCTAATTGAAGATGGTGTCGTAAAAGGTGTTTTAACAGAAACTAAAGCAGCTTATTATGCACCAACTGTTATTGTTACAACGGGCACGTTTATGCGTGGAAAAGTATTAATTGGTGATATTGAATATGAAAGTGGACCAAACAACCAGCGAGCGACAGTTAAACTTTCAGAACAGCTTGAAGAACTAGGTTTTGATATTGTTCGTTTCAAAACTGGTACACCACCACGTGTGAACAGTCATACGATTGACTATTCAAAAACAGAAATTCAGCCAGGTGATGAAGAACCTCGAGCGTTCTCTTATGAGACGACGGAATTTATTACGGATCAGATTCCTTGCTGGTTAACGTATACAGGTGAATTCACACACCAGATTATTGATGAAAATTTATCAAGATCTGCGATGTATTCTGGTGCAGAACGTGGAACAGGACCAAGATATTGCCCTTCAATTGAAGATAAAATTGTTCGCTTTAATGATAAACCACGTCACCAGATATTCTTAGAGCCAGAAGGTCGTAATACAGAAGAAGTATATGTTCAAGGACTTTCAACTTCATTACCAGAAGATATACAGAAAAAGTTATTAGAGACAATTCCTGGATTAGAAAAATCTGAAATAATGCGTGCAGGTTACGCTATTGAATATGATGCTGTAGTACCAACTCAACTATGGCCGACGCTTGAAACGAAGAAAATTGACGGGTTATTCACAGCCGGTCAAATTAATGGAACATCTGGTTATGAAGAAGCAGCGGGTCAAGGAATTATGGCAGGAATCAATGCTGCTGCAAAAGCTCTTGATCAAGAAACACTGATTTTAGATCGTTCGGAAGCTTATATCGGTGTTATGATTGATGATCTTGTAACCAAAGGAACCAACGAACCTTACCGTCTATTAACATCTCGTGCTGAACACAGACTACTACTGCGTCACGACAACGCAGACCTTCGTTTAACGGATATTGGCTATAAAATGGGATTAATCCCTCAAGAACGTTATGATCGTTTTACGAAGAAGAAAGAGTTAATTGACTCAGAAGTAGATCGTCTAAAATCAATAATTATTAAACCAACAAAAGACGTTCAACAGTTAATAGAAGAGTTAGGTGGATCACCACTTAAAGATGGCGTGAAAGCATCAGACTTATTACGCCGCCCTGAAGTTAAATATAGTCACATTAAACAAATTGTTCCGCATGATGAGAATTTACCTTCTGATGTTGAGGAACAAGTTGAGATTATAGTGAAGTATGAAGGGTATATTAAAAAATCACTTCAACAAGTTGAAAAGATGCGTAAAATGGAAAACAAGTATATTCCAGATGGTATCGACTATGACGATATTCAAGGTATTGCAACAGAAGCTAAGGAAAAACTAAAGAAAGTTCGTCCTTTATCTGTCGGGCAGGCTTCAAGAATATCAGGTGTAAATCCATCAGATATCTCAATTCTTCTTGTGTATATCGAACAAGGTGTTAGATCGCAAGCATCAAATGAATAGAGGTTGCTTATGAAAGAAACAGTATTCATTGAACAATTAAAAGAACGGGGAATAGAATTAACAGACAAACAGCTTCAACAGTTTCAAACGTATTTTGAAGTTTTGGTGGAGTGGAACGAAAAAATGAACTTAACAGCTATAACGGACCGGGAAGATGTTTATTTAAAACATTTTTTCGATTCGGTATCAGCTGCTTTTTACTATGACTTTAATCAGGTTGAAAGTATATGTGATGTAGGAGCAGGAGCAGGTTTTCCATCGATTCCATTAAAAATTATTTACCCGCATCTAAATGTTACAATCGTCGATTCATTAAAAAAACGTGTTACTTTCTTAAACCATTTAGCAGATCAACTGCAGCTGAATGGTGTTGCTTTTTATCACGATCGAGCAGAAACATTCGCTAAGAATAAAAAGTTTCGAGAAACATTTGACGTTGTAATGGCTAGAGCCGTTGCACGTACGTCAGTGTTAAGTGAATTATGTTTGCCTTTAGTTAAAATGGGTGGGCAATTCATTATGATGAAAGCAGCTAATTTCTCTGAAGAAAAAAAGGTGGGTGAACTTGCTGTTAAAACATTAGGTGGCGAGTGGAATGCTGTTCATCAATTCCGTCTTCCAATTGAAGATAGTGAACGAAACATTGTGGTTGTTGATAAAAAGCGAAAAACAACTAAAAAATATCCTAGAAAACCAGGGACTCCAAATAAAGATCCAATCGAATAAATTGTCGGATTATAAGTTATTTTGACGTAAAGTTAACTCTAGCAATCTATAAATTTTACTTCTACCAATCTATAGTTTATGGTAAAATATAAACAGTGATTAAACATTTATTCAAATTAATTTAGTCTTCAAAATGTAATGTTTCACGTGAAACATTACATTTTTTACATAAGAAAAGTTGCGTTTTCATGCAGCGTAAAACAGAAGTTTATTACATATAAATTACGTTCATTGCACTTTTCTATTTAGATTCATTGAATTTTGAAGGTGGGTGCCTAGATGAGTTCGTTAAGTAAGTTATTCGGTAAAAACGAGCAAAAAAATGAATCAAACGAAAGTCAATATTCAAATGAAGTTGTTGAACTTCAAGTTGAAAAGATTCAACCTAATCAATACCAACCTCGTACTATTTTTGACGACTCAAAAATTGAAGAACTAGCTCAAACGATTCGTACGCATGGAATTATTCAACCGATAGTCGTTCGTAAGTTAGAAGATGGTTCTGGCTATGAATTGATAGCTGGTGAAAGAAGATGGCGAGCCGTTCAGATGTTAGAGTGGGAGACTATTCCTTCAATTGTTAAGGAAATGACGGACACTCAAACTGCATCAGTTGCACTTATAGAGAATTTGCAGCGTGAAGAATTAACGGTAATTGAAGAAGCGATTGCTTACGATCAGTTATTACAAATTCACGGATTAACCCAAGAAGCCCTTGCTCAAAGGTTAGGTAAGAGTCAGTCAACAATTGCTAATAAACTAAGACTACTCAAACTTCCGAGTGTTGTGCAACAAGCTATTCTTAATAAACAAATCACGGAGAGACATGCTCGCGCACTTATTTCATTAAAAGATCCCGAAAAGCAAGAACAAGTTCTTTCATTAATTATTGAAAAACAATTGAATGTTAAACAGACGGAAGAACAAATCGAACAAATATTAAATCCAGATGAAGATAAAAAGAAGAAGAAAAAGCCACAAATCAAAGGCGTTAACAAAGATGTTCGAATTGCATTAAATACCATCCGACAGTCGTTAAGTATGGTACAAGATACGGGTATGAATATTGAGTCTGAAGAAAAAGATTCAGATGATTTTTATGAAATCACGATAAAAATTGCAAAAAAGTAACACTTAATCATGATCATTCCCCATCTTTTTGAAAGATGGGTCTTTTTTTCTATTATATTCATCTAACAATTGCTGTCATAACATGATAGAATATTAGTATTGAAAACTTTAAGATTGGGCAGGTGACATTATGGGGAAAGTCATTGCCATTGCAAATCAAAAAGGTGGCGTTGGTAAGACGACTACAGCTGTTAACCTAAGTGCTTGTTTAGCTCACGAAGGTAATAAAGTCTTACTCATCGATATAGACCCACAAGGAAATGCAACTAGTGGCATTGGAATAAATAAAGGTGATATGTCTTCTTGCATATACGATGTATTAATTGAAGAAGAAGATCCGAAACAAGTGTGTGTAGCATCTAATGTACCAAATTTGGACGCTATACCAGCAACTATTCAATTAGCAGGTTCTGAAATCGAACTTGTACCAACAATTTCAAGGGAGCTTCGATTACGCAAAGCACTTGAAAATATCCGAGATGACTACGACTATATTATGATTGACTGTCCACCGTCATTAGGTCTGTTAACTTTAAATGCATTAACTGCTGCTGATAGTGTCATTATCCCGGTACAATGTGAGTATTACGCTTTAGAAGGTTTAAGCCAACTGTTAAACACAGTAAGGTTAGTTCAAAAGCGACTCAATCAAGATCTAACTATTGAAGGCGTACTTTTAACGATGCTTGATGCTCGTACAAATTTAGGTATTCAAGTCATTGAAGAAGTGAAAAAATACTTCCAAGATAAAGTGTTTAATTCAATTGTTCCGAGAAATATCCGTTTAGGTGAAGCGCCAAGTCATGGAGAACCAATCATTACATATGATCCTAAATCAAAAGGCGCTGAAGTTTATAGCGATTTAGCGAAGGAAGTGATGGCAAATGGCCAGAGGGTTGGGTAAAGGTTTAGAAGAGTTATTTGGAGTAGAAGAAGAAAGTGTTCAAGAAATTCAGATTGATCAAATTCGTCCTAATCCTTACCAACCTAGAAAAAACTTTGAGGCGGATGCAATTGAAGAGTTAAAAGATTCAATTATGCAATACGGCATTTTACAGCCTATTATTGTACGGAAAGCCATAAAAGGTTTTGAAATTGTTGTAGGTGAAAGAAGGTACCGTGCTTCTAAAGAAGGTGGTTTAAAAACCATTCCTGCAGTTGTTCGTGAATTAACTGATGAGCAAATGATGGAATTAGCCTTACTAGAAAACCTTCAAAGAGAAGATTTAAGTCCAATGGAAGAAGCAGAGGCTTATGAGCGACTCATTCACGAATTAAACATTAAGCAAGATGAGTTAGCTAAACGATTAGGTAAAAGTCGTCCACATATCGCAAACATGATGCGTCTTTTATCCCTTCCTGAAAAAATTCGTGCTCTTATTAATAGTAAAGAACTATCGATGGGGCATGGTCGTGCATTATTAGCACTAAAAGAAGAAGATGAAATGATCTTAGTAGCTGATAAAATACGTAAAGAACATTTGAATGTTCGCCAAGTAGAAAAGTTGATCATTCAGCTAAACGAAAAGAAGAAAAAGAAGAAGAAAACAACTAAAAAAGATGTATTTCTTTCATCTAAAGAAGCAGAGTTACGAGACTTTTTTGGTACGAGTGTTAGCATTCAACAAGGAAAGAAAAAAGGTAAAATTGAAATTGAATATTATGACCAAGATGATTTTAACCGAATCCTTGAGTTGTTAACTCATAATTAATAAGTAATCATTATTAAACTCGCCAAAATGGCGGGTTTTCTTTATACGTTATAAAAATGTTTCACGTGAAACATTTTGCATAGAGGTGAAAGACTATGGAATTAATTGGAGCAATAGTAAATGGAATTTGTATTATGTTAGGTACAGCGTGCGGCTTGTTGTTCACTAGAATTCCTGAAAGAATCAAAGAAACCATTATGAATGGAATAGGTCTAACTGTAATTATCATTGGATTGACTATGGGATTTGCCTCAGACCGAATAATAGTAATCATTTTAAGTTTAGTATCAGGGGCAATCATTGGTGAAGGAATTGATCTGGACGAGAAATTGAATCGTTTAGGTTCACACATTGAAATTAAATTTAAGAAACCAGGGCAAAATTCTAAGATTGCTGAAGGTTTTGTGACTGCATCACTTATTTTTGTAATAGGTGCTATGGCAGTAGTAGGGGCGTTGGATAGTGGATTAAGAGGAGACCATGAGGTTTTATTTACAAAATCACTCATTGATGGTTTTGTTGCCCTTGTATTAACTACCACGATGGGATTTGGTGTTGTTTTTTCGGCTATTCCAGTTGTGTTGTATGAAGGTGGAATCACGTTATTCGCCACGCAAATCAATCAATGGGTTCCTGATGATCTATTGGATTTATTTATAGATGACATGACAGCAACAGGGGGATTGCTCATTCTTGCAATCGGTCTGAATCTGTTGAAAATTACACAGATTAGAGTAGCTAATTTATTACCTAGTTTATTTACAGTTGGTTTTGTGCTTTATATATATCTACAAGTTCAATCATGGTTAGGCTAAGAGTCTGGGACATAACAAATATGTTCAACATTCAAGGCGAACAATATGCTACTTTAGCGGAGGAAATATACGTAGACTCCTGCGGGAGGAAAGGCCTAGGTGAGACCCCACAGTGCTTAGCACGAGGAGGCTCACCAGCCGCCCGCGGAAAGCGAAGTATAATTCCGTAGCGGAATAGTTCGCGATTTTCTTTGATAAAATTACTTTTGTCTCAGCCTCTTTTTTTCTTAATGATTTGCTTTAAAGCTGCTCGTTGGATTAGTTTTAAAAAATGTTTTCGGCTTGTTGAGCTTTATATCTGTATAAGATAAACCCTGAGCAATTTGCTGTGCCATTTTGAGGACAACAGATAGTCTAGTGTTTTGTAGTATACTAAACTCCATAAATCCACTTATATTGATATAGCCTTTAATATATATATCTCCAATTGGCTTTAATTCTTTCTTTTTTAATGCTGCACCAGGTGTTAATGACCCTAGTCCAATATCGACTGATTTTACCTTAGGCATCGATGAAAGAGCTGCATCAATTGCAATTACAAATGGGTTGTCATTAGATCTATAAATAGTATCTATTGTTTCTTTTAAGTTTTTAGCATGCACAGGCTCATCAACTGTCCCAAAAACTTGAATGGAGCGAATCGGTTTTTTATTTAAAAAATATCCTACAAGAGGACCTAGACTATCTCCAGTAGAACGATCAGTCCCAATACACAAAACAATTATAGGACGATCTTGTGGAAGGTGGAAATTAATATATTGATACAAATGGTGACTAAACATAGGATGGTCTGTATGTAGATTCATAGAAGGTTGGTTGAGATTAATAGATGTCATACTCATTACCCCTTGTACATATTTTTACTAGTATATGGAGTATTTCGCTTAGATATACATAAGGGGATGAATTGATGTTAAATGGAATGCGATGGATTGGTTTAATTGTTGCTACTATGATTGGAGCTGGGTATGCTTCTGGTAGGGAGATATGGGAGTTTTTTGGCCATGAGAGTGGACTAGCTATAGTGTTGTTTGCTGTCATGTTTACATTGAGTTGCTTCGTTATACTAAAACTAAGCTATGAATTGAAGACAGAAAATTATCTACCTGTTCTTCAATCAATAGTAGGGAAGAAGTTTGCCAACGTTTATGATTGGGGTATTTTGTTATACTTGTTCACGATGTTATTTGTAATGATTTCTGGTAGTGGAGCAACAGTCCAGATGTTTGAACTTCCTTATTATATAGGTGTAATTCTGATTATTGTATTGCTATTAGTCGTTATACCATATGGAATGGACGGTATATTATCAATTAATCGTTTTTTGTTGCCTTTATTGATAGTTGGTCTTTCGGTCGTATTATTTACATTCGTAATCAAAGAACAAGTGCCAATAATATATCATTATTTGGAACAGTCTAATTGGGCATCTTCAATTCCTTTTACGTCATTAAATGTAGTACCATTAATAGCTGTGATAGGAGCAGTAGGGAAGGAAATTAAAAGCGAGAAAGAGATTTATGTAGCTAGTATAGGGAGCGGAATAATTCTAGGCGTGATTTCTTATCTTTACAATATTAGTTTGATTCATGTTTCAGACCAATTATTCTTCTATGAAATTCCTCTGTTTGCAATATTAAATGGTTATCCAGTTCAAATGTTTTTCTTGATGTCATTATTATTATGGTTTGCCATCTATACAACAGCAATAACTAGCTTATTTGGTCTGATTGCAAGAGTAAAAGACTTTTTTAAATTTAATAAAGCAATGGTAGGAATTATATTAATTATAGCTGCACTGCCATTCACTTTAGTTGGCTTCTCGAATTTAATAAGCTATCTGTATCCTTTGTATGGTCTCATCAATTTGTATGTTTTAGCCATGATCTTGTTATTTCCTATCATAAAACGAGCCAACCATACTAAAATTTGATAAAATAATAATGGACTAGTTGATGGAAAGAGAGGATTGATTACTATGGTAGAGAAAAATTTTGATCTAAATGATGTTGTAGAAATGAAGAAACCTCACCCATGTGGAACTAATGAATGGAAAATCATACGTATGGGTATGGATGTAAGAATTAAATGTCAAGGGTGTAACCATAGCGTCCTCGTACCAAGAAAGAAATTTGAAAAAAAACTAAAAAAAGTTTTGAAAAAATCTGAGGAATAAAATGTTTCACGTGAAACATTTTTAAATTAAATAATCATTTTTGAACAAACAAGGGTATTAATACCTTTGTTTTTTTATTTTTCGCTATAGCTTGTGTTTTTAGCGCCAAATATCTATAATTGTTATGGACTAATCTTGATTTAGTTGGGTACGGAATTGAAGGAGTGTATAAATATATGTCATTAACTGCAGGGATTGTAGGTTTACCAAACGTAGGAAAATCTACATTATTTAACGCCATCACACAGGCTGGAGCTTTATCTGCAAATTATCCATTTGCGACCATTGATCCAAATGTGGGGATTGTAGAGGTTCCGGATCAACGTTTACACACGTTAACTGAGATGGTTGACCCTAAGAAAACAGTTCCAACTTCTTTTGAGTTTACGGATATCGCTGGAATTGTAGAAGGGGCAAGCAAAGGAGAAGGATTAGGAAACCAATTCTTATCACACATCAGACAGGTAGATGCGATTTGTCATGTTGTTCGTTGTTTCGAAGATGAGAACATTACACATGTTTCTGGTAAAGTAGACCCTATTTCAGATATTGAGACAATTAATCTTGAGCTCATTTTGGCAGACCTAGAGACCATTATGAAACGCTATGACAAAGTAGCGAAATTAGCCAAACAGAAAGTAAAAGATGCTGTTTTCGAATTTGAAATTTTAGAGAAGCTAAAAGAAGCATTTGAAAACGAACAACCGGCACGTGCTTTAGAGTTTACAAAAGAGCAAGAAAAGTATGTTAAGCAGTTACATCTATTAACAATTAAGCCAATTCTTTATGTAGCCAATGTTGGCGAAGATGAGTTATTAGATGTAGAAGATAACGAAAGTGTTAAGCGCGTAAGAGAATTTGCGGCAAATGAAGGAGCAGAAGTCATTGTCGTATGTGCTAAAGTTGAATCTGAGATTGCTGAGTTAGAAGGCGAAGAGAAAGAAGAGTTTTTACAAGAACTTGGGATTGAGGAGTCAGGATTAGACCAGTTAATTAAAGCCTCATATAATATGCTTGGCCTTGCAACGTATTTCACAGCTGGTGAGCAAGAGGTTCGCGCATGGACGTTTAAAAAAGGTATGACAGCACCTCAAGCAGCGGGAATCATTCACACTGATTTTGAACGTGGATTTATCCGTGCTGAGACGGTTTCTTATGACGAATTAGTTGAGGCTGGATCGATGGCAAAGGCAAGAGATAATGGAAAAGTTCGATTAGAAGGTAAAGAGTATATCGTAAAAGATGGAGATGTCATTCATTTCCGATTTAATGTTTAATTAATCAGGGATAATTTATAGTTGTTAGTTTAGTTTATCAGTGATATAATACTTTATTGTGAGTAATTAGATTTACTCCTTGCTCTACAAAAAATGTGGGGCCGCAAAGTCCAAGAGGAGGTGAAGACGGATGAATAAATACGAAATCATGTATATCATCCGCCCAGATGTCGAGGAAGAAGCACGCAAAGCTGAAGTTGAGCGTCTTCATAAAGTGTTAACTGATAATGGCGCGGAGATTACGAATGTTGACGAAATGGGACAACGTCGTCTTGCATATGAAATTAACGACTATCGTGATGGTTACTATGTAGTTGTTAACTTTGATAGCGAGACTGTAGCGGTTGATGAATTTAGCCGTGCTGCGAAGTTCTCTGACGATGTACTTCGTCATATGGCTATTCGCGAAGACGATCAATAAGGAGTGTTTGGTGTGTTAAACCGAGTCGTATTAGTTGGAAGATTAACGAAAGACCCTGATTTACGCTATACTCCAAATGGTGTAGCAGTTGCGAACTTTACAGTAGCTGTCAATCGACCTTTTTCTAACCAGCAAGGAAACCGTGAAGCTGATTTCATTAACTGTGTGATATGGAGACGCCAAGCGGAAAACCTAGCAAATTATATGAGTAAAGGTAGTATGATTGGTGTAGATGGTCGTATTCAAACTCGAAATTTCGAGGGGCAAGATGGTAAACGCGTTTTCATGACCGAAGTGGTTGCAGAAAGCGTACAATTCCTTGAATCAAAAGGGTCATCTCAGGGTGGACAAAATGCTCAACGCAGCATGGATTCAAACACATCAAACAATCAAGGACCAAATAACCAAAATCAAGGCGGATTCCAACAGTCGCAAGATGAAAAGAATCCATTCGAAGATAGTGGTGAACCGGTCGACTTATCTGATGACGATTTACCATTCTAATTAAGCATTCTAATCAAAGGAGGGTTATCACATGGCACGTCGTGGACGTAAACGTAGAAAGGTGTGTTTTTTCAAATCGAACGGAATTACACACATCGATTACAAAGACGTTGATCTACTAAGACGTTTCGTTTCTGAGCGTGGTAAAATTTTACCTCGTCGTGTAACTGGAACATCTGCTAAATATCAACGTAAACTAACTAAAGCAATCAAACGCGCTAGACAAATGGCTTTACTACCATATGTTACTGGCGAATAATAGAGAAGAGGGGGCGCTTTTAATAAGCGCCCCTTCATTTTTTTAATCAATAATTCCTATGTCTTTAATTGTGACCTTAACGTTAGGAATAATCTCCAAATTTTTATAATCTTTTTCCCAGTTCATTTGTTTCCACTCATTATAATGATAAGCTTGAGCTTTTCTGCCTAAACTTAGAATGTCAGAATTAGCTTCTTGTAGTTTCTTGATAATACTCGTTGCTTCTTTTGTTAATTCTTCTTCGAGGGTTTTAGTTAATTCTTTTATGTTTTTAATTTCTTTAAGTTGATTAGGAGGATATTCTAAAATTCTGACGGAAAAGTTTAAATCAATAGTTATTTTGTTTTGGTCTAGTTGATACTTAATATCTTTTTTGTTTTTTAAGACGTCAATGGTTACATAATTATATACATCATAATCTTTTTTCTTCGGTATTTGCCTAGTGATTCGAGATTGTTTTCCTTTATGACCATCCATTAAAGTTAAAAGAACAGCATCTTCATGTCTAATGACTTCTCCAGTGAAATTTTTATCATGAAACAAAGCGAGGCCACTGAATCTAACACTGTTATTTTCATCACTTTTAGATAGGTAAGGAAGAACGAAGTCTTCACCAGGTTCAAATAGTTCTGCGCAAATCATTTGTAAGTTTTCTCCAGAATACAAAGTAGTGTTTGTTGCGGCATTAATTATCCCTACTAAATATTTACTCTGGTTGGCTTCGTTTGCTGGTTGCGTATTAATAACCTCCGTGGCACTTCCTTCAGTAATCGCAATCATTGCATTTAGATTGTTGTAAGCATTCCGATAAAAAACATCAAGTATAGGATATATATCTTTCTTTGCCAATTCTTCACCAAGGAGAATTACTTGGAGCTTAGAAGGGTCAATAGAATTTGAAACCATTATATCAAGGTGGTTACGTACGTCTAATGGAGTATTAGCCTCTGTAGTTACTGTTTGAAGTTTTTCAGTTTCCGAATGGATGCCGCCACCTTGAACTGTTGGGATTAAAACTGTACTTTCTATATTCTCATTCTTTCCCTGATCAAAAGAAACACCTACTATGATTTTTGCATTTTTAAAGGGCCTTTCATCCCAACAACCTGTTAGCATAGAAAGTATAATAATAAAAGTGAGTAATTTAACTATTATTTTCTTCATGATGAATGACCTTCTTTATGTCTCTTTTTCAACAAAAGCATAACTAAATACAAAAGGATGGGTAACGCAATTGAAAATATATAACCGGAATTTGAAACATATTTAGCGTAGGTTTGAATGGTAATAAGTTTTGAATCAATTACTATAACTAAAAGAAAAATGAGAGTAGCATTAACCCACACAAACTTAGTTCTTTTCTTACTTTTAAATAATTGCATAGTCCCGAGACTAGCCAGATATAGAAATGTACTAAAGGAAGTTGCAACTGACATAATCCATATAGTCAGGAATAATAAATCAATTCTTGAAACAACAGCGAATTCAAATGACTTTAACAAATAGAGCACTGGTTGAGGTACCACTTTAATTTCTTCTGTACTAAAAAAAGTAAAAGAGATAAACACAACAAATAAGTAAAAGAAACCGACAAACCAAATGGCACCTGACATGGTTTTTAATTTTTGTTTAGCCGTACCTTTTACGACAGGTAATACAAATAAAATAACAACAAACCCCAATAACGCAAGAACGGATTGATTAACTCCTTTTAAAATTGGCATAATTCCCTCTTTTGCAATTGGGAAGAGGTAATATATTTTTAATTCCGGAATGGCATTAAGTAAAAGAACAAATAAAATAATAAAGAACGTTGAAAGAAAGGTGTAAATCCTTCCTATAACGGTAATATGACTTGAGGAAAGGTATACACAACTCAATAGTAGGAACAACATATTAACCCAATATGGAGTATGGGGTAAGACCCATAGATTAATTAGGTTACTAAAAAGGATTAGAATTAATGATCCAACAAAAACAAAATACAAAACATATAAGAAGTTAATAGACTGACCGATCCATTTTCCATATATAATCATTTGCATATCGTATAAATTCAACGTAGGAAAACGGTTATACATTAACCAAAATATCAATATGATAATTTGTATTAGAAATATACTGATAATTAGTGATATCCATCCATTTTGTTTGCTTACTTGGTGTAAGTCATAAGGTAAAGAAATTACTCCAATACCAATTTGAGTCTGAATAATAATAAAGAAAAATTGATTTAATGATAGGAGGTTATTTTTCATTATCATCCCACTCTCGAGAACGCTCAACTATAACTGATTTTTGAGCATTAACATCTTTTGGTCTTGTATTGAGTTTATATATCGGTAAGCGTAAAAAAGTATCTTTTAAATCCTTTACAAATAAAGGGGATACTGGTGCAAAATAAGGTGCCCCTAATGATTCTAATCTAGATAAGTGTATAAGCAGTACTAAAAAGCCAATAGCAATTCCAACGAATCCAAAGGTTCCAGCCAATAATATAAGAGGAAAAGTTAAAATTCTGAGTGTATTACTCATTTCATTAGAAGGAACCACAAACGAAGCAATAGCTGTTAAAGCAATAATGACGACCATTAAGTTAGAAACTAGACCTGCTTTAACAACTGCATCACCAATAACTAAACCACCAACAATACCGATTGTCTGACCAATAGGTGCGTAACCTTATACCGGCTTCTCGTATGAGTTCAATGACAATTACCATCATTAAGGCCTCAATAATGGGCGGGTAAGGAATCTCATTAATAGATGCTTTAACAGGAATAATTAAATCATGAGGTATAACTTCAAAGTGAAACCCTATAATAGCTATATATACGGACGGTAAGCCAATAGCAATTAAAAAACTTGTTAGACGAACTAATCTTAAAAATGTACCTGAAATCCAACGACTGTTATAATCGTCTGGTGATTGGTAAAAAGCAAAAAATGACACAGGTGCTATTAAACAAGAAGGACTACCTTCTGAAAAAATAGCAATTCTCCCTTCTAAAATATTAGCAATCGTTCGATCTGGCCGTTCAGTTGATAATATTTGAGGGAAAGGAGACATCGGTGTATCCTCAACAAATTCTTCAATATAACCTGGGCTGATAATCATATCACTATCAATTGTTTCTATGCGTCTTTCTATTTCTTTTACATTATCATCGGAAGCAATCCCTTTTAAATAGACAACAGCAATCTTGTTATTTGTTTGTGAGCCTTTAGAGTAATACTTAACAACTAAGTTATAGTTTTCAATTCTCTTTCGAATTAAATTAATATTAGTAGAGATATCTTCAATAAACCCGTCATGAGACCCTCGTATAACGAGCTCATTCATCGGCTCTTGTACATTACGCAATTTAGTATTTAACACATTAAAAGACAAACCATAATTTTTATTGTTTTGTAGAATGACTGCATGGCCTTTAAGTAAAAACTTCCCTATATCATCTATTAGAGTTAGTTGATTTCCATAATCTAAGTTGCTGTAGTTTGAAACTTCTTTATGATAAAGAGGTTGAAATATGTTTTGTTGAATTTTTTCAGATAATACAAGTGACTCAATATAGACTAAACATGCCTCTCCATTATCTAATACTCTAATTTTTAGATCATCCGCATTGTTGAGGAGTTCTTTAACTAATTCAATATTTTTCGTTAAGGAACTGGAGATCTTTATAGATTCTTGTTTTGGTTGTTGTTTTTCATTAAAACTCTTAAGTATTTTCTTGAAGAGCACACTTCTCACACCCATATTAATTTATAATGATTAGTATGAGTGTATTTACCATTTTTTATTAGGGCGACCAATTAAAATTATTCTTTTACACATAGGTATAAACATTGGTAAAATAAGATGAATATATGTATGAGTTGTGAGGTTATTAAATGAAGCAAAGTATATTAAAAGATGGAGTAATGTTTGGTGCAATATACATCGTCATGTTATTTGCATCATACTTCATACCTTTATTAGGCATTGTTCTAACATTTGTATTACCCATCCCATTTGTTATCTTTTCTTATAGATATGGGTTGAAAGCATCGCTGATTATGTTTTCATTTACATTGATTATTAGTTCAGTCTTTGTAGCAGCTATATCCGTGCCAATGGCGTTGTTTATGGGCTTGGGTGGTCTTGCAATCGGTTTAGGATTATATAATCAAAGGAGAGCTTATGAGACACTGGCATTAGGTACAGTAGGTTTTTCAGTTGGGTTAGCTTTAGTTTATGTGTTAACTCAATTTTTCTTCCAAGTGAATTGGATGGAAGAGTTCAGATTAGCAATTGATGAAACTTTAAGTACCTATTCAACAATGGTCAATCAGTTCAGCGAGGTTAGTGAAGAAAACCTTGAAGCTATTAGAGAACAGATGAAAATGATGGTTTATAAATTACCATCATTTATCGTCATGTTTGGGTTGTTTTATGCATGGGTGACACAATGGATTAGTCATAAGCTTATAAATAAATTCGAGCAAAGGTCATTTGCTTTTCCAAAATTTAAAGAATTTAACTTACCATTATCAATCATTTGGTATTATTTTTTAGGCTTAGTTTTAGTATTAATTTTTCCTAGCCCAGACGATTCGTTATTTTTAGTAGCAGAAAATTTATATACATTATCTGGGTTATTATTATCACTTCAAGGCTTAGCATTTTTGTTCTGGGTAGTACATTTTAAGAAATGGCCAAGAGCGATACCAATTATTGTGATTATTTTATTAGTCATTCAACCTTTATTGTTACTTTATCCTTTACGAATATTAGGTATAATTGACTTAGGCTTTCAACTAAGAGATCGGTTAATGAAAAAGTGATAGGTAAGAAACGATCCTTTGGGAGATGAAAATGAATGAATGATTTAAAAGAATTAACGGAAAACAAAAGCATTTGGTTACTTTATGGTTTAGCCGGATTGCTCACAATTATTGTTATTTATTATCAGTGGGTAGTTGGTTCTGTCTTAACAGTAATCTTAGCTATCTTAATATTTCTCACCTATCGAACAGAATCGAGAAATAAACAAAAAACAGAGAATTATATTTCTACATTATCTTATCGAGTAAAGAAAGTAGGGGAAGAGGCATTACTAGAAATGCCCTTTGGAATTTTATTAATTAATGAAGATTATCAAATTGAATGGGCCAATCCATATATGAATCAGTTCATGGATGGTGATACGACACTAATTGGGGAACCATTAAATTTGTTATCAGAAGAACTAACTGCAGGAATGAAAGATGAAGAAGATGAGAAATGGATTAGTTTAGGGGAACGAAGATTTCAATCAATTATTAAAACAGAAGAGCGATTGATTTATCTGTTTGATCGAACAGACCAAATTCTTTTGGAAAATCGTTATGATAATGAACGCACCATTTTGGGGGTAATTTTTCTAGATAACTATGAAGAATTAACTCAAGCCATGGATGACACCTCAAAAAGCCATATTAATTCAGAGGTTACTTCAATTTTAAATAATTGGTCTAATGATTATGGCATTTATTTAAAACGTACATCTCAAGAGCGATTTTTAGCAGTGATGAATAAAGAGATTTTGACTCAATTAGAAAAAAGTAAATTTGAAATTTTAGATGAAGTAAGGGAATTAATTTCTGACCAAAATGTACCACTAACTTTGAGTATCGGTATTGGTCGAGGTTCATCGGATTTACCAGAGCTTGGCGATTTAGCACAATCAAGTTTAGACCTTGCACTTGGCCGTGGTGGAGACCAAGTCGCTATAAAAGATGAAACCGGTCGTGTTAAGTTTTATGGTGGTAAAACGAACCCGATGGAGAAACGTACCAGAGTAAGAGCACGAGTCATCTCACATGCTTTACGAGAGTTAGTCCGTGAGAGTGAAAAGGTATTAATTATGGGGCACGTCACACCGGATATGGACTCAATTGGTTCTTCCATAGGTATATTAAAATTAGCACAACAAAATGGTAAAAAAGGTTATGTCGTATTTGATCCTGACGGAGTTAATACTGGGGTTCAACGTTTAATGGATAAAATTGAAGAACATGAAACGTTAAATGATTTGTTTATTACACCAGAAGACTCCATGGATATGGTGACTAAAGATACCTTAATTGTTGTTGTAGATACCCATAAACCATCTATGGTGATGGAAGAACGCCTATTAAATAAAACGGAGCACGTGGTTGTCATCGACCACCACCGTAGAGGTGAAGAATTTATAGAAGAACCTACTTTAGTATATATGGAGCCTTATGCTTCATCGACAGCTGAGCTGGTTACAGAACTTCTTGAATATCAGGATGGTCCATTGAGATTAGATGTATTAGAAGCGACATCATTATTAGCAGGTATAACAGTAGATACGAAGTCATTTACATTAAGAACAGGATCACGTACGTTTGATGCAGCTTCTTATCTTCGTTCAAAAGGTGCTGATACAGTATTAGTTCAAAACCTATTGAAAGAAGATATAGATGTTTATGTCAGACGAAGCGAGTTAGTTAAAAATGCAACCGTGTATAGAGAAGGCGTCGCAATTTCTAAAGGGTTAGATAATGAAAATTATGGCGCGATTATCATCGCTCAAGCTGCTGACACCTTATTAACAATGAGTAATGTCAAAGCTTCATTTGTCATTGCCAAACGTAAGGATGGTAAAATAGGCGTTAGTGCTAGATCACTAGGTGATATTAATGTTCAAATTATTATGGAAAAAATGAATGGTGGCGGTCACTTAACAAATGCTGCCACACAATTAGAAGATACAACTTTAGAACAAGTTGAAGAACAATTACGAGACATCATCGAAGAATATTTTGAAGGAGGCGACGATTCATGAAGGTAATTTTTACGAAAGATGTTAAAGGAAAAGGTAAAAAAGGGGAAGTTAAAAACGTCTCTGAAGGGTATGCACGCAACTATTTATTAAAAAATAATCTAGCGGTGGAAGCAACTAAAGGTAACCTTAAGCAATTAGAAGGTGAAGAGAAGAAAGCTAAAGAGAAAGAAAATGAAATTTTAAATGATGCTAAGATTCTTAAAGATCGTTTAGAAGATTTAACCGTTGAACTTCGGGCAAAGTCTGGTGACGGTGGTCGTTTATTCGGTTCAATTACGAGTAAGCATATAGCTGACGAGTTAAAGAAAAAGCATGACATTAAAATTGATAAACGTAAGATCGAGCTAGATGATCCAATAAGAACATTAGGATTTACAAACGTACCGGTAAAAGTACATCCTAATGTAACAGCCACAGTACGAGTTCATGTACAGGAGAAATAGTGGCTCCGCGTTAAAGGGGGAACTGATGTGTCAGATATAGTAGCACATGATCGAACACCACCACATAATATAGAAGCTGAACAAGCCGTATTAGGGGCAATCTTTTTACAACCGAATGCGATTGTAACAGCAAGTGAAATATTAATGCCTGAAGACTTCTACCGTGTGAGTCATCAGCGCATTTTCGAAGTGATGATTCGTTTAACTGATCAAGGGGAACCAATTGATTTAGTTACTGTGACAAATGAGTTAAAAGAGATGGAAGTCTTAGAAGAGGTCGGTGGCGTGTCATATTTAACGGATATAGCTGAATCGGTACCGACTGCAGCGAATATTGAATATTACGCTAAAATTGTTGACGAGAAGTCAGTATTACGCCAAATCATTCAAACCGCAACAGGTATTGTCACTAAGTCATTTGAAGAAAATGATGATTTACCGACATTAATTGATTATGCTGAAAAGTCTATATTAGATGTTTCTCAACAAAAAGCATCAGGCAAATTTAAAAATATAAAAGATGTATTAATTAATGTGTATGATGATATTGAACAATTACACCATCAAAGTGAAGAGGTCACAGGTGTTCCAACTGGTTTTAAGGATTTAGATCACATCACATCAGGTTTTCAGAAGAATGATCTCATTATTATTGCTGCTCGACCATCTGTGGGTAAAACAGCCTTTGCTCTTAATATCGCACAAAACGTTGCGATTCACGCTCAAGAGAATTGTGCTATCTTCAGTTTGGAGATGGGTGCAGAACAGCTGGTTATGCGTATGTTATGTGCAGAAGGAAACATTGACGCTCAACGCCTCAGAACGGGTAGTTTACAAGAAGAGGATTGGGGTAAGCTTACCATGGCCATGGGTAGTTTATCTGATGCCGGCATTTATATAGATGATACTCCCGGTGTAAAAGTAAGTGAGATCAGATCTAAATGTCGTCGCTTAAAACAAGAGTCCGGCCTAGGCATGGTGTTAATTGATTATCTACAATTAATCCAAGGAAGCGGATTAAGTAGAGAAAACAGACAACAAGAGGTATCTGAAATCTCAAGACAGTTGAAAGCACTCGCCCGTGAGCTTGAAGTACCTGTTATTGCTTTATCTCAGTTATCACGTGGTGTTGAACAACGACAGGACAAGCGCCCAATCATGTCTGACATTCGTGAATCAGGAAGTATTGAGCAGGATGCGGATATTATAGGTTTCTTATATCGTGATGATTATTACGAAGGTGATGAATCTGAAAAAGAGAACATCATTGAGATCATTATTGCTAAACAGCGTAACGGTCCAATTGGAACTGTGGAGCTAGCCTTTGTAAAAGAGTATAATAAGTTCGTTGATTTGGATCGTAAATATAGTGATGCGGACATTCCACCTGCTTAAGGTCACTCCTCACAAAGTGTGAGGAGTTTTTAGTGTAGAATCATTATAAAAATCGTACAAAATAAATAGTTATATAGATAATGTTCGTTTTTATATTGAATAACATCAGATTTACTGATAAAATTACGATGTAATTAAGTTATTTCTTAATGTTTAGGAGGTCCTATCATGACAACAGCTGTAATAGTAGGGACACAATGGGGCGATGAAGGTAAAGGTAAAATCACAGACTTTTTAGCTCAACAAGCTAGTGTAATTGCAAGATATCAAGGTGGAGATAATGCAGGTCATACCATTAAGTTTAAAAATAAAACATATAAGTTACATCTCATCCCGTCTGGCATTTTTAATGCGGACAAAGTGTGTATATTAGGAAATGGCATGGTCATTAACCCAAATAAGCTATTGGAAGAGATGGATTATGTCAAAGGTAATGGCATGTCTTTAGCACAACTTAAAATAAGTAATCGTGCGCATGTGATTATGCCTTATCATATAGAATTAGATCATCTTCAAGAAGAATCTAAAGGTAAAGATAAACAAATAGGTACAACTAAAAAGGGAATCGGACCAGCTTATTCAGATAAAATTAATCGATTGGGTATTCGAATGACTGATTTATTGGACCAAGAGGTTCTTAAAGAAAAAATTGAACAACAAGTTCAAGATAAAAACATCTGGTTTGAAAAAGTCTATGGAGTTGAGAAGGTTAATGTTGAGAAAGTATATGATCAATATATAGAGTTAGGACAACAATTAAAACCATACATCACGGACACTTCACAATTATTAGACAAACAAATTGATCAAAATGAACACATTTTATTTGAAGGCGCTCAAGGCGTCATGCTGGATATAGACCAAGGTACTTACCCTTATGTGACTTCATCTAATACTTCAGCAGCAGGAGTTGCCTCAGGTAGTGGAATAGGTCCTAATAGAATAGAGAAAGTTGTAGGGGTTTGTAAAGCATATACAACTCGTGTGGGTGATGGACCTTTCCCGACAGAGCTACATGATGAAATCGGCGAGCAAATAAGAGATGTGGGTAACGAATACGGAACAACTACTGGAAGAGCAAGACGTGTGGGCTGGTTTGATACTGTAGTTGTTCGCCATTCTAAACGAGTAAGTGGAATGACGGATTTATCACTCAATTGTTTGGATGTTTTGAGCGGATTAGATCAATTAAAAGTGTGCGTGGGTTACGACTATAACGGTGAACAAATCGACACATATCCAGCCAGTCAACAGATTCTAAAAGAATGTCAGCCGATATATGAAACTATGCCAGGTTGGACAGAAGATATAAGTCATGTGAGAAGTTTTGAAGAACTTCCTCAAAATGCGCAAAATTACGTTAAACGGATTGAAGAATTGGTTGGAGTGACTATTTCTATATTCTCTGTTGGACCAGATCGAGAACAAACCGTTATTCTACAAAATATTTACTAGTAGATTAAATCCCCTATATTACAAGAATTAGGGGATTTTTCTACCTAAAAAAACAGCCCACCATACAAACTTCGACAAATACAAAAATATTTTTTAAAATTAGCTTGTCAAAACTTTTAATTATGTGGTAATATTAACGCTGTCCGATAATTTTGGTCCGGTAGTTCAGTTGGTTAGAATGCCTGCCTGTCACGCAGGAGGTCGCGGGTTCGAGTCCCGTCCGGACCGCCATTTTAAAATACTTACATAATGGCAAGGATAGTAGTGTAGTGATTTTCGATAGGCGAGTGCATCACCCAGCGACGAGCACTTACAGTTATCATTAGTAGGTGGCAGTCAACAAATATATAATATAAACATGGCTCGGTAGCGAAGCGTAAACATCATTGAAATTACTACATCGTAGCTTTGCGAGGAGCGTATGCATCGCCGAAATTACTTGCAACGCGACGAGCACTTACGGTTATCGTTAGTAGGTGGCAGTCAAACAAATAAATAATTTTAACATGGCTCGGTAGCTCAGTCGGTAGAGCAACGGACTGAAAATCCGTGTGTCGGCGGTTCGATTCCGTCCCGAGCCACCATTTTATTAACAACACAGAATGCAAATCTGTGTTTTTTGTTTTATAGGCCAAAGTTATTACATTAATATTACAATTGTATATAAAATTCTGAATGTTCTATTGTATTAAATGAACTATTACACTAAATGAAACAATAAACACATTTTATATAGAAAATTTTAGAAATTATTATACAAGTTCATTACAATACCTAAACATGTCTTTATTTCTTTTTAGGTATTATGATAGATTATATAAGTGTAGCTGATTAAAATTATAGAAAAAAATAAAAAGTATATAAATTGAGTGTTGGAGGCAATGATCGTGGTGAAAATACTGGGGAGAGCTAGAAATAGTTTTCAAAAATTGAAAAACAACTCCATAATAAAGAAAACCCTTCTTACAACTTGTTTAGGTATGGGGGTTGCTATTGGTTCAGTTTATGCAGATTCCTTTAATGATAGCTTTGTAGAAGTATACCACGTTTATGTGGATCAAAAACATGTTGGAACTGTAGAAAACAAAGAAGATGTTGAAACATTTATTAAAAATAAGGAAAAACAGGCGGAAAGTGAATATGAAAACATAAACCTTGTGCCTGAACAGGATATATCGTATATAAGTGAAGTTGTTTTCACACCAAAAAATGAAACAGAGTCCGTTCAAAACAAATTAGATAATGCGTTAACGTTCAATGCTTCTGCAGTTAAATTACAGCTTAATAATGAAGTGATTGGTTATGTTAGTAATTTAGATGATGCTAATAAAGCCATTGGTAATGTAGTAAATAAGTACCTACCTGAAGGGTTAGGAAAAGATATTGAATTTTTAAAGATGGAAGATAATGAAATTACTAAATCTTCTTTCTTTAAACATTTACCATCAGATGTTCAACAGACTGCAGTAAGTGAAAATGAAAGTGAAAAGGAAAAAATCACTTTAAATGATGGTTCTGTAGTTTTAGATGCAGGACTAACGGAAAGTATTGATTTCACACAAGTAGGAGTCGACCCTAGAAAGATCTTATCAGTGACTCAATTGGAGAAGTTGCTTGAGCGAGGCACAAGAGGTAAGAAAGTACATACAATTCAAGAAAGTGAAGTTCTTGGCAAGGTTGCTATGAACTATGATTTATCAATAGATGAATTATTAGAACTAAACCCTGAATTAGATGAAAATTCAATCGTGCAAGTTGGTCAAGAAGTGTATGTAGAAGATGAAAAACCTTATATAGATGTATCATATACAGTAGAAAAAGAAGTTGAGGAATCCATTGATTTCAAAACGGTAACTAAAAACTCTGACTCTCTTTATAAAGGTCAACGAGAAGTTGATCAACAAGGGAAAAAAGGTAAGAAAAAAGTAAAATATAAAGTTACTACAAAAAATAATGAAGTAATTAGCAAAGAAAAAGTAAGTGAAGAGGTCATTGAAGAACCAAAAGATAAAGTAGTTCTTAAAGGAACAAAAGTTATCCCTTCAAGAGGAACGGGTCAGTTTTCATGGCCAGCGATTGGTGGAACAATCACTAGTTACATGGGCTTCCGTTGGGGGCGTCAACATAAAGGAATTGATATTGCAGGTGTAAGTAACCGTACGATTAAAGCTGCAGATAATGGAGTAATCGTTTCTGCTGGCTGGCATAGCACATTCGGTAGAAGAGTTGTTATTAACCATAACAATGGTTATAAAACACTTTATGCCCACCTTTCAAGTATCAATGTAAGTGTGGGTCAAACCGTTAAAAAAGGTCAAAAAATAGGCGTTATGGGATCAACAGGTCGTTCAACTGGTGTGCATTTACACTTCGAAGTATTTAAAAACGGAAGAAATGTAAACCCAATGGATTTTTATTAATTCAAATAAACCTCTAGCTTTAATAAAAGCTAGAGGTTTTATTCATATTATAGTCAAAGGATTTTTTGTGCAAATTGATGTAAAATAGGGAATAGATATAATAACTTTAATAAGGTAGGTGTACCCAATGAGTTATAAAGTTTTAGTTGTAGACGATGAAGAACCAATTGCAGATATTTTAAAATATAATTTATCAAATGAAGGGTATGAGGTGTTAGTTGCGTATGATGGACAAGCAGCTATCGAACTAACTAAGAAAGAAGAGCCTGATATTATTCTTCTCGATATTATGTTGCCGGAGAAAGATGGTATGGAGGTTTGTCGAGAAATTCGAAAAGATTTCCATATGCCAATAATTATGTTAACAGCTAAAGATTCGGAAATAGATAAAGTGTTAGGTTTAGAATTAGGTGCAGATGATTATGTTACAAAGCCATTCAGTAATCGTGAAGTCATAGCTAGAGTAAAGGCGAACTTAAGACGTATTAACAGTGAAGACAACAATCGTAATACATCATCAACACCGAATATTAAAATAGGCGCCTTAGAAATTAATAGAGAAAACTATTCAGTGACTCGTGATGGAGAACCAGTGGACCTAACCCATCGAGAGTTTGAGCTGTTATTATATTTAGCTAAACACATTGAACAAGTAATGACTCGTGAGCACTTATTAGAAACAGTGTGGGGTTATGATTACTACGGCGATGTGCGAACGGTAGATGTTACTGTTCGTCGTCTACGTGAGAAAATAGAGGAGAACCCAAGTAATCCTAATTGGATTGTCACACGGAGAGGTGTAGGGTATTACATGAGAAACCCTGAATAATAGGAGTAGATAAAGTATGGGTGCCATCTGGGGATTTTTTAGATCAATACAACTTAAAATGATCGTCGTTTATATATTATTGTTACTAATTGCTATACAAGTGATAGGAGCTTATTTTGCCCAACAGTTAGAAAGTCAGCTTAAGGATAATTTCACAGAATCTATAAATGAGAGAATTCAGCTTTTGAATTTTAATTTAGAACGTGCATTTACTGCAGAGCGTCCAGAGGGTTCAGCTACTTTAGGGGAAGATGTACGTTCTATTTTACTTGATTTTGACTCTGAAGATATTAATAAAATACAAGTAATCGATCCTAACTTAAGAGTAGTTGGCACGACTGATGAATTTGAACAGAGTAATATAGGTAAACGAACGACTGATATTACAATTCAACGAGCTCTATCAGGGAGCGTTGAGGAAAATACGATGTTTAACCCAGAAACAAGACATCGTACGTTAGTTAAAGCAGAGCCCATCATAGATGAAGAAACAGATGAAGTTGTAGGTGCTATTTATATAGAAGCATCATTAGAAAGTATTTATGGGCAAATGGAAGACATTAACCGAATATTCGCGAACGGAACGATTCTTGCGATTACGGTGTCAGCATTATTAGGGATTTTGGTTGCAAGGACGATTACCAAACCTATATCAGAAATGCGAAAACAAGCCAAATTTATGGGAGCTGGCGACTTCTCACAAAAAGTAAATGTATACGGGTCGGATGAAATTGGTCAATTGGCAGTCACATTTAATGAGTTGAGTGATAAAATTCAAGCGGCTCAAGCTAATACAGAAGGCGAAAGGCGCAAATTGAGCTCAGTACTGTCAAATATGACTGATGGGGTAATAGCCACAAATCATCTAGGGCAAATCATATTAATGAACCCGCCAGCAGAAAATTTAACGAACTATAAACAGGAAGAAATAGTAGGGCAATCCCTAATTGGAGTATTAGGAATTGAAGAACAAGTGACCAATCTAGATGAATTAAAAGAAATGAAGAGCACAATAATAGATTTCTCAAGTGAAGAACAACTCTTCTTGTTAAGAGCGAACTTTTCTGAGGTTCTTGATGAAAATGGGGAAACAAGCGGTATTATTACCGTTCTTAGTGATGTCACTGAACAAGAAAAAATTGAACGTGAACGCCGCGAATTTGTTGCTAATGTATCCCATGAGTTACGTACACCATTAACAACCATGAGAAGTTATCTGGAAGCTTTAACTGATGGTTCAACTTGGAAAGATGAACAAATTGCACCTAAGTTCTTATCAGTCACACAAAACGAGACTGAGCGAATGATACGTTTGGTTAATGACTTACTACAATTATCTAAAATGGACAACAAAGACTATCAACTTCATAAAGAACGCTTAAATTATATAGACTTTATTCACCATATCGTAGACCGTTTTGAGCTTAACATAAGTGAAGACATAACAATTGAACGTAAAATTCCCGAGAAAAATTATAAGGTATGGGTGGACAAAGATAAAATTACACAAGTCTTAGATAATATTATCTCTAATGCTATTAAATACTCCCCAGAAGGAGGAGAAATTTTAATAGAAGTATCAGAACAAAACCATCAATTACTTACAAAAGTTACAGATGAAGGTGTAGGTATACCTGAGGAGAACCTTGAGAAGATCTTTGAACGATTCTATCGTGTTGATAAAGCTCGTTCCAGAAAGTTAGGAGGAACAGGCTTAGGTTTAGCTATAGCCAAAGAGTTAATTGAAGCCCATGATGGAGAAGTATGGGCTAATAGTATTGAGAACCAGGGAACAACAATTACGTTCCGCTTACCACTTATGCAGCAGAAAAGGGGAGGTCGAGCATAATGGTTGAACATATAAAATCAATTATCCTTTTCTTGCTTGTTGCATTTAGTTTACTATTAACCTTTGCATTGTGGACATACCAACCGGAGTTTCAGGATTTAGATACCCAAAAGTTTGTGGATGAAACTAAATTAGAAGGTCAGGAAAAGCTGATAGAAGAAGTTGTCTACCCAAATAAAATTATTTTCCATGACTATCAAGAACACAAAATGTTCAGAGAGAAAGTTAATGAAAATGACCTATATAATGAAATTTTATCTTGGGAATTTTCATCAATTAGAACACCGGCTAACCTAAATACAATACGTCGTCATCTTGAATGGTCCGAGCCATTAGGATGGACAAATAATAAGAGTTATCAAAGTATAGAAATTCAATACCCTGTAGGTGTTCCATTTGAATTAGTTAATCAAATGTTTTCAGTTAATAAAAATGATGTTAACTGGAGTGGGGAGTTTAATAAACTATATTTAAATATGAAATCAAACGACCAGGAAATACAGTTTGTATTTGCTTCTGACTCCCATCAAAAAATATTAACAGGAGAGATCGAATCTTCAAAAGCCTTTCAAAGATTAGAGAATGAATTTAACAGTTCTAATACAATGGTTAATTTACAAGAGTATAGATTAAATAATGACCATACCGTTTATTTACCAGAAGAAAAGCTAAGCTTAAGAAGTTACGCGGTTACAACCGAACCATTATCAGAACAACCGATGATTAATGTTCTGTTTAAAAGCCCATCTTCAGTAAGAAGAGTCGCTACTAATAATAGTGATTCTTATTGGACAGACGGATCTCGAAGACTAGTTACTCAACCTGTGTTTGATAATGATGAAGTTATGTCATTTGTTAATTCCTTATACAAAGATGGCCCTTTAATGAATAAAGAGGATATGATACAAAAAAGTATAGAATTCACAAATGATCATACGGGCTGGACAGATGATTTTAGGTTAGATAATTTAAATGAGTTTGGATTATTAAATTATCGAATGTACTACAATGGTTACCCAATATATGATACAAGTCAACAATTTGAGCAACTACTTCAAATGGAACAAAAATGGATAAATAATCACCTTTACTCATTAAAACGGCCTCTCTTCAAGATTAATAACAACATTGGGATTGATAGACGAGATTTAGCTTCAGGAGAAAACGTCTATCAATTAATACAAACCATTAATGAACAACTGTCCTACATCATTCAAGATGTTCGTATCGGTTATAAACTAAATGCCAGAAATGATGGTTCAATAGTTGTACTCGAATTAGATCCAGAATGGCACGTTAAATTTGGAGAAGATATATGGCGACCATTAAGCTCTTTTAATGATGTGTTGACGAACCAAGGGGTTGAATAATAATGCAATGGGGCCAAATAAAAACGATATTCATTATAAGTTTTTTGATTTTGAATTTATTCTTAGTTCAAGAACTTATAGAGAAAATAAATGAGGCCGACTTAGATAAAATTAGTCGATCAACCATTCAAGAACAATTAGAAGCTCAAGGTATAACATTCGAAAATTTGCCTGAAAGTGGCTTGAAAGAAGTTTATGTGACTGCTAAGCGATATCAATTAACAGAAGAGGATTTGCAGGCGTTAGATGCAAAAATTGACGCAGATGAGCAAACCATTGGGGTTGATACTGCCCAAGAAGTTATTGCAAGCCAATATGTTGAGCCATTGGATCTTAACTTAGAAGAAAGCTTTGATGAGTCGATAGCGAAAATTAAAGAAAGTGTCCTATATGGCGGTACATTTAAGTTTTGGGATTATTATGAGGAAGAAAATGCCTTGCTATTTTTCCAAGAGCAGAACAATCGGACTGTTTATTTTAATGAAACAGGCGTATTATTGGTCGTTCTTAATGAAGAAGGAGATGCCATTCAGTATAGACAAACGTTACTTGAAGAGGTTGTCCATAATTCTGAAGAACAGACCGTTGTAGATCCAATCAATGCCATATTTGAGTTGTATTCAAATAACGTCCTTAATTATGAAGATAATATTTCAAATATGAAAATAGGGTATCACACGTTATTACCTTTAGAAGATGGTGTGCAAGTTTTTGTACCGACGTGGGAAATAACAGTTAATAAAGAAGATACTTACTTTGTTAATGCAATGGAAGCACAGTATATACCTAATAATGAAATAGATTTTGTTATTAAGCTTAAAGAGTTTTTAAAGAGAGAAATTGAGGAGTTAAAAAATCGGAGTGAATAAGTATGAGCTTACATTTTAGTGTCTTAGCTTCAGGGAGTACAGGGAACGCCTTTTACATAGGTACAGACAAAGTGAAATTACTAGTTGACGCTGGTTTAAGCGGAAAAAAGCTTGAAGGTTTAATGCAACAAGTAAATATTAATCCTAATGAATTAGATGGAATTTTGGTTACTCATGAACATAGTGACCATATTAAAGGGGTAGGGATTGTTGCCAGACGATATAATTTGCCCGTCTATGCTAATGAAAAGACTTGGGAGGCCATGGAACCTCAACTAGGGAAGATTATGACAGAACAAAAGTTTCACTTTGATATGGAGACAGTAAAAACATTTGAAGATTTAGATGTTGAGAGTTTTGGTGTTTCACATGATGCTGCTGATCCAATGTTCTATGTGTTCCACCATCAAGGTAAAAAGGTATCTATGATAACCGATACTGGTTATATATCTGAACGTATGAAAAAAACAGTCGAAAATTCTAATGCTGTATTGTTTGAATCCAATCATGATGTGGGTATGTTACAAATGGGAGCATATCCTTGGAACATTAAGCGCAGAATATTGAGTGACAAAGGACATGTTTCAAATGAGGATGCTGCTATTGCAATGCTTGACTGTATTGGTAACCAAACAAAACATATCTACTTAGGGCATTTAAGCCAAGATAACAATATGGTTGATCTAGCTCGCATGAGTGTTGAACAAATACTTAAAAAACATGATATTGCAGTCGGTGAACAGCTAACCTTAGAAGATACAAGTCCAATAAAACCAACTTCTATATGCTATGTATAAAATTAAG
The DNA here is from genome assembly GCF_004402015.1 of Filobacillus milosensis. Classification (GTDB taxonomy): domain Bacteria; phylum Bacillota; class Bacilli; order Bacillales; family Alkalibacillaceae; genus Filobacillus; species Filobacillus milosensis. The sequence continues at coordinate 126,150 of NZ_SOPW01000009.1, forward strand.
GTGTGGTGAGGTGTAGATAATGGGTTATTACGATGATCATTTAGGCCCAAAAAAGAAAAACGAACGTGGCTGGTTATTACCTACAGTAGTAGGATTATTCCTAGGAGCTGTATTAATCTTATTGGCTTTACCTGCTTTAGTTCAAGCCAATTTATTACCGTATGATTTAACAGTTGAAGAAAATGAAGATGAAAATGTACAACTCGATCAAGTGCAAAGTGATGAAGGGAATTCTAAAAATGTCAAAGTAGACATTAATTCTCAAATTACTGATGTAGTCAATAATGTTTCAGATACTGTAGTTGGAGTAGTGAATATAAAACAACAGAGTATTTTTGGCGAACAAGGATCTAACCAACAACAGGGCGGCGTTGGTTCAGGTGTCGTTTATAAGAAGACAGGTGAACACGCTTATATAGTGACGAACTATCACGTGATTCAAGGTGCTGACTCCGTTGAGGTAGTCTTTGCAAATGAAGAACAAGTTGAAGCAGAACTTATTGGTGGCGATCTATACACTGACTTAGCTGTATTACGTGTAGAAGCCAAATATGTTGATCAAGTCATTGAACTTGGTAGTTCGGACAATTTAAAAGTAGGTGAACCGGTTGTAGCAATCGGTAACCCATTAGGCTTACAATTCGCAGGCTCTGTCACACAAGGTATTATAAGTGGTAAAGATCGTTTAATACCACAAGACTTTGATGGGAATGGTCAAGCGGACTGGCAAGCAGAAGTTATGCAGACCGATGCAGCGATTAATCCAGGGAACTCTGGTGGTGCACTGGTAAATATGGATGGCCAACTGATTGGTATTAACTCCATGAAGTATGCATCAGCAAAATTGGAAGGTTTAGGTTTTGCGATACCTATTGATTTGGCAAAACCTCTTATCGAGGATTTAGAAGAAGACGGAACAGTGACAAGAGCGTACATGGGAGTAGAAATCTTTTCTCTTACAGATGTACCACAGTACCACTGGCAAAAAACATTAAACCTTCCTGACGACGTGAATGGTGGCGTCATCATTGATGGTGTCCAGCGAATGTCACCAGCCGATCAGGCAGGTTTTCAACAATATGACGTCATTGTAAAAATGGGAGATACAGAAATTACGAACGTTCTGGAATTAAGACAGTACTTGTTTAATGAAACAGGTCCAGGCGAAGAGGTTAAGATTTCCTTTTATCGTGACGGCGAACTACAAGAAACTACAATTACATTAGCAGCACAAGACTCATAAACAAAACTCCGCTCAACATGGATTGAGCGGAGTTTTACTATAATATAGTATTGTTCGGAAAAACAGTTATACACATTATCTACATGTTTATACACAAATTGTGAGTAAAAATTTAAGTAAATGCATATATTGTGTCAATAATTATTTTTTTTACTAAATAAGAGGCGAACATATGTTGATATGTTGATAAAGTTGTGGATAAATAGCTTATTTGTAGATAAAGTGCGAGTTATTCATAAGTGTTAACAACATACACACAACAATTGTGGACATCTTGTGATTAAGCATGTAAAAAGCTATAATTTTAAGGAGTTATCCTAGTTATGCACAAGTTATTAACAAAACATCTTGACAAATTCAATGTTCGGAAGTACACATAGGAGGTTACAATGGATATCAAAATAATTTCAGTTGGTAAATTAAAAGAAAAGTACCTAAAGCAAGGAATTGACGAGTATTTAAAGCGATTAAGTCCTTATGCAAAAGTTAAAATAGAGGAAGTTCCTGATGAACATGCACCGGAAAGTTTAAGTGAAGCGGAGAAAGAAGAGGTTAAAAACAAAGAAGGAGTTAAGTTACTCACAAAGTTATCCACAGATACATATGTAATAACCCTAGAAATTGATGGGAAGCAGTTAACTTCTGAAGCATTTGCGAAAAAATTAGACGAGTTAGCAACGTATGGACGTAGTAAGGTGGCTTTTGTTATTGGTGGATCTTTAGGACTAAGTGATGAAGTTAAGGAGCGGAGCGATTTCTCAATTTCATTTAGTAAGATGACTTATCCACACCAGCTGATGAGACTGATTTTGTTGGAGCAGGTGTACAGAGGGTTTAAGATTAATCGGAATGAACCGTACCATAAATAGAGGCAAAAAAATTTGAAGGTAAGGTGGTAAATTCCCTTCGGAATCATATATCGAGGTATTACTTTTCTCTATGTCCTCTGAACCCCGATAAAGCAAGTGGATGAGTGTAAATGTCTTAGATATATTGACTTCTGAAAAATCAAAGTCGAGTTCAATTTTGTCAACTGTTCGAGAACGACCATCAGCTAATTTAAGTGATATGTTATTTAGCAAAAGCTGAAAGAGTTGTTTTTTCTGGTCTCTTGATGACTGTTGAAATATTTGAATGTACTTTTCTAATAAATCACGGATAATTTCTGGAGGAATAACTTTTGAGTCTGATGAGCTTAGTTGAACGCTAAGTTCATTTTTATTTTGTTCTAATTCGTTTTTTAACTTAGTTAACTTTTGTAACCGTTCTTGCACTACTGAAACAGGTAAGAGGTTTTGTTCAAATGCTTCCATATATTTTTCATGCCTAGCATTGACTTCTAGAAGCTCATTTTCAATAATCTCTAATTGCTTTTTTATTCCTGAGTTTGAATGAATAATGTCTCTATTGATATCTTCAATGATTTTGTTAAAGTTCTCTGCGTCATTTAAAAATTCTTTTATACGGTTTATGACAGCCTCTTCAGCATCGTAGGCTTTAATTGAATTAGCTTTACAGGCAGTTGATCCTTTGTTATGGAATGCACCACATACATAATAACGATGTTTTCGTTTGCTTCCATCTTTTCGTGTATGTGTAGTGATAGACGGAACCATACCTTGACCGCAATCAGGACACCGAAGGATACTATTTAGTAAGAAAGGCTCGTGTGATTGGCGCTGCTTAAAAGACTTACTTTGTCTTCGGGCTTGAACGATGTTCCAAAGCTCCTCAGATATAATTGCTTCGTGTTCCCCATCGACTAAAATAGGGTTCGGATTTTTGCCACGTCTTCTTTTTTTATCCCAATTCTCGACTTGTAACCATCGAATTTTCCCTATATATACATGGTTATCTAATATCGTAGCTATCCCATTAATGGAAAAGTGTTTGTTACGCTTTGTTCTATATCCAGATTTGTTTAAATGGTTAGCTATAGCTTTTAGACCCTTACCATTTGCATATAAATTATAGATAAGATGAACAATCTCTGCTTCTTCGTGATTAATAACTAGTTCTTTCTTTATTGAGTCATACCCGAAAACAATACCACCATTCCATCTACCTTCATTAGCTCTCTGAGTCATTCCTAGCTTCACGTTTTCTGAAAGAGTATTTCTCTCCATTTCTGCAATAGATGCCATAAGTTGAACGACAAGTTTGCCGATTGGACTCGATGTATCGAAGTTCTCCGAGTAGGAAATAAACTTCACGTCATACTTTTCAAATTTATCTAGAAGCACCAGAGTATCCAACATGTTACGTGAAAGACGTGAGATCTTCCAAACAAGTACAGCTTGAAACTTACCCTTATCAATATCCGAAATGAGTTTTTGCATTGCAGGTCGTCCTTTAATATCCTTACCACTTATACCTTCATCAACATATTCCTCTACAACTTGCCAACCATAGAGAGATGCATACTGACGTAATGTGTGTAACTGTGCAGAAATACTATAACCTTCACTTGCTTGCTCTTCTGTACTGACGCGACAATATATTGCAACATTTTTTATTTCATACATTTGATTAGCTCCTTTAACCTTTTTATACAGTATTGGTATTAAAGGAGGGGAAAAATACATTGGTTTGTTTTTAGGGGATTTATTTAAAATGTGTTTTGCAAGTGGCTAATAAAAATAAACTGCTGAAAGGGCTTGAAATTTATATTAAGTAGTTTCTAAAAAGGTCGCTTTTATTAAAATATGGAAATAAGATACAATATATATAGTAATAGAAAAGGAGGACATAAGTATGGGACATACTAGTATTAACCTGGATAAAAATTTTAGGTTATTTCTAGAAAATAATGATATCGATATGGCCATTTATATGGATTTTTCTTTACCTTACTACTTAATCATAAATAGCGGCTTTTTTGAATTTTTAACATCTGAAGATTTCATATTACCATCAACAAAGAGAAAAAGGAGAGTAACATTTAAACTATCAAGCTATGCACATCATAATCAGGAAGTGCCTCTAAGAGAGGCTACGCTTTCTATCACACCTAACGATCTATCCCATAATAGTTTTCGTTATACAGTAATAAACACATATATATCAATCTTAGTGGAAACTTTTAATGACGAAAAAGAAATGATAAAAGATCTATTTGAAAATAAACCACATTCACTAGTAGATGAAATTATGCAACCGTGTTTAGAGTACATACTATTTAAATATAATGAATATACACATGGTAAACATGCAATAAGTCCATCAGTTTATGATTGTAGTCATCTTATGTACTGTTTCTTATATAGTAATCAATTGGTTGAAAATTTTGTGCTAACTCCAAACACCAGTAATTTGGGGCAAATAAAAAGTGATGAATTTATTAATGCAATTAAAGAAGAAGTAAAAGTCTGGAAAGCTTTTTATAGTGAAAGTAAATACTCCTGTAAAACTTATGACTTTAAAAAGGCAATAATATATTCTTCTGTTTCTTTGGAATCATATATAAATTATATTATTCTATCGAATGATTTAAACCCAAGTCAGTATGAAAAAAATGCAGAAGGAAATTTTTTAACGGTTTATGCAAAGGTAAGCAAATTAGTCAATAAAGGATTTATCCAAACTAACTATAATTATAAGACTAGAAATAGAAAAATAAATAACATATTAGACGCTAGAAACGATATAATGCATGGGAAATTAAGAAACTTTGATAATTTGAAAAATAAAGCAGTTAAATCAGTAAGATCACTTGAAGAATTATTAAATGATTGGGGAGCTTTTTAAATAATCCAGTAAACTACTGGTAGTATCTTATTATTTTAGGTATTTTTTGTATGAAAAAATTAACAAAATACATAGGGGAATTAATTAAATATGTCCAAATTAGCAGATAGAGATTATGAGGTATTAACGTGACAATATTAATGGCAATGTCAGTGTATCCAAGTGAAGGTAAACCATATTCTTTAATGGTTGCTGATTCTATGAGAACAGAAGTGTATTATAATTCTAATAAAGAATTTGGTGATTACGAGTTTGCTGGACAAGCATTTAAGCAGGATGTCCAGAAGTTACATAAAATTAATAAAAACCTTATTATAGGGTTTGAAGGGGAATTTAGAGGTAGGATTCATCACAAGTTAATTTCCAATTTAAACAATATTATTAACCCCACTGATAACTTACATGCTATACATAATAAAGTTGTAAAAGAAATTATTAATTTATTCCCTAAAGGCCAATTATTAGAAGAAGCACAATACAGTATGATAATGAGTGGATTTATTGACGGTATTCCATCACTTAGTAAAACTGTATTTAGAGATAATGAGATTGTAGAAAATAGATTTCAAACACCTAATAAAGGTAATTTTTCGATTATTTTTGATCCACATGTAACACCTGAAATGGCAGAGCAATTTAGAGAGAAAGTAAAGTATTATAATAGTGTTAGTTTCTTTAGAAAGGAGTTTGTAAATTTAGCAAAAGCGGCTTCGAAATATAGCACAGGTAGTAACGATAATATAAAGGTAGAAAGACTAAAGTAATTTTTAAAGAGTTGCCTTATTGTTATTCCTAAAGAGCTGCTTTATTTGTTATCTTTTTCAGTATTTTATAGAACAATGTTTACAACAATTTTATGTGCCCTTTTTGTCTTAGGCTATTCTATTTCTCATGATACTTCTTAACTTTGACTTTTTCTAAATATGTCACAGTAGACCAATACTGCGCAACAAATAAGTAAGATTAGGAATAACCTAATGAGTTTAAAAATGGATATTTATGTTAAAATATAGTTGACTTTGTGAAATATTGTACTTAAAGTAACGGGGCAGGATAGTTTAATAAGAATTTGAATCTTTACAAGAATCCATAACGTCGAATTAAGCAAAGGAGGCATATATTATTGAGAAAAACTAAATTGGTTTTTATACTCTTATTATTTTCTTTTGTCTTAATTGGGTGCCAAAACAATAACCTAAATCTAAGTGACGATGTTACGAGTATCGAGGTGTATGAGTGGGATAGTGAAGAACTGGTCGCTACTATCGATGATAAAGGGTTTATAGAAGAACTTGTAAAAGATTTAGACAATGCAAGAACACATTCAACCGCAAATGTTGATTGGGCAATGCCAGATTATAAATTACTTTTCAAACATAATAGTGAAGTTTTGTATGAGATTGGTTATTGTAAAGATGAACAGAACTTTGGAAATGGTGCAGTGGGACGATATTGGGAATCAGATAAACTGTATGAAGTAAGTACAAAATTGACTGTGGAATAACGATTCAAATCTAAGAAGGAGGGGTTCTTTGAAGAAAAATATAATTTGGATAATAATAGTTACCTTAATAGTTACCTGCATGTACTTTGTTTACTCAGATTACAAAAAACATCAGCGATACGAATCGTACATATCAAATCAGATTAGGCAGTCTTTAGGAAGTGTAGTTGATACGATGAGCCACAGAAATAAGACAAGTGACCAAGCTTTAGCTACTATACTTGAAAATAAGTCTATATCAATGGAAGAGGTAAACCATATAGGTTCGGTTCTTAGCTTTTATTTTCAAAAATTACAAGCTACGGGAGATGTTACTAATCACTTGGAGATGAAATCTAATCATGATTTAAGCATATATATATCGTCTTGCCATGATAAGTTAATTCAATATGAAAGGCAGTTAGAAAAAAGTGAGAATACTAAACTTGAATTAAATTCATCCGAATTAAAGTTCTTTGAACAAATGAAAAGTATGACTTCAGAATGGGAAAACGTAAGCAATGATTATAAAGAGGTACCAGAAACCGAGCTATATAAACTGAGTGAAGGGCATTGGATTAGCCTATATAATGATTTATCAATAGTCACAAAAGAAAATCTGAATTGATTATTTAACAATCATCTTTATAATTGATAATTTTGTTTCTGGGGGGGTTATATGAATCGTTATCAAAAAATTTCACTAATTATTTTAATAGGTAGCCCATTGCTGTTCTTGATTATTTCTATTATTACTGGAATATGGGATATCTTCTTGTGGAGCTTGTCAACTATTGCAATCGCATTAACAATATGGAAGGCAGGCTCAACCTCCAAGCATTAGAAGCGAAATTGCAAAATAATATAGGAGAAAATTTGTGAAGAGATGTACTTAAAGTAACTTGGGGCTTTACTTTAAGAAGAAGGAGTAAGATAAACTAAAAATTTATATATGCTGGAGTGATATTATGAATTATTATCCTGCCAGAGTTATTTCTATTGAAAATAACTACATTAAAATTAGAGGTTATTTAGACAACGAATCAAAAAGACGAATATTTAAAGAATGTGATATTAAAGACATCACTACCAACGAATTAGTGATTACATATATAAGTTCAACAAGTGATGCATTTAGTGATATAAATTTAATTGAAAAATTATTACTTATTAGAGATATTGGTATTCCATTTAACGAAGATCATAAAGTTATTTATTCACCGGCAGAGTTTATGCGTGAACTCTTAGATCGCGGCTATAAAATTGGTCAGTTTAATGCTATTAATGGCTATGGGACTATTAGAGAATTTGGATAAATTATTATTCAATTAACGGGGGCAATAGTTGAAGAAGGCTGTCGCTTTCTTGAAGAGTTTTGCCAGAAGAAGTTATGTACTTAGCTATAATTGAAAAGGGGAATAATCTTGGGAGATACTTTAACATTTAAAGAACTACAATCACAAAAC